>JANMBU010000018.1:0-125885 GCA_031360575.1 Gemmatimonadaceae bacterium
CGGCACCTGCCGCTGGTCGTCGCACTGCGCAACGACGAGCTGGCGGCGGTCGCGGTCCCGGCAGCGCGGGTGTCGACGTCAGCGGTCTACGAGAGCGCCGCGGCGGAAGAACTCCTCTCGGCACGGGACGATGCGCTGCAGCGGATGCGGCGGGCGGGGGTATCGGTGCTGGATGTGTCGCCGGTGCGGATGACGGCGGCGGTGATCAATCGATACCTGGAGGTCAAGGGGCGGGGAATATTGTGAGGCGCGATGCGTGATTCGTTCACTTCGACGAGCGACGAGGGGGAACCAGGCCGGACGAAAGGCGCGCCGCGTGCGAGCGCGGCGCGCCTTCCATCCACCTGCGCAGCGTAGGGCGGCGATCAGGCGGCGGGCTTTACACCGGTGCGGACCCAGGTCGCGAGATCCTCGAAGGCGGCGGTCATGTCGCTCACCTTGAAGGTGCAGTGGCCGAACGTTGCGCCGGCGACGTGACGCTGGACGAGGAGTGCGGTGGCGTTGGCCCCCCTGACGGCGGTGAGGAACTCACCCTCGTGCTTGCGGCGTGGGACGAACGGATCGCTGTTGGTGTGCAGGGTCAGCGTCGGAATCACGAGCGCGCCCGTGGGCTTGTAGTACTTGTCGAGGTAGTTCAGCGCGTCGGGTGTCGCCGTGAAACGGTTGATGCCTGGCACGGTTGGCACCGCTCCGTTGATCGCGGACATCAGCGTCGCCGGCAGCGTCGCCGATGAGTACACCGTCTCGCTGTTGTCGTAGAATGGGTGCCCGTGAGTGTGGTCGAGCAGGTTGTCTAGCGCGAGGATGTTGTACTTGATCGCGTAGGCAACTGACGTGATCCATTCGTTCGGGTTCGTCCCTTCGATCGGCGTCTGCTGAATCTGGAGCATCGCGCCGAGCCCACGCGGATCGCGAATGATCGCACCGACGGCGGCGCCGACTGCGGCGTCGGGGTTGGTGCCGGGCGGGACGTTCATCACGTCGCCCGGGAGGGTGCCCTTGTAGAACCAGTCGAAGAGGTTGCGCACGTCGGCCAGGTAGTTGATCTCGCTGACCGAGCCGCCTAACGGAGCGCACATCGCCAGCGTCCCGTCGTACTGTGCACCGTGCGTCTCGGCGATGTTCTCGGCCATCAGGCCGCCTAACGATGTTCCGGTCAGGTAGCTGCGGGTCGGCTTGCCAAATTCCGACGCGAAGAGGCCGCGAAGCTGGTGCGTGCGCTGCGCGCCATCCTTGACCGCGAAGCCGTTCTCGGAGAAGCTCGAATAAGCGACCGCGTAATGCCGCGCTACAAGTTCGTCACGGAACTCAGGGAACGAGTCCCCGAGGTTGAGGTCGACTGGATCCATCGGCAGGCGGACGCCGTGCGCGTAGTAGACGACCTCACCGTTCCAGTTGTCCTTCGGGACATAGAACGCGTACTGTGCCCCGGGACCTGTCACCCCGGTGACGACGGGGCGCCAGATGTCGGCGGCGCCCACCGCAAGCGATGGAGCAGCCCCAGTGGCGGGCGTGGATGGCGCCGTGGGATGGTCGGCGCAGGCGGCGATCGTGATCGCGGCGACGAGTGAGACTGCGGCTTTCCTGGACATTGGTCTCCTCACGTGTTCGATGCGCCTCGGGGGGAGCCGCATCTCGTTGATCGGTCAGGTCCATGCCTGACCCGCGAAGTGAGGTTACCAGCGCAGTAAAACAAGTGACATACGACGAATGACGTAGAAGACCAGAAGCCAGGAGGCAGGGGAACTGACCTGCCATGAGGCCTCCTGCCCCTGCAGCATGCCTCGTGGCACGGCCCTTACCCTGCCTCCTGACCCGTGGCAGTTAGCCGCCTAACGCTCCCCAGCCAGCCGGTACGCGTTGTCCTCGTCCGGCAGGTCGGCTTCGCCCCGCCAGCCGCGACTGAGCCAGAGGAGCATCAGGATACCGGTCAGTGCGCCGACCGCGACGCGCGTCGAGAAGGGCCAGTAGGGATCGGCCGAGAACAATCCTTCGATCAGGCCGGCGAAGACGAGGAGGATGATCGAGATCGTCGCCAGCCTGACGGCGCGGCGGCCCTGGACGATGATCGCTTCGCGGCGGGTCAGGGCGCCGGGCAGGAGAATCGCGTAGCCGATGAGCAGGCCGCCGCCCGCAGCGAAGCAGATGGCTTGCAGCTCGAGAATGCCGTGCGCGATGACGAAGCCGAGGATGACCTGGGCGACGCCGTAGTTCTGGTACATCGCGATCGACGCGCCGAGCGAGATCCCGTTCGAGACGAGAGCGAGCAGGGTGCCGGCGCCCGCCGTCGCGCCGGCGGCGAAGGCGATGATCGTCACCTTGATGTTGTTGGTCATGATGAAGCTCGAGACCATCGGCCGCTGCTGATCATTGAAGGCGATGTAGCCCTTGCCCCGCGATTCATTCCTCGCCGCGTTCTCGACGCGGTCGATCATTCCCGGCGGCTCGAAGTCGTACTGCAGGTCGGGATCGCGAATGACGGCGACGTAGGTGATCGCCGCCGGTCCGTAGAGCAGCAGCGCGGCCGTGAGGATCGGACGCCACGAGCGGCGCGCCTCGCGAGGCAGCGTCACCGTCAGGAAAGTCCAGACCGCGCCTAACGCGAGCTCGCGGCGGCGATAGAGCAGGTTGTGTCCGGCGGCCACCAAGCGGCTGAGGTAGTATTGCGCCTCCGTATCGCGTCCCCGGCTCGCCGTGCGCAGGCGGGCGAGGTCGGCGGCCGCTTCGCGATAGCGGGCAACGAAGTCGGCTATCTCGTTCTCGGCGAGTACGCGGAGCCCGCCGTTTTTTGCGCGGCCGAGCAGCGTGGCGAACTCGCCCCACCGGCCGGCGCCGCGGGCGACCAGCGCATGATGCTCGCGGGCCGCGCCGGTCTCGCCGCGCGACGACACTCCGCGAGCGCGCGCGTCCTGCTCCGCCTGATGAAGCCGGACGATCCGCGCACCGTCGGCCATGCCCTCACCGGGCAGACGCTCGCCGAAACGGACGACCAGCTGCCGCAAGATCTCGGCGCGCCGGACCGGATCGAGCGATTGGCGGCGGGCCATGAATCGCTGGAGCAGCGCAAACTCATCCTCGGTGAGCAGCGCACTGGCGAATGCGGGCGCCGGTGCAGGCGTCGCCCCGGGCTCGCGCGCGCCCGCGCCCGGCCGCACGCTGCTCGACATAGACGTCGCACTCGCCACCGCCGGCGCGAACTCCGGCACGCGCTCGTGCACGACAATCGTGCCGGCGACATGATCGCCGATGCGCTTCGAGGTCCGCGAGAAGATCGCGCTCACCATCCCGACGAAATAGAAAAAGC
Source organism: Gemmatimonadaceae bacterium (assembly GCA_031360575.1). Lineage (GTDB taxonomy): Bacteria > Gemmatimonadota > Gemmatimonadetes > Gemmatimonadales > Gemmatimonadaceae > JABFXC01. The sequence continues at coordinate 3,305 of JANMBU010000018.1, forward strand.
CGGGCTGCGCGTCGAGCACGCGGATCAGGTTCCGCACCGCGGACGCGCCAAAGGAGATCGAGTAGCCGCCGTCCTGGACCACCCGGAGGCCGAACATCTTCTTTCCCGGCGTCTGCCCGTCGGAGAGCGCCTCGAAGAACACGAAGTAGCCCCACGACAACGCGAAGGCGGCGAGGTACATCGCGGCGAACAGCCACGAACCGAATGCGTGCTCGACGCCGTTCATCAACCCGTCACCGGCGATCGCGCCTAACGCGATGGCGCCGAGGATGAACACCGCCACGATCACTAGCCAGATGATCAGCTGGTCGACGATCGCCGCGGCGGCGCGCGAGCCGATGCCGGCGATCGTGTACGAGAATGCAACGTGCTCGGGCGTCTCGATCTCGACGCGCTGCTCGAGCGACGTCGTTGCAGCGCCGGCGGACTGGCGGATTGGCTGAGTCATGACAGGCGGCCGTCAGGCATCAGCGTCGAGCAACGGCGGTCACGGTAGAAAATGCCCGAAGTTCCAGCCGGCGGTCACGGGGATGAAGAAGCCGTAGCCATTGCCATCGTATGGAACGTGGACACGCGCCTCGACGAGGAACGACCGGGTCGCGCCGAGCTCGCGGCCGAGACCCGCCGTGACGCCGAGCCGGGAGTTGGCGTCCCGACCGCCTAACGCGCTGTAGGCGCCGAGTCCGGCGAGGTAGTACCAGCGACGGACGCCCGACGTGTCACGCCAGACGATCGTCGCCGTGATCGCGCCGAGCTGCAGCGGGGTGGTGAGGACCGGAGCGCAGTACGTCGTCGCCGCGCAGGCGGCGATCGACGGCGATGCGTATCCAAAGCGATGGAGCGCGACGTCGAGCCGGACGCGCACCTTTTTGTCGAGCACCGTCTCGGCGCCGAGCCAGAGGTGGGCGCCGACGGCGTTGAATTCCTTGCGAGCCTGGTAGGCGACACCGAGCCCGGCGGCGAGCGTCACCGGTCCCAGCGTCTGGGCGGCGAGGGGGTGCGCACCAATCGGCAACAGCGAAGCGACCGCTGCGATGACGGCAGTCAACGTCAGCCGGGTGCGGAAGCCGGGCCGGCGGACCCTTCGCAGCGAGCCAGTCGCCAGCGCGACTCCTCGGTGTGCTGACGTCGATCTCATGGCGCTGATCAATGGCCGCGTATCAGTGGGACCAGCAACACGACGATTCCGACTGCACCGGTGACGAGCGACGCGATCCATCCGAGGCGAATCCGGGTCAGCGCAGCAATTGCACCGAGCGCAATCGCGACCTGGAAGAGCGCAACCGCGGTAGCGTAGTGCTCGTGCTGCTGAACGAGTAGCTCCGCTTCGCGCGAGCGTTCGTCCCGCTGCTTCTCGAGCGCGTCAGCTTTCTTCTGAATCTCGCCTTGCTCGCCGATGTAGCGAGCCGCCTGTTCATCGAGTTCGCGCGGTGGACTCTTTCCGACAGCTTGCCAGCTGCTTGCTGCCCCCTTCACGATCGCCGCCTTGATGCCCTTCGCCTGGTAGTACGCCCACTGGTCGGACGCCTCGGCCTGCAGCCGCGTTGCCTCTGTCTTCAGAAGGAGCGCTTCGTTGATCGTCGCTCCGGCACGGAGTGACCCGATCGCCGCAAGGACTGCGAGCAACGCCGTGGTCAGGGAAATCGCGCGCAGCAGCGTGCCTCCCTGTCGTTCAAGCTCATCGTCGATGGACTCGCGCAGCTTGTCGGCGTCGATCTCGATCTCTTCTGGCACGTTAGGCGGGCTCCTGTCCGGCGGATTCGTCAAGGTCGGCCGCAGGCAGACGCAGCGTGAACAGGCTGCCGCCGCCCTCGCGCGTGGAATAGGCGAGCGTACCTCCCTGAAGCTCCGCTAATGTCCGCGCGATCGATAGACCGAGTCCTGCGTGCCCACCGTCGCTCGTTGCGCCGACAGGACGATAGAACGCTTCGAATATGCGCTCGCGCTCAGCAGGATCAACGCCAGCGCCTCGATCGGCCACTGTAAAGACGAGTTGGTCGCATTCCCGTATTGCCCAGAGGTCGATGACTCCGCCGGGCGGCGCGTGACGCAGCGAGTTGTCGAGAAGGTTGCCGAGAATGCGCAGGGTATGCACGAAGTCGAATAGCCCGACGAGCACGGGAGAGTCTGTATCCACGTGCGGCACGATGATCCTGTCCCCACGGCCACCCTCCACCTGTCGTAGCGCGGCGCCGACGATGTCCTCCGCGGTATTCACCTCCGGAGCCACGGCCGCGCCGCCCGCCCGGATCCGCGAGAGCTCGAGGAGATCGCTGACCATGCGGGCGAGGCGGTCGGCCTGCTCCACGATTGCCGGTGCCGAAGGTTCGCCGCGGGACTGCGCGCCCTGTGCGAGCACCTTGATCGTGGTGAGCGGGGTGCGAAGATCGTGCGATACCGAAGCGAGGACCTGGTCCTTCGCGCGGCTCGCCTCGCGAAGGGCCTGCGAGTGCGCAGCCTCGCCAACGAGGCGCATGCGCTCGATTCCCAGCGCCGCGTAATATCCGAGCGCCGCGAGCAGCCGGCGCCGCGGGGCATCAAGGGCCAGCTCGGGCGCGCCGCGTACGAGGAGCGCGCCGATCGTCCGCTGCTCCGCGTGAAGCGGTAGCGCGAGGATGGAGGTTTGCATCACATCGGGATCGTTGGCGAAGTGAACATCATCGTGCCTCACGCGGCTTCCGTCAGGAGCGAGGGTGACCGGGCACCCCAGCTCCGCCGCGCCCGACGCCGCATGAATCTCAGCATTCGACGGCGGTGGCGAGGTGGGATCGTTGACCGCCAGGCTCGCAATGCGCAGCCCCGTGGTCTCGTCCCACTGAAATATGCCGCAGGCCGCGGCACCGATCGCTTCGCGCACGAGTGAAGCGACCGCGCCAAGCGCCTCCTCCGGCTCCGCGTAGCGAAGCGTCGCTGCGCCGAGGCGCGATAGACTTTCCACCTCGCTGGCGCGTTCCCGCGCGCCCTGCGCTTCCTGGCGCGCGCGCGTCAGCAAGTGCGTCGTGACCCCAGCTGTCGCAACAAAAGCGATTAGTACCACACCGTCGAGTGGCTTGTCGATCGACAGCAGGTCGAACGGCGGCTGAAAGTAGTAATCGATCAGAGCAAAGCTGACGACGGCGAGCGTGAAGCCGAGCGCGCGTCCGCCCGAAACGCTCCCCCCAATTACCACCAGCAACAAGGTGAGCACCGCGTGCACCTGGTCGATGCCGTCGCGCGCATGCCGGAGTACGAGTGTCGAGCCGACGAGCAGCACTCCCCACCCCAGCCATCGCATCGCCAATGAGCGGCGAACAATCACGATTCAGCGCCTTCGAACCGGTAGCCGACGCCGGGATCGGTGACGATCAGTCGTGGCGACGCCGGTGCGCGCTCGATCTTCCGACGGAGGTTCGTGACGTGCACCCGCAAATACTGTCGTGGATTACCGAACGACTTCCCCCAGACGACGTCGAACAGCTGCTGATGCGTCAGTGTCCGCCCGGCATGCGTAACGAGCGTCTGCAGCAACAACCACTCAATCCGCGTTAGGCGAATTTGCGCGGCGTCGCGCCGCGTCTCACGCCGAACAAGATCGATCGTCAGGCCGTCGCAGACGACGGGCTGGCCGTTCGCGTGAGGCGCCGTCCGTGCGCGTCGGAGCTGTGCCTGAACGCGAGCAACGAATTCCGCGAGGCTGAATGGCTTGGTGATATAGTCATCGGCGCCGAGCGTCAGCAGTTCCACCTTTTCCGCTTCGGCGTGCCGCGCCGAGAGGACGACGATTGGCGCCGATGACCAGCGGCGGATTTCGCGGCAGACCGCGCTTCCCGCCATGTCGGGGAGGCCGAGGTCGAGCACGATCAGGTCGGGTCGAGCCGTGGCCGCGAGGTCGATACCCTCGGCGCCGGTACTCGCTTCGAGTGTGCGGTCGCTGAGCTGACTCAGCGCGTTCGCGACAGCGCGGCGGATCTGCAGTTCGTCGTCAATGACGAGAATGACGTCGGCACGGATGTGATTCACGGTTAAACAATGGGAGCGGTTGCGCGAGACCTCAACCGCCGCCATGTGCTCGGCGCGCTGAAACAGGAAATCTTTGTGGCTTCTTAGCGCCGGCCGCGGTTGATCGGCATCGCAACTTAGCGAGCGAACCCTGTAACCTGCCCGGCATGCAGAGCTACAGGTCTGACAGCACACCCCGAACCGCGCGTCCGACGCGGTCCCTCCGTAGATTCGCATTCGTTGCAGTCGCATCCTGCGCAGGATGCCGGGGTGGAAACGCACCGGCGGAAGCGCACGCCGCGGTACCGACCGGAGAGGTACGGATCGCGTGGGATTCGCCGAAGCGAAATTCAATTCGCGTCGAAGCGGCGCAGCCGTCAACCGAGCGCGTGATCGCGACCCTCCCCGCGCAGGTCGTTCCCGATGAGAATCACACCGTTCGCGTGACGAGCCCAGTCGCCGGGCGAATCGTCGCGCTCGACGTGCAGTCCGGTGATGTCGTACACGCGGGACAGCCCCTCGCTCGCATCCTGTCAGCTGACGCCGCGCAGGCGACCGCAGACGTGGCGAAGGCGCTCACCGCCCGGGTTGCTGCCCACGCAGCGCTCGCGCGCGCAACCGATCTGTACGACCACCGGGTCATCGCCGCACGCGACCTCGAGCAGGCGCGCAACGACGCCGGCCAGGCGGACGCAGAGTTCGATCGCGCGACTGCGCGATCGCGCCAGCTCGGACTGGGTCAGACGGCGGTATCCGACACCTACATCTTGCGCGCGCCGCATCGGGTACCGCCACCGCGAGCCGGCAAACGTCGAGTGGCCGATCGCCTTGCTGGCACAGTGGCGCGAGGGCGGCGCGGATCCGCATGACACCACGATGCTCGCGATCGGGCGCGACGGGTTCCTCGACGTGCAGCGGCTCCGCGTTCGTGTTGAGCATGGACGAACGGTGATTGACGTGTGGTCGGACGAGCGGCTGCGCTGGTGGACGGAACTCAGGCCGGGCGACGCGGCCGGTGCCCGGCAGTTCTGTTTCACCGCTCGCCCCGGGCGCGGCCACAGTTGCGTCTCGTATCGCATCGATACCCGCGTCCAGCCGGACGGTGTTGCACGCCGCACGCTCACACTCGCGAAGCTGGGCGGGCAATCTCCCGCGGTGCTGGTTGCGCGTTAGGCGCGGACAAGTGACTGCGCGGCGCAGCCGCTTGGCGCAGAGCCCGCTGCGCTCATCGCGAGCTGTCCGGGCGCCATCTGGAGCTGGGCGTCGCGCCCGCCGCGGTGCCCCGCGATCCCGCTGAGACTTGGGTCGAAGCAGCGATGCCCGGCGTGAGTTGAAGCGAACGATCAAGTTGGCATCGTGGGACTACGACGCGTGCGAGTTACTCGACAGCCTCGACGAGTCAGACACCGGCCGCCAACCGTAAGGCGGCTCACGGTGCCTCACCGAATGGATCGCCGGGCGGGGCGACCAGTGCCGGGGTCGGGCGCGGCAGTTCGCGCCGCTCGATCCAGCGGGTGAAGTCGCCGGTGATCGAGCTCCAGTGCGCCTGCTCGGCGCCGTCGCTGCTCTTCGCCATCGTCGCGCGCTGCCTGGCAATCAATCGCAACCGGGCAATCGAGAGCTCGGCCGTGGCCCGCGCTTCCGGCGATGCGCCCTGGTCGGCGGCGAGGGCGAGCAGCCGGTCGGCGACCGCGCGCTGGACCACGCGCTGGAGCGCCGCACGCTGCGCCGTCAGGCGGCTGGGGCTCGGTTGCCACGAAGCGCTCAGTGCGTCGATCGTCTGGCCTAACGTGAGCGCCTGGTCGTCGTGAATCGCTTGCTGGACGAGCCGCGCGGCGCGATCGCGCTGGAGCACGGCATCGACCACCAGCTGGGCGAGGGTCCGCGCCGCGCCGAGCTCGTCGAAGGCAGGACGCGTCCGCGCGCCGAACAGCTCGATGCTCGGGCCGTAGGAGAAGGGGCGCGGCGCGAGCAGTGTCAGCACGGTGTCGGGAATCGCCAGCTCGTCGGGATTGAGCGCGGCAACCAGCGCCCCCAGCGCGGCCCGCTGCCGCACCGGGGCGATCGGTTTCGTCGCCTGCAGGGCGTCGCCGCGAGTCGCGTTCGAGTACTCCATCCCGCCGATGGTCTTGGCGAGCGAGTTGAGCGCGAAGCGGTGAAAAAAGTAGAGCGGCGCGAAGCGTTCCTGGAGCAAGGCGACCGGTTCGCCGGCGCGGATGTTCCGCTCCCCGAAGCGCTTCATCGCCACGCGGCGGACATCCATCTCGTGCTTCAGGAATTCGTCGGCGGTCGCCGCGTCGTCCCAGAGATTGGTCCGCGGATCGGATGCGTAGTCCGGCCGCGCGTCGGCATCGGAGAGGAAGAGATAGCCCTTGCCGATCCCCTCGGCGGTGATCGCGGCGAGTGAATCGCGTTCGCTGCCCGCTGGGAAGATGCCGTACCCCCAGCGCAGCGCCCAGATGTCGTAGGCGCCGGGCCCGATGCCGTATGCCTCGCTGATGTCGATGCTGTCGCGCCCGACGACAGTCACCCGCGGCGGCGGATAATCCATCACCGATCCGCGCTGGTAGGTGGATGCGATGTAGTTGTGCGACATGCCTAACGTGTGGCCGATCTCGTGGGCGGTCACCTGCCTGACGCGGGCGAGCACGAAGTGGGTGTCGGCCGGCGTCTCGCCGGCGCCCATCAGCGCGGCGAAGAGATTGTAGTCGGTGCGGGCACGATGGCTGTCGAGGCGCGCCATTCCTTTTATGATCTCACCGGTGCGCGGGTCGGTGATCGCGCTGCCGATCGACCAGCCGCGCTCGTTGCGGTTCTCCCACTGCACGACGTTGTAGCGCGCGTCCATCGGGTCGGCGCCCTCTGGCAGCAGCTCGACCCGGAACCCTCCCTTCAGCCCGGCACGGTCGAAGGCGTCGGTCCACCAGCGCGCTCCCTCGAGCGTCGCGCTGCGAATCGGCTCCGGGATTCCACGGTCGACGTAATAGACGATCGGGTTGGTGATCGCGCTCGCCGGATCGCTCGGGTTGGCGCGCGTCAGGCGATGACGCGCGATCGACCGCTGTTCGAGCGAACCCTGGATCGGCTGCCCGTAGTCCTTGAAGACGATGCCGAAGAAGCCGACGCGGGGATCAGATTGGCGCGGCGTGTAGCCGCCGTCAGGCAGCGGCAGCAGCGAGAGGTGCTGACGGAGCGTGAACGCGTGGCCGTCAGGCACGATTTCCGACACGATGCGCCCTGGCTGCCCGTTGGTTGCATAGGTGAGCCAGGCATCGATCTCGGAGTTCCGCGGAAATGCACGTGTCAGCGCAGCGTTGATGCTCGACCGATCGCGGGCGATCGAGTATCCACCCTGCTCCGCCTGCTGCAGCGTCGCCCCGACGCCGAGCCAGTCGGTGAGCGCGAGCTCGGTCGCGTCGACAAGCATCCGCGCCCCGTCGCGCGCGACGATTGGCAGCGACGCCACAGTGCTCGGCGGAAACGCCTCGGCGACGGTGCGCACGTTGTCGGCGTTGCCTGTCGCGCCGCGGTAGTTCCAGTTCTCGAAGACGACGAGGACGCGGCCGCCAGTGCGGTCGAAGCGGACGACCTGCGCGCCCGCGTCGCCGCCACGATCGATCCCGATCGGATTCGAACCAAGCCCGGTCGGCTGCGTCGCGACAAAGAGGGCACGGAGCGAATCGTCAGGCAGCTCGAGCAGCACCTTCCCGCCCGACGGGTCGAGATACAGCGGGATCCAGCCGTCGCGTCGCTCGAGACCCACGGTTGCGGCGGCGATGCTGCGCTGCGTTCCAGCGACATCTGTTGCAGCTGGAGCGTGTTGTACGGGAGTAGACGCGCAAGCGGCGACGAGAGCCGATGCGCAGATGCAAAGCGACTGGATGCGGCCGGGCCATTCGTGAGTCAGGCCGTTTGAGTTAGGCATTCGAGAATAGTGGGACGGAGTCATCGCCAACGCCATTCCCGGGACTGCCCCTGCAGACGAACCACAGAGCACTGCCGCGAAGGAGCGCGTCGGGACGCCGGCCCCTGAACGGCTCTGCGGCACGCCGGGTGGGTCCATCTCGCACTACGCCCAATCATTCATTTGGCGTGCGATCGCGAACTCCAGAATGGCGCGGCTGTACCCTGTGGTTCGATTCCTGAACACGTGGCGGTTATGAATATGATACAGGTTGCTACTATTTGTCCGTCGTCCCGTGCAGAATTCCGGTCCGAACGCGGAGCGCCTTGCCGGTCGCCTTCGTGTCGATCGCGACTCGGCTCTCGCTGCGAGCGGTGAAGCGAAGGGTGCCGGCGAGAATGACGGGCTGGCCGGCGCGTCGTACCTGGATCGGGAGCGCGCCACCGTCGACACCGCCGCTGTACTTCGCGCGGAACTTGTCGCCGAAGGTCGCGTCGGAGACTGGGATGTCGCCGACAGCGAGCAGCACGTCGCCTGAGCGGACGCCGGCAAGTTGCGCCGCGCTGCCCTCGGCGACGCTGGTGACGCGGACGCCGCCGGAGTCGGGCTGGGTGAAGATGCCGAGGCGCGGCTCGCGGATGGAGTCGGTGACGTAGCGGAAGCCGGCGAGCGGCAGCAGGGTCGCCCACGGGTACGGCTCGCGACCATCGACGTACTTTGCGTTGAAGTCGGTGAAGCTGCGGCCGCCGGCGGCCCGGCTGACGGCGCCCCACCACTCGGCCTCGCTGAAGCCGCGACCGTTCTTCCAGGTGGAGTTGTACAGCTCGCGCATCACGCCGTCGAGCGAATGATGGTTGTCGCTCGCGTCGCGGATCATGATGTCGAGCATCAGGCCGGCGAGCGATCCCTTGGGATAATAGAGGTAGCCGGTGCCGTCGGTCGGGTGGATCCACGTCGAGAGCGACGCATCCTCGAGCGCGACCGGCACCGCGGCGTTCACCTCGGTGATCTTGCCCGTCGTCGTCTCGGCGAAGCTGCTGCTGTCGACGATGCCGCCGCGGACGAGGGCGAGGTCGGCGTAGTAGTCGGTGATTCCCTCGCTCGCCCAGAGCCAGCTCGTCGGCTGCGGCTGGTCATAACGGTAGGGAACCATGTCGGCTGGCCGCAGGCGCTTGACGTTCCAGGCGTGGAAGATCTCGTGCGCGTAGAGCGACGGGATGAACGGGTTGCCTAACGCGAATGGCGAGATGACGTCGACGTGCGAGTTCTGGTGCTCGAGGCCACTGGCGCCGGCGTACGACGAGTCGGCGATCTGCATCACCGTGTAGGTCGCGAACGGTGCCTCGCCGAAGACGGCGATCTCCGGCGGGAGCACCTTGCTGATGAAGCTCCAGGCATCGCGGCGGTTCTGGCCGGCGACGAAGCCCTTCGGATACGTCGCGAGCCGCGCCCACACGCTGCCGACCTTCGTGCTGTCGAGGTCGAACGCGCCCACGAAGAAGGGCATGTCGACCAGGTCGTGGTAGTTCTTCGCCGAGTAGCTGCGCGTGCCGGCGCCGCCAACGGTGCCGCCGGCGACCGCGCTCATTCCGGTGGCGACCAGCCAGGCGGGCTCGGTGCGGACGGTGACCGTCGCCGGCCAGTCGAAGCCGCGCCCTTCGGGATAGAGGAAGACGTTCGTGCCGTTGAACAGCGCGAAGCCCGGCTGCGTCCACGCCATCGCGTTGTCGAGCGAGTCAGCGAGGAAGTCGAAGCGGACGGTGACACGCTTCGCACCGTTAGGCTGGATACGCCAGGTATCGTAGTCGACCTTGTCCCACTCGAGCGCCTTGCCGTCGGCGGTCGGCGTGAACGCGGAGACCCACTTCGCGAACCATGTCATCTCGTAGGCGCCCGGCGTCCAGGCGGGGAGCGAGAGGATCACCGGCGCCGAGCCGGATGTCGCGAAGGTCATCCCGACCTTGAGCGTCCGTTGCGGCGCGGTCGAGCTGTCGAAGGTGATCTCGTAGCGGACATCGGAGATCGGCGCCGATACGGCGGCCGCTCGGCTGACGCGTCCCTGGGCGCTGGCGGTGAACGGCGTGAGCGCGTTTAGGGTTGCGACGGCGATGGCGACGGACGCGAGGAGCTGGCTGGACGAGCGAGACATGGTCGACGGGGGGTTGAGGTGCCTCAAAGATACAGTCCTGCGGCGGTGTGCAAGTTCGCGATCAAGCGACGTCTCACTGACGGCCATCTCGCGCGCCGGTCGGTCGCGCCGGTACCTTGGCTTCACTCACACTCGAGGCGATCGCACATGAGCTGGTCGAGAGGAATCGTCGCCGCGCTGTTACTCGCGCTGGCGTGCGGGAAGGACAAGAGCGCCCAGCAAGCGCGGGGCGAGAACGGAGCTGTGGCCCCGAATTTTGCCCCGCCCGGGAGCCCCGTGGTCAGCTACGCTCCCGATGCGGACGTTCGCCAGGCGGGGGCCGTCGGTCGCGTCGCGGCACCGATGGCCCGGGAGGTCACTGTCGACCTCGCCGCGACGACGCCGTCCGTGCAGCTGGCTACGCCGACACCGGATGCGGCGGACATCACGATGATCATACGTACCGGCAACGCGACGATCAGGGTCGACTCGCTCGGGCCGGCGGTCGCGCGGCTCCGCGCGCTGGCAACGAGCCTTGGCGGATACGTCGGCAACACGTCGATTCAGACGGGGGCCGACCAGCTGCGCAGCGCGACCGTCGAGATCAAGGTGCCGGCGTCGCGCTGGCCGCTCCTGCTCGCGGGGATCAAGCCGATCGGAACCCTCGAGGCACAGAACGAATCCGCCGAGGATGTAGGTGAGGAGTTCGTTGACGTACAGGCGCGCGTCGCCAACTCGCGTCGACTCGAGGAGCGGCTGATCGCACTCCTCGCCAATCGCACCGGCAAGCTGCAGGACGCCTTGCAGGTGGAACGCGAACTCGCTCGCGTGCGCGAGGAGATCGACCGTTATGAGGGACGCATCCGCTACCTGCGGAGCCGGACGTCGATCAGCACGATGATGGTGGTTGTGCACGAACCGGCGCCGGTGCTCGGCACTCGTCCCGGTGACAGCCCGATCGCCGACGCATTCCGTGACGCATGGCGGGGGTTCGTCGGACTGGTCGCGTTCGCGATTGCGAGTCTTGGGGTGGTGGTGCCGTTGGGGGTGGTGGGATGGGTGGCGTGGCGGGTGGTGAGGAAGAGGCGGCGTGAATGAGGGAGCTGCTGATACGTGATGCGGGAAACTGTTTGGGGCGATGCGTGATGCGGGAAACTGCTCGAGGCGATGCGTGATGCAGGATGAGCGAAACGCGCTCGTTCATTCGGCATCACGCATCGTGGTTGCCACATTCACGAATCACGCATCGCGGTGGCCCGTTCACGAATCACGCATCGCGGCAGGGCATCTAACCTCGGTCCTCCTCAAGATCAGCTCGCTTATCCTGCGGCAAAAACGATGAGCAGACGCCAAAAACCACCTGTCTCTGCTCACTGATAAATGAGCAGGGGCACGCCTTCTGCACTCCGACCCGCCAACGCCGACGGGGTGGACGCCATCAAGCATGGCGGCCTCATCGGCCTTTCCGCGGGAGTGTCTCATGCACGACGAATCCACGCCCTCGAGCGATCTGCTCGGTGGAGCATGGGGGGGGAGCAGCCGCCGCGACTTCCTCCGCCTGGCAGCGTTAGGCGCTGCCGCAGTGGCCATTCCTTCAGCCGTGTCGGGTTGCGTCCTGACCGCGGCCGGCCGGCCCAAGCTCGACTTTCACGATGATTTCGGCGTCCTCAACTACGCGTACGCGCTGGAGTCGATCGAGGCGAAGTTTTACGAGCGTGTCGTCGCCAATCCGCCATCGGATCTCCATGCGGGCGAGCTGAAGATCCTCGGCGACATCAAGTCGCACGAAGTGCAGCATCGCCGCTTCTTCAAGCGGTCGCTGCAGATCCTCCGAGCAGAGATTCCGGAGATTGTATTTCCGGGCGTCGACTTCTCGACGCGCATGGGTGTCCTGACCCAGGCGAAGGCATTCGAGGACCTTGGCGTCGCCGGGTACAACGGCGCGGGCAAGCGCCTCAAGCTCGCTGAATTCCTGACCATCGCCGGGAAGATCGTGTCGGTCGAGGCGCGCCATGCGGCCGCTCTCCGCGACATGCTCAACCCGGGTTCGCGCGACTTCGCCGGCGACGATGTCGTCGACGAGAATGGCCTCGACCGCGCCATGGAGCCGGGGGCCGTGCTCGACATGGCGCAGCGCTACTTCAAGACGCCGTTCCGCATCGCCGGCCTGTGAGGAGCCGATAAATGACATACAACACCAGTTCGCACCTCGCGACCGACGGCGCGCCGAAGCGGCTCGTACCGATCTCCGCGGTCGCGGCACAGATGGCCGCCGAGGGACTCTCGGGCATCGTCACCGACGTGCTCAACTTCGCGCTGACGCTCGAGTATCTCGAATCGGATTTCTACACGCGTGGCGTCGGGACGTCGGGACTGATCCCGGCGGACATGCAGCCCGTATTCGACCAGATCCGCAAGCATGAAGCCGCCCACGTCGCGCTGCTGCGCAACGTTCTCGGCTCGAAGGCAGTCGCGATGCCGACCTTCGACTTCACCGCCGGCGGAATGTTCGGCGATGTGTTCTCGAACATGCAGACCTTTGCCGCGCTGGCACAGGCGTTCGAAGACACTGGGGTCCGTGCCTACAAGGGACAGGCTGCCAACCTGATGGGGAACAAGGCAGTGCTGCAGACGGCGCTGCAGGTTCACTCCGTCGAAGCGCGCCACGCCTGCCAGGTCCGGCGGATGCGCGAGCAGAAGGGATGGATCACCGACAGCGAGCGGGGCAACCTGCCGCCGGCGACCCAGGGGATCTACGACGGCGAGAACAACCGCTTCCAGTTCATCCTCGCGCGGCCGGGCAGCTCGAGCACCTGGACCGAGGCGTTCGACGAGACGCTGACCAAGGGTCAGGTCCTCACCATCGTTGCGCCATTCATCAAGGGAGGGCTCTGAGATGCGCAGTTCCGACATGACGAGCCGCGTTCGCAACATCGCCCGCACCGTCGCGTTAGGCGCGGCCGCGGTCGCGACGATCGCGATCGCCACCCCGTCGCAGTCCGGCGCGCAGGCGCTCGGTCCGCAGCGGCAGTTTCTCTCGCTCGAGCCGTACTACTCGCGGATGCAGCTCGACAATGGAGACGGTAGCAAGCGGACCGGCCTCAATGGCTACGGCGGACGCTTGTGGGTCAATCTCGCGCCGTTCTCCGGCCCGTCGCCGAATCTCCTTGGTCACATGTCGCTGGCGCTGTTCACGACATACTATCCCGACAAGGCGAACCTGGGCGTCTCGATCCTGAACTACGGCGCCGAAAGCGACATCTTCCTCGTTAACCGGCCGTTAGGCGGCGTGCTCGACCCGTTCATCTCGATCGGTGGGAGCGCCTTCCGGACGAAGGACATCAATGCCAACCAGTCGGAGACGCGATTCGCGTTGTCACCGGGCGCGGGCATCCGGATTCCGCTGTCGAACCGGTTCCAGATCCGAGCTGACGCGAAAGATGTCCTCCTCTTCGGGGTACCGGTCGCGATTGACACGAAGAAGACCCTGAACAACTACGAGTTCACGGCGGCGCTCGGAATTACGTTCTGAGTTGACGGCGGAGGTCGTGTGGGATCGGGTGCACTTGGCGGAGGATCGCTGGGTGCACCCGATTCGCGTTCGGGTGAGATGACCGCGATGCGTGATGCGGGCGGGATGACGTTCTACGCGCTCGCTTTCCTCCTCTCGCATCTTTTCCGCGGCGAGTACACTGTCCCCGGGGTCGCACTCGGCCTAACGGCGGCGACCTATGTGCTGGTCAAGATCCCGGAACTCGGCGCCCTCGACGTCTTCAAGCTGATGACCGGCAGCGAGTACATGCCCGAAGGCCGCTATCTTCTCGGCGGCGCCTTCCCCACTCTGCCGCTGGTGGGCTGTCTGTTGCTGGCCGCTCTTTCGGTGGCGTACTCCGACAGAATCGCCCGGAAGCGGCAGTTCTAGCAGTTTTGCGAATCGCGCAGCTTCACGAATCACGCATCGCGTCACGCCCTTTCACGAATCTCCCATCGCCTCACGCCCCTTCACAATCCACGCATCGCCTGACGCCATTCTACCCCTCCCGCCCCCGGCCCCGGCGCACCAGTATTCCGGATGCCATCCAATCATCCCACGAATCAGGCTTCCGGCGCTCGTCAACCGCCAACGTCAGGCACCCTCGACCAGGTGGGTATTGCCGCCGAGGACGAGCTGCACAAGCCGTATGTCCCTCACACCGAGTCGCCGCGTGAGCTGACGATCTCGGGGATCATCCTCGGGATGCTGCTCGGCCTCGTCTTCTCGGCGTCGAGTGTCTACCTCGCGCTGAAGATCGGCCTGACGGTGAGCGCGTCGATTCCGATCGCGGTGCTGTCGATCACGATCTTCCGCTACGCCGCGAAGGCGTTCCGCGCGAGACCGGCGACGATCCTCCAGAACAACATCGTCCAGACCACCGGGTCGGCGGGCGAGTCGATCGCGGCGGGGACGGTGTTCACGCTGCCGGCGTTGCTGCTGCTCGGGTATGCGCTGCCGTGGAGCAAGGTCGCTGCCGTCGCGCTGGTCGGCGGAATCCTCGGCGTGCTGATGATGATCCCGCTCCGGAAGAGCCTCATCGTCAAGGAGCACCGAAACCTCAAGTATCCCGAGGGGACGGCCTGCGCCGAGGTGCTGATCGTCGGTGAGGCGGGGGGCATCCAGGCGAAGACGGTGTTCATGGGGTTCGGGCTCGGTGCGCTCTACAAGTTCCTCAACAGCGGGATGAAGCTCTGGCAGGAGGTGCCCGCGAAGATCTTTCAGCGGGTGCTGCCTAACGGCCGGACGGAGCTGTTCGGCGAGTTCCGGGCCGAGATCAGCCCGGAGTTGACCGGTGTCGGCTACATCATCGGGCCGAAGATCGCCGGTTACCTGTTCGCCGGCGGGGTGACGTCGTTCTTCGTGCTGATCCCGCTGATCAAGATGTTCGGCTCCGGGCTGTCGGGAACGGTGTTACCGCTCGACACGAAGCTGATCAAGGACATGTCGCCGATGGAGATTCGCGCGGCGTACGTCTACTTCATCGGCGCCGGCGCGGTGACCGCAGCCGGGATCATCAGCCTGGCGAAGTCGATGCCGACGATCTGGCGCGCGCTCGTCGGCGGCCTCGGTGGCTTCAGGGGAGCGGGCGCCGATGCCGGGGAGACGCGTCGCACGCAGCGCGACCTGCCGATGACCTATGTGCTCGTCGGACTGGTCGCCGCGGTGATCGCCATGGTGGTGCTGCCCCAGATCGGGATCAACATCGTCGGCGCGGTGCTGGCGATCTTCTTCGCGTTCCTGTTCGTGACGGTGTCGAGCCGGATCACCGGGCAGATCGGGGCGTCGGCGAACCCGATCTCGGGGATGACGGTGGCGGCGGTGCTGATGACGGCGCTGATCTTTCTCGCGTTAGGCTGGACGAAGCCGGAGCACCGCGTGCTGGCGCTCTCGATCGGCGGTGTGGTCTGCGTCGCGGCGGCAGTGGCCGGCGCGACGTCGCAGGACCTGAAGACGGGCTACCTCGTCGGCGCGACGCCGGCGCGGCAGCAGATCGGCCTGATCTTCGGCGTTGTGAGCTCGGCGCTGCTGATCGGCTGGACGATCCATTCCCTCGACGTGGCGTACACGACGATCGTGAAGCGCGATGTGCCGAGCGTGGTGATCCCGGCGGCGAACATCGATGCGGGACGGGTCGGGCTGGTGAATGGGCGGATCGTCGAGGAGCAGGGATCGGCGACTCCGGCTGCCGGTACGCAGTACTACCGCGTCGGCCATCTCTACGAGGCAACGTCGACGGCGCCGTCGGGTCGCTACCTGGTGAATGACGCGGGGGCGATTGCGTACTACGTCGACCCGGGCATCGGCGGCCGCGAGACGGTCGACTACACCGGGCGCACCGTCGAGAAGCTCGACTCGCCGAAGTCGCAGATCATGTCGCTCGTTGTCGACGGGATCCTGACGCGCAAGCTGAACTGGGGCCTGATCATGATCGGCGTGTTCTTCGCCGTCGCGATGGAAATCCTCGGGCTGCCCTCGCTGGCGATCTCGGTCGGCGTCTATCTCCCGATCTCGACGTCGGCGACGATGTTCGCTGGGGGAATGGTCCGCTGGTTCGTCGATCGGGCGACGCGCGACAAGGTCAACGAGCTCGACGCCGACTCGGGGCCGGGCGTGCTCTTCTCCTCCGGGCTGATCGCCGGCGGTGCGATCATGGGCGTGTTGCTCGCGGCGCTCGCCGCCAAGCGCTGGGACGAGAAGCTCAACCTCGGCGCGAGCATGCCATGGCTGTCGGCGAGCGTGGTGGCGTCGCTGCTCATCTTCGTCGCGGCGGTCTGCGTGCCGCTCTACCTGGTGGGACGGAAAGGGGAGCTCCCGGTGGGGGAGCGTTAGGGAGGCGGGTCGCGTTAGGCGGAAGGCGAACCGGCTGCTGCTCATTGGTTCGTCGTTTGTGCGGGCGCCGGACGCCGGGCAAAACACGGGACCGACCAGCGATAGCCGCTCCTGTGACCGCGGTACCGGTACGGTGCGCACCCGAACACACCCCGGCACCACTGCGCGGGCAGGCTCGGTTCCCCTCTGAAAGCGTTGTGAAATTTCCCTCATGAATCCGTGACGTGGGCCACCGCCAAATGGTCCCTTTCATAGGAGAATCACGGAGCGCGCGACGCCGCGGGCTCGGAGCTCCAATCTTTCGGATCCGGGAACATCGTGTCACGTCGCCGCGGGAACGCGCTCGTTTCGGGTGCGCTCATTACTGTCGTCGCTCTCGTCTCGCCGAGCTGTCACGTCGCTGACGTGATGTCGCCGGGGCGCGTCGGACGGATCGCAATGGCGTTCACCGGCGACTCGGCGATCATCGCGGCCGCACGGGCGTTCGCGGTGATCAGCGTGACGAACGATGGCGCACCGGTCGCAGCGCCGCGGTTCCGGCTGTCGTCGTCGGACACCACCGTGCTGGCGATCGCCGGCGATACCCTCATCGGCCGACGGTTAGGCATTGCGACACTGACCGCGACCCTCGAGAGCTCGCTCTTTCCGGCGAACGGTCCGCGACTCGCGGTGACGATGCGCGTCGTCCCGAAGACGGTCAGTGTCTATCCCGGCGCGGTGCGCTTCGAGGCCGTCGGGGACACCGCCTCGCTCTCCATACAGGCGACGGACTTCAACGGCTACACCATCGCCGACGTGCCCGTAATCTGGACGTCGCTCGATCCGGCGATCGTTCGCGTCAGCGGCGCCCGCCTGACGGCGATGCGCACCGACAGCACCGAGGTGCGCGCGGTGATCGGACGCGATACCGTGCTCGTCCCGGTGATCGTCAGGCAGCGCGTTGCATCGTACAGTTTTCCCGGCCCGCTGATGCTGCTCGACGCGATCGGGGCCGAGACGACGCTGGTCGTCATCGCGCGCGATGCACGCGGGAACGCGATCCCGAATGCGCCGCCGCCAGTCTGGGAATCCTCCGACACGACACGTGTGACGGTGAGTGCGGGCGGAGTGCTTCGCGCGATCGCCAACGCTGATGCCGCGCTGAAGGTCTACGCCCGGGCGCGCCGCCCGGACGGCGCGGACTCGCTGCTCGTCGTGGTCGATCAGTTCGCGCGACGCGTGGTCATCACGCCGGCCAATGGGACGACCATCAGCTCGTTAGGCGGCAAGGTTCGCCTCGGTGCGTTCGCCTATGACCGGCTGGGGCAGAACGTGACCGATGGACCCCCGCACTGGGAATCGCGACAGCCGAACATTGCGCGTTCCGACACCAGCCAGGGGCTCAGCGTCTACGTCACCGGATTGGCGACCGGGCAGGCGACGATCGTCGCGCGGGTCGACGCAGCGACGGACAGCGTTGCAGTCACGGTACTCAACGAGCCCAGCTCGATCATCGTCACGCCCGACAGCTCGCTGCTGCGGAGCGCGGGCGACACGTTGCGCGGTGTTCACGCCACGGTGTTCAACGCACAGCGCGACTCGATTCCCGGTGCCGCCGTCACCTGGTCGACTCCCGACGTCGCCGTCGTCAGGCTGCTGCCTGACGGTGGCGTGCTGGCGCTCGACAGCGGACGGGCGCGCGTGATCGGGCAGGTCACCACCGCGAGTGGCAATCGGCTGGCCGATACCGCGATCGTCGCAGTGACCAACGCACCTGCCTTGATCCGCATGCTCGTCGCCAGCGACACCCTCGTCTACCTCGGCGATACGCTGACGGTGCCGGTGCGCATCGAGAATGCCCGCGGCGGCGTGTTGCCGTCGACGCGCGTGCGCTGGACCTCGAGCAATCCGCTGATCGCTGGCGTCGGGTCGTCGGGGCGGATCACCGCGAAGGCGGTCGGCTCGACATGGATCATCGCGGCCAGCGATCCGCTCGCAGTGCGCGACTCGATGCAGGTCGTGGTCACCAACCTCGCGGCGTCGATCACCATCGACGGGCATGCAAGTGGCGCGATCGATACGATGCCGGCGCCGGGCGCGGTGCTTCCGTACACGGCGACGGTGCGCAGTGCCTCGGGCGCGACGGTAACCGGATTCACCCAGAGCTGGTCGTCGTCAGCGCCGACGGTGGCCAGCGTCGGACAGGATGGGGTGGTCACCGCAACGGGATTCGGGACCTCGCTGATCACGGTGCGGGCGGCCAACGTACTCGATACGGTGCGCGTCGTCGTCAGGCACCCGAACAAGATCTACGTGGACCGTGCGCGCGCCGGCGCGATCCAGTTCGGAACGCTGGCTCGGCCGGTGGCGACGCTCGGCGCCGGCGCAGCGCTCGCGCTGCCTAACGATACCCTGTTCGTCGCACCGTCAGGCAGCTACGGGGAAAGCCTGTCGTTCTCGAGCAGCATCTGCATCGCTGGCGACTCGAGCGCGTTTCTTACCTCGGGACGTGATCCCCTCCAGCTGCCGCAGCTGGTGAACACATCGAGCGCGGCGGCGATCGCGGCCAGCGGCGGCACGCTGACAGTAAGCCATTTCGTCATTCGCAATGGCGCCGCTGGTGCGGCCGTCGCGACCAACGGCGCCGACGTCGCCCTGAACGCTGTCTATGTCAATCCCGGTGGCGCGGCGACGCCGCGCGGCGGCGGGATCATCGTTGCCGGCGCGCCCGCACGGGTGGTCATCGACTCGTCGAAGCTCGAGGGGACGATCGGCGCGGGGATCCGGGTGAGCTCCTCGGCCGGCGTCCGCCTGACGCGAAACCGGGTGACCGTCGTCAGGCAGGCGGCGACCGGCGCGCCGGAAGATGGTGCTGGCGTAGCGGTACTCGGCGGCAATGGCGCGCTCGTCTCGGCGAACACGATCCGCACGGCGGACGGTATCGCGCTCCTCGTCGGCAATGCGTCGAACGCATCGATCGTCTCGAATTCGCTGGCCGGCGAGCGGCAGCTGATGCTGGTCAACGCGGTGACCGGGCTGACGTCGGTGAGCAACAACAACTTCGATCTCGCGCGTCAATCGAGCGATCCGTTCACCGGCAACTCGACGACTGACGGGCGATCGGGGCTCGAGGTGCGCGGCTCGCCGGGCGTGCAACTCACCGGCAACAGCTTCCGCGACGCGGCGGCGGCGACCAGCCTGATGGACGCAATTCATCTCGCCGACGTGCGTGGAGCGCGGCTCGACCAGAACCGGATCTTCGGCGGCCGCCGCGGGATCCGCTCCGATCGGTCGAGCTGGGACATGCTCCGGTCCCGTGCCGACAGCATCGCGCTCACGATCGAAGCGTCAGGCAGCGACACGCTGGCGCTGACCGACGATACGCTCTCGGCCGCCGGCAGTGCCTGCGTCGCCGCGCGCGCCGGGATGGTCACGCTGCTCCGCGTCTCATTGAACCAGTGCGGAGTCGGCGACATGCCGGCGTTAGGGATGATCGGTGGTGCGCTGGCCGCGGACATGGTCGTCATCGGCGGCACCAACCCGCGGGCGATCGTCGTCGACAGTGCGCGGCGCGCGTCGGTCCGCCGGTCCACGGTGCGCGGGCCGGGTGCAGCGACGGTCGGCATCGCTGGTGACGGTGGCATCGATCTGACCGCCGACAGCGCGGTGGTCACGAACACTTTCGTCACCGGGTACCCCGATCGCGCGGCGGTTGCGCTGAGCGGCGGTGTGGTGCGCGCTGACAGCAATTCGGTCAACCGCAGCCGCACCGGCGTGTGGGTCAGGCGGGCGAGCGTATCGCTCGACGTCCGCGACGACGATCTCTATGACGCCGACACCGCCGCATTGGCGGTCGTCTCGACCGCGCCGGTCAACGCGCCGGGAATCTGGTGGGGCGATGGCCGCGGTCCCCGTGGCACATCGACCGCAACGGTTGGCGACACCGCGGTCGGCCCGGTCGTGACGACGCCATACCGTGGTGCACCGCTGCGGAGCGGAATCAGCGGGACGCGTATGCGGAAACTGCGCGGTGACAACCAGTCTGCGCCGCAATTCACGTCGCTGCCCCTTCCCTTCTCGGTCCGCGTCACCGACGCGGACGGGCTCCCGGTGAGCAACAAGACGGTGACGTTCGCGCTGCCAGGCACCAGCCGCAGTGATTTCGGCGGGGGTCAGAAGACGGTGAACGTGATCACCAACGTGAGCGGCATCGCCGAGGCAACGCTGCGTCTCGGACGCAATCCATCCGACAACACGGTAACCGTCACTGGCGTCGGCGTCAGCGACGTGCTGGTCTTCACCTCGACGGCCTACTGATGCATTGCCCGCGTTGCGCCAACGCAGTCGTCGCCGGCGCGAAGTTCTGTCTCGAGTGCGGTGTGTCGCTGGCCGATCCGGGCGCGGAGACGATGTTCCTCGACCAGGACGAGAGCCTGATCGTGCTTCGCTCGCTGCAGCGGGTTCTCACCGGTGAGTTCGAGGTCGAGCGCGAGATCGGCCGCGGTGCGATGGCGATCGTCTACAAGGCGACGGAGATCGAGCTCGCTCGCCGCGTCGCCCTGAAGGTACTGCCGCCGTCGGCGCCCGGGAGCAAGGTCGTCGCCGAGCGTTTCAAGCGTGAGGCACGGCTGGCCGCGTCGCTCGATCACGCGAACATCATCCCCGTCTATCGCGTCGGGCAGGCGGGGAGTACGCACTTCATCGTGATGAAGTACGTCGACGGCCGCGGACTCGACGAGATCCTCGAGGCGCAGGGCCCGCTACCGATCGCGGTGGTGCTGCACGTGATGCGCGCCGCGATCTCGGCGCTCGCCTACGCGCACGACCAGGGGATCGTTCACCGCGACGTGAAGGGCGGCAACATCATGGTCGATCGCGAAGGACGAGTACTGGTCGCCGACTTCGGCATCGCTCGCGCGATGGAGGATGCGTCGATGACGGCGACTGGTTCGGTGGTCGGCACGCCGTTCTACATGAGCCCCGAGCAGTGCGCGGCGCGGCGCATCGGGCCGCAGAGCGACCAGTACTCGATCGGTATCGTCGCCTTCCAGATGCTCACCGGTTTCGTCCCGTTCAACGCCGAGACGCTGCCGGGGATCATGCACCATCATTTCTACACCCCGGTGCCCGATCTCACCGCGTCGCGGGATGGCGTGCCCCCCGAGTTGCTCACGGTGATCAATCGTGCGCTGTCGAAGAAGCCCGACCAGCGCTACGCGACGACCGATGCGATGCTCGAGGCGCTCGACGCGGTTCCTTTCAGCGCCGAGGATCGCCGGCAGGGTGAGGACGATCTTCGGACGCTGGCCCGCGGCGGATTGCTCCTCCGCATCGACTCGCAGCCGCTGCCGGTGCTGCTCGACCCGACGCGGGGGACACCGACCGGGTCGCGCCCGGTCTGGATGGCAAAGCCGAAGCCGCCGCGACGTCGCTGGAGACTGGTCAGCGCGATCGCGGTGCTCGCTGTGGTCGCGTTAGGTTGGACAGGGCTGCGGTATCGTGCTGCGGCGTCAGGCCGCGGCCGAGTGACTGGGCGACCGGTGCCGGCCGCGGTGGTGCCGGACAGCGCGACCGCTCGCGCGTTCGGCAGTGCGAGGAAGACGGCGAGCGGGTCAATCGCCAAAGCTGCTGCAACCGGTGAATCGGACGCTGCGGCCGTTCCTCCGGCGGCAACCTCACGTCGCGCCGACGCGGCATCGCCAGCGGCGCCGACCGCCGCAGCGAGCGGGTTGCTCCGGGCGCGCGCCTATCCGGTGGACGCCGACATCGCAGTCGATGGCCTGTCGTTAGGCACCGGCGTCGTGCTCGACGCAGCGATTCGTGCCGGTCGCCGCCGGGTGCGCGTGCGGGCGTCGGGCTACGCCGACTTCGACACGACGATCGTCGTCATCGCCGGCGAGACGACGCAGCTGCCGCGAATTACCCTCCGCGCGCGGGAGAGTGCGCCATGACCACGCGCCTCACGCTCTGGCCGCATCTGCGCTCGGCGACTCTGCTCGCCGCAGCGGCGATCGCGATTGCCAGCGTCATCACCTCGGCTCCGGCCATCGCCCAGAGCAGCACCGCCGAATCGCTCAGCCAGGCCGCGAAGCTCTACGAGGATCTCCAGGTCGAGCGCGCGCTCGTGCTGCTCCGCCAGGTGATCTCCCCCGGCTCGCCCTTCCAGGTGTCGCGCGAACAGCGGGTGCAGGCCTATGTCTACCTCGGCGCATCGCTGGCGATTCTCGGGCGACGCGACTCGTCGGTCGCCTACTTCCGCGCCGCACTCGAGCGCGATCCGTTCACCGATCTCGATCCGTCGCGATTCACCGAGCGCGAGCGCTCCGCATTCGGCGAGGCGCGGCGGCGGACGCTCG
This sequence comes from Gemmatimonadaceae bacterium, assembly GCA_031360575.1. Classification (GTDB taxonomy): domain Bacteria; phylum Gemmatimonadota; class Gemmatimonadetes; order Gemmatimonadales; family Gemmatimonadaceae; genus JABFXC01. The sequence continues at coordinate 26,014 of JANMBU010000018.1, forward strand.
CCGTCGGAGCGCGTCCGCTGGCCGCTCGCCGGATCGATCCGCGGACCGAGGCGATCCCGATGGTGATCGTCTCGACGCACAGCGCCGCGGTGCGCGCCGAGGTCGTCGCCGCCGGCGACACGAGTGGTGTCGCGGTGTTCGACCGGCCGAGCGAGGGTGTGCGCGAGCTGTCGTGGAACGCGCGGCTCGCCACTGGACTGATCGCCCCGGCGGGGCGCTACTGGCTGGTGGTCCGCGCGCGTGACGGCGCGGGGATCACTGACAGCTCCAGCGTCGCCTTCGAACTGGCGCACGACATCCCCGCGCTCGAGGACTCACTTCCGACGCTGCACGGAAGCGACCTCCTAGCCGAGCGCTGGCCGCGCTCGAGCGCAGCGCGGCAACTCGCCAAGGGGGCGATGTTCGCGATCGGCGGGCTCGCCATCTCGTCGTTAGGCAGCCAGCGCCTGAGCGGCGGCGGGCGCCCGCTCGGCGCCAGCATCGCGATCGCCGGTGTTGCGACCGGGGTGCTGGCCGCTTTCGACCGGATGAAGCATCCGGTGAACCGCGCGGCGGTCGCCGCGAACCGGCACCGTCGCGACGCCCTCGCTGCCCGCAATGCAGAAATCGCGACGCGGAACGCTGACCGGATTGCGCAGCTGCGGATCATCGTCATCCCGAACCGGACCCCGGAATGAATTGGCGATTCACGCGCGCGGTCTCGGCCGCCACCCTCATGGCCGCGGTACTCGCGACGCTCGGCGAGATTGCCGGCGCCCAGAGCCGCCTAACGTTGCCGGCCGGGACGGTCTCGTTCGTCTCGGCGATCGCCGATCATCGCGTCGATGCCGGGTTCGGGTACGAGCGGAGCACCGGTCCCCTGTTCGGCGCGCAGATCGACCTCGAGCCGGCGGACCGAATGACGCTGACGCTGCGCGCGCTCGGCGGATCACTCGCGGCGCAGACACCGGCAGCCGAATCGCGCGGGTTGGGGGAAGTCACGCTGAGCACTCGCATCGACGTGCTGCCCTGGCTGCGCGGAACAGCGGCCGCGCTCACGCGCAGCTATGATGGCGCGCTGGCGCGGCAGCGGTGGAGCGAGCTCTCGGTCGGCGGCGAGGGACACCTCGCACTTGTTGACGGACTGGTTGACGGCTCGATTGGCTTCGCACTCGCGCCACTCGTGCGGGTGAGCGGCCAGCAGGGACCCGACCTGTCGATGGCGGGCAGCGCGCGGCTGAGACATTCAGGGGAGCGGCTCGACCTCGCGCTCGGCTACACGCTCGAGCGATACGATTTCGCGACGAGCACCGGGGTATCGCGCGTCGAGGAGATTTCGATGCTCTTCCTTCGGGCGGGATTGCGCATCGGGCGGCGGCGGGTGCAGTAAGATTTGTGGCAGCCCGCCGCGGAGGATCGTGCGGCGAGGGATGGCGCAGATGCCGAGCAGCACGGCAGCTTTGAGCGCTGCCTCCTAACGGTCATCACTGCCAGAATGCAAACGACTCTCGGTTCAACGTTGCTCGCGGCGCTCTGCGCTGCAACCTTCGCCAGCCCGCTCAGCGCACAGAAACCGCTCGCGGCGTCGCGCCCCGCCGACCTGATCGTGACCGGCGCCCGCATCTACACCGTCGATGACTCACGACCGACGGCCGAGGCGCTGGCCATCCGCGACGGACGCGTCCTGTTCGTCGGATCGGCGCGCGGCGCGCGGGCGCTGCAGGGTCCGAAGACGCAGCTGGTCGATGCGGCGGGGCGCACGATCATCCCGGGAATGACTGACGCCCATGCGCACTTCCTCGGACTCGGCCAGGCACTGCGCACCGTGGACCTGGTTGGGACCGCGTCGTATGACGACGTGATCGCCCGCGTCGCGGCGCGCGCGCGGCAGGTAGCGGCGGGGACGTGGATCGTCGGGCGCGGGTGGGACCAGAACGATTGGGGAGACACGCGCTTCCCGGCGCACGATGCGTTGAGCCGCGCGGTGCCGAACAATCCGGTCGTGCTCGAGCGCGTTGATGGTCACGCGTATCTCGTGAACGCGAAGGCGATGCAGCTCGCCTCGGTGACGCCGGCGACGCCGGACCCGCGTGGCGGACGGCTCGAGCGCGATTCGTCGGGTGCGCCGTCGGGCGTGTTTGTCGACAATGCCCAGTCGATCATCGATCGTGTGGTGCCGCCTCCATCGCGCGAGGAGCTTCGCGCCCGCGCGCTGGCGGCGGTCGACGAGATGCATCGCTGGGGGCTGACCGGCATCCACGATGCCGGCGAGAGTCGCGCCGCGATCGACCTGTTCGAGTCGCTGGCGAAGGAGGGGAAGCTCGATCTCCGCACTTACGTCATGGTCTCGGACGACAGCGCCGCGCTTGCCTACTATTTCGCCCGCGGTCCGCAGAGCGCGCTCTACGACGGCCGCGTCTGGATTCGCAGCGTCAAGCTCTACGCCGATGGAGCGTTAGGCAGCCGAGGGGCGGCGCTGCTCGAGCCGTACTCGGATGATCCGCATAACCGCGGGCTGCTCGTGTCGACGCCCGAGCATCTCGAGGCGGTGGCTGAGCGCGCGCTGCGGAGCGGCTTCCAGGTCTGCACCCATGCCATCGGCGACCGGGGGAACCGCGTCATTCTCGATGCCTACGAGCAGGCGCTCAAGGCGGTGCCGGTGGCCGACCATCGCTTCCGGGTGGAGCATGCGCAGGTCGTCAACTACGACGACATTCCGCGCTTCGCCGCGCTCGACGTGATCCCCTCGATGCAGGCCGTGCACCAGTCGAGCGACATGTACTGGGCAGGCGCCCGGCTCGGCACTGGCCGCGAGCTCGGTGCGTATGCCTGGCGCTCGTTCCTCGAGACGGGGGTGATCGTCCCTAACGGCAGCGACTTCCCGGTCGAGGCGGTAAACCCGCTGCGCTCGTTCCACGCGGCGATCTCGCGTCAGGATGAGCGCGGCTGGCCGCCCGGCGGCTGGCACCCGGAGCAGAAGATGACGCGCGAAGAGGCGCTGAAGTCGATGACCATCTGGCCCGCCTTCGCGTCGTTCACCGAGAGGGACGCCGGCTCGCTGACCGCCGGCAAGTATGCCGATTTCGTCGTCCTCGACCGCGACATCATGACCGTGGCGCCTGCAGAGGTGCTGGAAACAAAAGTTGTCGCGACGTATTTCGCCGGGAAGGCGGTCTACGAGCGACGGTAGCATTCAGGGATTCACGCCCGGGAAGTGATCGCCGGCGCCCCTCGCTCGTCCCTCTCCGGGGTGCCCGACGCCGGGTACGCCGCACGCCTCTGACCTGCGGTCGTCCTCAGGTTCGTCGGCCGACCATTTGACCGTGTCCGCAATGCTCAGTTCCTCCTCGCTCGCCTTTCTCAAGCGCCTCCTCGACACACCCGGGCCATCGGGATTCGAGACCGCGCCCGCCCGCGTCTGGCGTGACGAAGCGAAGTCTTTCGGCGCAGAAATCACTTTCGACGTGTCCGGCAACAGCATGGCGACGATCAATCCGCGAGGCTCGCCGACGATCATGCTCGACGGTCACATCGACGAGATCGGCGTGATCGTGCAGTACATCGACGACGAGGGGTACGTCCACATCTCGCCGATCGGCGGGTGGGACCCGCAGGTGCTCGTCGCGCAGCGGATCCGCTTCATCACCGAGCAAGGCGAAGTGTTTGGCGTCATCGGAAAGAAGCCGATTCACCTGATCAGGCCCGAAGACCGGGAGAAGGCGTCGAAGTTGATCGACCTCTGGGTGGACATCGGCGCGAAGAACAAGGCCGAGGCGGCGGCGCGCCTCACCGTCGGCGACCCGGGAGTGATCGACGGCAAGGCGATCGATTTTCCTAACGGTCGCCTCGTCTCGCGCTCGATCGATGACCGAATCGGCGCCTTCGTCGTGCTCGAGGCACTCCGCCGCTACGCGGCGAAGCCCGGCCAGGCGAAGGTTGTTGCCGTGGCGACGACGCAGGAGGAGATCGCCTGGAATGGCGGCGGCGCGCTGGTCTGCGCGCAGTGCGTCAACCCGCAGCTGGCCGTCGTCGTCGACGTCACCTTCGCCACCGATCATCCCGGACTCGAGAAGAAGGAGCTCGGCGATCACGCGTTAGGCGGCGGTCCGGTGCTCTCGCGCGGCGGGCTCATCTCGCCGGTCGCCCTCCGGCTGCTCCGCGACGCGGCCGCCCGGATGAAGATTCCCTACTCGCTGCACGGCGTCGGGCGCGACACCAGTACCAACGCCGACGCGATCGCCATCGCCCGTGAAGGAGTGGCCACCGCGCTCGTCTCGATCCCGAACCGCTACATGCACTCGCCGAACGAGATGATCGACCTTGCCGACGTCGACGCGGCCGCCGAGCTGCTCGCCGAGGTCTGCCGCACGCTCGACGGAACGGTCGACTTCACCGACCGCTAGTCGCGGCGAGCAGCGTCTCGAGGCGGGCCACAAACTCGGACTGCGCGGGATTCATCTTCTCGCGCGCGGTCTGCGCCTCGAACCACGAGCAGCGGTCGATCTCGGGGTAGCTCACCCAGCGGCCGGAGCCGCGCGGCCATTCCATCTTCGCGCTGTTGCTGGTCGTCGTCGCGGCGTCGGCGTCGCCTTCCCACGCCCAGGCATGGACGACCTTCCCTGCCTTCTGGCGGATCGTGCCTAACGGGATGAATGGTCCGGGCGCCTCGATCCCCGTTTCCTCGCGGAACTCGCGGCGGGCGGCGGTCAGCGGATCCTCACCCTCGTCGATCAATCCTTTCGGGATCGTCCAGGCACCGAGATCGCGCGCCTTCCAGAGCGGACCGCCTGGATGGGCGAGAAATATCTCGAGCCCACCGCCGGTACGGCGGAAGAGGACGAGACCGGCACTGGTGTTCCGGCGCGGCGAACCGGCAGTCACCGTCAGCTTTCCTTGCCGCCGGCCTGCATCAGCAGGCGGAAGACGGCCTGCTTCACTTCCTTGTCCTTGTCGTCGAGCAGGTGCTGCAGCGCGTTCTGCGCCGCCGGCGTGCGTGCCTCGCCTAACGCCTGGACGGCGGCGACGCGGACCGCCGTCGCCTTCTTCTTGAAGATGCCGCCCCCCGGCTCGGCGGCCTTGATCAGTCGCTGTACCGCATCCGTGGTCCCCAGCCGGCCGAGCGCGGCGACGATCGCCAGCTGCACCTCCTGGTCGCTCTCGCTGTCGAGCGCCTTGGTCAGCGTCCCCGCCGAGCGAAGTCCCTTGCGCGTCCCCATTCCCGACGCGGCCTGCATCCGGACCTGCGGCGAGGTGTCGCGCATCGCGACGCGAAGCGAGTCGAGTGCCTTCGGCGACTCGAGCTTCGCCAGCGCGCTGATCGCCGCTCGGCGCACCCGGTCGTCGTCGTGCTTGAGCAGCTCGGACAGCGGCGCCTGCGCCTCTTCGGCCTGCATCTCGCCGAGCAGGTCGGCTGCGTTGCGCGCGACATACCAGCGCGCGTCGCCGAGCATGTGGATGAGCGCAGGCACGCCGGCATTGAGCTTGACCAGCGCATCGAAGAAGACCCGCCGATCACTCAGCGACTGCGCGCCGGTGAGCTGGTCGATCAGGGCATCGGCACCATCCTCACCGCAACGGGTGAGCACCATCAGGTAGTCGTCGGCACGCTCGCGCTTTCGCGGGAGCATCGTCGCTACGGCGCGCAGCAGTGTCGGCTTCGTCAGGCGACGCAGCGCCATCACGTAGGCGCGCTTGAGATCATTCTCCGAGAGCGCTGCCTCGCGCGCGACCACGCCATGAAACGCCCGGGCGACCGTGTCGTGTTTTCCTTCGCGGGCGGCATTCTCGATCACCGTGACCAAGTCGTCGAGCACGCGTGTCGCGATGTTCACGGACTTGGTCGCATCGAGCTGATGCAGCAGGTCCTCGGCCGAGCCCTTTGGCTGCTGCTGGGCGGCGAACGCGAGGTAGCTGCCCGAGTCCTCGCCGATGAACCCGAGGCCGGGGCCCGGAGCCGCGGGCGGCGTCTGCCGCGGACGTGTTGCCGCGGCGGCATCGGCTGCGGCCGCTGCACTCGTCGCGCGGGGTGGATCGGCGCTCGCGCTCGCGGCATTCGGCTTCGCGTTCGCCGGAACGTTGGCGCTGGGCACACCCGTCGACGCGCGCGCGACTGGTGCACCGACCGCCTCGATCCCGGCGATCTCGATGCGCACCGTCTTCGCGCCGAGCGCAGCGACGCGTGCCTTGGCCGCTTCGCCTCCATCGCCTGGCACTGGTTGCGCTGCGAGAATGCGGGCGAGGCCAAGCACGTCGGCGGCGACCGCGGCTCGATCGACACGGATCTCGCGGACCGCGTGCCCGATCATCTGCGCGGTGAGGTCCTGCACTCCGGTCAGCGAGTCGGGAAGAGCGGTGCCATTGACCGTGAGACGCCAATCACGCGCGGTGAAAACGACGGGGCCGTCCTTGGAAACTGCCACGGTCGCGCGCAGCGACGCCTTCTGCTCGTCGATGTTCGCGCTCTCGTTCAGCAGTAGCCAAACGAGACGCGAGAAATGGCGCGCGAGCGTGACCGAGTAGTCCATTCGAAAGCACCCTCCATCGGGTGCACAACGGGGGCTGAGACCTGACAACTCAAGACCATTCGACGGGCCGAAGGGTCACGCATCCGGTGCGAGGAACCGCGTGCCACTGCTGGCCCGTTCGCAACGCCGCCGGTTAACATACCGAACGCCCGCCGCTTCTGCCTCCCTCCGCACCGGTCTCCACCTACATGCGCGAAGCCGCTTTCGTTCCCCGTTTCCTCCTGACCGCATTCCCGAGCGCCGCGCTGATCGTGGTCGCAAGCGCAGGCTGCGCCGTCGCGCCCCTCGCTGCCCAGGGTGGCGCGGCCGCTCCACCAGCGACGAGCATCGTCCTGCGCGCCGCCCGCCTGATCGACGGCACAGGCTCGACCGCGATCACCGACGCTGCCATCGTGGTGACCGGCGACCGGATCGTCGCGGTGGACAAGGCGTCTTCGGTCGCGGTGCCCGTTGGGGCGCGCGTGATCGACCTCGGCGACGCGACGCTGCTCCCCGGATTCATCGACGCGCACACGCACATCATTGGGCGCCCACTCGGCGATCCCGCATCCGATCTTGCAGGCGTGAAGGATTTCCCGGGCTATGCAGCGATTGTGGGCGTCGAGAACGCGCGTCGCACGTTGATGGCGGGGTTCACGTCCATTCGCGTGGTGGGTTCGCCGAACTTCGACGATATGGCGCTGCGCGAAGCGATCACCAACGGCACCGTCCCCGGACCGCGGATGGAGAACGCCGGTCACTCGTTTGGCATCACCGGCGGGCACTGCGACGAGAATGGGTGGACACCCGGCCTCGAGGACAACGACTATCGCACCGGGGTCGCTGACGGGGTGGACGAGGTCCGCAAGGCGGTGCGCTACCAGGTGAAGTACGGGGCAGACGTCATCAAGATCTGCGCGACCGGCGGCGTGCTCTCCGAGGGGGACGCGGTCGGGGCGACGCAGTACACCCTCGAGGAGATGAAGGCTGTCGTCGACGAAGCGAAGAAGCTCGATCGCAAGGTGGCCGCGCACGCCCATGGCACCGAGGGGATCAAGCTCGCCGTGCAGGCAGGTGTCGCGTCGATCGAGCACGGCTCATTCCTCGACGAGGAGGGGGCGCGGATGATGGCGCAGCGCGGCACCTTCCTCGTCCCGACGATCAGCGCCGGCGAGTTCGTCGAGCGCGCCGCGAAGAGCGGCCGGCTTACCGGCCTCCGCGCCCAGAAGGCGATGGCGGCCGCCGCCGGCCTCCGCAACTCGGTGCGGCTCGCCGCGAAGTACAATGTCCCCATCGCGTTAGGCACCGACGCCGGCGTCGGTGACCACGGAAAGAACGGCCACGAGTTCACCCTGATGGTGCAGTGGGGAGGCCTCACCCCGATGCAGGCGATCGTCGCCGGTACGATGAGCGCGGCGAAACTGCTCGGCTGGGACGCGCGGCTGGGGACACTGGCCGCCGGCAAGCTGGCCGACATCGTCGCCGTTCCCGGCGACCCGCTCGCCGACATCACGACGATGGAGCGGCCGCAGTTCGTGATGAAGGGCGGCGCCGTCTATCGCGGCGACCCAGCGCAGCGTTAGGCAGGGAGCCGGCACTGCCCTTTCACTGCTGGAGCCCGGCTCGCTACGCGATCCCCCTTCCCGACGGCCACCGCTTCCCGATCGAGAAGTACGTGCTGCTGCGCGACGCGGTGCTCGCCGAGGGGATCGTCACGCCCGGATGCCTGCATGAATCGGAACGTGTAACCCGTGCCGAACTGCTGCGGGTGCACGACGCCGACTACGTCGACCGGTTCAGCAGCGGGCGCCTCACAGAGGTCGAGATTCGCCGGCTCGGCTTCCCCTGGTCGCCGGAGCTGGTCGAGCGTTCCTACCGCACCGCCGGCGGGACGATCGCCGCGGCCCGCGCCGCGTTGATGCATGGCGTCGCGATGAACCTCGCCGGCGGCACGCACCACGCCTTCCCCGGTCATGGGGAAGGATTTTGCGTCTTCAACGACGTCGCGATCGCAGTCCGTACCCTGCTCGATGAGGGAACGATCGCCCGCGCCGCGGTGATCGACCTCGATGTCCATCAGGGCAACGGGACGCACGCCGTGTTCGCCGACGACCCGCGGGTCTTCACATTCAGCATGCACGGCGAGCGCAACTATCCGTATCGCACTACACCGTTAGGCGACACGGCGAGCGGAGCCGACGCCGGCGCGCGCTACGGCATGCGGGTTCCCGGCACCCGCGATGTCGATCTCCCCGTTGGCACCGGTGACGAGGAATACCTCGCGACGCTGCACCACGAGCTCCCCGAGGCGCTCGCCGCCGCTGCGGCGGACCTCGTCGTCTATCTCGCCGGCGCCGACCCGCACGAAGGCGACCGCCTCGGCAAGCTTCGCCTGACGTTCGACGGCCTCGCCCGCCGTGATGCCTTCGTGCTCGAGAGCTGCCGCGACATCGGAACCCCCGTCGCCATCACCATCGCCGGCGGCTACGGCCGCGACGTGCGAGACACCGTCCGCGTTCACGTGACGACCGCGCGGCTCGCCAGCACCTCGGGGGGCGAGCGGGGCGGTCACAGCTGATCGAACCACAGAGCACCGCCGTGCCGCCCCGAGGCCTCGCGGTTGTACGCGGGCGATCGATGTTCTTTGGCTTGATGCAAGATGGTCTCGCCCCGCTTGCCCCAAAGCTGTTCCGGCCGCGGCGCCGCGAGCCTTGCCGTCGCGGAGGTTCTCTGTGGTTCACCTGCTGTTCGAAGTAACCCGCCGTTGCCTTTCACGGTTGCACCCGCCACTCTCCGCACACACCCTCTCGCTCCGCGTGCCCCTCCCGATTCCTGCGCCGGCGTCGTCCGGATTCACCAGCACCACCGCGGTCCCGCTCTACTGGTGCCGCTACGGCGCGCCGGGTGCGCCGCGGTTACTCGTCCTCCATGGCGGACCTGGTGCGAGCCACGATTATCTGCTCCCGCAGATGCTCGAACTGGCGCGGTCGCACGAGTTGATCTTTTACGATCAACGCGGCGGCGGCCGGTCGAAGACGGACGATCGAGCGCCGATCACCTGGCGAACACACGTCGCCGATTTCGAGTCCGTCGTTACCGAGCTGGAACTCGGCGTGCCCGCAATTGTTGGGTATTCGTGGGGGGGGTTGCTCGCGCTGCTCGCGACGGTTGAACGTGCGCGCACGAAGGCAACGCTCCCGTCGCTGCTCGCGCTCATTGACCCGGCTCCGCTCACGCGGCAATATCGGGAGCGGTTCGAGGCGGAATTCGCCTGGAGACAGAACGGCGCTGAGATCCAGGCGATGCGCGGTGAGCTGGCGGAATCCGGGCTGCGTGAGCGCGACATGGATGCGTACCGGCAACGCGCATTCGAGCTGAGCGTCGCCGGTTACTTCGCCGAGCCGCGCGCGGCGCATAACCTGACGCCGTTTCGCGTCACGGGCCGCGTGCAGCAGTCGGTGTGGGAGTCGCTGGCGGACTTCGATGTCGTGCGCGAACTGGCGGGCATCCGGGTGCCCGCGCTGTTCGTGCATGGCCGGCAGGACCCGATCCCGCTCGAGTCGTCGTCGAATGGCGCGCGCGCGCTCGGCGCGCCACTGGTCGTGCTCGAAGCATGCGGGCACGTACCGTATGTCGAGCAGCCGAAGGCGCTGTTTGCCGCGATCGACGAATTTCTCGCCGCGGCAACCGGAGCGAAACGTCAGGCAGGCAGCGAGCAGACCACCAGCGAGGCGCGATGAGCGGCTACGAAGACCGCGGACGATCGGAGATCACCACCACCGAGATCGACGGCACGACCTACGGCGTATCGATGCGCATCGTCTTCGATGGCATCGAGCACGTTGGCAGGCTCTGGTTCGCCGAAGAGGGCTGGGACGACGACGGGCTTCCCGATCGCGCCGCATTCCCGGGCCGCACGCGGGACGAAGTCATCGCGCTCGCCAAGCGGCTGAGCACCCATGAACTGGCACAGCGCTTTCATCGCGCCCAGGCCGAGAAGCGTCGCTTCCACAACCTCCGCCGCCTGACCGACGAGATTCTCGCCAAGATCCGCTACCTCAATCAGGTTGGCGTCTCGATGCGGGCGCGCCTGCTCGACGTCGAGGGCGCCGCGCAGGAGCTCGAGCTCACCGAGCGCCAGCTCCACGAATTGGTCGACCGCCTTCGCCCGACCGCCGGCGTCGAAGAAGACTAGTCGGCGCCGATGGATTCGCGGACGACCGCGCACGTGCTCTCGCGCATCGCTGCGCTGCTCGAGCTCTCGGGTGCGAACACCTTCAAGGCGCGCGCCTACGATGGCGCCGCTCGCGCGCTGCGCACGATCGACACCGACGACCTCGCGCCGCTGCTCGAGAGCGGTGAACTCGCCCGGTTGCCGGGCGTCGGGCCGGCGACGCTGAGCGTCATCCGCGAACTGGTCGCGACGGGAGAATCGGCCTACCTCGAGCGCCTGCGATCCACGATCCCGGAAGGCCTGCTCGAGCTGCTCCGCCTCCCCCGGCTCGGCGGCGCCAAGATCGATGCGCTGCATCAGGCGTTAGGCATAACGTCACTCGACGATCTCGAGCGCGAAGCCCGCACCGGCGGCCTTGCCGGCGTGAAGGGCTTCGGTCCGAAAACAGTGCAGGCGATCCTCACCGGCATCACGAAACTCCGCGCCCCGGGAAATCAGATGCATATCCCGGTCGCGCTGCTCGAGGCATTCCGGATTCGCACCGCGGTCGCCGCGCATCCCGGCGTCATCCGCGCCGAGGTCGCCGGATCGGTGCGCCGACACGTCGAAGTCGCGAGCGACATCGATATCGTCGCCGGTTGCACCGGTGACATCGACGGCATCTTTGTCTCGTTCGCGAACGCACCGGGTGTCCGCCGCGCAACACGGAAAAACGCCGACACGCTAACGATCACCTATGTTGACGGCGTCTGCCTCGATCTCTGCTGCGTACCCGACGACCGGTTCGCCCTCGCACTCTGGCGGATGACCGGGAGCGAGGGCCACGTCGCCGGCATCTCCGACCACTCGCAGGCCGCGTTCTACGCCGGCGGCCTCAAGCCCGACCAGGTCCGCCAACAGCACGACGAGATCGACGCGCTCAACGCGGCGAGCGATGGCACCTTCACCATCCTCAAGGGCATCGAAGCCGACATTCTCGCCGACGGCGGGCTCGACTACGAGCCCGGTCTACTCGATAGCTTTGACTTCGTGATCGGCTCGATCCATTCGCGCTTCGCGATGGACGAGCCGGCGATGACCGAGCGAGTGCTCCGTGCCCTGGATGATCCGCACCTGACAGTACTCGCCCACCCGACGGGGCGGCTCCTCCTCAGCCGCGATCCGTACGGCATCGACATCGACGCGGTACTCGAGACAGCCGCCGAGCGCGGCGTCGCGGTCGAGCTCAACGCCGACTCACATCGCCTTGACCTCGACTGGCGGCACCTGCGCGCCGCGAAGAAGCTTGGTGTCACGATCGCGATCGGCCCCGATGCGCATTCGACCCGCGGTCTCGACAACACCGCACTCGGCGTGATGATGGCGCGGAAGGGGTGGCTCGAGCCGACCGACGTGTTGAACACCGGCGACGTGCGCGCAGTCCTCAGCTTCGCGCGTCACGGACATTCGGAGCGCGCCCTGTGAAGGCCGCGCGAAAGACGCGCCGGCGGCCGCGTCTCCTCCGTGATCCGTCGCGCGCGGCGCAGATCTACGACATCCTCGCGGCCACCTATCCGGACGCGCACTGCGCACTCGATCACTCCGGCCCGTTCCAGCTCCTCGCCGCGACGATCCTCAGCGCGCAGTGCACGGACAAGCGCGTCAACATGGTCACTCCCGACCTGTTCGCGCGCTATCCGGATCCCATCGCACTCGCCGCCGCGGACCAGGCGGACGTTGAGCAGGTCATCCGCAGCACCGGCTTCTTCCGGAACAAGGCGACCAACCTGATCGCCATGGCCGGCGCTGTCGTCGACCGCCACGGTGGCGAGGTGCCCGCCACGATGGACGCGCTCGTTGCCCTCCCCGGCGTCGGCCGCAAGACGGCGAACGTGGTGCTCGGCAACGCCTTCGGCCGCGACGAGGGGATCGTCGTCGATACCCACGTCTCACGAGTCAGCCAGCGGCTCGGCCTGACCATCGAGACCGACCCGGTCAAGATCGAGAGCTCGCTCATTCCGCTCTTCCCGCGCGAGCGATGGACGATGCTCTCGCACCTCTTCATCGAGCACGGCCGCCAGATCTGCGACGCGAAGCGGCCGCGCTGCGGCATCTGCCCGCTGGCCACCCTCTGCCCATCGGCGGCGCCGTGAGGCCTAACGATCTGAAGGACGGCGACGAGGGCGCACGGGTGGCCGAGGTGCTGATCCACACCGGACTGGCGCTGGCGTCGACGTCGAACCTCGACGACCTCCTTCAGATCCTCGCCGATTCGGCGCGCGAGCTGGTAGCCGCCCGCTACGGAGCGTTAGGGGTGATCAACCCCGAGGGCACCGGCCTCGAGGACTTCATCACGTCCGGGCTCGCGCCGGAGCAACGGGCGAAGATGGGCAAGCTGCCGACGGGGCACGGCATCCTCGGCCTCCTCGTCCGCGATGCACGGCCGATTCGCCTGCACGACCTCCGCGATCATCCGGACTCGGTTGGCGTCCCGAAGAACCATCCGCAGATGCGATCATTCCTCGGCGTCCCGATCGTCTCGCAGGGACGCGTCTTCGGCAACCTCTACGTCACCGAGAAGCAGGGCGGCGGCGACTTCGATGACGACGATCTCAACCTGTTGCGCGTGCTCGCCGCACAGGCGGCGATCGCCCTCGAGAATGCACAGCTCCGCCTGACGCGCGACCGCTTCTTCGCGTCGTCGAGCCACGAGCTGGGGAACGCCATCGCCGCGGTCAAGGTCTGGGCGAGGCACCTGATGCAGAACACACCGAACGATCCCGACGAGCTGCGCACGGGGCTGCGAAACCTCGCCGGGAGCGCCGACCAGACCAGCCGGCTCGTCGATGACCTGCTGAGCCTCTCGAAGCTGCAGGAGGGGCGCCTGACGATCGAGCCGTGGCGGCTCGACGTCGGGGAGATCGTCGCCGCCGCGGTCGAATACCTCCGTCTCGAGGCGGGCGCCGCTGGCGTCGAGCTGATCCTGCTGCCGCATCACGGTGAGCTGAACGCGGATCTCGATGGCGGCCGTCTCCGGCAGATCGTCGTGAATCTCGTTGCCAATGCGATCAAGTTCACGCCCAGCGGTCGTGCGGTGGAAGTCAGCGCCGCTGTTCGCGAGCCGTCCGGCATTCGAGTCTCCGTCCGCGACGCCGGTCCGGGCATCGACCCCGAAAGCCACGAACGGATCTTTCAGCCGTACGAACAGGTTGCCGGTGTGGCCAAGGGTCGCGGCACGGGGCTCGGCCTCGCACTCTCCCGCCAGCTCGCCCGGATGATGGGCGGCGACATCACCGTCGCCAGCACACCCGGGCAGGGCGCGACTTTCAACCTCGACCTGCCGACCGCTGTTCCCGAGCGCGGACTCGCCCCCCAGCGTTAGGCCTGACGACTGCCTGGTCGCCTACTGCGCCCGCGCTGTCTTTTCGGCGGCCAGAATCCCGATGCGGAGGGCGAATTGCACATAGTCCGGCCGATGGGAGAGGCCGAGCTTCTCGTTCACCCGCTGCTTATAGGTGTCGACCGTCTTCGGGCTGATGTGCAGCTTCTCCCCAATCTCGGGGGCGCTGTACCCCTCAGCGGTCATCCGCAGCACGTCCCGTTCACGATCAGTCAGCTTCTCGAAGCGCGCACGATCGCCAGCGGCTTCTTCCTTCTTCTTCAGTTCGCGCGCGAGCACCCGGGCCGCGGACGGACGGACATAGAGATCGCCCCGCGCCACGGCGCGGACTGCGTCGACCAGCTCGCGATCGGCGGCGGTCTTCACGAGATAGCCTGACGCCCCCGCCTCGAGCAGCGGCACCAGGTACTCGTCCTCCGGATGCATCGTCAGCACGAGCACCCTTGGCGGATTCTCCGCCGAGGAGATCAGCCGCGTCGCGGCGATGCCATCCATCTCGCCCATCGTCAGGTCCATCACGACGACGTGCGGATGCAAGCGCGCCGCGAGTGCAACCGCGTCGCGCCCGTTGGACGCCTCGCCGACGACCGCGACATCGCGCGCCGACCCAAGAATTGCCTTGAGCCCGGCACGCACGATCGCATGGTCGTCGGCGAGGACGACGCGAATCTGGTCGTCGCTCATTTATTGACGATCAGTGCGGTCACCATTCCGAACATTCCATTCTCCGACTCGGCATGCGGGAGAATGTGGCAGTGGAAGGCCCACGTTCCCGGGTTGTTGCAATTCACGATCACGTCCCAGCGCTCGCCGGGCGCGACGTTCAGCGTGTCGCAGCGCCACGGCGCCGGCTGCGCCCACCCGTCCTTGTCGATCACCGTCATGTGCATCCCGTGGAGATGCATCGGGTGGATCATCATCCCCTCGTTCATGAAGCGGATGCGGACCTTCTGGCCAAGCTTGGCAACAATCGGTTCCGTCGCCGGAAATCCCTTCCCGTTCAAGGTATAGCCGTGCATGCCGTCGTTGAGGATCATGACGTAATCGACGTCCACCTTCTCGATAGCCCGCTTCTGCTTCGGCTCGACGATGAACGCGCCGAGCAATCCAAGCCCGACCTGCTTCGCCGAGTTGTGGTGCGAGTGGTACATGTGCGACCCGGCGTTCGGCGCGATGAATTCGTAGGTGTACATCTCGCCCGGCTTGATCGGCTTCTGGGTGATGAACGGCACCCCGTCCTGATCGTTGGGCAGCTCGACGCCATGGAAGTGCACCGCCGTGGACTCGGGGAGCTCGTTCTTCACGACGAGCCGGACGCGGTCACCCTGGCGAACGCGGATCTGCGGACCTGGCACCTGGTCGTTGTACGCCCAGGCCTCGACCATCTTCCCGGGCTCGGTCTCCCACTGGATCTTCCGCGCCGTCACCTCGAAAACCTTTACGCCGTTGTCCATCCGCGGCGCGAGAAGCTGGTTGCCTCGGCCGGTCGTCTTCGCCGGGAACGCCTTGATCCCCTTCTCGTGCATGGCATCCATCGCGTCGGCCGTCGCAGCGACCGAGTTGACCGCCGGCGTCGCCAGCGTGCCGCCATGCTCGAGAGGAGTCTGTGCCGCCGGGGACGCCGGCGCCGCCGCACCCTGCGGCGTGGCGGGCTTCGCATCGTCGCACGCGGCGAGCAGCGAGGCCGCAGCGGGCGCCGCGATCGCGGTCAGCGCGGCCTTGCGAAGGAAGTCTCGCCGGCTCGGCGCACGAACGTCGGCAGTGCGCGGAATCTCGCCGGTCGATGGCAAGCGTGTAGGATCGGTCATCTGGCAGTCTCGGGTTTGAGTGAGTCGCAGCTCGTTCCCGCAAGCTCGCCACCGAGGCTCCGAGCATCTGTCAGCGGTCACCCCAACTTTCGCCGAGAATCGACTACGGCGTCGTAGGGGAATCCCTGATGGCCAGCTTCGCGCGCAGCATGCGCGCGATGCAACCCAGGACAAACTCATTCCGGGCGCGCGACCGCGAGCCGCGCCGCGCCACGGTGGTTCATGCGCCAGGCGTTATCGCAGTTGCGCGAGACGGCGGTGAGTGGCGAGCTTTCGTCCTGCTGTAGAACTCCAACAGGGCAAGGACAGAGTGGCGAAGCAGGCGACTTTCGAAACGAACCGCGGCACCATCGTCGCGGAATTGTACGACAATGATGCACCGAAGACGGTCGAGAATTTCGAGAAGCTGGCGAACTCCGGCTTCTATGACGGCGTGAAGTTCCACCGCGTGATTTCCGACTTCGTGGTGCAGGGCGGCGATCCGCTGTCACGCGACCTGAAGGCGGGCGATCCGCGGATCGGGACCGGCGGTCCGGACTGGAAGATCAAGTGCGAGACGGCAGGGAATCCCCGGAAGCACGAAGTTGGCTCGCTGTCGATGGCGCATGCCGGCAAGGACACGGGTGGCAGCCAGTTCTTCATGGTGCTGAGCGAGAGCAACACGAAGCACCTGAACGGCGTGCACACCGTGTTCGGCAAGATCACGCAGGGGATCGACGTGATGCAGAAGATCACGAAGGACGATTCGATGACCCAGGTGCGGGTCGCCTGACGGCGGCGCCGATTCTCTTTCCAGAGCGAGGGACGAAATGGCGGCACCATTGCCGGGCGACAAGAGCGCGGGGTTCACCGGACTGATCGTCGGGGCAATTGTGGTCTTCCTGATCGCCTGGGGGATCGTGCACCTGACGAACAAGCACTACGAGGGCGAGAAGGCCGCGACGACAACGGAGCAGCCGGCGCACTAGGGAGCGCGCCAGCCGGTTGTACGTCCGCCGTTAGGCAAACCGCCCCGGCCTGCGACTTTGCGGGCCGGGGCGGTTGTCGTTCGCTACGAGCGCAGGAAATCGAGCATCAGCGCGTTGAGCTTCCCGGCATGCGTCGCCGCAAAGCCGTGCGGCGCACCGCTCAGCACTTCGTAGCGGCTCCCCTTGATCATCGCGTGCGATTTCTTGCCGGAGATGTCGATCGGGACGATCTGGTCCTTGTCACCGTGCACGATCAGCGTCGGGACGTCGAATTTCTTGAGGTCCTTGCGGAAGTCCGTCTTGCCGAAGGCGACGATGCACTGCTGGGTCGCGAGCGGCGAGGCGTGCCAGGCGATGCTCTTGCTGAACGCGACGACGTCATCGCCTGGCGTTCCGCTGCCCGGCGTCCAGTTGAAGAACGCCTTGAAGAAGTTCTCGAAGAAGCCGACGCGATCCTTCTTCACCGCATCGACCATCCCGTCGAACATCTTTTCGTCGGCGCCGTCGGGGTTGTCGGCGGTTTTCATGAGGAAGGGCGGGACGGCGCCGAGCAGCATCGCCTTGGCGACGCGCGACGTGCCGTAGCGGCCGATGTAGCGCGCAACTTCGCCGCCGCCCATCGAGAATCCGGCAATGACGGCCTTCTTCAGGTCGAGCGCGGTCATCAGGTCGTTGAGGTCGGACGCGAAGGTGTCATAGTCGTAGCCGCCGTTAGGCTGACCCGACGTGCCGAAGCCGCGGCGATCGTAGGCGACGCAGCGATAGCCGGCATCGACCAGCGCATTGACCTGTGATTCCCACATCTGGTGGCTCAGCGGCCAGCCGTGGACGAGCACCACGGGCTGCCCTTCCCCGCGATCGACATAGTTGATGTCGGTCGTTGGGGCGGCGGTTGCTTTGATCGAAGGCATGAATGGATGGTTCGAGTGGGCGGGTGACGCGATCCAGCGGACGGTGCCTTCGTCCTGCGCAATCCGATTGCCAAAGGGCGTTGTTCCGCCACTTGTCAGCCGCGCCCGGTGTCGGTACATTAGTGACTGACCAGTCAGTAAGTGAGCGGCGGCGGCGGCCCGTTACCGTCGCCGCCGCGCTGCTCGGGCCGGGAACATCGCCACACTCGTCCGCGCTGGTGAGGGAATGACCGAACGTCCAGTAAAGAACACGCGCACCGCCGGCCGAACCGGGACGACCGCGAAATCCCCCGCTCGCGACGCGCGCAAGCTCGCCGCTCCGGCGCGCCGCCGCCGCCCCGACGAGCGGCCCACGCAGATCCTCGAGGCAGCGCTCGACATCTTCGGCGAGAAGGGACTCGCCGCGGCGCGCCTCGAGGACATCGCCAAGCGCGCCGGGCTCGCCAAGGGCACGATCTACCTCTACTTCACCAACAAGGACGAGCTCTTTCGCGCCGTGATCCGGTCGACACTGGTCGCCGAGCTCGAACGCGCCGAATCGCTGGTCGCCACCGGCTCGCCGGAAGCGCGGCTCGATGAGTTTATGCGCGGCTGGTGGGCGTTCATCTGCTCGCCGACGTTCGAGCGCGTGCACCGACTGGTCACCAGCGAGATCCCGAAGTTCCCCGACCTCGCGCGCTTCTACGGCACCGAAGTCATCGCCCGCGGCCACCGTCTCGTCAGCGGGATCGTCGCCGATGGGATTGCCGCCGGCGTGTATCGCCCGACCGACGAGATGGCGACCGCCCGCATGATCATGGGCACCTTCGTCATCCATGGGCTCTGGCGTAGCAAGCGGAGCTTTCTCTCGCACCTCGGCGTTCCATCCGACAACACGATGTTCGACCAGCTCTCCGACTTCCTTCGCGCTGCGCTCCGTCCCGATCACGGGCGCGCGCCGCGGCCGCGCCGGCCGCGCCGCGTCGCGCCGCTCGCACTCGCGTTGCTCATCGTTGCCGCACCGCTTGCCCTCCGGGCGCAGGATACGACCGCCGCGCCGGCCGGCGGCCAGACGCTCGTCCTCACGCTCGGCGACGCCGTGCAGCTCGCGGCGCGCCAGTCGCCGATCGCCGAGACCGGCCGGCTCCGCGCCGACGAGGCACGGGCCCGCGTCACCCAGCGCCGCGCCGACCTGCTCCCTAACGTTTCAGGGAGCGCGCTGCGGTCCGGACGGACGTTCAACACCGCGACGTTAGGCCTCGATTTTCCGACCGCGCCCGGCCAGCCGCCGATTTTTGCCCGGAACGGCCAGATCGAGGGGCCGGTGGTGACGACCGACCTCCGAGCCCGCGGGTCGATGAACTTCATCGACCTCGCCGCGCTCGCCCGCGTCCGTGCGGCGCGCGCGTCGTTGCGGGCGAGCAGCGCCGACGCGGCCGCCGCCGCCGAGAACGCCGCGGCGCAGGCGGCCACCGCCTACCTTCGCGCGCTGCGGGCTGACGCACAGCTGGTCGCGCGCGCGCAGGACTCGACGCTGGCCGCGGACCTGCTCGGAATCGCCCGCTCGACACTCAAGGCCGGCACTGGCACCGCGCTCGACGTCACCCGCGCCCAGTCGCAGGCGGCCGGCGTCCGCGCGCAGCTGATCGCCGCCCGCTCGGAGCGCGGGCGCGCCCGGCTCGAGCTCCTGCGGACGATGGGTGTCCCGCTCGACGTGAAGCTCGAGCTGGCCGATTCACTCGACCGGCTGGCAATGACCGACAGCATGCCTGACGCTGACGCGGCCACGGCGCTGGCGATGAACAACCGCCCCGACGTTCGCGCTGCGAACGAGCAGTATCGCGCGGCGCAGCGCTCGATCAGGGCGATCCAGGCCGAGCGGCTGCCGAGCCTCGGCGCCTTCGCCGACCAGGGCTCGATCGGGCTCGGGGTCAAGCACCTCCTGCCGACCTACGACTGGGGGCTGCAGATCTCGGTGCCGATCTTCGACGGGCTGCGCCGCGAAGGCCGGATCGAGGAGCAGCGGGCGATCACCAGCGAAGTCGACGTCCGCCGACGCGACCTCCGCGAGCAGACGGGGGTCGAGGTCCGCTCGGCGCTGCTCGATCTCGGCTCGGCGCGCGAGCAGGTCGATGCCGCCCGCGAGCGGCTCCGCCTCGCCGAGCAGGAGGTGTCGCAGGCCCGCGAGCGGTTCACGGCCGGGGTCGGCGGCAACGCCGACGTCGTCACCGGATCGTTAGGCCTCACGGCCGCCCGCAACCAGCTGATCGACGCACTGACGCTGTTCCAGTCCGCCCGTGTCTCGCTGGCCCGCGCCGAAGGGGGCGCGGCCGGCATCCGCTAGAAGTTCTTCGTTCACCAAACTTTCGACACTCGTCACGATCGCAGTCATGGCAAACCGCAAGCGCGTCATCCCGATCATCGCGATCCTCGTCATCGGGGCATTGGTCTGGTTCGGCAAGCAGTGGTGGTACGGCCGCGCCCACGAATCCACCGATAACGCACAGGTGGACGGACATCTCGTCCCGGTGCTCGCCAAGGTCGGCGGCTATGTCGCCGCGGTCGGCGTCGCCGAGAACGACAGCGTGCGCGAGGGCCAGGTCCTCGTCCGCATCGACAGCTCCGAGTATGTGGTTCGCCTGCAGCAGGCGAACGCCGAGCTGGGTGCGGCGCGCGCAGCGGCCGGTTCAGGGAGCGGCCGGGGGGGGGGCGGTCAGGCACAGGCACAGGTGGCTGCGGCCGCGGGCCAGCGCGGTGCGCTCGAATCGCAGACCACCGCCGCACGCGCCGCGCGCGACAAGGCGGTCGCCGATCTCGGTCGGATTCGCGAACTCGCCGCAAAGCAGATCGTGAGCTCGCAGCAGCTCGACGCCGCGATCGCGACGGCTGACGGCGCGGCGGCGAATCTGCAGGGACTCGAGCGCTCGGCGGGCGCGGCCGGGGCGACGGTCGCCAGCGCTGAGGCCGGAGTCCGCCTGGCGCAGGCACGGCTGGCTGGCGCGGAAGCAACGAAGGCGAACGCCGAGCTGCAGCTGCAGTACACGCACGTCAGTGCGCCAGCGTCAGGCACGGTGTCGAAGAAGCAGGTCGAGGTCGGCCAGCTGGTCCAGGCGGGCCAGCCGCTGATGACGATCGTCAGCGACACGGGCACGTATATCAACGCGAACTTCAAGGAGACACAGCTCGGCGACATCCGGATCGGCCAGCCGGTGGACATCGTGGTCGATGCCTATGGCTGCACGGCGAAGGGAAAGGTCGCGAGCGTGAGTGCGGCGACCGGCGCGAAGTTCGCCCTGCTGCCACCGGACAACGCGACCGGCAACTTTACGAAGGTCGTGCAGCGCATTCCGGTTCGCATAGCGGTGGACAAGCCCTGCTCGGCGCTGCAGCCGCTGCGGCCGGGGATGTCGGTCAACGTGCACGTCGCCACGAAGTAGGGCATCGTGTCGACGGCGACCGCGCCGATCGAAGCGGCCCGCCCGCGAGCGGCCGATGATCGGTATCGCTACAAGTACCTGATCGCGATATCGGTCACGCTCGCCGCGGTGCTCGAGCTGATCGATACGTCGATCGTCAACGTGGCGATCCCGCACATGATGGGGAATCTCGGCGCCACGCTCGACGAGATTGCTTGGGTGTCGACCGGGTACATCATCGCCAACGTCATCGTGATCCCGATGTCGGCGTGGCTGTCGGCGCTCTTCGGGCGGAAGCGATACCTGACCGGATCGATCATGCTGTTCGTCGTTGCCTCGTTCTTCTGCGGCGCTGCCGGATCGTTAGGCAGCCTGATCTTCTGGCGGGTGATCCAGGGGATCGGCGGCGGTGCGCTGCTCTCGACCGCGCAATCGACGCTCTACGAGTCGTTTCCCCCAGAGGAAGCCGGCACCGGGATGGCGATCTTCGGGATGGGGGTGATGGTCGGGCCGACGCTCGGCCCGACGTTAGGCGGGTGGATCACCGACAACTACAGCTGGCCGTGGATCTTCTACATCAACGTCCCGCTCGGGATCATCGCGGCGGTGATGACCTGGACGTATGTGCCTGACGCCAGCCACCAGGAGCGGCGGACGAAGATCGACTTCCTCGGGATCCTGCTCCTGACGGTGGGCGTCGGGTCGCTGCAGTGGATGCTCGAGCGCGGCGAGCGGTACGACTGGTTCGAGTCGCGATTCGTGACGATGCTGGCGGTGCTCGCCGCTCTGTCGATCGTCGGACTGGTCTGGCGGGAGCTGACGGCGCGCGAGCCGGTGATCGATTTCCGCGTGCTGAAGTCGCGGCAGCTGGCGGCTGGCGTGTCATTCGCGACGATGCTCGGCTTCGCGCTCTATGGCTCGGTGTTCATCCTGCCGGTGTTCCTCCAGCAACTGCATGGGTTCACTGCCTGGCAGACGGGCAAGGTGATCCTTCCCGGGGCCCTCGCGTCGGCGTTCACTATGGCGATCGTCGGGCGGAACGCGCGGAAGCTCGACGCGCGCTACACGGTGGTCGCCGGCGCGCTCATGTTCTTCCTCGCGATGTACAAGCTGTCGCTGATGACGTACGATTCGGGGACCGACGAGCTGTGGTGGCCGCTGATATTCCGTGGCGTCGGGCTCGGGTTGATCTTCGTCCCATTGACCAACGCGGCGATGGCCGAGCTCGATGTCTCGCAGCTGCACCAGGGCACCGGCCTGTTCAACCTGACGCGCCAGCTCGGCGGATCGTTAGGCATCGCGCTGATGGCGACAATGCTGGCGCGCTTCGTCAAGACCAACAAGGCGATGCTCACCGAGCACGTCGTCGCCACCGACCCGGTGGTGCTGGGCCGGATGGACCTGATGGCACGGAGCATGGCCTCGCACGGCGCCGACATGGCGACGGCGAAGCTGCAGGCACTGAAGGTGATCGACATGCAGATCTCGGGGCAGGCGAGCGTGCTCGCCTTCTCGCGGATCTACATCCTGAGCGGGCTGGCGCTGGTCGGCGCATTGCCGTTGCTGCTGTTGTTCAAGACGGGCCGGGCGCGTGGGACGACCGGCCCGATGCACTAGCAGTTCATCCGACTCCATTCACCGATACGACAGCCTGATGACCGCTCCACTGCCCAGCCGCGCCGATGCGCTCGCCCTCGTGCACGAGTACACCGCGAGCGATTCACTCCGCAAGCACATGCTGTCGGTCGAGGCAGCGATGCGTGCGTACGCCACGAAGTTCGGCGAGGATCCGGAGCGCTGGGCGCTGACCGGGCTCGTTCACGACTTCGACTACGAGAAGTTTCCCAACGCCGCGCACTCGCCGACCGAGGAGCATCCGGCGGAAGGGGTGCGCATTCTCCGGTCGAAGCGCTATCCGGAGGACGTGCTGCAGGCGATCCTCGGGCACGCGACCTACTGCGATACTCCCCGTGCGACGACGATGGCCAAGGCGCTGTTCGCGGTTGACGAGCTGACCGGGTTGATCACGGCCAGCGCGCTGGTGAAGCCGACGAAGAGCGTGCACGATGTCGAGGCGTCGTCGGTGCGAAAGAAGATGAAGGACAAGGCGTTCGCACGCGGTGTGAACCGCGACGACGTCATCAATGGCGCCGCTGAGCTGGGCGTTCCGCTCGACGAGCACATCGCCTTCGTGATCGAGGCGATGCGCGGGGTCGCGCCCTCGCTTGGCCTGGCGGGCGTCCAAGCCTGACACTCCCGGCGCGCCCCCGACTCAGTGGACAGCCGCTCAACGCGGCTGCGACGCGGTGCGTATATGCGGGGTGACGAGGAACCAGAAGTGACCGCCCGCCCAGCGCTGCTGCGGCAGGACGCTGACGCGCTGATTGGCGCGCGGCCGTTGATCGATCGCCCGCGACCGGCGGCGCCGAGCATCGAGCCGCGCCGCGACGACAGCGCGCTCGTGGAGGCGGCACGGGCGGGTGACGACGCGGCATTCGCTGCACTCGTTCGCCTGCACCAGCGCCGCGCGTACGCGGTGGCGCGGGCGATCACGATCGGGCACGAGGACGCCGAGGATGCGGTGCAGGACGGCTTCCTCCACGCGTACCGCGCGCTCGCGCGCTTCGACTCGACGTATCCGTTCGGTGCGTGGCTGGCGCGGATCGTTGCGAACGCGGCGCTCGACCTCGTGCGGCGTCGTCGCGTGCGCATCACGGAGGAAATTCCGGCGAGCGCGGCCCTGCCCTTCCGCGATCCGGCGGAAAGCGCCGAGCTCAAATCGCGCTTGAGCGGTGCGCTCGCCGAACTGCCGCCGCGACAGCGCGCGGTGCTCGTCCTTCACGATGTGGAGGGCTATCGGCACGCCGAGATCGGCGCCATGCTCGGCATGCCGGAAGGGACCGCGCGGTCCGACCTGCACCACGCGCGCGCGATGATGCGCCGCGCGCTCGATGACTTGAGGAGTAGCTGATGAGCCGCAACGAACTACAGTTTCCGGACGACCACCCTGATCACGAGATTGGCGACGCGCTGCGCCCGCTCCTCGCGCCTAACGGCGCGGCGGCCGGCCTGCGGTATTGGGAGGATCTCGAGTCGCGGATCATGCAGCGGATCGCCGATGAGCGCAGCTCGCCGTGGAGCGTGCTCGCCGGCTGGACGCGGCCGGCGGCGATCGCGGCCGCGCTGCTGCTGGCGGCCGCGTCGGTGCTGTTGACCCAGCAGCGCGCGGCTGATGCCGCCGTTGCCTACGGCGCGATCGCCGAGGAGCAGTTTACGGCCGCGACGCCGGTCGCGGCGGGCGCGCCGGGTTACGATGTCACCGTCCGAATGCTGCTGGAGCGCTGATGCCGTCGATGCGATCGACCAGGGGCGTAGCGATGGCGTTCGTGCTCGGCGCCCTGCTCGTCGGTGGCGTGGTCGGTTTCACCGCGGACCGGGTGCTCGGCCATGACGATGCGTGCGCGCGGTACTTCACCCGCGGCGAGCTGCGGAAGCGTTTTTCCGACCGGCTCAATCTGACGCCGGCGCAGCGGGTGACGGTCGATTCGATCCTCGACCAGAAGCGCGCCGCGATGGATTCGCTGCAGGCGCCCGTGCAGTCAGCGATGACGGCGGTGAGCGACCTGACGACACGGCGGATCGACGCGGTACTCGACGCCAGCCAGCGCGCCCGGTTCGCCGCGATGCGCGCTGACCACGACCGCCGCGACCGGGCCGATTCGACCGAGCGGGCACGGCGCCACTAGGGTTTCGCGTTAGGCAGGGCGCAAGATCAGCGCACTGGGGCGATGTCGAAGCGGAACGACCGCTCGACCAGCGTCCGAACGCGACGGCCGCCCAGGAAGCCCGGTGTGAACCGCGCATCGCGGAGCGAAGCAGTGACGGCACGCGCGAACAGCTCGTGGCTCGAGGTGAGCAGCCGGATCGATGCCATCTCAACGCGGCCGGTGGTGTCGACGACGAACTGCGCCGTCACCGTGCCGCCGATCCCGGCTGCGCGGAGGATCTCGGGATATGCCGGCGAGCGCTCGGCGAGGACGCGGACCGGAGTGTCCACAGTCGCGCCGGTGGCGAGCGCATTGCCCGCTGATGTCTCCGCGCCGCCGCCGCGACCCCCAAGGATATCGGCGATCAACGTGCTGTCGGTGCTGGAAATGCCGTCGGGACGCAACGAGGGAATCGAGATGTCGACCGGTCCGGGAGTCAGCGGCGGGGGCGTCGTGCTGCTCGATGCGGTGGAGAGCGTGCGCCCGCCGTCCGCGCCGGTCTTCCCGTCAGGCGTGTCGGCCAGTGGCGGAGCGAGGCGCGTGATTATCGGTCCATCGCGAATGATCTGCCGTCGCGGCTCCGACTGCGCGGTCGCGTAGACGACGAGCAGGATGATCGCGACGTGCACGACGACGCTCGTCGTTCCACCCCAGGCCGAATTTCTTCGGCGAGTTCCGGTCTCCAGCAGCTGTTCGAGCATTGCGCGCTCCGGTGAGTGTGGTGGACCAAACCCCACCGGGACGATAGGCGCGCCAGGTTAGTCTGGCGTGTTGAGCGGATTACGGCTTGATGAGCGTGCCGTTAGGAGATGCTGTCTGAGCTGCACGGCGCACTGTCGTGCAAACGAACGGGCGGTGGAGCGTGTGCTCCACCGCCCGTCGCGTGCATTGCGGAACGATCAGATCTTCTTGCCGAGCTTCTGCTCGGCTTCCCCGATCTTCTGCTGCACCTTGCCGGCGACTCGCTCGGCCTTGCCCTTGAGCTCCTGGCTCTCGTTGCCGGTGATGTCGCCAACATTGTCGCGAACCACGCCCTTGGCTTCGCGCGCCTTGCCCTTGGCTTCGTTTTCCAGGCCGCGCTGCGTCAGATCCTTGTCCATTTTGGCTTCTCCGTCAAAGAGTAGCGTGCGTGTTGTGAGTCA
Organism: Gemmatimonadaceae bacterium; assembly: GCA_031360575.1. Classification (GTDB taxonomy): domain Bacteria; phylum Gemmatimonadota; class Gemmatimonadetes; order Gemmatimonadales; family Gemmatimonadaceae; genus JABFXC01. The sequence goes on from JANMBU010000018.1 coordinate 52,040, forward strand.
CCGTGAGCGCCCTCGGCGCTGGTGCTTCGTAGGCGGTAACAAGGCAAGCGGCGTGCCCAAAGGTGCGTCGTTTTCGGGCTAGTCCGCAGCAGCCGCGGCGGTACATTTGGTGAGCCGCGGCACGGCGTACGCGTTACCATCAACGGTCCGCCCGTCCGCGGCTGTGCCGTACAGAGGCAGCCTAATTCATGAACGCCGATCCCGCCCGCCGCGCGACTGATCCAGCGGCGAAGCCAGTGACCGACACAGCGACAATACCCGCAGGACCAGAACCCCGACCGCAGCCGGCGCCCGGCACGGCGACACCGCGCAGCAGCCGCGAACTCCGCCCGCACGTCGAGGCGCGACCGACCGGCAAGCGACTCGGCCTCCTCAGCCTAACGGCACTCGGGGTCGTCTACGGCGACATCGGCACCAGCCCGCTCTACGCGTTGCGCGAGTGCTTCAAGGCGGAGTACGGGCTGGCCGTCAACGAAGCGAACGTCCACGGAATTCTCTCGCTGATCGTCTGGTCGCTGATCCTCGTGGTCAGCGTGAAGTACATCGTCTTCATCATGAAGGCCGATAACCGGGGCGAGGGGGGGATTCTCGCGCTGCTCGCGCTCCTCCTGCAGCGCACCCACCGGACCGCCGACTCGAAGACGCGCTCGCTGCTCGTCGGGCTCGGACTCTTCGGTGCCGCACTGCTCTACGGCGACGGGATCATCACGCCGGCGGTTTCGGTGCTGTCGTCGGTCGAGGGCATCGAGGTGGCGACGCCGACGTTCGCGCACTGGATCGTTCCCCTGACGCTGGTGATCCTCTTCGGCCTGTTCATGTTTCAACGGTTAGGCACCGGCCGCGTCGGCGGGATCTTCGGGCCGGTGATGATGGTGTGGTTCCTCTCGATCGGCGGACTCGGACTGCGCGAGATCGTGAACAATCCGGGGATCCTCGTCGCGTTCAACCCGTGGTACGCGATCGACTTCTTCTTCGTGCACAACCTGCGCGCCTTCTTCGTGCTCGGCGCTGTCGTGCTGGCGGTGACTGGGGCCGAGGCGCTGTATGCCGACATGGGTCACTTCGGCAAGCGGCCGATTCGTCTTGCCTGGTTCGTGATCGCCCTGCCGTGCCTGCTCCTCAACTACTTCGGCCAGGGCGGACTGGTACTTCGCGGCGGGATCGAAGCGGCGGCGAATCCGTTCTACCTGCTGACGCCGAAGGTGCTGCTCATCCCGATGGTGGTGCTGGCGACGATGGCGGCGATCATCGCGTCGCAGGCGCTCATCTCCGGCGCGTTCTCGCTCACCCAGCAGAGCGTGCAGCTCGGCTACTCGCCGCGCGTGCAGATCGTGCACACATCGCGGAAGGAAGTCGGCCAGGTGTACATCCCCGAGGTGAACTGGGCGCTGATGGTCGGCTGCCTGCTGCTGGTCGTCGCCTTCCGCAGCTCGGGCGCCCTGGCGGCCGCCTACGGGATTGCGGTCACCGGGACGATGGCCATCACGTCGATCCTCTACGCGGTGGTCGCCCGCGCTCGCTGGGGCTGGTCGCGCCTGACGGTGGCGGCGTTGACGACGCTGTTCCTGCTGATCGACGTGGCATTCCTCGTCGCGAACGTGGTGAAGATCGAATCCGGTGGGTGGGTGCCGCTGGCGATCGCGATCGCGATCTTCACGCTGATGAGCACATGGAAGCGCGGCCGCGCTCAGCTCGGCGAGCTGCTGCAGCGGGGGTCACTGCCGCTCAACCTCTTCCTCGAGGATGTCGAGCGTCGGAAGCCGCCGCGCGTCCCCGGCACTGCGGTGTTCATGACATCGTCGGCCGACGGCGCGCCTGTCGTGCTGCTGCACCACCTCAAGCACAACAAGGTGCTGCACCAACAGGTCGTCCTGATGTCGGTGCAGTCCGACGAGGTTCCGGAGATCCCCGCCGACGAGCGGGTGACGCTCGAGGATATTGGCCAGGGATTCTTCCGGGTGCGCGCACGCTACGGGTTCATGGAATCCCCCGACGTCGGCGAAATTCTCGCCGGCGCGGCCGAAGCCGGACTGCGGGCGAAGCCCAACGAAACGAGCTTCTACCTCGGCCGCGAGCGTCTCATCCCACGGCGCGAGAGCGGCGGGATGATGGGCTGGCGGAAGAAGCTGTTCGTCCTGATGTCGCGCAACGCTCGCTCAGCGACGGAGTTCTTCAACATTCCGCCTAACCGTGTAGTCGAGTTGGGGACGCAGCTGGAGTTCTGAGGGCAGCGATCAGTGGGCAGCAGTAAGCGTTAGGCGGCGAGCGGTCAGCGGACAGCATTGCAGCGTGGCGGGACGAACTCCTCGTGGGCGCATGGTGCCGCAACTGCCGGCTTGGGAGGAAAACGAGTAAACCGAGAGCACCGAGGCCAGCTCGCAGGGTAGAGCCCGTCGCACCAGGTCGAACTGAGTGGGGGCACGTCGGGGAGTTGGTCTCGCCCCGCGTGCCCCCAAGCCGTTTGGGCTCGTGGCGGGGCGATGCGCCGATACAAGGCCTTTCGAAGCCCGATACGCCGAGACCGACCCGCGATGGAGCGAGCGAGAAGCCGCGATGGAGCGAGCAACGCGAGTTGACCGCGTTCGCGCCCGCGGGCAGTTTGTGGCTCAACCTTTTCCCCTCTCGAATGCATCGCACGTCATTCATGCGCCTCGTGGGCGCAGCTCTTTTTGCGTTGGTCACCGCGCCACTCGCGGCGCAGCATGCGATGGCGCCGGATTCGATTCGCGATGATCGCGACTTTTCGTTCTACGCGCGGGGACCGTATCGGCCGGGTGTTCCACGACCGGAAACGATCCTCGGCTACAACGTCGGCGAGATGAACACGCAGTTCGGGCAGCAGGAGAAGGTGCTGCTGGCGATCGCCGATGCAGCGAAGGATCGCGTGCGCATCGAGGAGATCGGGTCGAGCTACGAGCGGCGGACGATGCGGCTGTATCTCGTATCGTCGCCGGAAAACATCTCGCGGCTCGATGCGATCAGGAAGGATCTCGATCGGATCGCCGATCCGCGCGGGGCCTCGCAGGGGGAGCTCGACGCGGCGATCGCGCGAACGCCAGCGGTGGTGATGATCAACGAGAGCGTGCACGGCAACGAGTCGCCTGGGTTCGAAGCGGGAATGCAGACGCTGTATCAGCTGGCGGCGAGCGAGGAGCCGGCGACGCTCGAGATGCTGAAGCACACCCTGGTCGTGCTGAACCCGAGCACCAATCCCGACGGCCACGAGCGGTTCACCGTCTGGTACAACTCGATCGGTGTTGGCACACCCGATCCGTTCTCACTCGAGAAGGATGAGCCGTGGAGCATCCAGGGCCGGTTCAATCACTACCGGTTCGACATGAACCGCGACGTGATGACCACGACCCAGCGAGAGCCGCAGGCGCTGACGCGCGCGATGCTGCGCTGGCACCCGATGGTGGCGATCGACCAGCACGGCCAGGTCGGTACCTACTTCTTTCCGCCGACCGCGGCGCAGCTGAACAAGAACTTCAACAAGAACTTTTCTGATTGGATGGAGGTGTACGGCAAGGCGAACGCCGCGGCGTTCGACCGTTATGGCTGGATGTACTACTCGCGCGACATCTTCGACTTCTTCGGGCCGTTTTACTGGGACACCTGGCCGTCGCTGAATGGCGCGATCGGCATGACGTACGAGACCGATGGCGGCGGCTGGAAGGGAATTGTCTATCGGCGCGACGACGGCTCGATCGTCTCGTTCCGCGATGGCATCGCCAAGCACTTCACCACCGCACTGGCGACAATCGAGACCACCGCCGGGCGCCACGCTGAACGCGTGCGCGACTATCTCGCCTTCCGCCAGGGCGCGATCAGCGACGGCCGCACGGGCACGATGAAGCGGGTCGTCCTCGTGCCGGGGCGCGATCCAGGGCGCGCGGCCGAGCTGGTGGCGACGCTGCTGCGCAGCGGGATCGAGGTGCGGCGGGCGAAAGCTGCATTCTCCTCGACCGCAGCGCACGGCTACGCCGACGACGCCAGCGGGCCGCGTCGGTTCGACAGCGGCGCCTACGTGATCGACCTCGCCCAGCCGCAGGGACGGCTGGCCAAGGCGTTCCTCGAGCCTAACGCTGGCTTCGACTCGAGCTTCGTGCGAGCGCAGCTCGACCGCTATCATCGCAACATCCGCCGCGGCTCCAACGCATCGCGCGAAGGCTACGAGTTCTATGACGTGACCGCGTGGTCGCTCCCGGTCACCTTCGGCGTCGATGCGTGGTGGACCGAGGACGCGGCTGGCGTCGACGGCGACCTCCTGCAGCTGCCCGGCGAGGAGCCGGCGCTGCCTGAGGCGCAGCACATGGCGCGGCGGGTCGGCGGCGAGCTGCTGCCGGTGGACATCAGCAGTGGCATCGTCAGCGGATCGCATCCCCGCTCCGCGTACCTGTTCAGCGCCGAGCGCAATGGCGCGTCGCGGCTCGCCTACATGCTGCTCGCCGAGGGCTTTCGCGTCAGCGTCGCGAGCCAGCCGGTCGAAGCGGATGGGCGGAAGTGGGAGCGTGGCACGTACATCGTGCGCATCGCGCGCAACGACACGACCGTTCACGCGCGAATCGATGCGCTGGCGCGCGATGCCGGCGTCGACGTGGTCGGGGTGAACAGCGCGTTCAGCGTACTGCAACAGTATGGGATCGGATCGGAGAACATCGTCGACCTGAAGGCGCCACGCATCGCGCTCGTCGGCGACGAGGGGGTGAGCCAGACGAGTTACGGCGCGGTCTGGTGGAGCTTCGAGCGTCGGTACGGAATCAGGTTCACCCCGGTCACGATGCGTTGGCTGACCTCGGGCGACCTCTCGGCGTTCAACGTGATCATCGTGCCCGACGCATCGAGCAAGGCGATGAATCGCACGTTAGGCAAGGAGGGCACCGATCGCCTGAAGGGCTGGATGCAGGGTGGCGGCACGCTGGTGACGATGGCTGGCGCGTCGGAATGGGCGGCCCGCGACAACGTCAACCTGAGCAGCTCGCGGATCGTCAGCGTGGCGAAGGAGGCGGACACCACCGGCGTGGCGGCAGCGACGATCGACACCGCTGCGACGAAGTCGCGCCGGCGCGAGAAGGCGAGCGACCGGTCGCAGACCGCGGGCGACCTGCTGGCCGTGACGAGTCCGACGGCGAGCAATGCGGCGCCGATCGAGCTGGCCGGCAGTCACTTCGACGTGGTGCTCGACCGCACGCACTGGCTGACCAATGGGTACGAGCAGCCGCGCCTGACGGTGCTGATGTCGGGGAGCAGCTTCTACAAGCTGTCGAAGGAGGGGTCGAACGTGGCCGTGTTCCCGACTACCGGCGCGCTGTACCGCGCCGGGTTCTCCTGGCCGAACAACACCGAGCGCCTGCTCCGCGGGACGGCGTTCCTGATCGAGGAGCCGATCGGGGGCGGGCATCTCGTAATGTTCGCGAACGACCCGATGTTCCGCGGGTGGTGGCGGGCACTGGACCGGCTGGTGCTGAACGCAGTGGTGCTCGGGCCGGCGATGTAGTGCGTAAGATCCTCAGCCGCCGGCGAGATGGAGGATGAGCTTCTTTCCCTTGCGGAGGACCACGACTTCGCGCGCCGCGTTCGACGTCGTGATCCCGGCATCGTTGACCGAGTCGCCGTCGACACTGAGCAGCACGTCGCCGGCACGAAGTGCGGACCACGGTCCGGCCGACTCGAGGACGAGGTAGCCCTTCTCGCTGCCCTTGCCCAGGTACTCGGCGAGGTCGGGGGTGACCCGGGCGACGGACAGACCCGGGATCTGGATGCGCCGCGACGATGCGGCGTCGATGGCCTCGTCGGCGGCGTGTGACGCGTCGGCGCTCCACGTCGCGGCGAGTGCCGGCGCGACGCCCAATGAATTCGCCGCGCTCGACATCAGAGCGCGTGCCTCCTCGCGCGACGCCTGCGGGGCGCGAATCGTTCCACTGGAGCGCCGGCGCTTGTTTGCAGCGCGCGCTCTGGCCTCGGCGTAAGCGTCCACCGCCGCGCTCCCTTCGGTCGACAGCATCGCGCGCAACGCATCCTCCGCGTCGAGGGCGGCATGTGCAGCTTGCAGCGCACTCTCAACGTCAACCAATGACCCGCCGCGTTCATCTTCGTCATCCATGTCGAGGGACTGGACGCGTGCGCGCGGCGAGAAGAAGCCTCCCATCGGCGGCATTGGAGGCATTGGAGGGATCGGCGCCAGCATGCCGTGTGCGTCGGCGCCGGGCGGCATCATGTCGCCGTCGGGGCCGAACATCATCGGGCCACCGATGCGCATGTGCTTCATCTGATCCTTGTAGAGCTCACTCGCCTTCGCGGCGGTGACCTGGACGGTCTTCGATTGGCCGCCGCTCCAGACGTGGAGCTCCACCTTGTCCCCCGGCTTCGCCGAACGCATCACACGCTGGAAGCGGGTCACCATCGCGCCGCCGACCCAGTCGTCGCCCGCGTCATCGTGGCGAACGCGGAGGTCGGTGCCATTCACCGACGCGACACGATCGCCCTCGATCAGGCCGGCCTTGTCGGCGGGACCGCCGTCGTGCACGGCGCCGATGAGGACGCCGAGCGTGTCGCGCTTCGAGCCGGTCGAGTTGAGTTCGATGCCGAGCACCGCGCGATCCTCCATGCCGTTCAACCGCATCCGGACGGGCATCAGGCTGTCGGGCGAAACGGGCTTGAGCTTCACCGTTTTCCACTGGCCGTCAGCGTAGATGCGCAGTTCGACGTCGGTGCCCGGGTCGACCTTGGCGAGCTCGCGGCTGAGGCGGCGCGCAGTGATGCCCTCCATGTCGTCCTGGCCAGCATCGGCGGCGGTGAGGCGCAGGTTCACGCCATTGATCGCCGCGATCCGGTTCCCCTCGACGATGCCGGCCTTCTCGGCCGGACCGTTAGGCGTGACGCCGGTGACGAGGAGGCCGAGGGTGTCGCGCGGGCCGGTCGAGGTGGTGCTGACGCCGATCATCGAGCGGGCGCCCGACCATGGGCCGCCCTCGCGCATGAAGACGCGCACGTCGGGGCCACGCTGGCCGCGGTCGATGATGACGCGATCCGGGGACGGCGTCTTGTCTTTCGATTTGGTGCCCTGCGCCGGGATCGTGCTCGCCGAAGCGAGCAGCGTGGCGGTGAGTAGCGGGAGGGTTAACGCTCGCATTGGTCCTCTACGGAAGGGGTCCATCGAATTGATACGCAGTTGGCGCACGCTCGAATAGACACGTCGCAGGGCGGGAAAGGTTTCCATCGTCCGCCCGCCAACTCGGGACGGTCGGGCGGGCCGCCCGACGCACCCGTTCGCCGGCGAGCGGGCGGAACCGCGGACGCCATTGTTGCGTGAAGCGCCCCGGGCAGACAATCTTCAAGACATGCCTCCCCTCGACACGGTCCTTCTCTCGCCCGTTACGCGTTCCGCGCCGCCGCTCGCCGCGAGCTATACGCCCGCGTCGAACGCGCGCGAGTTCGTCGACAACGACGGCGTGCAGTGGACGGTCCGGGAGATCATTCCCATGATGCGGGCGGTCACTCAGCGGGTCATGCCGACGCGCGCGGGCTACGAGCAGGGCTGGCTGTCGTTCCGTTCCGAGCGAATGGCCTGCCGGATCGCCCCCTATCCTGCGGCGTGGCGGACGGTGTCCGACTACGAGATCGAGCGCTGGTGCATGCGCGCGCGCGACGCGGCCCGGGTGCGGAAGAAGAGCTGAACGGTCCTGACAGCGTCCTTCCCCGGGCTGTTATCTTCCGGGATGGCCTCTTCGCTCGACATGCGTCCCGGTGAGTCCGTCCCGGATGGCGCGACGGTCCCGGATCTTCATGCGTTCGAACACCACTGGCAGGACGAAGCGGACGCCGCCTTCCTCTACGACGTGCTGGCCGGCGCCGAGCCGGACGCGCACAAGCGGGATCTCTACCGCAAGCTGAGCGCGGTCGAGCAGAAGCACGTCGAGATCTGGGGCTCGCTGCTCCGCGCCCACGGCCGCGAGCCATCATCGTTCAAGCCGACCGCCCGGGCGCGGATCCTCGCAACGTTAGGCAGGCGCATCGGGCCGAACTTCCTGCTGCCGATGCTCCTCCGCGAGGAGGGTCGCGAGGTGAAGGCGTACCTGGCGATGCACCGGGCGACTCCCGGCGGCGTCGCCGGCAAGGGCGAAGCGCTGACGCTGGCCCGCGAGAGCGCCGAGCATGCGACGACGCTGGCCGGGATCGCCGGCCGGGCCGGCGAGCCGTGGCACAAGGCGGGGAGCGGTGGCTTCCTGCGCAACGTCGTCTATGGATTCAACGACGGCCTGACCGCGAACTTCGGACTCGTTGCCGGGGTGATCGGCGCCGCGGTGACCGAGCAGCACCATGCGGTAATCGTCGCCGGTGTCGCCGGACTGATTGCCGACGCGCTGTCGATGGGCTCGAGCGGGTATCTCGCGGCGAAGAGTGAGCAGGAGGTCTACGCCCACGAGATCGCGATGGAGCGCGACGAGATCGCCATGATGCCAGAGGTCGAGCGCGACGAACTCGCGCTGATCTACGAGACCAAGGGGCTGGCACCGGAGACGGCCCGTGAACTGGCCAACGCCGCGATGGCCGATCCGCAGCGGATGCTCGCCGAGCAGATGCAGGAGGAGCTGGGGATCAGCGCCGAGCAGACGTCACCGATGCGCGAGGCCTGGCTGACGGGGACAGCGACGGCGATCGGAGCACTGATTCCGGTCTTTCCCTTCTTCATCTTTTCGGGGACGACGGCCATCGTCCTGAGCTTTGCGCTGGCGATGGCGTCGCACTTTCTGGTGGGCGGAATGCGTTCGGTGTTCACCGGGCGCTCGGTGTTCCGGTCGGGGCTCGACATGTTCGTCGTCGGACTCGGCGTGGCCGCGGTGGGGTATTTCGTCGGCGAGTGGATCGGGCGCCTGCTGTGAGCCCGGTCGCGGGCGGCGAGGTGCGCGCCGAGGCAGAGGTGGTCTTCGAAGCGCTGTATGACGACGTGCTTGCTCCGACGCGAGCGACCGAGCAGTCGGCGGGCTACGACCTGCGCGCCTATCTCGCCGGCCGGCCGACGCGGATCGCCAGCGCTTCCGGGGTGAGCGAGCGGCTGGCGAGTCATGACGCGGCGGGAATCGCCTACGTCGAGATCGGCGCCGGCGAGCGGGCGATCGTGCCGTTAGGCTTCCGGGCGCGGCTGCCCAAGGGACATGAAGCGCAGCTCCGGATGCGCAGCTCGGTTGCCTTCAAGAAGGGGCTGATCATGCCTAACGCTCCGGGGACGATCGACGCCGACTACCCCGACGAGTGGCTGGTGATGCTCCGCAACGACGGCGACCGCGCGGTGCGGATCGAGCACGGCGAGCGGATCGCCCAAGCGGTGATCGCGCGGTTCGCCGTGGTCACCTGGTCGCCAGGAACGGTCGGAGTGACGACCTCACGGGGCGGCGGGGTGGGGAGCACGGGGTGAATGCAGTTTTCAGCTATTAACTATTAGCCGTTAGCGGGGAGCAACTGCGGACTGCTTGCGGCCGACCGCTGCTTCTCAGAACTCGCGCCGCTTCATTTCCTTAAAGAAATCCTTGGTCTCCTCGTCGTCCGGCTTCGGGGGCGGCTGGGTGGCGTCGAGGGCCGCGTCGTAGGTCTTCCGCGGCGGGCGCTTCGGCTTGGCCGCTTCGCCGGAGATCTTCTTCACCAGCTTCGCGAGCTGCTTCTCGTTCATCGGTTCTCCTCGGGAATCTGACGTCGCCTGACCGACGGCTACAGGATACATCGCTCGGGCGCTGACGGAAGATACGGCGTGGCGCCAGATAGGAAAGCAACGCGATGCTGGAGGACCGCGAGCGCCCGCCCGCGTTCACATCACGATGTTCAACAGCCGGCCCGGCACGAATACCACCTTCTTCGGCTCGGTGGTCGTGAACCGCGCGATCCCCGGCTCGGCCAGCGCTGCGGCGAGGGCGGCTTCCTTGGTCACGTCGCGCGACACGGTGATCGTTCCGCGGAACTTGCCGCCGACCTGGACCGCGAGGTCGATCGTGTTCTCGGCAGCCAGCGCGGCGTCGGACACCGGCCAGCCGGAGTCGAATACAGAACGCGTGTGGCCTAACGTTTCCCAGAGCTCCTCGGCGATGTGCGGGGCAAACGGGGCGAGCAGCTGGATCAGCGGCTCGACTTCGCTGCGGTGCGGGACACGTTCGTGCGCGCGCAGCACATTGACATATTCCATCACCGCCGCGATCGCCGTGTTGTAGCTCAATCGCGCGATGTCATCGCCGACCTTGGCGATGGTCTGGTGCAGCTTGCGCAGCACCGGCTCCTCGCCGTTGCCCATGGTGCGCGCGTCGTGCACCGAGCTCCAAACGCGATCGAGCAGCCGGCGCACTCCGGAGATGCTGCGGTCGCGGAAGTCGCCGCCCTCCTCGAAGGGACCGAGGAACATCAGGTAGGTGCGCACGGTGTCAGCGCCCCAGTCGTCGATGTACTGGTCGGGGTTCACCACGTTGCCGCGCGACTTCGACATCTTCGCGCCCTCGCGGATGATCAGTCCGTGTGCGCGGAACTTCGTGAATGGCTCCTCGAAGTCGACCAGTCCCGCGTCGTGCAGCACCATTGTCACGAAGCGCGAGTAAAGCAGGTGCAGCACCGCATGCTCGTTGCCGCCGATGTACGACGTCACCGGCAACCACCTTTTCGTCAGCGCGCGGTCGAACGCGACGTCCTCGCGATCGGCGCTCGGATAGCGGAGGAAATACCAGGCGCTGTCGAGGAAGGTGTCGGACACGTCGGTCTCGCGACGAGCCGCCGCGCCGCACTGCGGGCAGGGGACGTGGTACCACTCGGCGTGGCGCGCCAGCGGCGAGATCCCGGAATCGTCGGGACGAAAGTTCTCGACGAACGGCAGCTCGACGGGAAGATCCTTCTCCGGCACCGGCACCGTGCCGCAGGCGTCGCAGTAGATGATCGGGATCGGCGGACCCCAGTACCGCTGCCGCGAGATGCACCAGTCGTGCAGCCGGAAATTCGTCACCGACTCGGCGCCGCCGCGGCCGGCCAGCCAGGCGACGATTTTCGGCGCCGCATCGCTGACCGTCAGGCCGTCGAACTCGCCGGAGTTGACGAGGCGCGCGCCATCGGTGGTCGCATCGGCCACGTCGAGCGGAGTGTCGGTACCGTCACTCGCGCCGGCGACGACGCGGATGATCGGGAGCTTGAACTCGGTCGCGAACTCGAAGTCGCGCTCGTCGTGCGCGGGCACGGCCATGATCGCGCCGGTGCCGTATTCCATCAGCACGTAATCGGCGATCCAGATCGGTACCGGCGATCCGGTCGCGGGATTGATCGCCGTTGCGCCGGTGAACGCACCGGTCTTCTCGCGGCTCGTCTTCCGCGCGACGAGGTCCTGCTTCGCCGAGCGGGCGCGATAGGCGTTCACCGAATCGCGCTGCTCGGGGCGCGTGATCGCATCGACGAGCGGATGCTCGGGTGCGAGCACGAGATAGGTGGCACCGAACACCGTGTCCGGTCGCGTCGTGAAGACGACGATGTCGTCAGCCGAGTCGCCGTCGTCGGTCACGCGAAAGGACAGACGAGCGCCGGTCGACGCGCCGATCCAGTTGCGCTGCGCGGTGCGAGTGGACTCCGACCAGTCGAGCCCCTCGAGATTCTTCAGCAGCCGCGCTGCGTAGTCGGTGATCCGGAAGAACCACTGCTCGAGCTGCCGCTGCTCGACACGCGTCCCGCAGCGCTCGCACTCACCGTTCACGACCTGCTCATTGGAGAGCACTGTCTTGCAGCTCGGGCACCAGTTCACCGCCGCGCGCTTCTTGTAGGCAAGTCCGCGATGGTAGAGCTGGAGGAAGATCCACTGCGTCCACTTGTAGTAGGCGCGGTCGGTGGTCGAGAGCTCCTTGCTCCAGTCGACCATCAACCCGGTGCGATGCAGCTGTCGGCGGAAGTTCTCGATGTTCCGCGGAATCAGCTCGCTTGGATGGACCCCGACCTTGAGGGCGTAGTTCTCGGAGTGAATGCCGAACGCGTCATAGCCGATCGGCTGGAAGACAGTGTGCCCTCGCTGACGCTGGAATCGTCCATGTATGTCGTTCCCCGTGAATGCGTAAAGGTTGCCGATGTGCAACCCCTCCGCGGACGGATAGGGGAACATCATGAGCTGGTAGAAGGGCTTGTCGCCCTCTGCAAGATCGGTCGTGTTCGCGTGGGCATCAGCCCATCGGTCCTGCCACTTCCGTTCGACGGAGGACGGATCGTAGCCCGGAGTTTCCTCGGGCGCGCGCGGTGTGGTGGGTTCAGCCATATAGAGCCTTGAAATCTAGTGACGCGAGCGAGCGAACGTCCATGACCGAGAAAGCAGTCGCCCCCGAAGCGCCCAGCAACGGGAGCCGCGGCAGCACGCTGCGCCGGCGAATCATCGTCAGCGCCGCGATCATCGTCGTCGGAAGTCTCGCCGGCCTGGCATGGGCAGGCAGCGCTGGCATCGGCTCGATCTTCCGCCGTGAGGCGGACATCCGCGTACGCGAGGTCGCCCAGCGATCGGGGGTGCTCGCCGAACGGATGCTCGCCGAACGACAGCGCGAGCTCGAACTGCTCGTCTCCTCGCCGGGGGCGATCGACGCGGCACGCGCGGGCAGCCTGCGCGCCGAGACGCTCGGACTCGAGCGCGAGACGGTCGTCGCACTCGAGAAGCGCTACAACGACAATCGCACGCTCGACACCGACCCGCGCTTTCGTCGCTACCTCGCCGGCCTGCAGGGACGGATCGGTGCGATCGAGGCGATACTCACCGATCGCTGGGGCCACAACATCGCGATCACCTCGCAGACACAGGACTTCATGCAGGGTGATGAGGCCTGGTGGCAGACGGCAGCGGCCAATGGGATGACGCCGCCTAACGCGGAGTTCGACGACTGGTCGAAGCAGGTCGTCCTCACGATCGCCGGCGCGGTGCGCGATCCAGCGACGCAGCAGGCGATCGGCGTGCTGAAGCTGACATACGGCCTGACGCGAACCGACAGCACGCTTGCGCGCGGCAGCGCCAACAGCGGGGGAATCCGCGTCGAGCTGCTCGACGCGCAGGGACGCGTGGTCGCCAGCTCGACCGACACGCCGCGCATGAAGACGTTCACCGGCGCGCGCGAGGCAGCGCTGGCGACCGACTCGGTGATGACCTACCGCGAGGATGGGCATGTCGCATGGGTGACCTCGGTTCCGGTCGGTGCGGATGGTTGGCGCATCGTCGCGCACGTCGACCAGTCGACGGCGCTCGCCGAAGCACATCGCGTCGAGCGATACCTCGCGATCGCAACGGCGATGCTCGGCCTGCTCCTGCTGATCGGGCTCTGGTTGCTCGATCGCTTCGTCGCGACGCGGATCACGATGCCGACCGTGGTGCTCGCCGCTGCCGCCGAGCGAGTGGCCGCCGGTGACCTGTCGGTCGAGATCGATGAGCGTGCATCGTCGAACGACGAGATTGGCCGGCTGAGTCGCGCCACGGCGACGATGATCCGCGAGCTCCGCCGCCTCGCCACCGCACTCCGTGCATCGTCGAGCGAGACCGCGGCGATGGCGAACGAGATCACGAGCGGCGCGGCCGCGATGGCGACAACCGCCGAAGCGATGGCGACGTCATCGAGTGACCTGAGCGAACAATCGGGAACGATGTCGCAGGCGATGGCGCAGTTCGCGAACGATTCCACCAAGCTGGTCGCGATCTCGGCCGAACTGGACTCGGGCTCGCAGGAAGGACTCGAGCGGAACATCGTGCTCCGCGTGCTCGCCGTGCAGAACCGCGAGCGTCTCGACGAAGCAGCGATCGCGCTGCAGACACTCGCCGCCGACGTCGGCGCCAGCGCGAGCGCGTCCGATTCACTCGCGCAGGCTTCGGAAGAGATCCGCGCCTTCGTCACCTTCGTGCAGAAGATGGCGCGGCAGTCGAAGCTGCTCGCGCTCAACGCGGCAATGGAAGCCGCCCGCGCCGGCACGCACGGCCAGGGCTTTGCCGTCGTCGCCAGCGAAGTGCGCCGCCTCGCCGCGGGCGCCGCTGAAGCCGCCGAGAAAACCGAGACTCTGGTCCGCGAAGTCCTCACGCGCGTGGCCGAGTCGCGTTCGTCCACGGCGCGCACCGTCGAGGCGGTGCAGACGGTGACCAGCGCGACGCATCAGGGGCTGGAATCGTTCGCGCTGATCGAGTCGGCGGTCGCCGAAAACGAAGCGTGGATGGAAGCGATCTCGCAGGCGTCCACCCAGACGCACGCGCTCATCGGCGAGATGACGGTGCGCCTCGAGTCGGTGTCGAAGACCACCGAGAACTTCGCTGCGTCGATGGAGGAAGTGGCTGCGTCAAGCGAGGAGCAGAGCGCGTCGACGCAGGAGATCGCCGACGTCGCGCGCTCACTGGGGCGCTCGGCCGAAGAGCTGGCGCGCCTCGCGTCGAGCTTCCGGTTAGGAGAGCGGTCGGCGGCGCCTGCTGCATCGAGCGCGGGATCGGCGATCGCGTCGATCGGCGGCGCGCCCGCGGCGCTGGAGCGCGGCGCGGCGTAGCGAATATCGTCGCTACGCGGGTGGCGGTGCCGCGCGCGCAACGACGCGAGTAGCTTGGGTGATGAATTCCGATTCGCCAGGCTCCAGCACCACCCGTCCGCTCGCCGAGCTGCTCGCCACCACGGCGTTCCTGCGCGGGCTGCCGATCCCCGACCTCGAGTATCTCGCGGCGCGCATGACACCGGCGCGCTACGAAGTGGACTCCCTGCTCTTTCGCGAGGGCGACCCGCGGCGAATGCTGGTCGTGATCGTCAGCGGCAGCGTCGCGATCGCCAAGGACGAAGGCACCGGGCGCGAGACGCGACTCGTCACCCTCGGCGCCGGGGAGATCATCGGCGAAGGAATTCTCCTCGACGAGTCGGCACACGGAACGACCGCGCGCGTGCTCGAGCGCGCCGAGGTGCTGATCCTCGGCGCAAGCGAAGTGCAGGCACTGCTCAGGGAGCGGCCACAGTCGTACGCAGCGCTGGTCGCGCGTGCGGCGCGGTCGATTTCGCAGCGGCTGCGCGGCGCCGACGCGACGCTGGTCGGGCACGGCCGGACGATGGGATTCGCCGGATCGGCGACCCGCGTCGAGCACGATCTCCTCGGCGAGCGCGAGGTGCCTGACGAAGCGCTGTACGGCGTGCAGACACTGCGCGCGCTGGAGAATTTCCCGATCACCGGCACGCCGCTGCGCGAGTTTCCGGAGCTGATCGTTGCACTCGCCGCGGTGAAGGAAGCGGCCGCGCTGGCGAACGAAGAGCTCGGGCTGCTCGCATCGAAGACGGCGACGCTGATCGTGCGCGCCGCGCGCGAGGTGCGCGCCGGACGGCATCACGAGCATTTCCTCGTCGATATGATCCAGGGCGGTGCCGGCACATCGACGAACATGAATGCGAACGAGGTGATCGCCAATCGTTCGCTCGAGCTGGCCGGCAAGCGGCGTGGCGAGTACCAGTTCATCCACCCGAACAACCACGTCAACCTCAGCCAGTCCACCAACGACGTCTACCCGACGGCGGTCAAGCTCGCGCTCCACGCGAGCCTCGATGGATTGCGCGACGCGACAAAGGATTTGGCGGCGGCATTCCTGGTGAAGGGCGACGAGTTCTCGCAGTTCATCAAGATGGGACGGACGCAGCTGCAGGACGCGGTGCCGATGACGTTAGGCCAGGAGTTCACCGCCTTCGGCCACACCCTGCTCGAGGACGTCGAACGGTTAGGCGAGGTGCAGGCGCTCATTCGCGAGATCAACATGGGTGCGACGGCGATCGGAACCGGGATCAACGCCCCGCCGGGCTACCCTGACGCCGTCAGGCGGCACCTCAATGCCGTGACCGGGCTGACCCTGGTCACCGCTCCCGATCTCGTCGAGGCGACGATGGACACCGGGGTTTTCGTCCAGCTGTCGGGTGTGTTGAAGCGCTGCGCGGTGAAGCTCTCGAAGATCTGCAACGACCTCCGCCTGCTGTCGAGCGGACCGCGCGCCGGATTCGGCGAGATCAACCTGCCGCCGATGCAGCCCGGGTCATCGATCATGCCCGGCAAGGTGAACCCGGTGATTCCCGAAGTGGTGAACCAGGTCTGCTTCGACGTCTGCGGTGGCGACGTGACGGTCACGATGGCCGCCGAAGCGGGGCAGCTGCAGCTGAACGTCTTCGAGCCGGTGATCGCCTTCCGCCTGCTCTACGGAATCAGCGCGATGCGGAACGCGTGTGCGGTGCTCCGCGAGCGCTGCGTCGTCGGCATCACCGCCAATCCGCAGCGCATGAAATGGTTCGTCGAGCACTCGATTGGCATCGTCACCGCGCTCGTCCCGGTGATCGGCTACGAGAATGCGACGGCGATTGCGAAGGAGGCGCTGGAAACCGGCGAGGGCGTGTACGACCTGGTCTGCAATCGCGGACTGATGACACGCGAGCAACTCGACCGCCTGCTCGACCCGGAAGCGATGGTCGGCAGTTGAACGCGCGAACGTCGGTCTACGTGCGAAACTCCAGGACCATTCCCCGGACGCGCTCAGCGGCCGTCTGAAGCTCGGCTGCGGTCGCGCTGACGTCCTGCACTGACGACGACGTCTGCTCCACCGCGGTCGCGACCTGCTGCGAGCCGGCGGCGTTGCCTTCGGCGGTCTCCTTGGCACCGAGGATGGCGTCGCGAACGGAGATGAGCGCCATCTGGTTCGCTTCGACGGCGCGGGTCACGCGACCCGACGCATCAGTCACGCGTTCGACGGCGCCCTCGATCTTGGCCAGCGCGGCCGACGCAGACGTCGCGACTTCCTCGACGTTGCGCATGCGCTGCGTGCCCGCTTCGACGGCGCGCGATGCACTGGCGACGCGATTGCGGATCTGGCGGACGTTGTCGGTGACGTCGCTGGCCGCCTTCGCGCTCTGGTCGGCGAGTGCGCGCACCTCTTCGGCGACCACCGCGAAGCCGTGACCGGCGTCGCCGGCACGGGCTGCCTCGATCGCCGCGTTGAGGGCGAGCAGGTTGGTCTGCACGGCGATATCGGAGATGACCGAGACGAAGCGGTCGATCAGGGTGATCGCGTCGCGCAGCCCGCTGATCTCGCGGGCCGAGGTGTCGACGACTTCGCGGGCACCGAGCAGGGTCGACACGGCCTGGGCGATGCCGGCGCGGGTTGCGTCGGCGGTGATCCGGATGTCACGGCCGGCGGTCTCGCTGGCGTTGGCCGCGTCGCCGATCGCCGCGCCGTCCTCGGCCAGCTGCCTAACGGCACGGCTGGCGACGGTGAGCGCCGCGAGCTGGCCGGCGGCGGTCCGCGCCATGTCGCCGACGGCAAGGGTGACGTCGTTGGTCGCGTGCGATGTCGACGACGCGGTCTTCGCCAGCGCCGACGCGGCGCGGTTGACGATCTCGGCCTCGACCTGGACGCGTTCGAGCAATGACCGAAGCCGATCGCGGGCACGGGCCAACGACTGCGAGAGCACGCGATATTCGGCGGCGTCGCGCGTGCCACCGCTATCCGCCCGCTCACGGAGGCGAAGGTCCCCGTCGCCCATCGCGTCGACATCGCGGCCGAGGTCGGCCAGCGGGCCGGTGACCGCGCCTAACGTCCGCCAGCTGAAGATCCCGGCGATCATGAGAGCGACCACCATCGCGAGGACGAGCAGCAGTTCGTTGCGGAGTACATCCTGCTGGAGCTGCGCGGTCCGCTGTGCGGTGCGGGCGGCGGCGGCGGCGCGGATCGCGGCGAACGCGCTGTTGATCCGGTCGACGTCGGACGTCGCGCCGCGGAGCACGCGAATCGCGTCGGCCGGATGTCCGGTCTCGTCGTAGGCGCGGGCAACGGCGATCCCGACCTCGAGCGATGCCTGGAGCTGGCCGATTGATTCGAGTTGCTCGCGTTCGGCGGGGGACAGCCCTTTCAGCGTGGTGGTCGCTCCGCGCATCGTATCAGCGCGATCGACCGCGGTGTTGTAGTGCTCGCGATCTGCGGGCGCGCCCGTCTTCAGGTAGAGCATGCCGCTGACGATCTCGCGGGTGATCGCGTCGACCACGACCTGCATCTGCGAGAGGTCGCGATGCAGCTCGGTCACCTCGCGCTCACTCTGCATCGCGGTCGCCCGCAACGTCGCGATACCGCCGACGCCGGCCGCGGTCAGCAGCACGGTCGTCATGGCGAGGCCGGCCCAGAGCATTCCGCGGATCGTCGTCAGCCCGAAGGCGCGGCGGAGTGCGATCGTCATCGCCCGGCGCATCAGCGGCCCCCGACCTGTGCGATGAGCACCGACTTGTTCACCGCATCGTGCTTCGCGTCGAAGGCAATCGGCCCGGTGACGCCGACGACCGCCGGCCGCTTCGTCCCGATCTCGTCGAGATAGTCGCGGATCCGCCCGCGATCGGGCCCAACGGCGATCACCGCGCGGCCGATCAGCATCGTGGCGTCGTAGGCCAGCGCAGCGCGCTGGTCGGGGAGGATGCGGTAGCGGCGCTGGAACTCGCCGACGAAGTCGCGCGCCCCATCGTTAGGCGGGCGGCTCGGCAGGAAGAAGGAAACGTAGTAGATGCCGGCGAACTCCGTCGCGTCCTCTTCCATCGTCGAGAACCCGTCCCCGCCGATCATCCGCGGCGCCGTCCCTAACGCGCGGAGGTCGCGAATCAGCGTCTCGGCGTCGGCCGGCCCCCCGGGAAAGAGGATGAGGTCCGGTGCCTGCTTGTGGATGAGGCCTGCGTAGGCGGCCCACTCGGCCATCCTGGCGAGGTGGGGCGCCCGGCTGACCACCGTGCCGCCGCGCTGCTCGTAGACCCCGGTGAACGCACGCGACCAGCCAGTGCCGAACGCGTCGTTGCGGAACATCATCGAGGCGCGCGTCGAGTGCAGCGAGTCAATCGCGAAGTTGGCCGCCGCCCGGCTGTTCGCCGAATCGTTCGGGCAGATGCGAAAGATCCACGGGCTCCGGCCGCTGAGCAGCATGCTCGTGCTCACCGGTGTCACGGCGACCACTGCGTGCGCGCCATCGTGCTCGGCGTCCTCGTAGACGGGGGCCGCTTCGAGCGTGCTCCGACTGTCGGTGTGACCGACGACGCCGACCACTTCGCGATCGTCGCGGAGCGCGATGGCCATCGGAACCGCGAGGTCGATCGACGCCGAAACGGTGCGCAGGACGAACGCCGGTGCACCCCGTGGGCGCTGCTCGTTGAGGCGGGCGATCGCCAGCTCCGCACCCTGCCGCGTCGAGGTGTTGGTGGGCGATTGCACCTGCGCGGCCAGTCCGATCGCCACCCGCTCAACGCTGCCCGCGCCCCGGCACGCACCGAGGCTGGACATTGCCAACGTTGCACCGCCCGCGAAGGCGGCAACGCGCCGGACGGTGAGCGCTTTCGCGGCGACGAGCGGATGTTCGAGACTGAAGCGCATTCGCGACCGGGGGGGGCGATGCCTCCGCCCGCCGACGGCGGCGGGTGGCTGGCGATGATGAGAGCTGCGTCACGTCGATTCTCCAAGGAAGGACGAGTCATCGGGCGGCCCGTCATTGCCCCGGTGGCGAGGGGCGCCGGCGCACAAGGGGTGACAGATGCACTGTCCCGCTTGCCCGCTCCGTCGCGCGCCGGTTAGTCTCAGACGACGATGGCACCCCGCCGAAAGAAGCGCCTCGACCCCTCTGTCTTTCAGATCCCTGTCGAGACAGTCCGGACAGGGGTCTATACCGACACCGCCCTCGTTCGCGTTCGCGAGCTCCTGCGCGCAGCGGGCCGCAGCCCGCGCGTCGTGCTGCAGTTCTCGACCAAGCGGCAGGCAGTCGTCTGCGGAATCGACGAAGCCGTCGCGGTGCTCAAGCTCTGCACCGACGACTGGAGCGCGCTGACGGTGCACGCCTTGTTCGAGGGGGACCGGGCCGACGCCGGCGACACGGTGCTCACCGTCGAGGGGCCGTACGAGGCGTTCGCGCACCTCGAGACCTACTGCGTCGGCGTGCTCGCGCGGCGGAGCACGATCTGCACGACGATGCGCTCGATCGTCGACGCGGCCCGCCCGAAGCCGGTGTTCGTGTTCTCGGCGCGTTCCGATCACGGGCTGATGCAGCCTGGCGACGGGTGGGCGGCCTATGTCGGCGGCGCGACGGGAGTGTCGACCGACGGACAGGGGAGCTGGTGGGGAGGCAAGGGACTCGGCGTCGTGCCACACGCGCTGATCGCGGCGTTCGGGGGCGACACCGTGGCGGCGACGCAGGCCTTCGCCGAGCAGTCGCCCGACGAGCAGAAGCTGATCGCGCTCTGCGATTATTCGAACAATTGCGTGGCGACGAGCGTCGCGGTGGCGCGAGCGATGGAGGGCCGTCTCTGGGGGGTGCGCATCGACACGTCACAGCACCTCGTCGACACGTCGATCCTCTCGATGATGGGCACCTTCCCGCCGACCGGCGTGAACCCGCCCCTCGTCTGGAACGTCCGCAACGCCCTCGACGATGAAGGATTCGGCGACGTGAAGATCGTCGTCTCCGGCGGCTTCAGCATCGAGCGCATCCGCGCCTTCGAGGAAGACGGCGTCCCCGTCGACGCCTACGGCGTAGGCAGCTCACTCTACGCGGCGCATCTCCCGTTCACCGCCGACATCGTCCAGGTGGACGGCCAGCCGCAGTCGAAGGCAGGGCGGGAGGCGCGGCCGAATGCGAAGCTCGAACGCGTCAAATAGCTTACTAAGCCGTTAGCCATGAGCCGTTAGCGTTGATCGACTGCGGTTGACGTCGTTCCTCGCCGCTAATGGCTAAAGGCTGCAGTTGCAGGTTGGAGTTGCGTGACATCGGGACGGCGGCCAGCGTCTGGAGAGTAGTTGTCCCCCTCTCGCGGAAATGGAAAAATGGCCGGTCCAAAGCTCGATGGTGCTGGGAATGTGAAGATCGTGACCATTCACGAGGCGCAGGTGATCCTGCAGCGCTGCCACGGTCTGGTCGAGCTGATGGCGATGGACGTCAAGGGGAGCCGCCCGATCAATGGCGGGATCTCGCAGCTGAAGCGCACCGCGACGCCACTGATCGGGAAGCTGAAGGGGCAGTACGGAATGATCGCTGACGTGATCACCTCGATGCTCCTTTACGCAACGCGCGCCGGTGGCGGTGGTGACGTCGCGAAAGTCCGCTCGATGCGCGAATCGATCGCCGCGATCCGGCAGCAGCTGGAGATCGCCGAGAAGAAAGTTCTCGAGATGCACGCCGTCGACACGCACAAGAAACCGGCTGAAGCCACCGCCGAGTAACGCGACCGCTCGCCTGCAGGTATCCGCGGCCTTCCGTGGCCCTCCGCGGTTCGAACAGCTTCTCGCCTTCGACCGCACGCTGACGAAGCATTGGCTGCCGGTGACGTCAAAAACACTGGCGCGATCGCTCCGTTTTCCTTGATTTTCCAAGGGAACGCGGGGTAGCTTCCTCTCGCTATTCTACCACATGGTTCCATCATGCGTCGGGTGTCGTTCGCGGCGCCCGGCCACGTCGCCCGTATCAAAGGACTTGGCATGACTGCGACCCTCCGCCCGCGCCGGCGACTGCACGCTGCGCTGACGGCCGCGCTCGCGCTCGCACTCGTTGGGTGCAGCGCCGACAAGTATCCGAACACCATCTTCGAGCCCACTACCGATTTCAATCGGGAAGTCCTCTCGATATTTCACAGCCTGTTCTTCTGGTCCGCGCTCGTCTTCGTGCTCGTCGAAGCGGCGCTGATCTGGGTGATGTGGCGCTATCGCCGCCGCGACGGGCAACCAGAGCCGCGTCACGTTCACGGCAACACGACGCTCGAGATCGCGTGGACGCTGATCCCCGCGGTCATCCTCGTCTTCATCGCCGTGCCCACTGTGCGCGCGATCTTCCGCACGCAGGCCAAGGCGGTGCCGAGCGCGCTGCAGGTGCAGGTGATCGGTCACCAGTGGTGGTGGGAGTTCAGGTATCCGCAGTACGGAATCACCACCGCGAACGAGCTTTATCTGCCGATCGGCCGCACGGTGAACTTCGAGCTGCGCACCAACGACGTGCTGCACTCGTTCTGGATCCCGCGGCTCGGCGGCAAGCGCGACCTGATCTCGAACCACACCAACTATCTCTGGTTCACGCCCGACAGCGTCGGCGAGAACGCGTGGAACGGCAGCTGTAACGAGTTCTGCGGATCGAGCCACGCGAACATGCGCTTCCGCGCGTTCACGGTGACGCCGGCGCAGTTCGAGCAGTGGACGATTCACCAGAAGACACCAGCGGCATTCGGTGCGGTCGCCGCGACGCCGGCCGCTGCGGCGACGCCGGTGACCGCGGTGAGCAACCCGGGCTACACCGGCTTCACCGCCGACAAGCTCCCCGCCTACACCGTGCCGACGATGCCGATTCCCGACGGCATCACCTTCACGGCGGGACTCAGCGGCGACCCGACCCGCGGCCAGCAGATCTACTCGCGTAGCGCCTGCATCGGCTGCCACGTGATCACCGGCAACCCGATGTCGCAAGGTGTCATCGGACCGAACCTCACGCACTTCGGCTCGCGCCTGACGATCGGCGGTGCGCTCTACGCGAACGACGAGCAGCACCTCGCGCTCTGGATCAAGAACGCGCGGCTGATGAAGCCCGGCTCGATCATGCCGACGTTAGGCAAGGGCGAGTACGATCCGATCCTCGCCACGACGCTGACGTCGGGGCTGTCCGACCAGGAAATCGCCGACATCGTCGCCTATCTCCACGCGCTGAAGTAGCAGAGCGCGCGCCACCGGCATACCCGACTTTCCAAATAGCACCGGAGACCGAAGCAACATGGCAACAATGGCCGCCAATCCACCGCAAGCCTACGCGGACGCCGAGCACGGGGCAGTCTGGAGCTGGCTCGCGACCGTCGACCACAAGCGGATCGGCATGCTCTACCTCTTCACTTCCCTGTTCTTCTTCATGGTCGGTGGCTTCGAGGCGGAAATCATCCGCATGCAGCTGCAGGGACCGAACGGGAAGCTGGTGAGCGCGGAGACGTACAACCAGCTGTTCACGATGCACGGCACGACGATGATCTTCCTCGCAATCATGCCGCTCAGTGCCGCGTTCTTCAACTTCCTGATTCCGCTCCAGATCGGCGCTCGCGACGTTGCCTTCCCGCGCCTCAACGCCTTCAGCTACTGGGTGTACCTGCTCGGCGGAATCTTCATGAACTTCTCATGGCTGATCCACGCCGCGCCGAACGGCGGCTGGTTCGGCTATGCACCGCTGACGACGCGGGCCTACTCGCCCGGGATGAACATCGATTTCTGGCTCCTCGGCCTCCAGATCCTCGGCGTCTCGTCGCTCGCCGCCGGCTTCAACTTCATCACGACGATCATCAACATGCGCGCGCCAGGGATGAACCTGATGCGCATGCCGATGTTCACCTGGGCCGCCTTCGTCACGCAGTTCCTGATCGTGCTCGCCTTCCCGGTGATCACGATCGCGCTCGTGTTCCTGATGTTCGACCGCTTCTTCGGGACGAACTTCTACACGATCGCCGCCGGTGCCGATCCGCTCCTTTGGCAGCACCTGTTCTGGATCTTCGGGCACCCAGAGGTCTACATCCTCATCCTCCCGGCGTTCGGGCTGGTGAGCGAGGTGATTCCGGCGCACTCGAAGAAGCCGATCTTCGGCTACCCGGTGATGGTGTTCTCGCTGATCCTCATCGCCTTCCTTGGCTTCGGCGTCTGGGCGCACCACATGTTCGCGGTCGGGATGGGTCCCGTCGCCGACACGGTGTTCGGCCTGACGACGATGCTGATCGCGATCCCGACCGGCGTGAAGATCTTCAACTGGATCGCGACGATGCACGGCGGTTCGCTGCGCTTCACGACCGCGATGCTGTTCGCCGTCGGACTCGTTGGCTTCTTCACGGTCGGCGGACTCTCCGGCGTAATGCACGCGTCGCCCCCAGCCGACCTCCAGCAGACCGACACCTACTTCATCGTCGCGCACTTCCACTACGTGCTGTTCGGCGGCTCGATGATGGGGCTGTTCGCCGGCGTCTATCACTACTTCCCGAAGTTCACCGGCCGCATGCTCAGCGAGAAGCTCGGCAAGACGCACTTCTGGCTGACCGCGTTTGGGATGAACCTGACCTTCTTCCCGATGCACCTCAGCGGGTTGCTGGGAATGTCGCGGCGCATCTACCGTTATGACGCTGGCCAGGGATGGGACGGCTTCAACATGGCGAGCTCGATTGGCGCCTACATCCTCGGCGCCGGGATGCTCTTCTTTGTCTGGAACGTCCTGAAGAGCCGGAAAAGCGGTGCGATCGCCGGCAACGACCCGTGGGGCGCGCCGACGCTCGAGTGGATGATTCCCTCGCCGCCGCCGGAGTACAACTTCGCCCGCGTGCCGACGGTGACGTCGCGCTACCCGCTCTGGGACATCAAGCGGCCGCAGCTCACCAGCGACGTGCCGCACACGCAGCACGGCGATCGCGAGGTGCACATCGACATCGCCGGCAAGGACGGCGGAACGCCGCACGCGAGTATGGCCGCGCGATCGAACACGCCGGTCGAGTCGGGACCGCACATCGAGACGGAGACGTTCACGGCGAAGGAGCTCGGCATCGCCCTCCCCGATCCGACGATCAAGCCACTGATCACGGCGATCGGAATGGTGACGATGCTTTCGGCGCCGCTGTTCATGCACCACGCGCAGATGATGGAAGCGGCCGGCAAGATGGACGCGGCGAAGATGGGGATGACGATGTTCTGGGTCGTCGTGCTCACCGGCGCGACCGTGATGGTCGGCATGCTCTACAACTGGCTGCTCACACCGCTCGAGTCCCACCATCACTAGGCGACGACTGTCATGACCTCCGTTCCCATCGCGGCGGCGCACGGCGCCAACGACGCGCACGACCCGCACGCAACGTCGACGGGACTCGACAACAAGAAGATCGCGATCTGGACCTTCATCGGTTCGGAATGCATGCTCTTCGCGTCGCTGATCTCGACGTACCTGATCTACAAGGGCCGCTCGAAAGTCGGGCCCTTCCCGCACGAGGTCTACACCGACCCGATGACGGGGCAGCACATGAAGGCGATCCTCAACATCCCGGTGACGTCGGCGTCGACCTTCGTGCTGCTGATGTCGTCGCTGGCGATGGTGCTCGCCCTCGCCGCGGTCCAGCACAAGAACCTGCCGAAACACACGTTAGGCGAGCGCATCCTCGGCTCGTCGCAGCTCTGGCTGCTGATGACCGCGGTGCTCGGCACCACCTTCCTCGGCTTCCAGGCGTACGAGTTCACCTCGTTCGTGCACGAAGGTCTGACGATCCGGACGAACCTCTTCGGCTCATCGTTCTTCACGCTCACCGGCTTTCACGGCGCGCACGTCACGGCCGGGGTGATCTGGCTGCTCACGCTGCTCGCGATCGATCGCAAGCGCGGGCTCGGGCCCCGCGACGAGGTCAACGTCGACATCGCTGCGCTGTACTGGCACTTCGTCGACGTCGTCTGGATCGCGATCTTCACGCTCATTTACCTCATCAAGTAGGCGCGAGATGGCTGACCAAGCGCACACCCACGCAGCTGCCTCGCACGAGGCCAACGCCGCGCATCACGGCGCCGGCATCGCGCACGAGCACCCGACGTGGTCGACGTACTGGAAAGTCGCGGTGATCCTGACGCTGATCACCGTGGTCGAGGTCTGGATCTCGTACCTCCCGGTGTTCTCGGCGTCGCGAGCCTACGTCCCCTCGCTGCTGATCATGTCGGCGGTGAAGTTCGCGATCGTCGTGATGTTCTACATGCACCTGAAGTACGATCATCGCCTCTTCCGCGTCCTGTTCACCGGCCCGCTGATCGTCGCGATGGTGACCATCACCGCGCTGCTGTTCCTCTTCGGCAAGCTGGCAGCGAAAGTCTAACTGCAGCCATTAGCCGTTAGCCATTAGCCGTTAGCAACTGCTCCCGCCGTTTTCGACCGCAGTCGCTCGACGCTAACGGCTAAAGGCTAACGGCGTGTTGTTTTGTAAGGAGTCGAATGGCCGCACTGCATCTCGCCCTACTGCTACACGGCGCTGCCCCTCTCTCATGGACTGGGTTCACCGTCCACTGGAGCACGGTAATCGGTGTCGCCGCGCTGGCGGGGCTGTACGAGTGGCGGAGCCGCGCGGCAATAGTCGACCCCGCGCTCGGCGCCGCGCCTGACGCTGGGCAGCGGGCGCGGTTCATCGCCGGACTGGTGGTGATCGTGCTCGCGTTGAACGGTCCGGTGCACGACCTCAGCGACAGCTTCCTGTTCAGCGCACACATGGTGCAGCATCTGGTCCTGACGCTGCTCGTGCCGCCGCTGCTCATCTCGGGAACGCCGGCCTCGCTCTTTCGCCAGGCGCTGCGATCGCCGGCGGTCGCCCGCATCGCCCGGGTGATCAGCCGGCCGGCGTTCTGCTTCGCCGCGTTCAACGTGGTGATCGCCGGCTGGCACTTTCCAGTGCTCTACAACTTCGCGCTCGCGCACCATGCGGTGCACATCGGGCAACACCTGATGTTCCTCGTCGCCGCGGTGCTGATGTGGTGGCCGCTGCTCAGCCCACTCCCCGAGCTGCCCCGGCTGTCGTACCCGCTGCAGATGCTCTACTGCTTCCTGATGACGATCCCGATGTCGCTCGTCGCGATCTTCATCACCTACGCCGACTCGGTGCTCTACCCGTCCTACGCCAGCGCGCCCCGCGTCTGGCAGCTGTCGCCGATGCAGGACCAGATGATCGGAGGACTGATCATGTGGATTCCCGGCGGCCTGTTCTTCGTCTGCGTGATGGCCGTCGTCTTCTTCAAGTGGTCGGCGGCCGACAGCGACAGCGTCGCCGGTGCGCAGCTCGGCGTCCGCGCGCCGGCCTGACGCGATCAGCCATCGTCAGGCCGGTGTCAGCCTCGCGTTAGGCAGGCGACGTCAGGCGCGCCCGTTTACTCGCGGCCGCTGAGCGCCTGGTCGAGATCGTGACCGAGCCGCGGATGGGCGTGCCAGAGATAGCCGCCCATCACCCCCGCCGAGAGCACGTTCCCGATCAGCACCTGATACCAGGCGATCGCGCCGAGCAGCGCCGGTTCGGAGAGCGCACCGACCAGGCCGTAGAACCCGATCTCGGCGATGACGAAGAGGATCGCGAAGCCGGCGAGTACCGTCGGCTCCCGTTCGCCCCAATGGATCGCGATGGCGGCGAGCGTGCCGATGCTCGCGAACACCGCATAGTGAAACACCGTGTACGCCGCGATGTAGGTGAACGCGCCCTCACCTCCCGCCGGACCGAGCACGCTGACCAGCGCGCGGCCGAGCAGCTCGGGGGTGCGGAACGGGTGTCCGGCGATGACGTCGACGCCGAGGAACCAGATGGCGACTACCGTCGCGCCGAGCACTCCCGCGATCGCTCCCTCACGGATGGCGCTCGGGTGGACCGTGCGGGATGCTGCGATGGATTCTGCGCGCGCTCCTGTTGTCATGCGAGCCTCCGAAGTTTGCGTCGGTCGTGCGTGACGTGCAGCGCCGGCGGGGCGTCGATGGCTTGAAGTCGAGCTTTCGGAGCGTCAGCTCACACTCGACAAGCAGGGACGTCTCCATCAGCTTGTAACTCATGAAGCAATTCGTCCAGCCCCAGTTCCCGGCCGTGGCTGCCGTGACATTCGCTGCCGCCCTGATGCTGGCCCTCGGTTGCTCCGGCGGCGATGGCAAGAAGAGCAGCGGCGGCGTCGCGTGCAAGCAGTCGGCGGACAGCGCCACTTGGCGCGCGGTGATCGCCTACACCAAGGGAGCGAACCCCTATCCGCAGCGCTTCCTGACCGCGGCGCTGAGCGATTCGGCGCTTCCTGACGTCGGCGTTGAGGCGCTGCAGGATCGCGGGCCGACCTGGTTCTTCCCCCCCGATACGGCCGGCCGCACGAAGGTCCGCAACCGGATGGAGGAAGGCGTCACGTACACGACGCTGCTCGTCGCCTGGCATGGGCTGACGCGCGAGGCGGATACCGCGGTCGTCGTGCGGCTCGGTGGTCGCTACATCGGCGGACAGTTCGAGGGGAAGGTGGGCCGCGCGATGGCTTACCGCTTCCAGTGTCCGGAAGGCCGCTGGGTGATCACCGACTCGACGGAAGACAAGCAGTCGTGACGACGTCTGCGCCGCGCGCCGCTTTGCGAGGTGGGTCCGGGCTCGATCCGCTGAACGCTGACATCGCGAGCGCGGACGCTCCCGGCCCGCCGCCGACGCGCGAGCGGCTGCTCTCGCTCGACGTCTTCCGTGGCCTCACCGTCGCCGGGATGCTGCTCGTCAACGATCCCGGCTCGTGGGCGGCGATCTTTCCGCCGCTGGAGCACGCCGAGTGGAATGGGTGGACGCCGACCGACCTGATCTTCCCGTTCTTCCTCTTCATCGTCGGGATCACCACCGAGCTGTCGTTAGGCGCGCGGCGGGCACGCGGCGCGGGCGATCGCGACCTCGCGCAGGCCATTGTCCGGCGGGGCGGAGTGATCTTTTTGCTCGGCTTTCTCATCTCGTGGTTCCCCTTCTTCCAGTGGGGCCACGTCGACGGGATGGCCGATCCGTCGTTCTGGGACCGAATCGTCTACCGGGTCGATCACGTTCGCGTCTTCGGGGTGCTCCAGCGGATCGGCATCTGCTACGCGTTAGGCGGCCTGATCACGCTGCGGACGACGCTCAAGCAGCAGGTCATCATCCTCGCCGCGCTCCTCTACGGCTACTGGTTCGCGATGACGCTCCTCCCGGTCCCCGACAGCGGAGCGTTAGGCGTGCTGATGCTGGATAGCCACGGCGGCAACCTCGCCGCCTGGATCGACCGGGCCATCCTCGGCACGAAGCACATCTGGATTGGCGGCGTCGTATTCGATCCGGAAGGGCCACTGTCGACGATCCCGGCGATCGGGACGGTGATCATCGGAGTGATCGCCGGCCGCTGGATCGCATCGGCGCGGCCGCTGGTCGACCGCGTCGCGGGACTGTTCGCCGCGGGCGCACTGGCGACGATGGCGGGCATGATGTGGCACTGGTCGTTCCCGATCAACAAGTCACTCTGGACCTCGAGCTACGTGGTGTTCGCCGCCGGGATGGCCTGCCTGACGCTGGCGACGTGCATGTGGTTGATCGACGTCAACCGCGTCACCGGGTGGACGAAGCCATTCGTCGTCTTCGGGGTGAATCCGATCGTCGCCTTCGTTGGATCGGCCGTGATGGCGCGGCTGATCTACTCGATCTTCAAGGCGACAGTGGACGGGAAGGAGGTATCGCTTCAGGCAGCGATTCATCACTACCTGTTCGAAGGCTGGCTGCCCCCTCGCCTCGCGTCGTTGTGCTTCGCCCTCACGTTCGTCCTCTTCTGGTACGCGATCCTCGCGGTCCTGCACCGGAAAAAGATCTACGTTCGGGTCTGAAAACGGACGGTTAGCCCACTGGTTCACGGGCTAACGCAGCCATTCGGCGGCTGTGCTCTGCACACCGGTGAATGGCCCACGAGTTGCCTTTTCCAGTCATATGAAGATGTCATTCACCGGGCGGGAACTGCCCAGTTCCCGCCGTCGTATAGCTGTCGTCCTCAGCGCCGCGATCGGCGTGGCGCTCTGCGCCGCGCTGCCATCCACGGCGCAGCCACAGCGTGCGGTGTCACCCGACCTTGCGGTCACCAGCACCGTGCCGGCGACGGCCGCCGCGGCGGAGGAGCAGCGTCGCACGCGCCGCCGCTCGGCGAAGCGGCGACGCGCCCGGCGCGTCTCCAGCGAGCCGGCGATCCCGCGCTACACCGCGCCGCGCACCGCGGGCGCGCTGGCGAGCGACGTGAATGTCATGATCGGCGGGGGGGCACGCAACGGACACTGGGGAGTGCTGATCGTCTCGCTGACGCGGCGCGATACGCTGTTCTCACGCAACGCCGGCGACCTGCTGCAGCCCGCGTCGACGATGAAGCTGATGACGTCCGCACTGTCGCTCGAACGGTTCGGTCCCGATCACCGGTTCAGCACGGACGTGCTGCGGGATGGCGCGATCGGCGCCGACGGAACGCTCCGCGGCAATCTCTACCTGCGCGGCGACGGCGATCCCGGATTCTCCAACCGGTTTCTCCGCGGCGAACCTGATGCGCCCGTCGAGTTGCTGGCCCAGTTCATCGCCGGGACCGGCGTGAAGCATGTCGGCGGCGATCTCGTCGCTGATGCATCGGCGTTCGAACCGAGGAAGATTCCCGAGGGTTGGCAGTCGCGCTACCTCGGGCTGAGCTACGCGGCGCCGGTCTCGGCGCTGTCGCTCAACGAAAACACGGTGTGGGTGGTCGTCGAGCCCGACGAGAGTGGCGGCGCGGCGACGGTGCGCTTCGAGCCCTCATCGAGCGGCATCGTCCTCGGGAGCACGGTCCGCACGATCAAGGGGTCGCGCGGTGCTTCGCTCTCGATTCGCCGCACCGGCCAGGGAGTGGTCGACGCCCGCGGGTGGATCGGCTCGCGCTCGGCGCCACGCCGTTATGAGCTCGTCGTTGACGAGCCGGCGATGTTCACCGCCGGCGCGTTGCGCGATGCGCTGGCCGCGCAGGGCATCAAGGTCGACGGGAGCATCCGGCTCGGGGCGACGCCGCCTAACGCGACCCGGCTGACGGGATTCCCCTCGCCGCCGCTGGCGCGGCTGATCGCGGTGATGAACCGCGAGAGCGTGAACCACTACGCCGAGCTCCTCTTCCGCGACGTCGCACACTCGGAGCGCGGTGTTGGCTCGGCCGAGAATGGCAACACCCTGCTTCGCCAGTTCGCGCACGACAAGCTCGGGATCGACTCGACCGAAGTGTACGCCGCCGACGGCAGCGGACTCTCGGTACTCGATCGCGTCTCACCACGGGCGATGGTGCACCTGCTGAGTTACGCGCACAGCGCCCCGTGGGGTGCGAGCTTCCACGCGTCGCTCCCGGTTGCGGGCGAGAGCGAATTGCTGCGGCACCGCATGCGCGCGACGCCGGCGCAGGGGAATCTGCACGCAAAGACGGGCACGACCAACACCGTCATCTCGCTCGCTGGCTACGTGACCGCGCTCGACGGCGAAGTGCTCGCGTTCTCGTTCATCTATAACGGCAACGATCGCTGGCGCGCGAAAAGCACGATCGATCAGGTCGGCGCGACGCTGGCGAACTTCGTCCGCGAATAACTCAGCGCGCGGTTCCCACTATACTCCTATCAGCATCACACGCAAACAACGCCCCAGGAGGGGATGATGGTAAAGCGCACCGTGAAGGACATCGAAGGCCGCACGTGGGTCTGCACCACCGACAGCGACAGCGCGACCGGCGCGACGCCATCGGCGCAGGGCAAGGACGTGAAGCTGAGCTGTACGACGGAGTCCGTTGACGAGCCCGTGATCGTGACCGTCGGCTGGGGCTGGGAGAAGACCTCGGAGAACGGCCTCGCGCGAATGATCGCGCTCGCGTCGCCGGTGGCGAAGAGATAGCTGTTAGCCATTAGCCGGTAGCAGCAAGGAATGGCGGTATCAAACAGCGGGGGCCGAGACTCTGTCTCGGCCCCCGCTGTCTTTTGCGCAGTCGCTCAACGCTAACGGCTAATGGCTAATGGCTGCTCTTCGTCAGGAGACCGTCTCCCGAATGACGACTCCCCGCTTCGCGAGCTCCTCGATGTACCGCTTCGCCGGGATGCATTCGTCCGGCGTGTAGACGCCGGCAGCTCCCACCTCACGTCGGGCCTGCATCTGGCCGGTGATGCTCAGTGAGAAGCCGGTCGTCCGCATCATCGCGCTGATTCCCGCCTTCTCGTCATAACGGTCGACGAGCTCGAACGAGATCGTCTGCGCCTTGCCGGCTTTCTTACCCTCCACCGTCACTCGCAGTGCGACGAGGTCGCGGCTCTTCGGCTTGGTGAGCTTCGGCCCGACGGTGGCGATGAATGCATCGCGCGGAATGACCTTCTGGCCCTTCACCTCGACCGGGTCGAGGTCGAGCAGCCCCATCTCGCGCACCGCTTCCATCAGCGCGGCATGACCCGGATAGCGAAGCGTCTTGTACTCCATCGTCGGGATCTTGCCCTCATACCGCCAGGCCATCGTCGACAGGCCGCCGGCGGTGTGAAACGCCTCGAGCGTCCCCACCGGCGCCGGGAACTCGACCGGCACGCGCTCCGACAGTGCCTTCACCTGCACCGGCTTTCCGTCGCGGACGACCCACGACAGCGTCGTGTAGTAGTCGAGCACACCCTCGAGCGAGTAGACGATCTGGTAGTTGAGCGGTGGCTCCGGCTTCTGCGGCAGGCCGCCGACGAAGATCCGCACTGCCTGCACGTCGTCCAGCCGGTCGATGCCGTACTGCGCGAGGATGTTCACCATCCCGGGTGCGAGCCCGCAGTCGGGAACGATCGTCACGTCCTTCGCCTTTGCCTTCGCAGCCAGTTCCTTCTGCTTGAACACGATCTCGGTGTTGCCACCGAGGTCGCAGAAGTGGACGCCGGTTTCCGCGGCCAGCGTCGCCAGCTCGAGGTTGAAGTAGTACGGGATCGCGCTCATCACCGCGTCGCTCTCGCGCATCACCGCGCGCACGGCGTCGACATCGCGGACGTCGAGCCGCGTCGGCAGGAGCCGCTTCCCCGAGTATGGGGCGAGGAAGGCCGGAAGATGATCGACCTTGAGGTCGGCGAGCCGTACTTCCTTCACGTCCGGATTCTGCAATAGATCATACGCACAGGCCGATCCCTGCAGCCCGGCGCCGAGGACAAGCATCCGCATTCGCGTGCAATCTCCCTGAAGTTCTACCTGCCCCGCGAGGTGGGGCTGGCGTAGCCGGGAAACTTAACCCGGCGGCGCGATCCTCGCATCCGCGCCACCCATGATCACGACGCCACCGGCATCCGGACGCATCATCGAGAGCGACGACGAAATCGGCCTGCTCCTCGCGCAGACCAACCGCATCGCCGTCATCGGCATCAAGACGGAAGAATCGATGCAGCCCGCGTATTATGTTCCGGAGTACGCGCAGCGCGCCGGCTACGACATCGTTCCCGTCCCCGTTTACTATCCCGAGGCTACCGAGATTCTCGGCCAGAAAGTGTTTCGCAGCCTCGCCGCGATTCCCGGCCCCGTCGACATGGTGAACATGTTCCGCCGGCCAAAGGATCTCGCCGCGCACCTCGACGACATCCTCGCCAAGAAGCCGCGCAGCGTCTGGCTGCAGCTCGGCATCCGCGATGATTCGTTCGCCGCCCGCCTAACGTCGGCTGGAATCGACGTCGTCGAGGATCGCTGTCTCCTCGTCGAGCTGCGCAGCCACAACCGTTGAGCACCATGCCCTTTCGAGTACTGGTCACCGACGACATCGACGCCGATGGCGTTGCACTCCTCGCCAGCGAGCCGCGCCTTCGCGTCGACGAAGTGCCGACGCTCCCGAAGGACGAGCTCCTCGCCCGCATCGGTGACTACGACGCGTTCGTCGGCCGCTCGGCGACCCGCATCTCCGAGGACGTGCTCCGCAAGGCGACGAAGCTGAAGGTCGTCGGCCGCGCCGGCGTCGGCGTCGATAACATCGCGCTCGATGTCGCGACGGAGCTCGGGGTCGCGGTGATCAACGCGCCGGCCGGCAACACGATCGCGGTCGCCGAACTGTTCTTCGGAACGCTCATCTCGCTCTTTCGCCATCTCCCGCGCGCCAACAACTCGATGCAGGCCGGACGCTGGGATCGCGCGCAACTGCTCGGCGCCGAGCTGAAAGGCCGCACGCTCGGCATCGTCGGCGTCGGGCGGATCGGTGGCGAGATCGCGGCGCGCGCCCTCGCCTTCGGAATGACCGTCGTTGGCTACGACCCGTACGTGCCTGACGGTCGCTTCCAGTCGCTGCGCATCCGTCGCGCGGCGACGCTTGATTCGCTGCTCGCCGAAGCCGAGATACTGACCGTGCACACCCCGCTCAACGAGGAGACCACGGGCCTCATCGGGCGCAGCGAACTATCCCGCCTTCCGGCGGGCGCAGTGGTCTGCAACATGGCGCGCGGCGGCATCGTCGCCGACGACGCGCTGGCCGCGGCGCTCGACTCGGGGAAGCTGCGCGGTGCGGTGCTCGACGTGTACGTGAAGGAGCCGCTGGTCGGCGACCATACGTTCAAGGGTCGCGACAACGTGATCCTCACTCCGCACATCGGTGCAAGCACCGCCGAAGCGCAGCGCAATGTGGCGGTCGAGGTCTGCCGCGCGGTGCGCGATGCACTGTTGAGCGGTGAGCTCTCGGGATCGCTCAACGTCGCGCAATCAAGCGGCCGGCAGTGGACGGACCTTCACGGTGCACTGATGGTCGCCCAGCGTGCCTCGGCGGTCGGGCGGGCGATTCTCGCCGGACAGGGAGGCCGCGCGCTGCAGCGCCTAACGGTGCGCTACGGGCCCGATCTCTCGGGCGCCGGCGAGGTGCTGGCCGCCGCCGCCGCCGCCGGCGCACTCGAGGGCGTGCTCGAATCGGAGCGGCTCAACCTGATCAGTGCGCGATCGTTGGCCGCGTCGCGGGGGATCGAGTTCACGGTGGCCGAGAGCGATTCGCTGCCGCATCCGGCATCGGTCGAGATCTCGCTGGCCGCGGGGATGCAGGAGCTGGCGGTGGCCGGCGTCGCACCGCGCGACGCCGCGTGGCGCCTGACGCGGATCGGCGGCTTCCACGTCGACGTCGCGCCGCGCGACACACTCGTTGTCCTCACCAACAAGGACGTCCCCGGTGTCATCGGACGCGTCGGCACGCTGCTCGGCGACGCCGGCGTCAATATCGCCGAGTATCACCAGGCGCGGCTGGCGCAGGGCGGCGAGGCGCTGGCGGCGATCACCGTCGACAACGCGGTCGGTCCCGACATCCAGAAGCGGCTGCTCGGACTGCCTGACGTGCTCACCGCGACGATCGTCCGCTTCGGCGCGACGCTCGCCGCTGGCGCCTGACGGTCGCACGATGAGCATCTCCCTCGAGCGTGACCTCGCGCTCCGGGAGGGGTTCGCGTCCGACGCGTCGGGGCTGCACCTCGTGCCCGACGCGATCGCTCGGCCGTCGAATGCCGACGAAGTCGTTGCCCTCGTGCGCGAGTGTGCGTCGTCGCGCACGCCGATCACCGCGGCCGGAGGACAGACCAGCACTACCGGCGGATCGATCAGCGACTCCGGGGTGATACTGTCGCTGCGGACAATGGATCGCGTGCTCGACATTGACGAGAAGACGCGGACGATGCGCGTCGAGCCGGGTGCGATCGTCTCCGAGATCAAGCGCGCCGCGGCGGGGCACGGACTGCTCTTCGCGCCCGACCCGACGAGCGAGGAGTCATGCACCATCGGCGGGTCGATTGCCTGTAACGCCTCGGGGGCGCGGACGCTGCGCTACGGCGCGACGCGGGTGCACGTCCGCGCACTGACGGTGGTACTCGCGTCGGGCGAGACGGTCGTGCTCCGGCGCAACCCGCTCGAGAAGAACACCGTCGGCTACGCGATGGTGCACGACCCGATCGACTGGTTCGTCGGCAGTGAGGGCACGTTAGGCATCGTCGTCGCCGCCGAGCTCGCTCTGCTGCCGCTGCCGGCGCGGGTGACCGGGCTGTCGATTCCCTTCGCCTCGGAGCAGGCCGCGCTCGGGTTCGTCGTCGCCGCCCGGCGCTCGGCGCTGTCTCCGCGCTGCCTCGAGTACCTCGACGATCTTGCGTTAGGCCTCACCGCGCTCGCTCACGCAGACCGCATGGCGCCGGCCGGCGCCGTGGCCGCGGTCTACTCCGAGGACGCCGGCGAGGACGACATCGACCTCGACGCCTGGCTCGAGCTGGCCGAGGCGCACGGCGCACTCGGCGACGACGT
Source organism: Gemmatimonadaceae bacterium (assembly GCA_031360575.1). Classification (GTDB taxonomy): domain Bacteria; phylum Gemmatimonadota; class Gemmatimonadetes; order Gemmatimonadales; family Gemmatimonadaceae; genus JABFXC01. The sequence goes on from JANMBU010000018.1 coordinate 87,791, forward strand.
CCGCATCTTCGAGGGAGAAAGCGCGCTCCGCGAGGCGCGCGATGCGCGGCACGCGATTCCGGCGACGATGAACGAGCGGGGGGCGCGACAGCGCGCGGTCGGCGGGCGGAAGGTGTCGACCGATTGGGCGGTTCCATATCCGCGGCTGGCCGAGGCGATCGCGGCTGCGCGCGGGCATGCACGCGCGGCTGGAGTCGAGCAGGCGGTGATCTACGGACACGCCGGCAACGGTCATCCGCACCAGAACTTCATCGCCGCCGATGCCGATGAGGTGAAGCGCATCGAGCGCGTGGTCGAGGAGACGCTGCGCACGGTAATCGCTATGGGCGGCACCGTCGCGGCCGAGCATGGCATCGGCAAGATCAAGCGGAAGTGGGTCGGATTGCAGCTCTCGGAGATGCAGTTGGGCGCGATGCGGGCGCTCAAGCACCAGCTCGACCCGGCCGGGATCCTCGCGCCGGGCAACGTGCTGTGAGCGGCGGCGCTCTTTCGCCTAACGCCGCGGCGCAGCGCGGGCCGCGCTTCGCGAGCGTTGTCCTCGATGTGGATTCGACGCTATCCGGCATCGAGGGGATCGACTGGCTTGCCGGGCTGCGTGGACCGGAGATGGCGGCGCGCATCACGGCGCTCACCGATCGGGCGATGCGCGGCGACATTACCCTCGACTCGGTCTACGGCGAGCGGCTGCAGCTGATCGCGCCAACGCGTCGCGAGATCGAAGCACTCTCGCACGCGTACGTCGCCGCGATCGCGCCGGGCGCGGTTGAGGTCATCGCCAAGCTGCGCGGCGCGGGGGTCGCGATCGCGCTCGTCAGTGGCGGACTGCGCGAGGCGATCGTTCCGCTGGCGCGGCTCGTCGGCGCTGACGGGCGTGCGCTGAGCGCGGTGTCGATCCGGTTCAGCGGCGACGGCAGCTATGCGGGTTATGACGAGCGGTCGCCGCTCGCGACGCAGAGTGGCAAGGCGCAGGTCGTCCGCGACCTCGCGCTCGCTGCGCCAGTGCTCGGCGTCGGCGACGGCGCGACCGACCTCGCAATGCGACCCTCGGTCGCCGCATTCGGGGCGTTCACGGGCTTCGTGCGACGCGACGCGGTCGTGCGCGGCGCCGATCACACGATCGAATCATTCGCTCAACTGGAGGCGCTGGTCCTCGGATGACGGCAACGTCCACCTTCGGCACCTTCTTCCTGCCCGGTCCGACCGAGGTCCATCCCGACGTGCTCGCCGCGATGACCCAGCCGATGATCCCGCATCGCGGCAAGGTATTCGAGGCGATGTTCGCGCGCATCCAGACCGGGCTGCGCGACGTCTTCCGGACGACGCGGCCGGTGCTGGTCAGCTCGTCGTCGGCGACCGGGCTGATGGAGGCATCAGTGCGCTGCGCGCCACCCGGTCGGGTCCTCGCGGTGGTCAACGGCGCGTTCTCCGAGCGGTTCGCCAACATCGCGACGTCGTGCGAGCGGGAGACCGACGTGCTCAGTGTGCCGTTAGGCAGGCCGGTCGACCTCGACGAGCTGGCGGCGCGGCTCAAGGCGCGCGGCTATGCCGCCGTGACGCTCGTCCATTCCGAGACCTCGACCGGCGCGCTGAGCGACGTGCGGGCCGCAACACGAATCGCCCGTGAGCAGGGCGCGCTCTGCCTCGTCGACAGCGTCACCGGAGTGGCCGGCTCGCCGCTCCCGTTCGACGAGTGGACGATGGACTTCGCGCTCACCGGCTCGCAGAAGGCGCTTGCGCTGCCTCCTGGCCTCGCCGTCGGCGTCGCCAGCGCCGAGTACATGCGCACCGCGGCGACGGCAGGGGGACGCGGGTTGTACTTCGACCTCGTCGAGTTCGAGGCGTACGCCGCGAAGAACCAGACGCCGAACACGCCGGCGATCCCCTTGCTCTACGCGCTCGACGCGCAGCTCACCCGCATCGCCGCCGAGACGATGGAAGCGCGCTGGGCGCGCCACGCGGCGATGGCCGCGCAGACCTGGACGTGGGTGGACGATGCAGGGCACCGCCTCGGGCTGCCGCTGCGAGTGCTCGCGCCGGCAGGTGCGCGCTCGGCGACGGTGACCGCGGTGATGCTGCCGCCTAACGTGAGCGGGGTGGCCGTCGCCGCTGAAGTTGCGAAGCGCGGCTTCGTGATCGGCGCCGGCTACGGCAAGCTGCGCGAGACGACGTTCCGGGTCGGGCACATGGGGGACCACACGCCAGACCGTCTGGCGCTCTGCCTCGACGCGTGCGAGGAGGCGTTAGGCGCGCTGATCGGACACTAACGGGAACGACGGAAGCATCGCTACTGCGAGCGCGCCCACAATCGCCACGCTTCCTCGCCGGTGGCTTCCGGCCGAGCCGTCGCCTGCACGGCGGCCGCCGTCGCTATTGCGCGGCACAGGCCGATCACTCCAGTTGCCTCCCCAGCTATCGCGGTTGTGCTCACGGCACCGTCCCCCGCCGGCTGTATCATCACGTACGACCGGAAATGAGTGCTGTCGCCTTTCTGGTAACCGACGATCCGGCTCGCGTATAACACCCCTTCCGGCTGCCCCCGAAGCAGGGTCGGTGTCGATACGGCCCACGCCGTGTCTCCCTGGTGCTCCCACCGGACGTTCCGGAACCCAATCGTAGCGAAGGCGCTCGCAAAGCGAGCCGCGACGGTATCGACGGACAGCGGCGAGGTCATCACATGCCACCAACAATATTCTTCGTGAGGCTCGACAGGCAACGCGCGCTGTACAGCGTTGCGATAGCAACCACCATCAACAGCTGCCAGGACGATCGTAAACACGACAACTGCTCTCCGCATGCGAGGTCCTCCGATTTCCAGGTGGTGCCGGTGCTTGCCTAACGCCGAGCGCTATCTTCAAGGCGCACACGCCACATCAGCCACGGCGCGCCGCCTCGATTGCAGCGATGTCGATCTTTTTCATCTCCATCATCGCATCGAACGCGCGCTTGGCGACAGTGGGGTCGGCATCGGTGACCGCCTTCGTCAGGGCGATCGGCGTAATCTGCCAGGACAATCCCCATTTGTCCTTGCACCAGCCGCACATGCTTTCCTGACCACCGTTGCCGACGATCGCGTTCCAGTAACGGTCCGTTTCGGCTTGGTTCTCGGTCGCAACTTGAAACGAGAATGCATCGCTGTGCTTGCACGCCGGTCCGCCATTGAGGCCGAGGCACGGAATGCCCATCACGGTAAACTCGACGGTCAGCACATCGCCCTTCTTCCCCGACGGATAATCTCCCGGTGCGCGGTGCACCGCACTGACAGCCGAATCGGGAAAGGTCTTTGCGTAAAACCGCGCCGCGTCCTCGGCGCCGCGATCGTACCAAAGGCAGATCGTGTTCTTTGCTGGCTTCACCATGTCAGTTCTCCGTTGAGATTCGGGTTCATGCCGAGTCATCGCGCCGGTGCCTCGAGCATCTCCAGCGCTGCCGCGACGAAGATCCGTGTCCCGCTGTCGAGCGCGCGCTCGTCGATGTCGAAGCACTCGTGATGATGCTGGTGGACGATCCCGCGCTCCTCGTTCCGCGCCCCGATGAAGAAGAACGAGCCGGACACCCGCTGCTGGTAGGCGGAGAAGTCCTCACCGCCCATCGTCGCCACCGCGTCGACCAGCACGCTGCTGCCTAACGCGCGGACGACCGCCCGGCGCAGCAGCTCGGTCGCCGCGGCATCGTTGACCACTGGACGGTAGCCGGCGTCGTACTCGAAGGTGAACTGGGCGCCGTGCGCGCCAGTGATTCCGGCGACGATGCGTCGCATGAGCTCGGGGATGCGTGCGCGGAGCTCGACGTCGAACGTCCGCACCGTGCCCGCGAGTTGTACTTCGCCGGGGATCACGTTGTACGTCGTTCCCCCGGCGATCTGCGTCACCGACACCACCGCCGACGCGAGCGGATCGACGTTACGGGCGACGACATGCTGCAGGTTGGTGATCACCTGCGCCGCGATCGCGATCGCGTCGACGGTCTCGTGCGGGATCGCCGCGTGGCCACCGCGACCGCTGATGGTGACGCGGAAGTTGTCGGGCGACGCCATCAGCGCACCGGTGCGAACTCCGACCTGGCCGTACGGCATCGGCAGCCAGAGATGGGCGCCGACGATCATGTCGACGCCGTCCATGACGCCGGCGTCCACCAGCTCCTGCGCGCCGCCGGGATTGAGCTCCTCGGCGTGCTGAAATACGAAGCGCACCTCACCGGCCAGTTCGTCGCGACGACCGGCCAGGACCTGCGCGGCGCCGAGCAGCATCGCGGTGTGTCCGTCGTGGCCGCAGGCGTGCATGACGCCGGCGTTCCGCGACACGAAGCCGTGGGTGTTGCGCTCCTCGATCGGCAGCGCGTCGATGTCGGCGCGAATTGCCAGCACCGGCCCGGGCCGCGAGCCGGTGAGTCGTGCGACGACACTCGTCCGCGTCGGGAGCGTGATCGTCAGGCGGCCGAACGACGCGAGCGTGTCAGCGACGAACTGCGCGGTGCGCTCCTCGTGGAACGCAACCTCGGGATGCTGATGCAGGTGCCTCCGCCAGGCGATGACGGTGTCGCGGACGGAGTCTTCGGTCGCGCGGGGCGCGAGAGCAGCGGTCACGTGTTCCTCGGGTCAGGTATCGAGCGGTCACTCGATCTTACGTTGTTGGCGCGGCGCGGGAAAGCGACAGCATCCGCGGATCCTGATGGTGATGACCGGGCCAGTGGTCGGCGTTATATCCGGAATTGTCATCGGCTTGCTCTCGCTGCTCGCTTCACGGCTCGTCAGGCGCCGCCCACCGGCGGCGGCGATCGTCGCCGCCTAACGGTCCGTCGGCGCCGGATCCATCCGAAGCCTTGACGAACATTTTGGTGCACGCCGGGCGAGACCGGACGACCCCAGTTCAACCATGGGCTCTGCTCACTACCGCGACTGGATGATCAGCTCGCCGCGGCGCGCATTCAGCGTGAAGGGTCGCGTCCCGATCGTCGTCCGCGCGTTCGCGCCGCCTAACGGCCAGACGCCGTCGCGCTGGATCAGCCATAACCCGCCGGGATAGCTCAGCGTCGGGATGCGCTCGCCGGCGGCGAACTTGTCGATTCGTCCGCTCTTGCGCAGCGTGATCGTCTTCGCCACGGGATCGAGCGTCGGGGCGAGCTGGGCGATGAAATCCAGCCCGACACGGGCACGCGCCGCATCCAGCATTGGGGCGAAACCAGTCGCGACGTTCGTCAGCGTGAATGGCCCGATCTCGACCGCGAGCGCGACGCCGCCGACATTCCGCCAGTCGTTGTCGAAGGTGGCCGCGAACCGCTTCACTGACTTGCGCCGCAGCCAGGCGGTGTCGAGCAGCATCCCCTGCACCCGCGGGTCGATCGACGCGCGCAGCGTGTCGCCGCCGATCACCATCGACAACTCGCCGAGCGATCCGCTATCCGCTGCAGTCAGCACAACTACTGCCGAGTCGGGGCCGTCGATCGCCGGCGCGTTCCCACCGAGCCACTCCGCGCGCGCGCGCTGCGCGTATGGCAGCGGCGAGCCGGGAAGCGACGACAGTGCCTTGTAGTCGCCGAGTCGCGCGTAGACCGGCGCGAGATAGGTGCCCACCGTCTTCGAGTCCCCGCCGAAGAAGCGCGCTTCCTCCATCAGCACCGCGCCGATTCGCAGCGCCCCGCGCGCCGCGAGGTAACGGCCGAGGGCGAGACGGGCGCCCGGATCGCGCGGCGCGCGACGGACGGCGTAATAGTAGAGCGTTTCCGCCGCGAACACCCGTCCACGACGGAGCAGCGAGTCGGCGCGGGCAACGTAGCGTTGCGCGTCAGCAGCGCGCGGCGCGAGGGAAGCGAGCGCGGTGAGCAGCACGGCGGCGAGCGTTAGGCGGCGAGAGATCCAGCGGTTCATCGAGGCGACGGCAGAGGTACGGGCAGCCCGGCCTGATGACGCCGAACCCGCGCCAGTCGCTACCGCTGTCTGTGCGGCTGGCTGATGGCAGCGAGCAGGTTCGCGTCCGGGTCGAGGATCACGCGGGCCGGGGGCCCATCGAGATCGATCGGTACGACGATCCGGGATTCCGACTGCGCCGGCACGTCGACCGTTGCCCGCAGAGGCGACCCATTCTTTCGTACCAACTCGACCACCAGTGGCAGGCGAAAGTTCCCGAATCGCCTGCGCTGGGCTATCTGCAGATAGACGCGTTGCTCCCGCGGATCATAACTCCAACTGGTCTCGAGCTCGGGATAGCCCGGTTGCCTCAGCCACTGGTCGAAGAACCACCCCAGATCCCGCCCCGAGGACCCCTCCAGCGCGCGCCGGAGATCGTCGGTCGTCGCGTTCCCATCCCGGTGCCCGGCGTAATAGCCACGGACCCCGCGGAAGAACGCCGAGTCCCCGAGGAGTCGCCGCGCCATGTGCAGTACATAGCCACCCTTCTGGTAGCTGTTCGCATTGAGCAGCGAGAGCACATCCGCTGCGGTCGTGTCGATCACCGGTCGCTCCGCCACGACGCCTTCGGTCAACAAACGCGCCTGCATCGCCCGCATGTGCGCGACCAGAGTGTCGCGACCGTGCGAGTGCTCCGCCCACAACTCGGCGAAGTACGTCGCGAATCCCTCCGACAGCCAGACGTGCGGCCACTCGCGCTCGGTGACCGCGTCGCCGAACCACTGATGCGCGGTCTCGTGCGCAACGAGGTTGCTCGTGATCGCGCCGCTGCGAAACAGGTTGTCGCCGTAGAAAATCGCCGTCGCGTTCTCCATCCCGCCAAAGCGTGTCGTCGACTGCACGTGTGCCAGCTTCTCGTACGGGAAGGGCGCGACAAGCGCCGAATAGAACGCAACGATCCCCTCCGATTCATCGAACGCGGCGGGGAGCCCAGGCTTCGCATCCTTCGAGACGTAGACCGTCTGCGCAACGCACCCCCCGTCCTGCCGCACGAGGCATCGCGTCGACCGTACCGGCTCGGCGCGAAGCGGTGCCGCCGCGATCACCATCAGGTACGTCGCGATCGCATGGTGCTCGTCCCACTTCGTGACGGTGCGCCATGGCCGCCCCGCGCTCTGGCTGCTGTCGCTGCGCGCCCCGTTCGCGATGACGGTGAGTTCGGCTGGTGCGTCGATTGTCCACGTCACCGTCGCCTTGTCACCCGGATTGTCGACGACGGCGAGCCAGTGCCTCGCCCGATCGGGCCAGTTGTCGCCGAACGCCTGCCAGCGTCCCTCGGGATCCTTCGAGATGATCAGCCCGTCCACGGGCACGCCGTGGTAGAACACCGCCACGCGCGCACTGTCGGCCGCGGCACCGAGCGGCACGAGGACGCCGCCCGCGCGGCGCGTGAACTCGCTCGTCGCGCCGTTCAGCTTCACGCTGTCCACCGTCAGCAGGATGTCGACGCCAACGCTCTTCCCCCCAGCGCGTGAGCGCAGCAGCATCGTCGAGACGCCGCCGATCGCGCGCCCTGTATCGGGGAGCGTCAGTGCGAGGTCGTAGTGAATGACATCGACGTTGACCGCCAGACCCGTCGGCGTCGGGCGATCAACACCCTGTGCGGCGCATGGAATCGCGGTTGCCAGGAGCGCGGCGCCGTGTGCCGTCGCCAGTCTGAGCGAGTGTCGTGTCATCGGCCGAGATCGTAGACGACCAGTCGTGCCGGCTGGCCGGGGGTCTTTGCCGGAGCGTTAGGGACGAGCGCCGCGACGAAGCGCCCGTTCGCGGTGGCCACCAGTGCGGTCCCCGGCCCGACGACGCGCACTGTCTTTCCCGTCGTCGTCGTGATCCAGCCGCCAGCGCTGTCGATCGATCGCGCGCCGGCGGCGATGGTGTGCCGCGAGGTGAAGTCCACCAGGATGCTGACGTCGAGCGTCGGCCCGCTCGTCCAGGCGACCGGCGCTGGAGCCTCGCTCTCTCCTGCCGCCAGGCGCTGGCCGCGCAGGTCCACCGCCACGAAGCTCGGCGACGGCTCAGCGTCGGCGGCGCGAACCGGGTTCAGTCCGACCAGCAGCGCATCACTGTTGCCGCTCCAGCCCACCCGCCAGCCGCCAGCCATCGGCAGCACGACCATCGTTCGCGCTCCATTCACCGGCGCGACCCTCAGGTCGTAGGTCGCCGGCTGCGCCACGGCCAGCGCCGCGGACATCCCGCTGCCCGGGAACGCCGCCTTCCTCACCGAGTCGGCGCTCAATCCCGTCTCGCGCGCCAGCGCCGCCCACTCGGCGGCAGTGATGGCCGCACGCTCGCGCGGGGTCGTGGTGAACGCGAGGCCGATGGCGAGCCGCCGCCAGTCGGGAGACGGCTCGACATCCCAGATGGAATCCCGCTGGACGAGCACGCCGTCCCGCTCGTCGGCGAACACGAAACCGTTAGGCAGCGGCTCCGCTTCGACTCCGACGGGATCCTCGACGACGAGCAGTGCAGTGCGATCGGGGGCCACCGCCCAGCGCACCGACGCCGCCATCCCGTGCGTGCCGGCGTTCACCGGCGTGACGATTGTATTGCCCAGTGAATCGTCGCGCACGTCGTCCTTCACGACCGCCGCATCACGGTGCGCTGCGAGAAACGCGGCGGCGACCAGCCGCGGCAGCGTCGTGTCGCGCGACGCGGCAACGCGGACGCGGTAGGCGGGTGATTCCTTCCCGCCACTCGCCCGGATGTAGGCGCTCCATCCCGCGCGCGACAGCGAATCGCGGAGTCGGATCGCGTTCGTCGTGTCGGAGAACGCGCCGAGCTGCACGGCGAGCACCGCGACCGGTGTGCCAGTTGACACCGGTCGAGCGGCCGGTCCCGCGCTCGCCGCGCCGGTGCTGTCTGACGATGAGCGCTCGCTCACCGTGCACGCGCTGGCCGCCGCCACGGCCAGCAGCAGGGCGAGCGCGAACGCGCGGGGCACTCCGCGATCCGGCGTCAGCGGTGGACCCGGTAGATCGCGTTGCCGGTGTCGTCGGAAATGAGTACCGATCCGTCCCTGGTGACCAGGACGTCGGCTGGCCGTCCCCAGCGCTCACCGCTGGCGTCCTGCCACCCGCGGACGAAATCCTCGTACGACACCGGCTTCCCATTCACGATCCTGACGCGCACCACCTTCGCCCCGGTCGGCCGGCTCCGGTTCCACGATCCATGGAAGGCGACCAGCGCATCGCCCCGGTAGGCGGCCGGCAGCTGGGTCGCGCCCCGCAGGAACGTCAGGCCTAACGGTGCCGAGTGGGCCTGCATCATCAGCGCCGGTGGGATCGTCGTCGCGCAGCGCCCCGGCTTGTCGTACTCCGGATTGGGCTGCCGCTCCCCCCAGCAGTAGGGCCAGCCGAAGTCGCCGCCATCCTGGAGGATGTCGATCTCCTCGGGCGGCCGATCGTCGCCGAGGTTGTCGCGCTCGTGCGTCGTCACCCAGATCGCCTTCGTCGCCGGGTCCACTGCCAGCCCGACCGCGTTGCGCAACCCGATCGAGTACGGGCGCTTCTGTCCCGTCGCCGGGTTGACCTGCCAGACCGCCGCCCGCTCGGGCGTGTCGCCCTCGCAGATGTTGCAGCGCGAGCCGATCGAGACGTAGAGCAGGCTGTCCGGCCCGACGATCACCGTCCGCGTCGAGTGGCCGGAGCGCGCCGGGTAGGTGGTCACCTGCACGCCGGCCCCTCGCGGCCGACCGTCCGCCCCGACCGCGAACCGCGTCAGTGCGCCCGTCTCCGCGACATAGAACGAGCCGCCGAAAAACGCCATCCCGTGCGGCTCATCGAGGCCGCTGAGCACCGTGCTGACATCCTCGGCGACGCCGTCGCCATTGGTATCGGCCAGACGGACGATCAAGCCGGCGCCCGGGCGCGACGCATAGATCGCGCCATCGGGCCCGAGCACCATGAATCGCACCCCGCCAAGATTGCGGGCGAAATAGTCCACATTCAATCCGACTGGCGCTTCCAGCCGTCCGCCTAACGTCAAGTGCAGCGCGAACTGCGGCCCGAGCGCGGTGTCGCCGCGCGGCGCCGCGTCCCAGTCCGCGCGCTGCTGCGCCGACCCTGCCTCCGACCGGCAGGCAACGAGCGCGATCACCATCGCCACGACTGTGGTCCGGCCCATCCACCCTCCTCGAAGAAAACCGTCGCCGTCCAGAACAGCGGCCGACCCGTACAGCATGTTCTGCCTAACGCCCAAAGAGCCGGCCGAACATCCCGCCACCCTCGCCCCGCGCCGCGGCCGCCAGTGCGCCGGCGAATTCCGGCGCGCTCGCATACCGGTTCACCACGTCGCGGGCCATCCCCTTGTTCAGCACACTCTCCACTGCGTCGGTGAAGTTGAGGTCGGGACGCATGTGCCGGATCGGCGTCGGATCATTGCGCAGCCGGTTGATCATCATCTCCTGCTGCGTGCGCCCCTGGAACGGGAGCTTGCCTGTCAGCATCTCATACGTCATCAACGCCAGCGAGTACACATCGGTTCGCCCGTCGAGCACCTTGCCGCGCAACTGTTCGGGACTCATGAACTCCGGCGTGCCGAGAACGATCCCCGTCGCCGTCAACTTGGCCAGTTCGGGCGACGCCCGCCGCTCCTTCGCCAGGCCGAAGTCCATCACGACGGCCCGCGTCTCACCGGTCGCGGTCCGGGCGATCATCACGTTCTCCGGCTTCAGGTCGCGATGGACGATCTGCAGTTCGTGCGCGCGCTCGAGCCCCGCCGAGATGTCGTTCACCCAGCGCACCACTTCCTCGAGCGGGAGCTGGCCGGCGCGGTGCGTCCGATCGGTGAGAATCTCCCCGTCGATCAACGGCATCACGATGTAGACCAGCCGCTCCGGCGTCTCGCCGAGCCCGATGATGTGGCAGATGTTCGGGTGTTCGAGCCGCCCGCCGAGATCTGCCTCACGGCGAAGCCGGGCCATCGCGTTCTCGTCATTCGACAGCGCCGGCGACAGTACCTTGATCGCGCACTGCCCGTTCCCGTTCGCCAGATCCTCGGCGAGATACACCAGCGACATCCCGCCCTCGCCCAGCTTCTTAAGAATCTTGTAGCGACTCTCGAGCGTCTGCCCGATCATCTCGGTGACCGCGGCCGCCTTCGTCGCCGCGGCGTTGGTCGCGTCCTTCACCGGCGACGCAGCGGTTACCACTCCGCCACCGGGGCCCGGCGCCGCGGCCGCGTCACGAGGCGGCGGTGCGGCGACGAGGCGCGTTCCGTCCTTCGTGCAGAAGCGTGCGTCATCGGCGTATATCGTCGCGCACGTCGGGCAACGGGTCATGCGTTGATCAGCCTCAGGCTCGAACCTGGTTGCGGCCGCCCGCCTTGGCGCGATAGAGCGCCTCGTCCGAACGCGCGAAAAAATCCTCGACCGACTCGATGTCGACCGACGGCACCGATGCGACTCCGACACTCACCGTGATTCGCAGCGACGGCAATCGCTCGTTTGCGAACAGGTGCTCCGCCACACGTTCGCGCACGCGCTCGGCGAACGCAACCGCACCCTCGTTGGACGTCTCCGGCAGCACGATCGCGAACTCCTCTCCTCCGTACCGCGCCACGACGTCGACGTTCCGCACCGCGCCCTGCAGCACCCGCGCAACCTCGCGGAGCGCCTCGTCACCAACGAGGTGTCCGTGCGTGTCGTTGATGTCCTTGAAGTGATCCAGATCGACCATCAGCAGCGCGAGCGGCGTCGCGTAGCGTCGCGCCCGCTCCATCTCGTGCGTCAACCGGTCGACCAGTGCGCGCCGGTTGAGCAGCGTCGTCACCGAGTCGGTGGTCGCCAACGCCTCGAGGCGGGCCTTGTCGGCACGTGTCGTCTCCAGCAGCTGCGCGCGCTGGATCGCCGCCACTGCCGCCCGGATGACCGTGTCGGCAAACTCGATGTCGTGGTGCGACAGCGGCGGCTCACTTCCGCTCGTGCGCAGGAAGAAGACGCCGAGTTGCGTACGGTCGAGCGTGAATGGCAGCGCGATCGCCGACGACACCGGCACCGTTAGGCCTTCGGCTTCCCAGACCTTGCGGATCTCGCCGAAGAGGGGGTTGGCCGCACCCTCCTCGACCAGCACCGGCACCCCCTGGTCGAGCGCGGCACGGATTTCGGGATAGCGATCGAGGCGGATCGGGAAGTTCCGCAGCCCCGGGTTGTCGAACGCCGTCGCGACCACGCCCAGCTCATCGCCCGGCCGGGCGAGGATCACCGAGCAGCGCGAGATGTCGAGCGCCCGCGCGACACGGCGCGCGAGGATGCGGAAGATCTCCTCGGGCGAGAGCTCGCCGGTGACTTCGTGCAGGATGTCCACCAGCTCGCGCCGGCTCTTCGCCTCCTCGCGCGATTCGATCAGCGCTTCCGACACTTCACGCAGCGCGGCGTAGGCGCGCCGGAGCGTGTCGCGCGAGCGGAGCTGCGACTGGATGCGCGCCAGCAGCTCGCGCAGCCGGAACGGCTTGTTCATGAAGTCGGCCGCACCGGCGCGGAGGGCCCGCGTCGCGACGTCATCGCTCCCCGCCGCGGCGACCATGCATACCGGGATGTCGCGCCACCGCTCGTTCGCCCGCAGCCGGCGCAGCACCTCCCTCCCGTCCTCTTCGGGGACATCGACCTCGAGCAGCAGCAGGTCGGGAGTCCGCCGCGCCAGCCGCTCGTACATCTGGTCGCCGCGCACCGTGGCGACCACTTCGTACCCGTGGTCCTTGAGCAGCCAGCTGACCGCCGTCCGCACCGCCGGATCGTTGTCCGCGACGAGAATCCGGGCGTCGGACACGGCTCGCCTAACCTTCGCCAAGCAGGGCGCGAAGGCCGTCGTACTCGACGTTGCCGCCGCTCAGCACCGCGACCACCGAGCCGCGCGTCTTCGCCACGCCGGTCAGCAGCGCCGCCACCGTGATTGCGCCGCTCGGCTCGACGACGAGCTTCATCCGGTCGAGGAGGAATCGCATCGCGTCGCGCAGATCCTCGTCGGCGATCGTGACCACGTCATCGATGTAGGCCTGCGCGTGAGCGAACGGAATCGCCCCGATCTCGACGGCAAGCAGCCCGTCAGCCAACCCGCTCGTGCGATCGAGCTTCACTGGCTTGCCCGCCGCCCGCGCCCGCGTGAGCTTCGGCGCATTCGCCGGCTCGACGCCGATTACCTTCGCGTTAGGCACGGTCAGCTTGATCGCCGTCGCGACGCCAGCGCTCAACCCGCCGCCGCCCACCGGCACCAGCACCGTGCCGACGTCAGGCAGGTCCTCGGCGATTTCCAGCCCGGCCGTTCCCTGGCCCGCGACGATCGTCGCGTGATCGTACGGCGGAACCAGTGTCCCGCCCCCGGTCGCCACGATTTCGAGTGCGCGCGTCATCCGGTCGGCGGTTGTCGTTCCCGCCAGCTCGACGCGAGCCCCGAGCCGCTCGGCCCCGCCCCGCTTCGCCGCCGACACCGTCGTCGGCATCACGACCGTAGCTCGGACCCCGAACAGCTTCGCCGCGAGCGCGACCGCCTGTGCATGGTTGCCTGACGATGGCGCGACTACTCCGCGCGACCGTTCCTCGGGACTCAGCCGCGCGAGAAAATTGTACGCGCCGCGCAGCTTGAACGCGCCTCCACGCTGCAGCGTCTCAGGCTTGAGCCAGACCGGCGAGCCGACCCGCTCCGTCAACTCGTCGGCCGGCAGCAGCGGTGTGCGCACGACAACGCCCGCGATGACCCGAGCGGCATCGCGGAGGTCCGACAGAGTTACGAGCTCTGGGGGCATGCAACAATGTCCAGTGCGCCCGGACCGCCGTCAACACGGCAGTTGAGCGAGGTGTGCCCTTATCGGATCATCGCGCATTTCTCAGCGCCGTGTCCACCGCGGCCACGGCGCAGCGAAACTACGCGCAGATCCGGTTCCGGCCCCCGGATTTCGCCTTGTACAGCGCGCGGTCGGCGCTCTGCAGCAGGTCGTCATGCGTGACCGGATCGCTGCCCTTCGCCAGTGCGACACCGACCGAGATCGTGATCGGCAGGACACTCCCTGGCGCCAGTTCGAAACGATGCTCGTCGACGTTGCGGCGGAGCCGCTCGGCGAACGTCATCGCCCCCTGCCAGGCGGTGTCGGGCAGCATGATCACGAACTCGTCGCCACCCAGGCGCGCGACCGTGTCGGTCTCGCGCGCCGTGCTCCGCATGATCTCGCCCAGCTCGGCGAGCACCATGTCGCCGGCCGCGTGGCCATTGCTGTCGTTGATGTCCTTGAAGTGGTCGATGTCGACCATCAGTACGGCCAGCGTCGAGGTGCGGCGGCGCGCCTGGCGCCACTCGCGCGACAGCCGTGACTCGAAGGCGCGCCTGCTGACGCAGCCGGTGAGCACATCGGTGCCCACCAGCTCGATCAACCGGCTCCGCATCTCGTTGTAGCTCTCGCCGAGCAGCGTGAGATCGTCCGGGCGCTTGTCGGCGCTGCTGTCGTACTCGCCGGTGAAGTCGCCCACTTCGACCCGCTTCACGAACTGGCGCAGGTTGTTCATGCGCGACCGGAAGCTGCCGAAGATCATGACGAGGACGCCGCTCACGAACGCGAACAGCGCGCTGTTGATCAGCAGCACCGACCAGAGCGGCGCAGGACCAGCGATGTGCGGCGGCACGAACCGCGACGCGATGATGTACGTCGCGATCGTCGTGACCGCCGATGCGATCCCCAGCCAGCGGCCGAAATAGAAGACCGTCAGCTGCAGCCCGAGAAACCCAAGTATCAGGATGCGATGAAATTGCGACGGCGGTGCGCTGAAGTAGACCAGCGCCGAGACCATCAGCAGGTCGGCGAGCAGGGTGAATGTCGCGACACCGCGCGGCAGCCCCTTCGTCTCGCCCTGAACCGGCGGACGCTCGAGAATGCGCCCGACGAGCGCAGTGAACAGGAAGTAGAGCGCCGCCGCCGCGGCAACGGGAAGCCACGCGCCGCGGGTGTCGCCTGATCCGTAGCGAACGACCGCGCTGATCCCAGCGACCAGCACCGCCGCGTAGCGGATCCACCGCTGCCAGAGAAGCACCTGCCGCTGCAGCTCGGCGCTGTCCTGCCGCAGCTCCGCGTGGATCTGCGTATAGCTGCGCGTGAAGTCGCGCGAGCTATCCCGATCGCTGGTCGGGGTGAGCGGCGTCGGCAGCGAGGGCGTCGGGGTCGGAGCTGACGGAGTTGCCTGCGTCGTCATCGGATCGCGGTTGTTTCCCCGAACGTGGTCGAGAGCATGGGCTGGCCAATGGTCGTGCGCCTGCCCGAGCGGGCAGCCGTCTATACTGGACGCCCGAGCGCCGATAACGACACGCCGCGCCACTCTGCTGGCAGCGAGCTCCGGCGCAGCGGAACAGCTTGTGCGTTGGGACACATCAGCCCCCCGGCAACCGCCCTCCAATTTCGCAGGACTGACGGTCATGATTCACAGTGGAATCGAGCCTCTCGACGAGCGCCTCGGCGGGCTTGTCCCCGGGCGTGCGTACGTATTGAGCGGGGCGCCTGGCACGGGGAAGACTGTCGCCTGTCTCGAGTTTCTCGCCGCGCATTTCGACGACGAGACGCGAGCGGTCATGATCACCCACGACGACCCCTCCGACCTCCTGTCGCAGGCGAAGTTCCTGGGCATCGATCTCGATAAGGCGCTGGCTGACGAGCGCATCATCCTCCTCCGCTACCAGCTCGACTTCGTTCGGCGGTACGGCCGCGCCGCGTCGGTCGAAGTCGTCTTCGAGGAACTGCGGCGCCTGCTCGGCTCGGTGGTGCCCGGCTTTGTCGTCGTCGATTCCATCGCACCCTTCCTCGAGGGCGGACCCGCCTCCGGCACCGGCGTCAGCGCGCTGCTCGAGTTCCTCGACTCGCTCGGCGCCACATCGCTGGTGACCTACCCCGGCGATTTTTCCGCCGCGTACGATCGGCGGCTCGAGTCGCTGATGCAGCGCGCCGCGGGGATCTTCCACCTCTCGGCAGACCCCGATCGCACCGGTCACCTCGAGATCCGGAAGGTGCGCTACCAGGTGCCGTCCACGGCGTCGATTCACTACCGCATCCAGGCCGGCACAGGCATCGTTGCACTCGCCGATGCTCGCGCACGTCGCGCCTCCGACATCGCCGAGGAATCGCGGCGCAAGGTCCTCGTCATGGACCTGACGCGCAGCTTCCCCGAAGAGCTGCTCCACGGGCTCCGCACCAGCTATGACGTCACCGTCCGGACCGGGGTGGCGAGCTCCTACACCGAGCTCGTCGCCGGCATCGGCGCGGTGCTGATCGACGTTCGCCGCGACAGCATCGAAGAGGTCCTCACGCTCGTGCGCGAGCTGCGCCGCGGCGCGAACACCACGCCGATCATCATCGCGACGCAATACCAGATGCGCTCCGACGACCGCGCCCGCGCATTGCGTGCCGGTGCCGACGACTTCATCGGCGCGCATCTCCACCCGGAAGAGTTTCTCATCCGCCTGGCGACCGCCGTTAGGCGCGGACACAGCGCAGCACCGGCCGAGCAGGATCCGCCGCTCGTCATCCAGCCGACCAACGGCAATGGACCCAAGCCGCTCGACCAGGCTCAGTTCCGCAGCGCGATCGACGAGCATCTCAACCGCGACCGCGCCCCCTTCTTCACCCTGGTCACGCTCCGCGCGCCGCAGGGTGGGCTCGATCCCGTCGTCGATCTGGCGCTCCGCAACGTCCGGATCGAGGGCGGCGACCTCGTTGGCGTTGACGGCGATCATGTCGCGGTGTATCTGCACTCCGCTCGGCGAAAAGATGTCGTTCCCTTCGTCGAACGACTCCGGCAGTACGCACTGAAAGCGGGCTTTGGCGACCTCGCCGTCGAGACCGCGGCCTACCCTGCGGACGCTGACCGCGTGCAGTCGCTGGTCCGTGGAGCGCCGGCCGCGCGGGGTGGCGATGCGGTATGAGGCGAAGGCCACGATCGCAATGGGGTCCATCGTTGCTGTTGCCACCATCGGATTCGTCGGGCTGCGTCAGGCGATGGCCCCGCCGGTTCGCGCGTTTCCGCTGATCGAGTCGGCCAACAGCTTCGCCGTGCACGATCCGCAGTTCATCCAGCCCGACTCCGCCACGTACGCGCCCTTTGCCGCCGCCGACGCCGAGTGGCGCCGTCGCTACGCGAACCCGGCTGCGCTGCGCGACCCGGCCGCGTACGTGACGACCACCAGCGGCGGCAGCTTCTGGCACCCGTCGCCGCAGCAGGCGCTCGACGATGAGGTCTACGCGCTGCAGAAAGCCGGGCAGCTCGACTCGGCGATTACCGTGCTTGGCGGCTGGGTGGACACGCACCCGCGCGACCGCGTCGAGCTGCTCAAGCTCGCCAGGCTGCTCAACCAGGCGGGCCAGAGCGATGCGTCGGTCACGCGCTACCGGCAGCTCCTCGCGCTCGAGCCATCGCGCAATCAATGACGTTGCGCGCCGCACTGTTCGTCTCCGCGCTCGCATCGGCGGCGCTCATCGTCGTCGCCGAACCGGCCGCGGCGCAGCGACGCGTCACGCCCAGGCCGCGTGCCAGCCGACCGGCGCCGCGGTCGGAGACGGTCCGCGCCGAATTCGCTGGCGTACTGCTCCAGACAAAGCGTTATGACGAAGCGGTCCGTGAGTACCGCGCGCTCATCGGCATCAATCCGTCGAACGCCGCATACAAGCTCGGCCTCGCACGCGCTCTCGCCTGGGGCGGCCATCCCCGCGACGCCGAGCCGGTGCTCGCCGCGCTCGTCCGCGCACAGCGCGCCGACACCGCGGCGGCGCGGATGCTGGTCGAGGTCCGTCTCGCCCTCGAGCCAGGATCGGCCGAGGCGGCTGGCTGGGTGCGGGAATCGCCCCGCAATCCCGCTTATCGTCTCGCCCTCGCCCGCGCCTACGTTCGCGAGCGACGCTACCCGCAGGCGTTCGCGGCCTTCGATACCCTGCTCGCGTCCGGGACCACGGTCGCCCTGCTCCGTGAGGCGGCCGGCGCACATGCAGCGGCGCGCGACTCCACCGGAAACGTCAGGCTGCTCGGCCGAGCCGTCGCCCTCAACGGCGGCGACAGCGGGCTGCGCCGCGACTACGCCGCTGCGCTCTCCTGGTCGGGCGACCGACGCGCAGCGATCGCCGAGTACACCGGCCTCCTCCGGCGCACGCCTAACGATGCCGATCTCCTCTTCCTCCGCGGACGCCTCGAAGTCTGGGGGGGTGACTACGGTGCGGGCGAGCGCGACCTGACCCAGTCGCTCGCTCGGCGGCCGTCGCGCGAGGCGTACGCACTGCTTGGCGACATGTACCGCTGGCGCGGCGATTACCAGAAGTCGCGCCAGGCGTACGCGTCGGCGCTCGCGCTCGCCCCGGGCGACACGATCGCGCTCGCCGGGCTTGCGGAGCTCGAGCGGCTGCGGAGCGGTGTCGTTGCCTCCGGCGTCGACCCCGACATCGGCTGGACCGCGCAGTTCACCCACAGCGAAGACAACGCCGGCTTCCTCTATCTCGCCGGCGGACTCGCCCGCGGCTTCGATCTCGGGCGCGGCAACACTGTCGGCGTCGCGGCCGAGCAGCGGCGAATCTCGGCGCGGAGCAGCCGCGCCGCCGAGCGTTATGTCTACGGCGCCGCGCTGTCAGCGCGCGCCGCGCACCAGTTCGACGCGGTGAACGCGAGTGCCACCGGCGGCGTCGCCCGGCACGGCGGCGTCCGCGACATCCCCTTCGGCGATTTCCGGTTGTCGGGCGGCTGGCAGCGGACGAGCCTCAGCGCACTGGTCAGCACCGGCCCGGTGTACCTCCCGCTCGTCTCGGCGCAGTCGCTCGTCCAGTTCAATGCCGACGGCGTCATCTCGACCCGGCCGCTGGTCGGCCGCACCGCGCAGCTGGCCGGGTCTGCGCCGTTAGGCGCGCTGACGCTGTCGGCCAATGCCGAGGTGACATCGCTGAATGATGGCAATCGCCGGACGTCGGGCTATTTCGGCGCGGCCTATCCGGTCGCGCCTAACGTCAGCCTGCTTTACTCCGGCTTCGCTCTCGGCTATAGCGAGCGCAGCGATCGCTACTGGGACCCGACCAGCTTCACGTCGCACAGCGTCGGCGCGCAGTACGCCTGGCAGCAGCGGGGACCGCTCAGCTTCACCGCGCGCCTGCTCTCCGGCATCGGGCGCGCGACCGAGGTCTTCCCGACGCGCGGCGGCGCGGCCATCCGCGCCACCGGTCCCGCTGCCCTGCAACTCGCTGGCAGTGGCGAGGCCGCCTATCGCAGCGCAAGGTGGGAACTCGCCGCGACCGCGGGGTATGCCCGCGGCCGCGACGGCGAATATCAGTCGCTCAACAGCAGTCTCCGACTCCGGCTGATTCCATGACGACCGTCAGCAGTACCACGAAGCGCACGAGCTACATCGTCACCTTCTTCGCGGGTCTTTCGCCGATCCTCCTCATCGGCGGGACGATCTACTACTTCGTGTCGAAGGCGCCGGTCGAGACCGACCCGGCTCTCCGCATCGCCATCCGGCTGATCATGACCTTCCTGATCATCCTGATCATTCGCTACTTCTGCATCCTCTGGTTCGGCTACCTCAAGCACATCGAGGAAAAGCTCGACGACTCCGACATCTCCGACTTCTCGCCGCCGGTGACGATCCTCGTCCCGGCCTACAACGAGGGCCCGGTGATCAAGAGCGCACTCGGCTACCTGCTCGACCTCAACTATCCGGCCTACGAGATCCTCGTCATCGACGACGGCTCGAGCGACGACACCTACGCGCTGGCCAGCGAGATGGAGGGCCGCTACGGCGACGTCACCCTCCGCGTCGTCAGCAAGAAGAACGCGGGCAAGGCCAACGCGCTGAACACCGGCATCTCGCTGGCACGGAATCCCTTTGTCGTCTGCATGGATGGCGACACGCGGTTGTCGCGCGACGTGCTGTACTACGGCATGCGCCACTTCCGCAATCCTCGCATCGGCGCGGTGAGCGGGAACGTCAAGGTGTCGAACCGCAACAACCTGTGGACGAAGCTCCAGGCGCTGGAATACATCGTCTTCATGAACGGCATCCACCGGGCGATGGCCTACTTCAACGCGCCGAACATCATCCCCGGACCGTTAGGCATCTTTCGCCGGGACATGATGATCGAGCTCGGTGGCTACGACACCGACACCTACGCCGAAGACTGCGACCTGACGCTGAAAATCCTCTCGTCGGGATGGCACATCACCACCGATGACCGCGCCCTCGCCTACACAGAGGTGCCGGAGAACCTGCTCGACCTGATCAAGCAGCGCTATCGCTGGACCCGCGGCATCCTCCAGGCACTACGCAAGAACACGGTCTGGCTCGCCTGGCCGAAAATGGGGCTGCCGGTCTGGATCGGCTACGTCAGTCTCTACTTCGAGGGGATGATCTGGCCGCCGCTCAACGTCGCCGGCAACCTGTTCTTCGCGATCACCGCGCTGCGCGCCGGCGTCGCGTCGCACGTGTTCTACTGGTGGGTGCTGTTCACCCTGCTCGATATCGGGACGGCACTGTTCATGATAATGATGGAGGAAGAAGACCTGTCGCTCGCGCCGTATGCGGCGATCTCGCGCTTCTTCTTCATCTCGATGATCGACGTGTCGAAGGTGCTGGCGACCATCGAGGAGTTTCTCAACATCGAGATGAACTGGGGCAAGCTCGATCGCGCCGGTCGGATCTAGGCCTAACGTTCGCCGGGATATCAAATGGAAAACATCAACACGATCATGTCCACAGTCATCATGGTGTCGTTCATCGTGACGATCGTGCTCGCCGTCGGCAGCTACTGGGCGTACAAGCTGCGCGAGCGTCGCAAGCCGAAGGGTGTCCGCGCCGCCGATGAAGCGCCGGTCTTCTTCGAGCGCATTTACCCGGCGCAGTCCAAGGCCACCGCTGGCGCCGTCGGCGACGAGGATGCCGGAGCCGCGTAACCAGCGCGCGGGCGCGGCGTTCTTCACCGCGGTCCTCGTGCTCGCGGTGATCGGTGCGATTGCGTCGGTCTACCTCTGGCGTCACGGCATTCAGTCGCGCCGCGACCGCGATGCGCGCGCTGCCGCCCGCTGGGCAGCGATTCGCGTCGAATCGCGGCTGCCGGCGGCGCGACTCGCCGCGCCGGTGCGCGTCGCCGTGCTCCACGATCCAGCGAGTGATCGCTGGTTCAACGGCGCCGCCCCGCTCGACACCATCACCAACGCGTGGATCACGACGCTGCGCACCATCGGTGCCGACGCTGCAGCCGTCGATCCCGGCAACAGCGCCGCAATCCGTGCCGTCGACGTGCTCGTCGTCCCGTCGCAGCCCTGCCTCGGCATGGCCGCGCGGGCCGCGGTCGACGACGTGCTTGCCCGAGGCGGAGGCGTGATCACGAGCTGGCTCACCGGCACGCGCAACGGCGTCTGCGGCGATGCTGGCTACGCGTTTCTCACCAGAGTCACCGCAGCGTCACGCGTCGATACGCTCGACCGTCGCGCGCGCACCCTGGTCACCCTGCCTGACGGCGGCGCGCTAGCCGCCGACCTTCCGCCTGGCGCGACGTTCGAAGTGCTCAGCGCGCACGATGGGGCGGTCCGTCGCGTCGGTCGCGATGCCTATTACTCGGATGGAGTGCTCAACCCCGCGGCCGCATCAGCGCAGGCTGGGCTCGACGGCGCGATCACTCACACCGCCGTCGGTGGTGGACGTGCCGTCTACTGGGGCTTCGATCTCGCCCGCGTGGTCGCTCGTCCGTGGGACCGCGCCGTCGCCCAGCTCCTGCTGCGCAACTCGGTCGCCTGGGCCGCCGGCGACCCGATCGTCTCGCTCGCACCCTGGCCAGCTGGTCGCCGAGCCGCGGTCGTCGTCGTTCAGCAGGTGGACGGCCCCGCCGATGACGCGAGCCTCGCGCGCGACACCGTGCAGCAGCCGGGTGGTCGCCGCACCTTCCTCTTCGCGACCAACACGGCGCACGACCGCAAGGATATCGTTAGGCGGCTGGCCGCCTCCGGCGAAGTCGCCTCGCGGCCGGATGACGAGCTCCGTATTTCGCGCACCGATGAGGAGCAGACGGAAAAGTTCCGCACCATGCGCGGCGACCTCGCTGACTTGCTCGGTCATCAGGTCGCCGGGATGATGCCGCCGATGGAACGGATCGATCCGCTCCTCGCGCTCTCGTGGGCGCGGGCCGGCGGCAGCTACCTGCTTGCCGGCAACGGCGCACGTTCGGCGAGTCCCGAGCTCCTTGCCGTCGACAGCGCCCTGCTCGTGCTCATCCCCCGCGTCGCCGACGATGACGCCGCCGCCTTGCGCGCCAGCACGACGACCGCGGTCTCACTCGACGCGTCGTACCGCAGTGCGTTCGCGAAGCTCCGCGCACTCGGCGGGCTGTATGTGATGCGCCACCATGCGAGCCTGCTCGCCCGCGCCGATCTCGCTCCAGCGCTGATGCGCGCCACGCGCCTCGCCACCGCCGACTCCACCATCTGGGTCGCCACCGCACGCGACGTCGCCAGCTGGTGGATGGCCCGCTCGAGAATCACGATCGCGACGACGCGCCAGGCCGGGGGCGCGGTGAACATTCGTGTCGGCAACACCGGCGCATCGGCCGTCGATGGCGCAGTACTGCGAATTGCCGCCGGCCCGGGATGGACTGTATCCGGCGTGACCGGGGCCGCGGTCGGGGCTGACCGCGGCGACAACTTCGAACTGCTGCTCCCGCAACTGGCCGCCCACAGCACGCACACAGTCGAGCTGCAGTTCGCAGCCGGGAATGGTTCAGATGCGCGTTAGGCAGGTCTTCCTCGCGGCGCTCGTCGCTGCCGCCGGTTGTCTCTCCCCGGTCGATGCGTCGTCCGTCCGCATCGCTGCAATCAGGGTGACCGTCGGCACCGCCCAGCGCGCCGTCGACACGATCCGTGTCCGCCGCACGACGCGCGTCACGGCCACCGCGTTCGCCAGCCAGGGGTACGATCTCGGGATCACCAGCTTCGCCTACAGCAGCTCCAACACCGCGGTCGCCACCGTTGATCAGAACGGCATCGTCCGCGGCGTCGCCCCCGGTTCGGCGGTCATCACCGCCACCGCGCCGCAGGGGAAGAGCGGACAGGTCACCGTCGTCGTCCTCACCACCACCGTCGAGTTCACCATCCCGTTAGGCTCGGCGCCGAGTGATATCGCGTTCAGCCAGGATTACGCGCGCGCGTACGTCACCGCGGCCGGCGACTCGCTCGACGTGATCGACGCGTTCAGCTTCTTCCGCCTGCGCTCCATCCCACTCGGGCTCGCCGCCGGTCACGTCGCGGCAACGGGTGACGCGGTCTTCGTCACCAACCCCGGGGCGGATTCCGTTACCGTCGTGTCGGTCGCGTCGAACACGATCGTCAGGCGGATCGCCGTCGCCGGCGCGCCCGACGCGATCGTCGCCTCGTCGACGCGAGCTTTCGTCGGGGCGCGAAACGGGACGCGGATCGTCGCGCTGACATCGACCGGCACCGCGGGAACCATCGCGCTGAGCGGGTCGCCGCGACAGCTGGCGATCGCGCGGACGGGCAACCTCCTCTTCGCGACGGTCGTCAATGGCACCTCGTGGCGGCTCGTCTCGGCCAATAGCGCCACACTCGCCGCGCTGCAGTCCGTCGCGCTCCCCGGCCCGGCGCTCGCACTCACGACGAACGCTGACGGCTCGCGCGTTTACGTCCTGCTCGCGACGGGCGAGGTGCGTGCGTTCACGGCGACCACCACCGGAGTGCTTGCCGCCGCGGGCTCGGCGACCGCGGGCAGCGGCGCGACCAGCATCGCGGCACGGGTCGCCGGCCCGCCCGATGTCGTCGTCTCCGGCGAGCCGGTGTTCGTGCTCGACGGGCTCACCCTCGCCGCGCTCGACCGCATTGCCGGCGCCGGCACGGGAACCGTCGCGATCAGGCCTGACGGGTTGTTTGCCTTCATCGCCGTCCCCGATCGCCGGACCATCAACGTCGTCGGGCTATGACGCGCGTTCGGCGGCGGCTCGCCTGCCTGACGGTCGTCGCGTTAGGCGCGCTTGCCTGCACCGACACGAACATCACCGGCACGACGTCGCGCCGCGTCGGTGGAACTGTCGTGCTTTTTGCCTCGAACCGCCTCGACGACAACTTCGAGATCTATCGCATCGCCAGCACGGGCGAGGACGTCCGTCGGCTCACCCAGGATCGGGTGAACAACGATCTCGCTCCGGTCGCGTCGCACGACGGAAAGCAGGTCGCCTGGGAGAAGGAGATTCTCGCCCCCGATGGCAGCGTCACCAGCGTCGAGATCTGGGTGATGAACATCGACGGGTCGAACCAGCGCGTCGTCGTCCGCAACGGCTCGGAGAATCGCAGTCCTTCGTGGACCGGTGACGACTCGGGGCTCGTCTACGAATCGCGGGCCCCCGGCAACGCCGACATCTTCCGGATCTCACTCGCCGGCGGAGCGCCGGTCAATCTCACCAATAATCCGTTCGCCGATCAATACCCGCGGGTGTCGCCGGACGGATCCCGGATCATCTTCCAGTCGAATCGCAATCTCAACTTCGAGATTTACGTGATGAACGCCGACGGCTCGGGCGTTCGCAACCTCACGGCGAACCCGGCCGACGACCGCTTCCCGTCATGGACGCCTGACGGTACGCGCATCGTCTGGAGCCGGTTCGTCGACAGCTTCGACCTCTTCGTCATGAACGCCGACGGCAGCGGCCAGCGCGCGATCGCGAACACGTCGTTCGAGGAAACCAATCCGTCGGTCTCGCCTGACGGCAACTCGGTGGTTTACCAGACCAACCGCTTTCCCCGGTCGAGTCTCGATGTCACCGCGATCGACGGCAGCGGTTCACGAACGCTGACCGGCAGCGCGACGCGCCCCGCTGTCTCCGACGTCGCTCCGTCCTGGACCACCGCGGCTCCGTGAGGCGGGCGCAAGTCCGCGCACTCGCCGCGGCCGTGCTGCTGGTTGGTGGCGCCTGCGCCCGCGCGGCGATCGCCGGCCCGCCATCGGGTCCGGAGTACTGGGGATTCACCGGGCCCTGGGATTCACGGAGCGCAGTCAGTGCCGTTAGGCACCAGCGCCAGCTGGACGTCATCGTGTCTGGCTGGATCGGCCTCGACACGCTCAGCGCTGCGCCGTACGTCCGCTATCCCGATTCCCTGTCACACCGTGCCTCGGGGACGCGCTACATGGCGCTCGTCACCTCCGAGTCGAACGAGCGCTTCCGCCCGGCGCTCGTCCGCGCACTCGCCAGCGATCCTGCCCGTCTCGGTGCCGCGGCCGCCTCGATCGGTCGCATCGCGGCGGCCGCGCATTACGCGGGCCTCGTCATCGACTTTGAAGGACACGACGCCGCCGACCTTCCGATGCTGCTCACCGTCGTCCGCTCGATCGGCGACTCGGCGCGCGCCCATGGTGTCGGCCGGATCGCCATTGCAATTCCCGCGGCCGACACCCTCGCCTACCCGGCCCGGCCCTTCGTCGCGTTAGGCGACGATGTTCTGGTGATGCTCTACGACGAACATTGGAGCCGTTCAGCGCCCGGCCCGATCGCTTCTCCCGACTGGGTCCGCCGCTGGCTCGGCGCCCGCGTGCGTGAGGCTGGACCCAGTCGTGTTGTCGCCGGCCTGCCCCTGTACGGCTATCGCTGGCGTCCGGGCTCCGACTCCGCCGCCGCGACCGTCGGCTACGCCGACGCCCGCTCGCTCGCCGCCGCTGACCGGGCCCTGCTCGCACCGGAGCCCGGCACCGCATCGCTCCGCGCCCGCAGCGCCGAGGGATGGGAAATGTGGATCCCTGACGCCGCATCGATCGACACCCTTGTCGGGATCGTCCGCGCGGCCGGCGTTAGGCAGGTCGCCTTCTGGCGGCTCGGCCTCGAGGACCCGGACCTCTGGACCACCGTCATTCCCCGACGGCGGTAGTACCCTGCGACGTCCGGCCTCGCCGGCGGCCAGCGAAGTTCCGCGCCGCGCAAAGTACGGCTTCCGATCATTACTGAGGACGAAGCGCCGAAATATCGGCTTCGGGGCGAAGTGGAGGAGCAACCCAACTTCAATCGAAGTCGCGCGCAGGTAGTTGATCACCTGCGCTTCATGGATCGGCTCCAGCGCGCGGCAAGCCTTCAGCTCGACAAGCACCCTGTTCTCGAGGAGCAGGTCCGCGCAGAACTCGCCGACCACGTGGCCGCCGTAGCGCACGGTGACCGGGACCTGTCGCTCCACCGGAATGCCCCGTCTCGACAGCGCGACGACCATCGCTCGCTCGTACACCGATTCGAGAAAGCCATGCCCGAGCTCGCGGTGAACGTCATAGAACGCCCCGATAAGCGGCGCCGTGAGGTCTTCGTGGAGCATTGAGCGTTAGGCGGGAGTGAAATGAACAGCATTTGAACTGCTGAAGGCCACGGACCGCCGCTAACGACTGCAACCACCACGAGCCTTCGAACCGCGGAAGGCCACGGACCGCCGCGGATGACTGCAACCACAACCAACACGAGCCTGCGAATCGCGAGGGCCATCAAATGCCACGGCGTACTCGCCCTGCACACCGTTAAACCCAAGCACCATTCCGCAGCCCTCCGTGGCCTTCCGCGGTTCCAGAAAAGCTGTTGTTCGGCACGTCCATCCGCGCCACCCACCGCGCCCGCACCACAGCAATTCCTTTCCTGCCCCTCCCGCGGTTAGCTCGGCTCCAACGCAACAAAGGACGCGATCTCATCGCGTCCCTCGTTGCTGTTCACCATTCCCTCATCGCCCCTCGTCACCCGACGAGCCGGGCCTATTCCTCGTCTTCACCCTCGCCGTCCACACCTACCGGCTCTTCATCGCCCTCAGCGCCTTCGACACCAGTGTCATCGTCAGGCACCAGCCGCGCGACGTCCATCACGCTGTCGTGATCGTCGAGGTTCACCAGCTTCACACCCTGCGTGTTGCGTCCGGCGATCCGGATCCCCTTCACCGGCATGCGGATCACCACGCCCTGTCCGGTGATCAGCATCAGCTCGTCCTCGGGAAGCACTTCCTTGATCGACACCGCGTTGCCGGTTTTCACCGTGCGGTTCACCGTTATGATCCCCTTGCCGCCGCGCTTCTGCACGCGGTATTCGTCGATCGGCGAGCACTTGCCCAATCCGCGCTCGGTGACCACCAGCAGGTTCGCCTCCCGCTTGATCACCACCATCCCGATCACCTTGTCCTCGTGACCGAGTTCGATCCCCTTCACTCCCGTGGTGTCGCGACCCATCTCGCGCACATCGCTCTCGTGGAAGCGGATCGACAGGCCGTGCTTCGTCGCCAGCACGACATCGTTTGATCCGCTGGTGATCTGCACGTCCATCAATTCATCATCAGACTCGATCTTCACCGCCTTGATCCCGTTCGAGCGCGGGTTCGAGTACTCGCTGAGCGCGCTCTTCTTCACCGTGCCGCCCTTCGTCGAGAACATCAGGAACTGCGTCGCGCTGAACTCACGCACCGGGACAATCGCCTTGATCTGCGTGTCCGGCGTGACGTTGATCAGGTTGACCACCGGCTTCCCCTTCGCCGCGCGTCCCGCCTGCGGAATCTCGTGCACCTTGAGCCAGAAGCAGCGCCCATCATCGGTGAAGATGAGGATGTAGTCGTGCGTGCTGGCGATGAAGAGGTGCTCGATGAAGTCCTCGTCCTTGAGCCCCGCACCGTTGTTCCCGCGCCCGCCCCGCCGCTGCTTCTTGTACGTGCTCGTCGAGGTCCGCTTGATGTACCCCGAGTGGGAGATGGTGACGACCATGTCCTCCTCGGCGATCAGATCCTCGATCGTGAACTCCCCCTCGTCGCTGGTGATCTCGGTACGACGCTTGTCGCCGTGCTTCTCGAGGATCGTCGCCAGCTCGCTCTTCATCAGGTTCATCCGATCGGACTTGCTGGCGAGCAGCTTCCGCAGTGCGGCCACCGTCGCCCGCACCTCGGCCAGCTCCGCTTCCAGCTTTTCGATCTCGAGACCGGTGAGCTTGGCGAGCCGCATGTTGAGGATCGCCTCTGCCTGACGCTCGCTCAGCTTGAAGCGGCGCTGCAGCTGCGCGCTCGCCGTCGGCGTGTCGTCGGCCGCGCGAATCACCTTGATCACCGCGTCGATGTTGTCGACGGCGATCTTCAGCCCCTCGAGGATGTGCTCGCGCTCGAGCGCCTTGTCGAGTTCGAACTGCGCCCGGCGGACGATCACCTCGTGCCGGTGCGTGACGTAGTGCTCGAGCACTTCCTTCATCCCCATCACCTTGGGGACGAGGCGCCGCGTCGTCGCGTCAGGCACCAGCGCGAGCATGATCACGCCGAACGTCGACTGCATCGTGGTGTGCTTGTACAGCTG
The DNA here is from genome assembly GCA_031360575.1 of Gemmatimonadaceae bacterium. Lineage (GTDB taxonomy): Bacteria > Gemmatimonadota > Gemmatimonadetes > Gemmatimonadales > Gemmatimonadaceae > JABFXC01. Next base: position 115,973 of record JANMBU010000018.1, read on the forward strand.
GTTCAGCACCACCCGCGGAATCGCGTCGCGCTTCAACTCGATGACGACGCGCATTCCGTCGCGATCGCTCTCGTCGCGCAGGTCGCTGATCCCCTCGAGCTTCTTGTCACGAACCAGTTCGGCGATGCTCTTCACCAGCGTCGCCTTGTTCACCTGATACGGGATCTCGGTGACCACGATCTGCGACTTGCTCGACGACTCCTTCTCCTCGATCACCGCGCGCGCCCGCATCACGATCCGGCCGCGCCCCGTCTCCTGGTAATCCTTGATCCCCTGGCGGCCGTAGATGAATCCACCCGTCGGGAAGTCGGGACCCTTGACGATTTTCCGCAGGTCGCCGATCGTCGTCTCCGGATTGTCGATCAGCGCGACCACCGCGTTGACGATCTCGCGGATGTTGTGCGGCGGGATGTTCGTCGCCATCCCGACCGCGATCCCACTCGAACCGTTGACGAGAAGGTTAGGCAGCGCCGACGGGAGGACCGTCGGCTCCTCGAGCCGGTCGTCGAAGTTGGGCGCGAAATCGACCGTGTTCTTGTCGATGTCGCTCAACATCTCCATCGCGATCGTCGTCAGCCGCGCTTCCGTATACCGGTACGCCGCCGCCGGATCACCATCGACCGACCCGAAGTTTCCCTGACCGTCAACGAGCGGATAGCGCAGCGAGAACTCCTGCACCATGCGGACGAGCGCGTCGTACACACTCGAGTCGCCGTGCGGGTGATACTTGCCTAACACGTCGCCGACGACCGTCGCCGCTTTCTTGTAGGGCCGGCCCGGTACGAGACCGAGTTCGTTCATCGCGTACAACACGCGCCGGTGCACCGGCTTCAATCCATCGCGAACGTCAGGCAGCGCTCGGGAGACAATCACGCTCATCGAGTAGTTGATGAACGATTCCTTGATCTCGTCGTCGATGAGCCGCGGAAGAATTCGCTCGCGGTTGTTCGGTGCCGTCATGCTTTTTTCGGATCTGTGGGAGGCCCGGCGCGACCGGGTTGGAGCCGCCACAGAAGCTTGGCGGACAGACTACGGAAGATAGCCGAAGAAGGAGCGAAAAGCAACTTCGGAACTGCCGCGTAACTCTCGTTTCCACAATGAGTTACAACAGTCTTTTTTAGGTTTTTCAATACGCTCTGTCGCTCGCGCGGGACCTCAATCACTCGAGCGCCAAGGCGGTGCTCTGTGGTTCAACTGCCTTGGTGCGTTAGTGAACCCCAGAGCGCTGCCGCGGCGAGATAGCTCGCGACACCTGGCCCTTCAAAAGCTTGGGGCACACCGGGAAGATCACGTCGTCGGGGACGCTGCTGCTGCCTAACGGCGCCTTTCCGACGGCGGCTCGACCGGTCCCCGGGCCACGATCGGCTCCTGCTCCTCGAGCGCCTCGGCGAGATGCGCCGCTTCCGTCGCTCGCTCCTGCGCTTCACGCTCGCTCTTGTACCGGTCGTACCACTCCCGCGTCACCTCGCCCGCGAGCTCGCGGTTCCCCAGCCCGAACGCCAGCGCGCCAGCCAGCGCCACCGCGCCGAACAGGATCGCGAATGCGGTCGTCACGATCTCGGTCGCGATGCCTAACACCTGGAGCGCCATGAACACCGCGAGCACGATCACTCCAGCGCGGCCGATCCGCGACAGCGCCGTCCCGCCGTGCACCGCGCCGGCTGACGTCGCGATCAGCCCGCCGACGAATCCACCGAGCACGATGCCGAGCAGCAGGATGACGATCGCCGCGATCACGCTCGGGATGTAGCCGACCAGCTCACTGAAGACGTTGGCCAGCTCGTCGAGACCGAGCGCCGTCGCCGCGACGAGGATCACCGCGAACATGATCAGCCAGAAGATCAGGCCCGCCAGCACCCGCGTTGCATCGAACCGCGAGCCGCTCCGCTCGACCGCGCCCGTCACCCCGCCGCGCTCGAGCGCCGCGTTGAGCCGGATGCGTCGGAGAAACCGCAGCACCAGCCGCTCGACCACCTTCGCCAGCAAATAGCCGGCGAACAAGATCACCAGCGCGCCGAGCATCGCCGGCACCAGTTCCCCGAACACCTGCGTGAAGCTCGCCTGCAACCGCTCGGTAAAGTTCATGGTGAATCGGTATCCTCGAACGTTAGGCGCGACGCCGTTCAGAACGTCGCCTGGACCAGCGAATGCATTCCCGGCGCGCACCCGGCGGCCAGCACCAGCCCCATCGGGTCGATCCGCACCCGCATCGCCCCCTGATGCCCGGCGTCGCCGCCGCGCGGCATCAGCGCTTCGGCGAGCGCCAGTCCACCCACCGCGCCGATCGTCGCCGCGACGTACGGAGCAACCGCACCATTCTCCCGCGCCGGATGGAATAAAGTGTATGCGCCGGCGCCGACCAGCGCACCGCCCGCCGCACCGAGCCCCAGCATCGCGGCCTGCTCCGGCGTGTGATCGAAGCGGCGCACCAGCAACAGATCGCCGGCCACCAGCCCCGCGATGAAGCCACCCGCGGCGGCCGTGTTCACTGCCGTCTGGTGGCGGTCGCGGTACGCGCTCGTCCCCTGCGGTGTGCTGCCATTGCGCACGATCGCGTGGGCGATCGTCCCCGCCGCCAACCCGCCCACCGCGCCCGTCGTCCACATCGCGCCGATGTCCCCCGGCGTCACGTTGTACGCGGCGCGGCGCGCGTACTCGAATCCCAGTGGATACCCGCCGAGGACGCCGAGCGCCAGCACCCCCGCCTCACCGCGCGTCGGATAATCCTCGGCGCGGGCGTGTCCTGCACGGGTGATCAGGAAGGCGGTGAGCAGCGTCGCGTCGGCGCCGAAGGCCGCGCCGGCTACTTCGCTCGTCGTCAGCGATGGACCAAAGGTCACCGCGGCCAGCGTACCGCCCACGCCTCCGACAAAGGCGGCAGCGCCCTGCACGTTGCTGTTGCCATGCGCGGCATAGGCGAGGCCGAGTCCCGCGCCGGCACCGTGCACCGCGGAGAGCGTCGCCAGCATGTTCTGCTGCGGAGTGATATCGCGATTCCGCGCGATCTGCGTCGCCGCGTAGAACGTCCCCGCGCTTCCGAGGACGTAGGCCGCGACCCGCCCGGCGGTCTGGTTCGACATTGCGTAGGCGAACGCGGGTCCGTAGACCACCGCCGCCAGCACCCCCTGGTTGAGGACGAACGCATCGCTCCGCGCCGCGTTCGTGATCTTCTGCCCGACCGCACCGAGCCCCGTCCCGACGCGCCCCATCTCTTCCGCGAAGCCAGCCGGAAGCGTCGACGTGCGCGTCCTCAGGTACTCGCGATCGGTGGCGGTGATTGCATAACGCTCGACCGCGCCGTCACGCCGCTCGACGACGATCGCGTAGCCACTTCCGCCTAACGCGTAGAGCCGGGCACCGATGTAGTCGCCGGTGATCCGCCACGCTGGTGGCGAGAGCTCGAGCCGCGCTGCGATCCGCGGCGTCACCACGTCGACATGGCCCGCGCTGTCGAACGGCTGCGGTGCTTCGACGACCTGGGCGCCCGCGCGCGTCGCGATTGCGACGGCGAGAGCGAAGAGAATGCTTTTCATTCGGATCCGGAGTTGGGTACTCGCGTCGCCACCCGGCGCCGCGCGCAACGAAGTCCGCGCCTAGAAGCTCGCGCGCACCACCGAAAATGTACCTCTCCGGCTGGTCGCGGCGAAGACGGCACCGATTGGATCGAATGTGATCTGCGCCCGTCTCGGATTCTTCTCGCGCGCGATGTCGCCCCCAAACGCCGCGCGTTCTGCCTGACGTCCGTCCGCTCGCTGCAGCGAAAGCACACGGCGCCCGCCCAGGCGCGGCCGTATTGCTGCCTCCGTTGCGATCGTCGCCAGCACCGCCCCGCCTACGACCAGCGCCGCCGCGGGGCGCGCACCCGCTCGGGCGATACTCGCAAAGCCGCCGCCGATAAACGCTCCGACCGCCGCGCCGGTCGAAAGCAGTGTCGCCTCCGACGTCGTGTGATCGCGTGGGCGCACCAGCCAACGGTCACCGGCGATTGCGCCGAGCACCATTCCCCCCGTCAGCCCCGCCGAAAGCGCCCGGCCATTGATATTGCGCTGACCCACGAATGGAACCACCGCTACGCCGATCCCGAGCACCGTCGCGGTCGTCATCGCGCCGACATCGCCGGCCGTCACGGTGTACGTCGCGCGGCGAGGATAACTCGCACCAGTCAGGTAGCCCCCGATCAATGCGGCTGACGCGACCGCGACTGCCGGCCGCGCCGACGACGCACGATCGAACACCCCGGCGGTGCCCATCAGCCCGATCGATCCCAGCGCGAGGAAGTCGGCCGCGTACCCCGAGGATGACGCTTCGGCGTCGGTCATCGTCCGCGCGGCGTGTAGCCCGAAGAACGTTCCGCCGATCGACCCGGCCAGCAGCGCGCCTCCGTGCACCGACGGCTCCCCCACCACATCGCCATTCGCCACGAACAGCAGCGCTTCGCCGAGCAGCGCGCCGTGAACCGCTGCGTGCGTCGACAGGTTATTCTGCGCTGTCGTCACCGGGGGCAACGCGTTGCGACGGGCCAGTGCCAGTGCGAATGCACCACCCGCCGTTATGATTTCCGCCCCCAGCGCAACGGATGCACTCCTCGTCGCGCCGCCGACCAGCGTCGCCGCCGCCGGACCGTAGAGGAGAATTCCCAGCGCGGCCTGGTTGCGGACGAACGCGTTGCCCGCCGGGTCGGAGGCGACGCTCGTCTGCTCGCCGACCCCCGAGCGCTGCCCGCTCGCCAACGCCGTCGCGACCAGCGCGCGCAGCCCTGCAACCGCATCGCTGGTCAGGTCATAACGGTCGAACGCGCTGTCCGGCCGGATGACCACCAGCGTATACCCCCCGGTGCTCCGGGCGAACAACTGCGCGCTGACGAATCGCCCCGACACCGGCCACAGCGGCGGCCCGAGCTTGAGGCGCTCGGCCAGCGAGGGAGTGATCGACGGCACACGCCCCACCGTGTCGAAGGCGACGGGTCGCTCGGTAACCTGTGCGCCCGCCTGCCAGGCAAAGAAAACACTCGTCAGCAGCGTTAGGCAGGCACGGTGCATTGGTGAACTCGTCCGGTCAGGGGAAACCGCCCATTCGCCGGCGCGCCGGCCATTCACGTCCTCGTGCCGCGCCTGACGTCGAAGATCGCACTCCGCCGGCAGCGCGGACAGATCAGCCACTCGCGCCGCCGCGCATACCCGAGCCCGAACGACCCACCGCCAACCGGGCGCGTCGTCATCCGGACGCCACAGCGCGGGCACCTCGGATCTTCACCGGCCGCGACCGCCAGTCGCAGCGCGCGCTGCTCGTCCTCCGTGAATTGTGCGCGCTCCGCCTCGGTCACATCGACTCCAGCGCCTTCCTCAACGCCGGGGGGATCGGCATCGTCCGCGCTGCATTATAGTCGTACGCCACGATCACCGTCTCCCCTTCGGCAACCAGACGGTCGTCAGCCGCGGCCACCACACGATACGCGAACGCGAAACCCTTCGTCCGGATCTCCTTCACGCTGATCTCGATCGCCAGCGGAACACCGATGTTCGCCGGGCTCACGTACTTCACGCGCGCCTCGGCGACGATCAGCGGCGGATCGGTCGCATCGGCCGCGGTGATCCCTTCCGCGCCGACGACGTGGCTCTGCCATGCCTGGAGCCGCGCCCACTCGAAGTAGGTGAGGTACACGGCGTTGTTGACGTGGCCCTTCGTATCGTAGTCGGAGTAGCGGGTGACCAGGGGAAATCGCAGCATGTCGTGAGTGGCGTGTTGAACGTTAGGCAGCGCTCAGATCGTGACGACGATCTTCCCGAACTGGGCGGCGTCCTGGAGTCTGGTGAATGCCTGCTGCCCTTCGGTCAGCTCGAAGACACGATCGATCTCGGGAAACAATCTCCCCGCCGACAGCTCGGCGGCGATCGCGTCGAACTCGGCGTCGTTTCCCATTGTCGATCCGAGGATCGACCACTGGTTCCAGAATAGCCGCCGCACGTCGGTCTCGACCATCGGCCCGCTCGTCGCTCCGCACGTTACCAGTCGCCCGCCGCGGGTGAGCGCGCCGAGCGAGTGGGCCCACGTCACTTTTCCGATGCTGTCGACGACGACATCGACGCCGCGTCTGCCCGTACGCGACCGCACTTCGCGACCGACGTCTGTATTCGCCGAGTTGATCGTCTCGTCGGCGCCGAGCGAGCGGGCCCGAGCGAGCTTCTCGTCGCTACGCGACGTCACCCAGACCGTCGCGCCGAGCGACTTGCAGATGTGCAGCGCGGCCAGCGCGACCCCGCCACCAATTCCCTGGATCAGCACGTGCTCCCCTGAGCGCACTCGCGCCCGCGTCACGATCATTCGCCACGCGGTAAGTGTCGCCAGCGTGAATGCAGCGGCGCTGATGTCGGTGATCGCGCGCGGAATCCGCCTCACGTTCGCTGAAGGAACCACGACATACTCGGCGAGCGTTCCCTGGCGATGTTCGCCGAGGATGCCGAACCGGACGCAGAGAGATTGCTCGCCGGCGAGACAGTAATCGCAGCTGCGGTCGCTGATCCCCGGATTGATGATCACCCGGTCCCCCTCTGCCACGTCGCGCACCGCGCTGCCGACCTGGTCGATCTCGCCCGTCGCGTCGGCGCCGAGGACCCACGGCGCGGTGATGGCAATGCCAGGCAGTCCGCCGACGACGAAGAGGTCGAGATGGTTCAGCGCCGCCGCCCGGACTCGAACGCGGACGTCGGTCGGCTGCTGGAGCTGGGGTTCGGGAACGTCTGTCCGGTACTCGAGACGTTCCAGCCCCCCGTGAGCATTGATGACGAGCGCTCGCACGTGGTGGTCGCGTTATATTGGGCGAAGAGCATGAATGCTACGCCCCGCGCCGGGCGAATACCAGCGCGCAACACCTTCGAATTCGCTCCCGACACCCGCTCAATGATCTCGATCAAGGTCCCGCCGCTCGGAGAGTCGATCGTCGAGGCGACGATTTCCCGCTGGTTGAAGAAGGACGGCGATGCCGTCACCGCCGGTGAGACGCTCGTCGAGCTCGAGACCGACAAGATCACCGTCGAGGTTCCGGCGCTGAAGGGTGGCGTGCTCACCCGCCGCGTCGCGAACGAGGGCGATGTCGTGAAGGTGGACCAGCTCCTCGCCGAGATCGACGAGACCGGCACCGCAACTGCGGGCGCGACCCCATCGCAACCGGCCACGGTATCTGCGCCCTCCTCGCCAGGTGCGCCGGCACCTGCATCGACCGCCCCGGTCGCGCCGGCGTCAGCGCAGCCCGTCGCCGCCGCTGGTTACGCCGGCAACGCTGCCCCGACGAAAGTCTCGCCGGCCGCCCAGCGCACTGCCGCCGAACAGGGCGTCGACACCGCCGCCGTCGCCGGTACCGGGCGCGGGGGCGTCATCTCGAAGACCGATGTCCTCGACCAGGCCGCCCGGAGCTCCGCTGCCGCGGCATCAGCGTTGGCGACACCAGCGGCCGCGCCGGCATCGGCGCCCGCCGCCCCGCGGCCGGCGGCGGCGCTGCCTAACGCGGCGTCGATCGCCGCCTCCGCCCCGCGCCCCGTCGACGGCGCCCGCGAGACGCGCGAGAAGATGTCCACGCGTCGCAAGCGCATCGCCGAGAACCTGCTGCACGCCAAGCAGGCCACCGCGCTGCTCACGACCTTCAACGAGGTCGACATGAGCGCTGTCTCCAAACTACGCGAGCGCTTCAAGGAGAAGACGGAGAAGCAGTACGGCGTGAAGCTCAGCTTCATGCCCTTCTTCGTGAAGGCCGCCTGCATGGCACTCAAGGACATCCCGATCCTCAACGCCCAGATCGACGGCGAGAACATCGTCTACAAGCACTACGTGAACATGGGCATCGCTGTCGCCTCCGACGCCGGCCTCGTCGTGCCGAACATTCGCGACGCGCACGCCAAGGGACTGCTCGACATCTCCCGTGACATCGCCACCGTCGCCAGGAAGGCCCGCGACGGCAAGCTGGCGATGGACGACCTCACCGGCGGCACCTTCACGATCACCAACGGCGGCGTCTTCGGCTCGCTCGTCTCGACCCCGATCATCAACTTCCCCCAGGTCGGGATCCTCGGCCTTCACAAGATCCAGGACCGCCCTGTCGCCATCGACGGCAAGGTCGAAATCCGGCCGATGATGTACATCGCCCTCTCCTACGATCACCGCATTGTCGATGGCCAGCACTCGGTGCTGTTCCTCGTCCGGATCAAGGAGCTGATGGAAGACCCGGCGTCGATGCTCATCGCTTGAGGCGCAGAGCGGCTATGAGATGGCGATGACTACGGCTGTTGATGTCGTTGTGATCGGCGGCGGCCCCGGCGGCTACGTCGCCGCGATCCGTGCCGCACAGTTAGGCCTGACGACTGCCTGCGTCGAGATGGACAAGACGCTCGGCGGCACCTGCGTCAACGTCGGCTGCATTCCCTCCAAGGCGCTGCTCGAGTCATCGCACCACTTCGAGTTCATGGGCCACGATGCCAGGAACCATGGCATCGCGCTCAACAACCTGACGATCGACGTCGCGTCGATGCTCAAGCGGAAGGATGATGTCGTCGGGCAGAACACCAAGGGCATCGAGTTCCTCTTCCGGAAGAACAAGATCACCTGGGCAAAGGGACGCGGCACGCTCAAGTCGAACAACGTCGTCGACGTCGCGGGCACCGACGGCACGACGACGACCTACGCCGCGAAGCACGTCATCATCGCCACCGGTTCCCTTCCGATCGAGCTGCCGTTCCTCAAGTTCGATGAGCAGCGCGTGCTGTCCAACGTCGGCGCGCTGACCATCCCCAAGGTCCCGCAGCACCTGATCGTCATCGGCGGTGGTGTCATCGGGCTCGAGCTCGGCTCGGTCTGGCGCCGGCTCGGCGCGAAGGTCACGGTCGTCGAGCTGCTCCCGGCCATCCTGCCCGGAATGGACGACGACATCGTGAAGGAAGCAGACCGTGTCTTCCGGAAGCAGGGTCTCGACATTCGCCTCGGCACCCGTGTCGGCGGCGGTGGACTCACCGAGAGCGGCGCCTTTGTCGAGGTCGAGAAGGACGGCGTGAAGGAGAGGATCGACGGCGACCACGTGCTCGTCGCCGTCGGCCGGCGGCCGTCCACCACCGGCATCGACGCCGCCGCACTCGGTCTCGCGTTAGGCAGGCGCGGCGAGGTCCTCGTCGATGACCAGATGCGGACGAACCTGCCCGGCGTCTACGCGATCGGGGACTGCGTGCCCGGTCCGATGCTCGCCCACAAGGCCGAGGACGAAGGCGTCATCGCCGCCGAGGTAATTGCCGGAAAGCCGGTGCACATGCACTATCGGACCATCCCCGGCATCGTCTACAGCTGGCCGGAGATTGCCGTCGTCGGATTGACCGAGCGTCAGGCAAAGGAAAGTGGCCGCGAGTACCGCGTTGGCAAGTTTCCGTTCTCGGCCAACGGCCGCGCCCGGACTGCCGGTGAGACACAGGGCTTCGTTAAGTTCATCGCCGACGCGCGGACCGACGAGATACTCGGCTGCCACATGCTCGGGCCCAGCGTGTCCGAGCTCATCCCCGAGGTCGTGCTCGCGATGGAGTACCGCGGTTCGACCGACGACATCGGCATCACGGTGCACGGTCATCCCACGCTGTCAGAGACCGTGAAGGAAGCCGCGCTCGCTGCGCTCGGCCGCGCGATCCACATCTGATCGCGCCGCACTGAACGGGCCGGGCGAGTCCATGCGCGTCGACATCCGCCACCTCGACGCCCTCGCGCCCGAGTTGCTCGGCACGGCTCGCGCGCTCTGCCACACCGCCCGCGCCACCGAGCTGTTCGATAGGGCAATGACCGTGACCGACGAGTCCCGCGGGCAGGTCGCACTGACTGACGACGGTTCGGTGGCTGGCGTCGTGCTCAGCGGGATCGTCGCCGGGGCGTTAGGCACGGGCGCGCTGCT
>JANMBU010000061.1:0-20378 GCA_031360575.1 Gemmatimonadaceae bacterium
GGGGCCCCTTCGCGGTTTTTATCCCCGTGGCGCGCGGCAGCGCGCCTTCCGCGTTCCGTGTCGCCGGTTTGACCAGCGACCGGCGCGAACTGCTACGCGGTCCGCGCGATCTGCGCCTTGTGCCGGGCGGCCTTGTTCGGATGGATCAGGCCCTTGCGGGCGGCACGATCGAGAAGGCTGACGGCCGTCGTCCGCTCATCGCCGCTGGCGGATGGGGCGAGCGACTTCTTGAGGGCGGTACGAAGCGCGGAGCGCTGCCCGCGATTGCGGATCGCGGCTGCGCGCGACTTCCGCATGTCCTTCTTCGCGGAGCGAATGTTCGGCACGAGTTCTCCAGATTGATCTGATGGTGGGCGCGCCCATGGCGCGACCGGAACAAGCTTGAAATATGCTCCTCCCGTCTCGGGATGTCAAGCTGGCGCATGGCTTTACACCCCAGAGGGCGAGGGCTAGCTTTCGCCCACTTCGCGGCAGCCGCGGGCGATACCGCGCCGCGCGCCGCTGCGCCCGGGCCAGAGCGCCCCCGCGCGAGCGCGCACCGACCTTCACATCCCCGCCGTTGGAAAGCCAGGCACTCCAGACCTTCATTCTCGCCGCGCCGGTGCTGCTGTTCTCGGTGGTGGCGCACGAAGTCGCCCATGGCTATGCCGCCCTCAAGCAGGGCGACGACACCGCGCTCATGCTCGGGCGCCTGACGTTCAACCCGGTCAAGCACATCGACCCGTTCATGACGATCATCCTCCCCGTCATGCTCGCGTACTTCGGTGGGCCGATCCTCGGCGGTGCGAAGCCGGTGCCCGTCAATCCGCGCAAGTACCGCCAGTTCAAGCGCGGCGACATCATCGTCTCACTCGCCGGGATCGTCACCAACATCGCGCTGGCGGTCGTCTGCACCGTGCTGATGATCCTCATCGGCCTCATTCCCGTCGTCCCCGCGCTCGGCGAGAGCCAGGCGCTGCTGCAGGCGATGATGGGCTGGGGCGTCTGGATCAACCTGAGCCTCGCTGCCTTCAACCTGCTGCCGGTACCGCCCCTCGACGGCTCGCACGTGCTCAAGTACATCCTGCCACCGGCGTGGGCGCTCCAGTACCAGCGTGTCGGCTTCGCAGGAATTATTGTCATCCTCGTTCTTCTCCAGACGCCGCTCCTCAGCTACTGGCTGGCCCCATCGACGCATCTGTCCATCTGGTCGTGGCAGCTGGCCGCGACGGTCGGGCATCTCTTCGGCCATCCACTCGCCCCGTGGGGCGGCGGTCAGTGACGGCGACCCGCGCGCTGCCTCACGATGCGCCATCCACCGCTGCGACCGTCCGCTCCTTCCGCGGAGACGGCGACTCGACGATCCCCGCATTTCTCGTCGACGCAGGCACCTTCTCCGGTCCCCTCGACCTGCTCCTCGCGCTGATTCGCGAAGAGCAGGTCGACATTTACGACATCCCGATCGCGCGCATCTGCGAGCAGTTCCTCGCCCGGATCAGCACCCTCGAGCTGAACGACGCTGCGGAATACCTCGAGATGGCCGCGCGGCTGCTGCGCATCAAGGCGCAGATGCTGCTGCCGCGCGCCGATGGCGACGACCAGTGGGACGACCCGCGCGCCGAGCTGGTGCGACGGCTGCTCGAATACCAGCAGATGCGCGAGGTGGTCGACGTGCTCGAGCGCCGCGGCGAGCTGCGTCGCAATCAGTTTGCGCGCTCCTACGTCCAGTCCTCGATCACGCCGCCGGCGCCGATCGCCCTCTCACTGTCGCTCCCCGAGCTGCTTGGTGCCGTCGACCGGATCCTCCGCGCCGTTAGGCAGCCGACGATGCACGAAGTCGTTGCCCGGCCGCTCGACGTACCCGGCGCCATCACGATCATTCGCGCGGTGCTCGCGCTCCGCGAGCGCGCTCGCTGGGCAGACCTCGTCGCGATCGATGCCGAACCGTGGCAGGTGCTCTCGACACTGCTCGGGATTCTCGAGATGGCCAAAATCGGCGAGCTGCGCGTCTTTCAACAGAAACCCTTTGGATCCGTGGACATCGTCCGTGACGTCGCTGGCGAAGCTGCTTGAGGCCGCGCTCTTCGCGAGCGCCCGGCCCATCCCGTTCGACGAGCTGTCCGCGCTCGATCTCGACAGCTCGCCAGCCGCGCTCCGCGCGGCGCTCGATGAGGTGCGCGAGCATTACGACCAGGAAGGCCACGGCGTCGAGCTGGTCGAGATCGGCGAGGGGTGGCAGATCCTCACTCGCGCCGAGTACACCGAGGCGATCGAGCGCGCGCAGCTCGCGGCGCGTCCGCAACGTCTCTCGGCGGCGGCACTCGAATCGCTGGCGATCATCGCCTATCGCCAGCCCATCGGGCGCGCCGAGATAGAGGAGATCCGTGGCGTCGCTGTGGGCGGGGTGCTCAAGTCGCTGCACGAGCGTGGATTGATCGACGTCGTCGGGCGCGGCGAAGGACTTGGCCGTCCGCTGCACTACGGGACGACGCCGGCGTTTCTCGAGCAGTTCGCACTGCGCCATCTCGACGAATTGCCGCGCGCCGACGAGCTCGCGGTCGCGCTGCGGAGCGCCGCGTCCGAGCAGTCCGCATCCATCCCCGCGACAACCGGAGCAGCGTGACCGACGATTCGATGCGCATTCAGCGAGCGCTCGCGCGCGCCGGCGTTGCGTCGCGCCGCGGTGCCGAGGAACTCGTCGCCGCCGGTCGCGTCACCATCAACGGCGTCGTCGCGAAAACCGGGCAGAGCGTCACACCGGGCACTGACGAAATTCTCGTCGACGGAAATGCAATCGCCGCGCCGCGCGAACAGCATGTCTGGTACGTCCTGAACAAGCCCGCCGGTGTGTTGACGTCGCGACCCGACGGGACCGATCGCCGCACGGTGTTCGATCTCGTGCGCGACGTACCTGGTCTCGTCTACGTCGGGCGCCTCGACTTCATGACCGAAGGTGTGCTCCTGCTCACCACTGACGGCGACGCGGCACATGCGCTGACACACCCGAGCCGCGAGGTCGAGCGTCGCTATGTCGCCACCGTGCGCGGCGACGCGGAAACCGGGGCACGTCTCGCCGAGCGAGGGGTAAAGCTCGATGACGGCGTCGTGAAGCCGACGGCAATCACGGTGCGAAATCTTCGGCGCGGCGTGTGGGAGCTGGCGATGACGATCCGCGAGGGGAAGACGCACGAGATTCGTCGTCTGTGCGAGGCACTCGATCTCGAAGTGCTCGGGCTGCTCCGCACCAAGTTCGGTCCCGTCGACCTCGGCGAGCTGCCGTCGGGTGCAACTCGTCCGATGCTCTCGCGCGAGCGGAAGGTGATCGACGCGATCGTCAAGAGCACCGGCGCTGGTCGCCCTGCGCCGCGGCCCCGATCTTGAACGGTCCGGTACCACAAGTCACGTCGCAGGACCGCAGCTTCAGCAGTTCTCCAGCGAGGAACCATCGTGTCAACTCAGGTCGCGCCCGGGGCGGATACCGCACTCGTGCAGGGTGTGCTGCGTGAAGTCGGCAAGCGTGTCGTCGGCCAGGAGTACATGGTCGAGCGGCTGCTCATCAGCATGCTCACTGGAGGCCATGTCCTCCTCGAGGGAGTGCCGGGGCTCGCCAAGACCCTAACGGTCCGCACCCTCGCCGAGACGATCTCCACGTCGTTCCAGCGCATCCAGTTCACGCCGGACCTGCTGCCCGCCGACGTACTCGGCACGCAGGTCTACGATCAGTCGACCGGCCAGTTCAACATCAAGAAGGGGCCGATCTTCGCGAACATCATTCTCGCCGACGAGATCAATCGCGCGCCGGCGAAGGTGCAGGCCGCGCTGCTCGAGGCGATGCAGGAGAAGCAGGTCACGATCGGCGGGACCACCTACAAGCTCGAGGAGCCATTCCTCGTCCTCGCGACGCAGAACCCGATCGAGCAGGAAGGGACGTATCCGCTGCCCGAGGCGCAGGTCGACCGCTTCATGCTCAAGCTGCGTGTCGGCTACCCGACGCGCGACGAGGAGAAGGAGATCATGCGCCGGATGGCGGGCGGCGATCCGATCAGCATCCAGCACGTCGCGACGCCGCAGGCAATCATGGCCGCGCGCCATCGCATCAGCGAGTTGTACATGGACGATCGCATCGTCGACTACATCGTCGACATCGTGCAGGCGACGCGCAATCCGGGCGAGGCGGGACTGAAAGATCTCGTCCCGTTGATCGAGTTCGGCGCCAGCCCGCGAGCGACGATCGCCCTCGCGCAGGCGTCGCGCGCCCATGCGTTCCTCCGCGGGCGAGCCTTCGTCACTCCCGACGACGTGAAGTCGATGGTGCCTGACGTGCTGCGCCATCGCGTGATCACGACCTACGAAGCCGAGGCCGAAGAGGTCACCAGCGACGAGGTCGTCCGCCGCGTGCTGGACAAGATCGAGAGCCCGTGAGCCCCGCAGTCGCTCCGTCGCGCGCGGCGGACGCGGCGCGCGCGACTGGCGTGCCGGAGAAGCGCGCCGGCGTTCCCCCCGAGATCCTCCGCCAGGTGAAGCTGATCGAGCTCCGCACGCGCGGGCTCGTCAACTCACTGTTCACCGGTGAATACCACTCGGTGTTCAAGGGGCAGGGAATGGAGTTCGCCGAGGTCCGCGAGTACCAGCCTGGTGACGAAGTCCGGTCGATCGACTGGAACGTCACCGCCCGCATGCGGCGTCCATTCGTCAAGCGTTATGTCGAGGAGCGCGAGCTCACCGTGATGCTGGTCGTCGACCTCTCGGGCTCGGAGCGATTTGGCACGCAGGGCCGCTTCAAGAGCGAGCTGGCGAGCGAGCTCGGGGCAGTGTTAGGCATGTCGGCGATCCGCAACAACGATCGCGTCGGCGCGATGCTCTTTACCGATCGCATTGAACACGTGCTGCCGCCGAAGAAAGGGCGGCGCCACGCGCTGCGCCTGATTCGCGACCTGCTCGCCTTCGAGCCCACCGGGTCGAAGACCGACGTCTCGGGGGCGATGCAGTACCTGGCGCGGATGCTCCGCCAGCACACGATCATCTTCATCATCTCCGATTTTCTCGACGCCGAGATCGAGAAGCCGCTCAAGCGGCTCTCCCAGCGCCACGATGTCGTCGCCATAACGGTCGAGGATCCGAGCGAGCGCGTGCTCCCCGACATCGGCCTGGTGCGCTTCGTCGATCCGGAGACCGGCGCGACGATCGACGTCGACACCAGCGACGCCGACGTGCGGACGCAGTTTGCGAAGGCGACCGAAACGGAAATGCTCGCGCGGCAGAAGCTGCTGCGCCGTCTTGCGATCGACGAGATCGTCGTCCGCACCGATGGCGGCTACGTCGAGCCGTTGCTGCGGTTCTTCCGCAACCGGGCGACGCGGAAAAAGCGATGAGACGCCGGGCGGCGGGTGGCTCCAGCTCGTCCCTGCACGGCGCGCTGCTCGGCGCTGCGCTGGCGCTCGTTCCTGCGAGCGCGATCGCGCAAGCCGGCGCGTCGGGTGCGCTCGCTGGCGTCCGCGTCGGCGTCACCACGCAACCCGACACCGTCACCGTCGGCGATCCGCTGGTGATTCGCGTGCGCGTCGCGGCGCCCGCAGGGGCGACCATCGCCTTCCCGACGGGGCCCGACTCCGGCGCCGCGGTCGCTGCCGTTGCGTCGCGAGCCGTCACGACGAACGCGACCCCGGGGCTGCTCGACCAGACCGCGACCTACCGCGTGGTCGCCTGGGACATCGGGAACGTCCCCGCCGGTCTCGGCGACGTCGTCGTCACATCAGGCGGCGAGACGCGGCGACTGCCGCTATCGGCGATCGTCGTTCACGTGAAGACCGTGCTCCCCGCCGACACCACGCTCCGTCTGCCAAAGCCGGCGCGACCGCCGATCGACGTGCTCCTTCCATGGTGGAAAAAGTGGTGGCCGCTGCTCGTCGCGCTTGCGGTGATCGCACTGCTCATCTGGCTCTGGTGGCGCCGCCGCAAGCGTTCGCCGGCGACCGGCGCGATCATTGATCCGCACGCCTTCGCCGAGCGCGAGTTCGGGCGCATCGAGTCGCTCGGGCTGGTCGATGCCGGCGAGCGCGGGCGTCATGTCGCACTGATGGTCGACGTGCTGCGCGACTATCTCGCGCTTCGGCTACCTGAGGCGCGTGCA
Source organism: Gemmatimonadaceae bacterium (assembly GCA_031360575.1). Classification (GTDB taxonomy): domain Bacteria; phylum Gemmatimonadota; class Gemmatimonadetes; order Gemmatimonadales; family Gemmatimonadaceae; genus JABFXC01. The sequence goes on from JANMBU010000061.1 coordinate 6,110, forward strand.
TCGCTCACCTCCTCGGAGCTGTCGGCGGCATTGCGCTCCGCGGGCAGTGTGCCGCACACACGCCTCGCGGCGCTCCTCGACGAGACGGATCTCGTGAAGTTCGCCCGGCGTCCGCTCACCCCCGAGCGCGCCCGCGCGTTAGGCAAGGATGCCCGCGGCATCGCGCGCGATGTCGAAGCCGCATTCACGGCGAAGGCCGCCGAAACCACCGCGCAGAAGGCGGCGGCATGAGCGCGCTCTCGGCATTCCGCTTCGGCGCTCCGTGGGTGCTGCTCCTCCTCCTGCTCCTGCCCGCATGGTGGGTGTGGCGCCGCCGGCGGCGCCCGGCCGCGATCGTCTACTCGCGCGTGCCGACGCTCGCCCGCGGTCCGCGGGCCGGGCGCGGCATCGCGCGGACGCTGTTCGTCCTCCGGAACGTCGTCCTCGGAGCGGTCGTCGTCGCCCTCGCGCAACCGCGCAGTGGTGCGACTTCGCACGAGGTGACGTCGCAGGGAATCGACATCATGATCGCCTTCGACATCTCGAGCTCGATGCTCGCCGAGGATTTCCAGCCGCAGAACCGGCTCGACGTGGCGCGCGATCTCGTGCGGAAGTTCGTTGCCTTGCGCACCAACGACCGGCTCGGCCTCGTCGCATTCTCCGGTGAGGCGCTCACGCAGGTGCCGCTCACCACCGACTACCCGGTGATGTCAGCCGCGGTCGCGAACCTGCAGCCGGGACAACTGGAGGATGGCACCGCGATCGGCACCGCGATCGCCACCGCGGCCAACCGGCTGCGCCGCTCTCCCGGAAAGTCGCGCGTCATCCTGCTGCTCACCGACGGCGAGAACAATCGCGGCGCGATCGACCCGCGCACCGCCGGTCGCGCCGCGCAGGCGTTCGGGATCAAGATCTACGCGATAGGCGTCGGCAGCGTCGGCATGGCGCGCGTTCCCGTCGGCCGCGGGATCGGCGGGCTGCGCTTCGAATACCAGCCGGTGCGCATCGACGACGCGCTGCTGACCGAGATCGCCAGTGCCACCGGCGGCCGTTACTTCCGCGCGACCGACGCCGCTGCGCTGCAGCGCACCCTCGAGCAGATCGATCAGCTCGAGCGCAGCCCGGTCCAGTCGCGCACGTACACCCGCTACACCGAAGAGTACGAGTGGCCGCTCGGGCTCGCGCTGCTGCTGCTCGGCGTCGAGCTCGCACTGCTCGCCTGGAAGGCGCCACTGCCATGAGCGCCTTGTCGATCTTCGATCACCCGTGGGCGCTATTCGTCGCGCTCGTCCTCGCCGTGACGTTAGGCTTCCTCGCCCTCCGCATCCAGCGCGGACGCACGAAGCGGCTGGCGCGACTGGGCAATGCGCCAGTGGTCGCCCGGCTCCTGCCGGCGGGACTGAGTTCGGCGAGCGGGCGGTGGCGCGCCGCGCGCCTGGCCGCCGCTGGACTGCTCGCTGGCATCGCCTTCGCCGGTCCGCGATGGGGCCGCGAAAAGACCACAGTCCGTGTCCAGGGCTACGATCTCGTGATCGCGATGGACGCGTCGCTGTCGATGACGGCGACCGACGTGCGCCCGAGCCGGCTCGAGCTGGCGAAGCAGGAGGTGCGGCGCCTGCGCGCGTTAGGCGCGACGGCCCGCGTCGGGCTCATCGCCTTTGCCGGCCGGAGCTACATCCTCACGCCGATGACGGTGGACGAAGGTGCTGTCGATCTCTTCCTCGACAACCTCGACCCGTCGATCGTCGGGCAGGCGGGCAGCTCGCTCGCCCGCGCGATCCGCCAGGGCACGGATCTCCTCGCCGCGACGCCGGCCGGTTCGGGCCGGGCGCTCGTGGTCATCAGCGATGGTGAAGCGTTCGAGCCGGAAGCCGACGTCGTCGAAGCAGGGAAGCGCGCGCGCGAAGCAGGCGTTGCACTGGTGACCGTCGGCATCGGAACCACCCAGGGCTCGACCATCCCGATCGTCGATGACAAAGGCAAGCCGGCACAGAAGACCGACGAGAACGGCGCGGTCGTGATCACGCACTACAGCCCCGACCTGCTGCGCGCCGCAGCCGAGGCGGCAGGCGGGACGTTCATTCCCGCCGAGCAGACGGACAAGGCCGCGCGCGTCCGCGCCGCCCTGTCGTCGGTGCGTGCGTCGGAGATCGCGTCGTCAGTCGGCGCGCAACGCACACCGCGCTTCCAGTGGTTCCTCGCACCCGCGCTGCTCCTGCTCCTGCTCGACAGCTTCCTCGCTGACCGTCGCCGCCGGGTGCGCGCGGTCGGTCCCGCCGCCGCCGTCACGGCGGGCGCGGCGGCCGCGCTGCTGCTCATCGCGCTGGTGCCCCGCGCCGCGCGTGCCGATGATGCCGCCGACGCAGCGCAAGCCTATCGCGCCGGGCATTACGCCCAAGCGGCGTTGCTCTATCGGAAGATCGTCGCCGGCGGCGATGCCTCGCCGACGATGGTCTACAATCTCGCAACAGCGCTCCTCGCCACCGACTCGCTCGAGCGCGCTGCGTCGCTCCTCGAGAAGGTGACCAAGACAACGGATCCCGAGCTTCGCTATCGTGCGCTGTTCAACCTTGGCCTCGCGCACCTCAGGCAAGGGCTCGCCACGCGCGGTGACAGCGCCACCCCCGCGCTCGACGCGGCCATCGAGGCGTACAAGCAGGTGCTGCTCATGCGCTCGCGCGACGCCGACGCGAAGTGGAATTTCGAGCTGGCCCTGCGCAAGAAGAAGCAGGGCGGTGGCGGTGGCGGCGGTGGCGGTGGCAACGATCAGAGCCCCAACCCGAAACCTGACCCGACCGCGCCATCGAAGGAGCCGCAACCGCAGCCCAGCGGCTCGGTCGGGCAGCAGCGTGCCGAACAGATTCTCAACAGCGCCGCTCGCGACGAACGCGACGTCCAGGCCCGCAAGCAGAAGGAAGGCCAACCGACCTCCCCGCCCGGCGGGAAGGACTGGTAGCCCGGTGCCGTTAGGGAGACGGGCGCTGGCCCCGGTGGCAGCAGCCGGAGCTGCGCTGGCCCGCCTGCCGTTAGGCGGCCCGTCCGCGCGTTTGGTCGGTGGGGACCGCGTGGTCCGTGCTGTCGGTGGCGGCCTTCTCTCATCTCTCCTCGCCCTGTTGACCCCCGCAGCGTCAGCGGCGCAACTGACCGTGACCGTCACCGCGCCCGACACCGTTCGCGCCTGCGAACCGTTCAACGTCCAGATCCTCGGCGCGGCGCGCGGTGGGCCCATGCCGAAGTTGGTTGCGCCGTCGGTCGCGCCATTCTCCATCGTGTCATCGCGTGCGATGGCGCAGCGGTCGGGCGACGCACTCGGCCGTGGATGGAACATGTCGGATGTCGAGCTCACCCTGCTCACCGACCGACCCGGTCGCTATTTCCTGCCGCGGTTCGAGATGCAGGCGGGCAAGCTGCGCACGCGTGCGGCGGCGCGGGCGGTCGTCGTCGTCGGTGACCACGACTCGTCCAGTGTGCCCACGGTCGTGTCGAGTGGCAACATCGACACCACTGCTGAGGTCGCGCTCCGCGCGATCGTGGTCCCGGAGACGGTGTTTGTCGGCCAGCAGGCGAGCTATCAGGTCGGCGTCTTCATCAGCCCGAGCGCGCGCGAGAAGCTTCGTAGCAACCCGAGCTTCATCCCGCCGCAGTTGAACGAATTGATGGCGTATGACTTTCCGGCCGACCGTCGCCGTCCGCCGATCAGGCGCCGCGTCGGATCGCAGTGCTACGACGTGCTCGTCTACGAGCGTGCGCTCTTCCCGCTCAGCGCTGGCCGCCACGATCTCGCGCCCGCCGAGCTCTCGTACGCGCTGTCAATTGGAGCCGGTTTCTTTGCCGGGTCCGAGCGACGCGAAACAAAGAGCGAATGGGTCACGCTGCATGCGGTCGAACCTCCCGACTCCAGTCGCCCGCGCGACGATGTCGGCGCGGTCGGGGACCTGACGCTGCGCGCCCGCGTCGACAGCGCCAGCGCGCGCGTCGGCGATCCGATGACGCTGACGCTGCGCATAGAAGGAGAAGGGAACATCAAGCTCCTTCCGCGGCCGGTGGTCGCGCTGCCCTGGGCATCGCTCGTCGCGAGTGACGAACGAGTCGTCATCGACAGCATCGCCCGGCGCATTCGCGGGACCAAGGAGTTCGACTGGATCGTCACGCCCCGCGCATCGGGCCCCCAGACGGTACCGGCGGTGTCGTACCCGTTCTGGAATCCGCACACGCGACAATATCAGGTGGCGGCGACTGATCCCCTCTCGATCATTGTCGGCGAGGGCAGCCTGGCCAGCGTGACGGACAGTGCAGCTCCCCGACTCGTTCCCGCCCTCAGTATCCGCCGCGCGCTTCGCGCCGATGAGCCGCTGCCTCCGCCGCAACATCCGCTGTTCGCCGCCATCGCTGCGCTCGCGCCGATTCCCGCCCTGTCGGCGATCGCCGTCAGGCGCCGCCGGCGCTCCCCGCCGCCGTTAGGCGGTGCGGCTCGCCTGCGCGCCGTGACCCGCCGGCGCGCGCATGCCGACCCATCCACTGTGCGCCGCGCACTGATCGCCGCGCTGGTCGAGCGCGGCGCCCTCGCGCCCGGCGACCTGCTGCGCGAAGCGGACGTGACGCGCGCGCTCCGCCGCGCCGGCGTCTCGATGAAGACCGCCGCCGCGGTCGCCGTGTTGCTCGAGGAGCTGAGCGCGGCCAGCTACGCCCGCACGCGTCACTCGGCGAGCGACGCCGGCAAGCGCGCCCGTATCGCGTTCGCCGCCGTCGAGGCCGAGGCACGTGACCGTACCGTCCTTGGCGCGACGGCGCGGGGCATCAACTCACTGCTCGTGATCGTCGGCGCGCTGTCGCTCGGCGCGGCGATCGCGTCGGCATTCAGCGTCGATCCAGCCGCGGTGTTCGCGCGCGGCGTCCACGAATACGACGCATCGCATTACGCCGCGTCGGCGATCGCCTTTGATTCGACGGCAGCGTTGCGCCCCCGGGCGACAGACGCCTGGGCAAACGTTGGGACCGCGCGTTGGGCCGCGCACGACACCGCCGCCGCGGTTGTCGGCTGGCATCGCGCTCTTCGCCTCGATGCGCTTGATGCTGACGCGCGCGCGCGGCTCGAACTCACGCCGGGCGCGGCGCGCGGAGTGCTGGCATCGGTGCCGCCTGTACCGCCTGGCACCATCGCGCTCGTCGGGCTTGGCCTCTGGTGGGCCGCGTGGACCATCGCGACGCTTCGCGTGGCGCGCGGCCGGCGTGCGCCCGGCGCGCGATCCGTGTACGTCCTGCACGGCCTCGTCGCGGCATCTGTTGTCGCCTACGTGCTGCTCGACGAGCGCTTGGCAGCGCACGCGCTCAGCGTAGTCGCCGAACCGACGCCGCTGCGCGGCATCCCGTCGCTCGCCGGTGAGCCCGGCGCAGCGACACGCACCGGAATCATCGTCCGCGTGATCCGGCGCGAGGGCGGTTGGTCGCAAGTCGCGATTGCCAACGGCGACGAGGGTTGGATCGAGAGCGACCGGCTGCGGTCGATCCGACAAGACTGACCGTTTCCACCGCGCGCACGATTGACCCTCGACGCACCGCGGGCGAGACTTCCCTGGTGCCGCGCATCGCCGTCCTCCCCAGCGCCGTCGCCGACCAGATCGCTGCCGGCGAGGTCGTCGAACGCCCCGCATCCGTCGTCAAGGAACTCGTCGAGAACGCACTCGATGCCGGTGCGATGTCGATCGACGTGGCAATCGACGAAGGCGGACGCGCGCGCATTCGCGTGAGCGACGATGGCACCGGCATGGATCGCGACGACGCGCTGCTCGCCCTCTCACGCCACGCAACGTCGAAGATCACGCGGGCCAGTGATCTCGTCGGTATCCACAGCTTCGGATTCCGCGGCGAGGCGCTGCCTGCGATCTGCTCGGTCGCGCAAGTCGAAATCGAGACCGCACCCGCTGATGGCGCTGGCACGCGCATCGCCGCCACCGGCGGGGCAATTGCCGGAGTGTCCGACGCGGCGCGCCGACGCGGCACGACGGTCACCGTGTCGTCGCTCTTCTACAACGCGCCGGCTCGCCTCAAGTTCATGCGTGGTGCGCGCAGCGAATGGCGGGCGATCGTCGACGCCCTGACGCTCGTCGCGCTGGCGCGCCGCGACGTCCGCCTGACGGTGACACACGACGGCGCGCCCGGGCTCACCCTGCCGCCCGCCTCCTCGTGGCGGGCTCGCGTCGCCGCGCTCTGGGGCACCGCAACGGCCGAGCGGCTGCTCGACGTGGACGACGTTGCGGGCCCGATTCGCGTCGAGGGATTGGCCGAACGGCCGCCGGACGTCGGCACCGCGAGCCGGCGCATGTTTCTCGCCGTGAACGGCCGCGCGATCCGCGACCCCGGGCTCATTCGCGCGGCGGAATCCGCGTACAAGTCGACGATCTCCGCCGGCCTCCGGCCGACCGTGCTCCTCGCGCTCACTCTCCCTGGCGCCGATGTCGACGTCAACGTGCATCCCGCCAAGGCCGAGGTGCGCTTTCGCGATCGCTGGACGGTCGAGCGGGCGGTTGAGGGCGCCGTCCGCCGCGCGTTAGGCACGCTCGACGCATCAGCGGCGATCGGCGCCAGGCGCTGGTGGACTGCTCCGCACGACGCGCCGCTTCCAGATGCCGCGGTCGGCACCGAGACGCTGCGACTGCCTAACGGTATGGCTGGCGGGCCGCTCTTCGGCGCATCGGATGCCTCGTCCGGCCAATCGCCGCTCGCCGTGGCGGCCGAGGCAGCGACGACCGCGCTGGACGTCGCGCCTGACGAACCGATCGTCGTCCCCCCGCTGACCCAGTGGCGGCGCACTTACATCTCCTTCGAGCACGAGCAGGGCCTCGTTCTCGTCGACCAGCATTCCGCGCACGAACGGGTGCTCTTCGAGCGGTTCATGGCCGTGCTCGAGCGCGGCGAGGCGCCCGCGCAGCGGCTGCTCTTTCCAATTACCCTCCATCTCGGCCCCGCCGAGAGCGAGGCGTTCGACGCGAACCGCGACGCATTCGAGCGGTTGGGCTTCGAGGTCGAGGGATTCGGCGGGCACACGCTCATCGTCAGCGCGGTCCCGATGCCGCACGCACGCTTCGATCCGGAGCGTTGCCTCCGCGACACCCTCGATGCGCTTACCGGCGATCGCGTCGCCAGCACCGCGGCCCGCCACGAGAAGCTGGCCGCGACCGTCGCCTGCAAGGCGGCCATCAAGGCTGGCGAACTGCTGTCACTCGATGAGATGCGGTCGCTGTTTATTGCGCTCGCCCGGACCAACCTCCCCGCCCACGATGTCCACGGCCGCGCAACGATCGTACGCGTCGGATGGGATGAGCTCGAGCGCCGATTTGGCCGGCGCTGAGCTCCGTGTCATCACCGGACCGACCGGCGCGGGCAAGTCGGCGATCGCGCTTCGCCTCGCCGATCATAACGGTGCGGCGATCATCAGCGCCGACTCCCGCCAGGTGTATGCCGGCTTCGACATCGGGACCGCGAAGCCGTCGCCGGCCGAGCGCGCGCGCGTCCCGCACCACGGCATCGACGTCGTCGCACCGACCGAGCGATACTCGGCCGCGCGCTGGGCGGCCGATGCCGAGCGCTGGGTCGCCGATGATGCCCGCGCGGGGAGGGAATCGCTCGTCGTCGGCGGAACCGGATTCTACCTCCGCGCGATATTCGCACCGCTTTTTGCCGAGCCGGAAATGGACGACGATGCGCGCCGCGAACTGCAGCGCTATCTCGTCACGCTTTCCGACGACGAACTTCGCCGCTGGTGCCTCGCGCTCGACCCGCCGCGCGCCTCGCTCGGTCCGACGCAGCTGCTCCGCGCAATCGAGGTCGCTCTGCTCGCCGGTCAGCGCGTGTCCGACCTGCACGCGCTCCCACGGCGCGCGCCGAGCTTCCGCGCGCGGTACCTTGTCGTCGACCCCGGTCCGGTGCTCAGCGACCGGATTGCCGCACGCGTCGATCAGATGCTCGACGGCGGGTGGCCCGAGGAAGTGGAACGGTTGATCCACGCAGTGCCCGACGATGCGCCAGCCTGGAACGCCGCCGGGTACGCAGTGGTTCGCCGGTTGGTGGGGAGGGATATCTCGCGCCTGCACGCGCGCGAGCAGATCATGATCGAGACCAGGCAGTATGCCAAGCGCCAGCGGACCTGGCTCCGCCATCAACTGGGTGATGCCGCCGTGACGCTCGTCAACCCCGACGCACCCGACGCGATGATGATCGTTGACCGCTGGTGGACTGGAGCAAGCGAATGAAGATCGGGATTACCTGCTATCCCACCTATGGCGGTTCCGGTGCCGTGGCGACCGAGCTCGGGATCGCGCTCGCCTCGCGCGGCCACGAGGTGCACTTCATTACCTACCAGCAGCCGTTCCGGCTGCCGCAGTTCCTGCCTAACGTCTTCTTCCACGAAGTCGACGTCGGCCGCTATCCGCTCTTCGAGTATCCGCCGTACGACCTCGCGCTTGCCGTCCGCATGCACGAAGTCGTTCGCGCGCACGACCTCGACATCCTCCACTGCCACTACGCGATTCCGCACGCGACCAGTGCCTGGATTGCCAAGGAAATGCTCCAGCGCGAGCACGGCCGCGACATTCGCGTCATCACTACTCTCCACGGCACCGACATCACCATCGTCGGGCAGGATCCGTCGTTTCACGCGATCACCAAGTTCTCGATCGAGCGATCCGACGGGCTGACTGCTGTCTCGCACTTCCTCCGCGACGAGACGCAGCACGCCTTCGGCTGCGCCGGCTGCGGAATCGAGGTGATTCACAACTTCATCGATCCGCTGACCTACGACCGGAGCCGCTATGGCGGCACGCTGCGCCCGCAGTTCGATGCCGGCCGCAAGGTGCTCATGCACGTGTCGAACTTTCGACCGGTGAAACGCATCCGCGACGTCGTTGGCATTTTTGCCAAAGTCGCGCGCGAGATTCCCTCCGTGCTCGTCATGGTCGGCGACGGTCCCGATCGCGTTGACGCCGAGACTGAGGCGCGCCGGCTTGGCGTCGCCGACGACGTCCATTTTCTCGGCAAGATCGATATCGTCGCGCCGCTCCTCGCCGAGGCCGACCTCTTCCTGCTCCCGACACAGAGCGAGTCGTTCGGGCTGAGCGCCCTCGAGGCGCTCGCGTCCGGCGTGCCGGTGGTTGGCTCGCGCGCCGGGGGTCTCGTCGAGGTCGTCCGCGAAGGGATTACCGGCGTGCTCTGTTCGGTCGGCGACGTCGACGCGATGGCGGGCGCCGCCATCGCCATGCTCTCAGACGCCGATCGCTGGCAGCACATGAGCGACTCAGCGGCCGCTGACGCGCGGCTTCGCTTCGCCCGCGATGACATCGTCGAGAAGTACGAGCGTTTCTACGAACGCCATCTTGCCTGACGTTCGCGCACTGCTTGCGATTTCGCGGTGGCGCAACGCACTCATCGCAGCCGTCGGCGTCTATGTCGGAGCCTGGTGGGCCGCGCGCGATGTATCGCTCCCCGCCACCCTTGCCGCGGCGCTCGCCGCGGTTGCATTGACTGCCTATGCGAACGCGTTCAACGATCTCGCCGACGTTGCGATCGATCGCTCTGCGCACCCGCAACGCCCGTTGCCCACCGGTACGCTGACGCCGCGCACGGTGCAATGGTTTGCCGCGACCGCGGCCGCCGCGGGCATCGCGCTGGCATTCGTCGCGCGACCGTCGCTTGGTCTCCTCAGCGTGGCCGTCGTCGCGCTCATGACGCTTTACTCGACGACGCTCGCTCGGCTCCCTCTCGTTGGTAGTTTGGTCGTTGCCGCGCTCGCGTCGCTGCCCTTCTTTTACGGGGCGGTCACCGTGGGTGTCGCGCCGGACGGGCTACGACTCGTCGCCGTCGCGATGCCCCTCCATCTAGCGCGCGAATTCGCAAAATCGCTTGATGACGCGGCCGCTGACGCCGGCTATCGACGTACGCTCCCCATCGCCTTCGGACGCACCCCGACGCTCGTGCTGTTGACGCTCTCGGTCGCGCTCTTCGCATGGCGCGCGCTTCTCCTCGCGACCCCCGAGCCGCGGCTGCGTGTGCTGCTCGTTCCCGCGCTCGTGCTCTGCGTCGTCGCGACGCGTCGTGCGCTGGCCGCCCACGCCGGCGCCCCACTACTCTTCAAGACGGCGATGCTCGCCGCGATGGCGGCCCTCGTCGCCGTTCGCTGACTGACGGTCCCTCTCACTACCGCGCATGAGCCTCTTCCAGGCTGTCGTCCTCGGCATCGTTCAAGGGCTTACCGAGTTCTTGCCCGTCAGCAGCTCCGCCCATCTCGCCCTCGTACCCTGGGCGCTCGGCTGGCGGGACCCGGGTCTGGCCTTCGACGTCGCCTTGCATCTGGGCACACTCGTCGCCGTGCTCTGGTACTTCCGCGCCGAATGGCTGCGGCTGATCCGGAGCGCCGTCGACATCCTGACGACGCGTCGGCTCGACACGCCGGAAAAGCGGCGCGTCGTCTACCTGATCATCGCAACGATCCCGGGCGGAATCGCCGGGCTGCTTCTCTCGCACTACGCGGAGACGGTATTCCGCTCGCCGACGCTGATTGCCATCACCCTCATCGTGATGGGTGTCGTGCTCTGGCTCGTCGACAAGGTCGGGCGGCAGGAACGTGAGATCGACCAGATGACGTGGACGCAGGCGCTCGCGTTAGGCGTCGCCCAGTGCTTCGCCCTCGTTCCCGGAGTCTCGCGCTCCGGATCGACGATCACCGCTGGCCGCGCGCTCGGCTTCCGTCGCGAGAGCGCGGCGGTGTTCAGCTTTCTCATGAGCATGCCGATCACCGCCGCGGCGGCCCTGAAGGAAGTGCCCGCCGCGCTGCACGAGCAGGGGCTGTCGCCCGCGCTGCTGCTCGGCGTGGTGGCGTCGGCCGTCAGCGGATGGCTCGCGATCGCCGTGCTGCTTCGCTACGTGACGCGCCACAGCTACGGCGCGTTTGCCGCCTACCGCGTCCTGCTCGGCCTCGGCGTCCTCCTTCTCGTCGCGCTGCGCGGATGACCACCGCGGCGTCGATCACCTCGCGCGGCGCCTGGGACGGTGTCGTCGCCGAGCAGCTGGCCGCCCGCCTGTCCCTCCCTGCTGTCGTCGCACTCGAAAGCGTTGGCAGCACCCTCGACGTCGCCCACACCCTGGCCGCCGACGGCGCGCCTAACGGCACGCTGGTGGTGGCCGAGGAGCAGACGGCCGGGCGTGGCCGATCGGGCCGGCGCTGGACCTCGGCGCCTGCCGCCGGGATCTGGTTGACCCTCATCGAGCGCGCCCTCGACCCGGCGACCCTCTCCCTGCTCGCGCTTCGACTCGGCCTCGCCGCGGCCGAGGCGCTCGATCCCTTTGCTGACGCTTCCGTCGGCGTGAAGTGGCCTAACGATCTGTACGCGGGGCCGAAGAAGCTGGCCGGCATTCTCGTTGAGGCGCGCTGGCGCGAGGGCGCCCCTGAGTGGGTCGCGATCGGGATCGGCGTCAACATGCGGGCGCCTGACGATGTCGCCGGCGCCGGCGGGCTCCGCAGCGGCGTCGCCCGGCTCGCCGTGCTCGAACTGCTCGTTCCGGCGCTCCGCACCGCGGCCGCTCGGGCGGGAAATCTCGACAGCAGCGAACTCGCCGACCTCGCGAAGCGCGACATCGCGCGCGGCCGGCGGGCCATCGAACCGGGGGCGGGCATCGTCGACGGCGTTGCGGCCAACGGGGAACTGCTCCTGCGGGCGCCTGACGGTGCGGTTGCATCGTACCGCTCCGGCTCACTGGTCTTCGCGGAGGCACTGTGATTCTCGCGTTCGATGTCGGTAACACGGAGACCACGGTCGGGCTGTTCGACGACCTCGAACTGCGCGCGCATTGGCGCCTGACGACCGACGGCGCGCGTACATCCGATGAAGTGGGCCTCGATCTCCGCGCACTGCTCGCGTCGGTCGACGTCAATCCCGCGCTCGTCCTCGGCGCCGCAATCGCGTCCGTCGTGCCGCCGGTGACCGGCCCGTTGGCGGTTGCGTGCGCTGCCTGGCTCGGGGTGGTCCCGATCATCATCGATGGCGCGTCACCTCTCCCGATCACCCTGCAAGTGGACGAGCCGCGCACCGTCGGCGCCGACCGGATCGTGAATACCCTTGCCGCGAGCCGGCTCTATCGTCAGGACGCGATCGTCGTCGACCTTGGCACCGCGACGACATTCGACTGCATCACGGCGGATGGTGTCTTCCTCGGTGGGGTGATCATGCCGGGCGTACGCACATCCGCCGAGACACTGATTCGACGCACGTCGAAGTTGCCGGCGACCGATCTCGTCGCCCCCCGGAAGGCGATTGGTACACGCACCGAGGATTGCATTCGCGCCGGCGTGATGCTCGGCAGCGCCGATGCCATCGACGGCATCGTCCGCCGCATTCGTGCCGAGTGGCCCGGGGGAGGACGGCCCATCTGCGTGGCGACGGGAGGATTGGCCGAGCAGTTCCAGCGGCTCTGCACGAGCTTCGATCGTGTCGAGCCCTCGCTCACGCTGCAGGGAATTCGCATGGCGCACGAGCATTTGACGGGCGGTCTCGAACGCGGCTAAGTCGCGCGGGAGCAGCGCGTTGCGGGTGGTAACGAGCCGGTCAAGCCCTCTCTTGCAATTGGTATAAGCCCAACAAGATCAACGACTTCGCCACACGCTACCGCGCAGATTCGCCCCCTTGACTGTCGTCGTCGGACGCGATAACTTCTTCGTCTGTTAGCACTCATGACGAACGAGTGCTAACCGGCGTCACAAGCGGTACTGACATGAACCTTATACATCCCGAGGAGGGACGCATGGCCAATAAAACGGCTACGAAGATCAGCCCCCTGGCCGATCGCGTCGTGATCAAGGCGCTCGAAGAGACCGAGCAGATGCGCGGCGGCCTGTACATCCCCGACACTGCCAAGGAGAAGCCGCAGCAGGGCGAGATCATCGCCGTCGGCCCGGGCCGTTTCGAGGAAGGGAAGCGAGTTCCGATGGAGCTCAAGGTGGGCGACAAGGTCCTGTACGGGAAGTACAGCGGCACCGAAGTCACCCTCGAAGGCGACCAGGTCCTCATCCTCCGCGAGACCGATGTCCTCGCGGTGGTCGGCTGAACGACAGCCTTTAGCTATTAGCCTTTAGCCGTTAGCTATTCCAACGCAGTGCCTAACGCCGCCGCTCGACGCCAACGGCTCATGGCTAACGGCCGAACTACCTACGAATCAAGAATTTCACACGGAGCTCACACATGGCTGCCAAAGAACTGCATTTCAACGTCGATGCGCGCGCTGCTCTGAAGCGCGGCGTCGACAAGCTCGCCGAGGCGGTGAAGGTCACCCTCGGACCGAAGGGCCGAAACGTCGTCATCGACAAGAAGTTCGGCGCGCCGACGATCACCAAGGACGGCGTCACCGTTGCGAAGGAGATCGAGCTGAGCGATCCGCTCGAGAACATGGGCGCGCAGATGGTGAAGGAAGTCGCGACCAAGACCTCCGACATCGCCGGCGATGGTACCACCACCGCCACCGTGCTCGCGCAGGCGATCTTCCGCGAAGGGTTGAAGAACGTCACCGCCGGCTCGAACCCGATGAGCATCAAGCGCGGTATCGACAAGGCTGTCGCCGCGATCGTCGAGGAGCTGAAGAAGATCAGCGTCCCGACCAAGGGCAAGACGGAAATCGCGCAGGTCGGCACCATCTCCGCGAACAACGACAAGGAGATCGGTAACCTGATCGCCGAAGCGATGGAGAAGGTCGGCAAGGACGGCGTCATCACGGTCGAAGAGGCGAAGGGCCTCGAGACGACACTCGAGACGGTCGACGGCATGCAGTTCGACCGCGGCTACGTCTCGCCGTACTTCGTCACCGACCCGGACAAGATGGAAGCGGTCCTCGAAGATCCGCTCATCCTGATCCACGACAAGAAGATCGGTTCGATGAAGGATCTCCTCCCAGTGCTCGAGAAGGTCGCCCAGATGGGCCGCCCTCTCCTGATCATTGCCGAGGACATCGAAGGTGAGGCGATGGCGACGCTGGTCGTCAACAAGCTGCGCGGTACGCTTCGCGTTGCCGCCGTCAAGGCGCCAGGCTTCGGCGATCGCCGCAAGGCAATGCTGCAGGACATCGCCGTGCTGACCGGTGGTCAGGTCATCAGCGAAGAAGTCGGCTTCAAGCTCGAGAACGCCGTCGTCACCGACCTCGGTCGCGCCAAGCGCGTCGTCGTCGACAAGGACAACACCACGCTGATCGACGGCGCCGGTGAAGACGACAAGATTCAGGGGCGTATCAAGGAGATCCGCGCCGCGATCGACAA
>JANMBU010000094.1:0-1666 GCA_031360575.1 Gemmatimonadaceae bacterium
CGGATCGCCGGGTCAGTGCCGACGCGGCGCTGCGCGACAACGTCCGGATGCTGGTCGGGCAATGGACGCTCGACGATCCAAACCCCGAGGCGTACCGGGCGGTGCTCGAGGGGATGTCGAAATCGAAGCCGAGCCTCGATCGGTCGCCGGCTGCCGGCTTTCCGGTCGAGGAGGAGCGACTCGTCCAGATGGCGCTCGAGATCGGGGTCGCGGGCGACTCGACCTGGCGCGCGGTCGAAGTGATCGTTAGGCGGGGACGGATTGGTGCGTTGCTCGGGATTCTCGAGCGTGGGCCGCGGCCTCGCGTCGCCGAACAGCTGTGGGAACGACTGGCGACGGCCGACCGCATTCGCGTACTGGTCGATGAAGCGCAGCCGGACTGGGTGTCGCTCGAGCGCCTGGTGGTGCGGGTCGGGCTCGGCGCCGCGGATGTCCTCGCCGATGCACTCGAAAATTCGGAGGAACCGAGGCGTCAGGCGCAAATCATCACCCTGCTCACCAAGCTGGGGGACGACGTCGGCGGGATCATCGCGCGGCGTTTGCTGCAATCGACACCCGCAGTGCAGGCGCAACTGCTGGTGCTGCTCGGGCGGCTTGCCACGCTGCCCCCGGAGTTCAACCCGATGGAGTGGGCGCGAAACCGGGTGCCGGCCGTCCGGCGCGAGGCGATCAAGATGCTCTGCCGGCGTCCGGCGACGCGCGAGCAGGGGATCACGCTCGGCGTGCTCGACGCCGACGAGCGGGCGGTGCTCGCCGCGCTCAACGAAGCAGCGGGCAGCTGTCCGCGCTCGGCGGTGCCGATCCTGATGAACCGGGTGGACCGCGACGACATCCCGCCGGCCTTGCGTGCGCTGGCGATCCGCGCGGTGGCCAGTGTCGAATCAGCCGATGTCATCGACTGGGTGCTCCGTTTCGTGATGGTGGGACGGAAGCGATTCTTCGGCGGCGAGCGGCTGGCGCCGAAGTCGCCCGAACTGCTGGCCGCGCTGACAGCGTTAGGCAGCTACTGGCGGACCGACGCACGCGTGATCGATACGCTGGCGCGGGCTGCCAGGTCTCCGGACGCCGAAATCCGCAGCGCAGCGAGCACCATCCTCAAGCCGCTGCCTAACGCTCGGCCGACCGGCCCGCGGGCGATCGAGGAGGAGGGATGAGCGACCCCGTCCGCGTCCTGACCACGCTGGCGAAGGCGCTCTCGGCGATGGGGTTGTACCAGCCCGGGCATCCGGCGCGCGAACGGGCCGTCGACGTCGGCTATGAAGAGCTGGTCCGGCTGCAGCGCACCGACCCCTACGCCCAGTTCTCGTTCCTCGGCGACGAGGTGGTGTTCGGACAGGCGGCGCTGCGCGAGATGGGCGCCTGGGACTGGGGACGCAAGCTGGCGGGCATCGGCATCCAGCGCCTCGAAATCGTGAGCGAGGTGTCACGCGAGGAATACACCGAATTCCTCGACGACGTGGCCGCGCGGCTGGCGACGGCGGCGCCGCCGAGCACCGCGGAGTCGCGTCCGGGGCGACGACAGAGCATCCGCTTCGGCGCGATCGGGATTCGCGGCGACATCCCGATAGTGACGGAAGAACCGCGCGAAGTCACGCCGGCGAGCCTTATCGCGTACGACCTTGGCGCCGAGGCGGACGCGGTGAGATGGATGCACGACGAAGTGGCG
>JANMBU010000055.1:0-1923 GCA_031360575.1 Gemmatimonadaceae bacterium
GTCGGATCCTTCCGCGTTCCGAGTTCCTCCGTTGGGCTCGTCGCCGCAGGCGACGGCGCCCTTCCTCGTCCCTTGTTCACTCCCTCGATCGAGGAGTGACTACTCTCCCTCCTCTCGCTCCCGTGCTCTTCCCATCCCTCATCACGCTGGTCCCGTTCACGAGAACCTCCCTCACCCCCTCCGCGATCATGTGTGGTGACGCGTAGCTCGCCCGGTCCGCGATCGTCGCCGGATCGAAGATCACCAGGTCGGCGTAGAAGCCCTCGCGGATCAGCCCCCGATCCTGGATCCCGAGCCGCGTCGCGACCGCCGACGTCGACTTCCGGATCGCTTCCTCGAGGGTCATCAGTCCCTCGTCCCGCGCGAGCTGTCCGAGCAGTTGCGGGTAGGTGCCGTAGGTGCGCGGATGCACCATCTCGCCGCGCGTGCTGTCCGGCGACCAGCCGTCAGCGTCGGTGCCGATCACGACCCACGGCTGCCTGAGTTGCATGCGGAGGTTCGCATCGCTGGCGAGAAAGAATATTCCGCCCAGATTCGCGTTCTCGGCGATCGTGAGGTCGATCAGTGCGTCCATCCAGTCGCGGCTCATGCGGGTCGCGATGTCGTCGAGTCGACGCCCCTCGAATTTCTTCAGCGTCGAGTCGCGAAAGCCGACCACCATCGTGCCATGTGGGGTCGCGAGGTCGCAGAGCGATTCGCCGCCAGTGGTGCCGGCGATCATCGCGGCCTTGATGCGTGCGCGTAAGGCCGGGTCGCGCAGGTTGTCGAGCAGCTTGCCATTTGCCGCCGCGGAGGGCGGGAGGCACGATGAGAGATTCGTCTGGCCGGCGGTGTACGGGTACATCGTCGCGCCGACGTCCTCGCCGGCGCGGCGCGCGCTGTCGATCATCGCGACGACCTGCGTCGCCTTCGACCAGTTGCGCTGGCCGGCGACCTTGAGGTGATAGATCTCGACCGGGACGCCGCCCTCGCGGCCGATGCGCAGCGCTTCGGCGGTCGCTTCGACGATGCGATCTCCCTCCGACCGCATGTGCGAGATGTAGACGCCGCCGAATGGCGCCATCGCCTTCGCGATCTCGATCAGCTCCTCCGTCGACGCATAGGCGCCGGGCGGGTAGATCAGCGCGCTGCCGACGCCGAAGGCGCCGTCCTCCATCGCGCGGCGGGTCACCGCGCGCATCGTGTCGAGCTCCGCGGCGGTCGCCGGTCCCTCGGCGCTGCCCTTCGCGTACTGCCTGACGGTGCCGGCGCCAAGGAAGGAGCCAACGTTAGGCGCGATCCCGTGGGCGGCCATCGCGTCGAGCCAGTGCCGGAAGCCGTGCGGGCCGACGAACGGTGCACGAATGCGCGCGCCGGCGGTGTCCCCGGCGGTGCGCGCGGCGAACATCGCGGGGCTGAGTGGAGCCGCGCTGCTTCCTTCGCCGAGGATCTCGGTGGTCACGCCCTGGGTCGTCTTGCTGACAACGCGGCCGTCACCGGTGAGGAACGCGTCTTCGGACTGCCCCTGGATATCGATGAACCCCGGTGCGACCGCGAGCCCGCTGGCGTCGATCCGCCTGACGGCCGACACGCCACCGAGCGCACCGCGGGGCGCGACGCGGGCGATGCGATCGCCGCGGACGCCGATGTCCCCATAGGTCCACGGATTGCCCGCGCCGTCGTAGATGCGGGCGTTGGTAATGACGATGTCATAGCTCGCGGCCGGTGCAGCGCCGGTGGCGACGTGGCCGGCACCGCATCCGGCGAGCAACGAGGCAGCAGCGACACTGGCTGCGAGCGAGCGGACAGGCGACCGATGCGAGCGTGTCATGATGAGCGTTAGGCGTCGAGTGGTCGAGGCGAGCGCCCAACATGCAACGGAGAAGCGGGCGGGGGTAACAGTACCCGGCCGCGGCGCGGGCCCAACCCGCCCCCGGGCGGCGG
>JANMBU010000005.1:0-1922 GCA_031360575.1 Gemmatimonadaceae bacterium
GTTGAACTCCTTGTCCTCGAGCACCGAGACGGGCGCGCCGGGCGCGGTGTACAGCCGCTCGTAGAGAATCGCGTGGCCGTAGTCGAAGGCGTTGAACAGCCGGTCGGCCGCCGGATAGTTCGTCCGGAACTGCCAGTTGAAAGCGCCCGGCAGGTAGAACTGCTCGGAGACGGTGGACCACTGGGCGTCGGCAACGACCGGGGTGCCTAACGCTACGCTTGTTCCGATCAGTACAACGGCTGCCAGGGCGCGCCGCGCGCGCATCGATGTCCTGTCTGTCATGTCTGCTCCAGTGCTGCCGGGGATGCCGGGGATGCCGATTGCATGTTGAGCCGCACGCCTAACGCGCACGGGGTACCGACATTAGCGAGCGCAGGCCGAAGGCGTACGCCGTGCCGACGGTGAAATACCAGCTCCGGTCGTCCCCGCTGAGCCGCGCGCCGACGCCGCCGTCAAGCGCGAATTGCGGGGCGAGCTGGTAACGAACGCCGACACCCGCGTTCCATTGCACCGGCTGTCCGGGCACGATCGGCTGCCGTGCGTACGTTTCGGCGCCGATCAGCATCGAGCGCAGGGGAAAGGTCTTGTCCACCGCGACACCCGCCCACCAGCGCGACAGCTCGACGATCCCGGCGGAAGCCGATGTCGCCGCGGTCGCGCTGCCGCGCGAGCGGTCGCTGAAGGTGTATTGGCCGTTCAGGTGAAATCGAAGCCAGCTGTACGTCCGCGTCGCGATTCCCTTCACCGACGCATACGCGCGATCGGGGCCGAGTCCGCCCGCCGGGGCGAGCACATCACCGACCACCGCGAACGCCGGCAGCGTCTCGGTCTCCGTGTTGAGGTTGTGCAGCACCGACAGCTCGAGCCCCGCCGCGCCGGCGACATGCCGGCCAAGGCGTGGCTGGTCGACGTAGGCGAGCGGTAGGCCGAGCTCGATCTGTGTCCGCGGCAGGATCCCGAACTCGATCTTCGGCTCGGCTGCCCAGTTATAGACCGCGCCCTGCGTGCGTTCGAGGCGCAATGGTGCCAGGTGCAGCTCGAAGGAGTAACGCTCGGTGGCGTACGCATCCTCGACCTGCAGCGGGCGGCCGCCGTCGGTGTTGTAGTAGTCGGTCTGCGCGCTGACGCGGGCCGGGAGTGCGAGCAGCAGCGCCGCGCTGGCTGCGGTCACGAGGGCCGCGGACCGGCGGCGAAGAGTTGCAGAGAATGGCATCGGGCGGATCATGGAAGTCGGGAGTCTTTTACAACGAGTAAAATACACCAGCACCGGAAATCGTTCCTCAGGACATCGATCGGGTCAGCGTTCGAGGTGCGGGCAGTGCCCGCCGACCGAGCCGAGCCGCATGCCGTCGCAGAAGACGTGCAGTACCGCGGGGCCGGTGTGCGTCGCGCAGGTCGCTCCTTCGGTGACGCCCGCCACCACTCCGCGCGGATCACCCTGCGCCTCGAGCGGATGGACCATGATCACCCCGGAGACCCAGACGAGCAGCAGCGCTGTCGCTGCGCCAGCGATCGACCGACGTGTGACATGGCTCTGGACAAGCGGCGCTTCACCAGCGAGCCGCCGGATCCGCCGCTCGAGGATGTCGCAGCGGGTGAACCCGGGAGCACCAACGAGCGAAGTCACCGGGCCGTGCGCAGCCACTGCGAGAATCGCCGACGCGAGCACCAGCGGCTGGTCGCCAGCTGCCGCATCGTCGGCGAGGATTTCCGCTTCGTCGGCGAGGTCGTCGGACAGGCGCTGAAACGCGGGAAGCCAGAATAGCGTGCGCGCAAAGAAGCGCAGCGCCGAGAGACGGAACGGGTCGCGCCGCCTGACGTGCGCCAGTTCGTGCGCGAGCACCGCCGCGAGCTGCTCGTCGCTGAGCTCCAGTTGCAGCGATTCGGCGACATAGATCAACGGCTTCCAGAAACCAGCCGTG
>JANMBU010000021.1:0-42313 GCA_031360575.1 Gemmatimonadaceae bacterium
CGAGCGGGCGATGGAGAACAACGACGAAGCGATCGCTCCCTCGATGCTCTATGCGTACGCGGCGATCATGGAAGGCGTCGCGTTCTGCAACGGTGCGCCGAATCTGTCCGTCGACCTGCCGGCGCTGGTGCAGCTCGCCACCGAGCGCGGCGTGCCGATTTCCGGCAAGGATTTCAAGACTGGGCAGACGTGGATGAAGACGATCATCGCGCCGGGGCTCAAGGCGCGCATGCTTGGCCTCGAAGGCTGGTACTCCACGAACATCCTCGGCAATCGCGACGGTGAAGTGCTCGACGATCCGGCGTCGTTCAAGACGAAGGAGGAGTCGAAGCTCAGCGTGCTGCACACGATCCTGCAGCCGGAGAAGTATCCGGACCTGTACAAGGGCTTCGCGCACGTCGTTCGCATCAACTACTACCCGCCGCGCGGCGACAACAAGGAAGGCTGGGACAACATCGACATCTTCGGGTGGATGGGCTACCCGATGCAGATCAAGGTGAACTTCCTCTGCCGCGACTCGATCCTCGCCGCGCCGATCGCGCTCGACCTTGCGCTGTTCTCCGACCTCGCGCAACGGGCCGGGATGAAGGGCGTGCAGGAATGGCTCTCGTTCTACTACAAGAGCCCGATGTCGACGCAGCCGTCGCTGCTCCCCGAACATGACCTGTTCATCCAGCAGACGAAGCTGAAGAACACGCTCCGCCAGATGATGGGTGAGGAGCATGTCACCCACGTCGACGAGTAGGACGCCTAACGTGCTCGCCCGCCGTCGCGTTGCTGCAGTTCTCTCATCGCTCAGCGCCGTGTCATTGCTCGCGCTGGCGGCGAGCTGCACGGGCACCGCGCGCCCGCTGCAGATCCGCACATTCTCCGAGCACTTCGAATTCCGCATCAGCTCCGACCCGATGCCCCCGCGGGCGCGCGAGAGCACCATCTATCGGGTGACCGTGATCGACAAGGAAAACGGACAGCCCGTGGAGGGTGGCGAGGGTCGGATCTTCGCGAACAACGAGTCAGGAACGAGCACATGGGATTCATTCCAGCCCGCACCCGAGGTCGGCACGTACACTGCGAAGCTGCGCTACGTGACGGCCGAGCAGTGGGCGGTCGGGATGGAGTTCCGCCGGGACACGCTTCCCGGTACCAAGATCGAGCGCGCCACCGACTGGCAGCAGGAAGTCGGGGCGGCGACCGCTGAACACTAGGACGATTCGCACGGGGCAATCCAGGTCAGATGCGTCACTTCTATCGCAGTCACATGCCGCCCGCCGAGGTTCTGGCGATGGCCGACAAGTTCTTTCCCGAGCTCGGCCTCGCCGCGGCCGCGACCGCCGTCCGCTCGCGCGCCTTCGCCGGACCGTTAGGCTCGATGAAGGTCACGGTCAAGGCTGAAGGCGGCCACTATACCTTCATCGAAGTCGACACCGACCAGATGGGGGAGAGCCGCCTCGATCGCAACGTGAAGCGCTTCTTCGTGCAGTGCCATCGGCGCGAGGACCCTTCGCACACGCTCGAAGCGTCGTACTGATGGCGACGCGCGCCAGAGGCGGCCGGCCCGCCGCGGCGCCAGTGCCGGCTGCGCTCGATCCGGAGGTGCCGGGATCGGCCGCCGCGCTGTTGACTCGCGAACAGAAGCTCGAGCTCTACTACTGGATGCGGCTCACCCGCTCGCTCGAGGAGCGATTGGTGAATCTCTACCGCCAGACGAAAGTCGTCGGCGGGCTGTTCCGATCGTTAGGCCAGGAGGCCGACGCGGTCGGCAGCGCCTTCGCGCTCGACAAGGCCAGGGGCGACATCCTCTCGCCGCTCATCCGCAACATGGGTGCGATGCTCGTCCGCGGCGCCGAGCCGACCGAGATCATTCGCCAGTACATGGCGAAGGGTGACTCACCGACGCGCGGCCGCGAGCTGAACATTCACTTCGGCGGTCCGGAGCGCGGCTTCATCGGACAGATCTCGCACCTCGGCGATATGGTCCCGGTGATGGCCGGGGTGACGCTGTCGTTCCGGATGCGCGGCCAGGATCGCGTCGGACTTGTGTACATCGGTGACGGCGCGACGTCGACAGGCGCGTTCCACGAGGGGATCAACTTCGCTGCGGTGCAGCGCTGCCCGCTCGTCGTGATCATCGAGAACAACGGCTACGCCTACTCGACGCCGACGTGGAAACAGACGGCCGCGAAGCAGTTCGTCGACAAGGCCGCGGGCTATGGCATTCCCGGCGAGCGCGCCGACGGCAACGACGTGATCGCGACCTACGACGTGACCAAGCGCGCTGTTGAACGGGCGCGTCGCGGGGGCGGTGTCACGCTCATCGAGCTGATGACCTACCGGCGGAAGGGCCACGCCGAGCATGACAACCAGTCCTACGTGCCTGACGGTGAGATCGCGAAGTGGGAGGAGAACAACGATCCGCTGGCGCGATACGTCAGGCAGCTCACCGATCTCGTCGGCGCAACCGGTGAGGAGCTGGCGGCGATCGATGCGCGCGTGCTGGAGGAAATTGACACGGCGACCGATGTCGCCGAGCAGTCGCCAATGCCCGAGCCGACGGACGCACTGGTCGGCATCTACGACGAGCCGAAGACGGTTGAGCCGCTCTGGTTTCGCAGCGGCGTGAAGAGCGCGGTCGAGCAGAACGAGCGACCGGCGGGGTGGGGGACGTACGATGGGTAAGGGAAACGGCGGAGGCGCGGGAACTCCGGGGACGAGACGAGGGACGCGGAAACAGGGAGAACCCGTCGCGGATTCGTTGGCGGTGGCGGGCGGGGAGATCACATACCTCGAAGCGATCCGCGAGGCGCTCTTCGAGGAGATGGAGCGCGACCCTGACGTTTTCTGCCTCGGCGAGGACATCGGCGCGTACGGCGGTGCGTTCAAGGTCACCGAGGGACTGGCCGCCAGGTTCGGGGAGAGCCGCGTCATCGACACGCCGATCAGCGAGATCGCGATCGTCGGCGCCGCCGCCGGTGCCGCGCACATGGGACTGCGCCCGGTGTGCGAGATGCAGTTCATCGACTTCATCTCCTGCGCGTACGACATGCTCACCAACTACGTCGCAACGGCGCGCTACCGCGCCTTCCTGCCGACGCCGATGGTGGTCAGGGGCCCAAGCGGTGGCTACGTCCGCGGCGGTCCATTTCACTCGCAGAATCCGGAGGCTGCTTTCCTCCACACGCCCGGGCTCAAGATCGTCTACCCGGCGACCGCGTCGGACGCGAAGGGCCTCATGAAGGCGGCCATTCGCGATGAAGATTGCGTGCTATTTTTCGAGCACAAGTATCTCTACCGGCGCATCAAGGAAACGATGCCGGCAGGCGATCACATCGTCCCGATCGGGAAGGCACGCATTGCCCGCGAGGGCAAGGACGTCTCGATCATCACGTACGCCGCGACGGTGTGGAAGGCTCTCGAAGCCGCCGAGATTCTCGAGCGCGAGCATGGACTCTCCGTGGAAGTCCTCGACTTGCGCTCGCTGCTGCCGATGGACGATGACGCGATCGTCGCGACGGTCAAGAAAACGAATCGCGTGCTGATTGTGCACGAGGACACGCGCACCGGCGGAATCGCTGGCGAGATCACCGCGCGCATCATGGAATTGGCATTCGAGTGGCTGGATGCGCCGGTCCTCCGCGTGACCGCGGCGGACGTCCCCCTTCCATACTCGCCGCCGCTCGAAGACTACGTCCTGCCGCAGACGGCGGACATCGTCGTCGCGGTGCGAAAGCTGGCCGCGTACTGACGGTGGGCGGGGGCAACGTTCAGGGGTCAGGTCCGCAGCCGCCGTTGCGACCGGCGATTCGCAACACGATGGTCGGCTGCCTGACGATGTTCGTCGGATTTTTCGGCGGCGGGATGATCGCGGTGCTGATGGGGAAGGGAGTGGACATGGCAACGCGTTGTGCGCCAGGTGAGGGTTTGCCGGCGTGCAACTGGCACATATACTGGCTGGTGGGCGGACTGCTCGGCGCGATATTTCTCCCCGCAGTCGTGCTCATCAAGCTGCTGCGCGGTGACGCGGCGGCCGCTGACTCAGGTCAATAAGGAGCTTCCGTGGCACGAATCGACGTGGTGATGCCGCAGATGGGCGAGTCGATCGCCGAGGGCACACTGTCCAAGTGGCTCAAGAAGGTCGGCGACGCGGTGAAGCGCGACGAGCCTCTGTTCGAGATCTCGACGGACAAGGTGGACGCCGAGATCCCCGCGCCGACGGCGGGCGTGCTCGCCGAGATCATGGTCGCGCAGGGGGAGACGGTCGCGGTGCAAACGGTCGTCGCGCGCATCGAGACGGAGAAGGGAGCTGCGATCGGCGGTGGTGCTCCGGTTGCATCTGGCGGCGCGAACGGCGCGACGGCGGGGGCGGGCGCGAGCGGGCCGGCGGCAACAAGCGCAGCGGCTGGGGGGCCCTCCCCCAAGTCTCAAGCTACCGCTCAACCCCACGCTCCCCAGCACCCGTCCACCGCCGCCGCAACCGCCCCATCCCTCGGCGCGACTGCGCCCAGCGCCACCGCGTCCAGCCTCGAAGAACGGCTTCGCACCCGCTCATCCCCACTCGTCCGCAAGATCGCCGCGGAACACGGCATCGAAATCGCCGCGCTGAGCGGCTCCGGCATCGCCGGCCGCGTCACCCGTCGCGATATCATGCAGGCGATCGAGAGCGGATCGGCGCCGCGGCCGGGCGGTCGTCCGGGCGCGCCTAACGCTCCGCCCACCGATGCCGGGTTCCCGCTGCCCAGCGGCTGGGCCGGCGACGTCGTTGAGCCGATGTCCAAGATCCGCGCCCTGACCAGCGAGCATATGGTCAATGCGCGCCGCCACGCCGCGCACGTCACCTCGTTCTTCGAGATCGACCTCACGCGCGTCGCCCGCATCCGCGCCAAACACCGCGCGGCCTTCGAGATGCAGAATGGCGAGAAGCTGACCTTCCTGCCATTCGTGATCAAGGCGGTCACCGAGTGCCTGAAGAAGCATCCGACGGTCAACGCGGCGCACGACGGACGCAACGTCATTTATCGCAAGCAGTACAACATCGGCATCGCAGTCGCCGTCGACTGGGGACTCATCGTGCCCGTCGTCAAGGCGGCCGACAACCTTTCGATCAGCGGACTGACGAAGCAGGTCAATGACCTCGCCGCCCGCGCCCGCGGCAAGAAGCTGCAGCCGGCTGAGGTCCAGAACGCGACCTTCACGATCACCAACCCGGGCGTCTTCGGGTCGCTGATGGGCACCCCGATCATCCCGTTAGGCACGGCCGCGATCATGGGGCTCGGCGCGATCGAGAAGCGCGCCAAGGTCATCACCGGCGCCGATGGCGAGGACACGATCGCCATTCGTACCTGTGCCTATTTCTCGATTTCCTTCGACCACCGCATCGTCGATGGGGCTGACGCCGACCGGTTCATGGCCGACGTCAAGAAGACCCTGGAGTCCTTCCCCGAGACCTCGCCCTGAACATGCCCCGTGTCCTGACGATGCACCGGAAGATCGTTCCCCCACAGGAGCGGAAGGGCTACCTCGACCGGCTTCGCGCCAAGCGCGATTACTACAAGCGCGCGAATTGCACCTTCTCGGCGTTCGAGGAGGACGGCCTCCCCGGCGCCTTCCTCGAGTTCTTCGAGGCGCCCGATGCGCCGACCCTGACCGCCGCACACGCAGCCGCCCCGGAACCGATCGTCGATCCGCGGCGGATCTACAAGCTCGTGGAGCTCTGAGCACATGCCCGATCGCTCGATCGTCATCGATGGTAACAGCTGGAGCGTCCAGCCCAGCGGACGTGTCACTCAATACGACCGTGATGAGTTCGGTCTCCTCTTTATCCGTGGTACCGGGGACGCGCGTGAAGTACGCGTCACCCGCTACTCGCCACAGCAGACGCGCTCGCGCGAAGCGGCACTCGCCGAGTTGAGTGAAGAGAAGCTTCGCGAGCTCTTCGCCTTCTCCCAGCCAAGCACCACGTCGCCTGAAGCGAGCTATCGCCCGTGATCACCAGCACGGGCGCGACTGGGACGCCCGTGCAGCGCGTCGTCGACCTGCACATGCACTCGACCGCGTCTGACGGGTCGCGTGCCCCCGAGGACGTGGCCGCTGCCGCGCACGCTGCCGGCATTGCCGCGATTGCGCTCACCGACCACGACACCGTGTCCGGCGTCCCCGCCGCCCGCGCGGCCGGCGAGCGCCTCGGATTACGCGTCATCACCGGCGTCGAGCTGAGTGCCGAGGACAATGGCCGCGAAGTCCACGTGCTCGGTCTCCACCTCGAACGGCTCGATGCAATCGAGACAGCGATGGAGGGTTTTCGCCAGACGCGCATCGACCGCGCCCGCGACATGGTCGCCAAGCTCAACACGTTAGGCGTGCCCGTCACCTTCGATGCGGTGATCGCTGAAGCCGGCGGCGGCGCCGTTGGCCGGCCACACGTCGCGCGCGCCGTCGTCGCCGGCGGCTGGGTTGCCGACCAGCGCGACGTTTTCGACCGCTACATCGGCCAGGGCAAGCCGGCCAACGTTCCCAAGGCCCGACTCGATTTCGTCGATGCGATCGCGCTGATCCACTGCGCCGGCGGTCTCGCCATCGTTGCCCATCCCGGCGTCGACTTCAATCGCCCGCGCGTCGAGCGCGCCGTCGGCTACGGACTCGATGGCCTCGAGGTCTACCATCCGAGCAACTCGGGGGACGAAGTGCGACGGCTCCGCGCGCTCACCGAGCACTTCAAGCTGGTCCCGAGCGGCGGCTCGGACTGGCACGGCGCCGAGCAGGGACCGCGTACCATCGGAATGATGAAGGTGCCGATCGCGATCCTCGAGCTGCAGGAAGCGCGGCTCGCCGCGCGTCGCGCCACCGCCGTCGCCAGCGAAGGCAGCTGACGATGGAGCTCGCTGGTCGCGTCGCCCTGGTCACCGGCGGCGGTCGCCGCCTCGGCCGCGCGCTCGCTGAAGCGTTAGGCAGGCGCGGCGCCCGCGTCGCCGTGCACTACGGCAGCAGCGCCAGCGGTGCCGAGGAGGCCGTGCAGGCGATCCGCGCCGCCGGCAGTGACGCGAAGGCGTTTCGCGCCGACCTCGCCAGCGCGGCGGCCGCCGCCCCGCTCATCGAGCAGACGATCGCCCACTTTGGCGGGTTGGACATCCTCGTCAACTCGGCCGCCGTCATGGAGCGCACGCCGATCGGGAGCGTCACCGCCGAGCAGTGGGATGCGATGTTCGCGCTCAATCTCCGCGCGCCATTTCTGCTCTCACAGTCCGCGGCACCGGCCCTCGCCAAACGTGGCGGCGTCATCGTCAACATGGCGGATCTCGCCGCGTACGAAACGTGGCCCGGATTCATCCCGCACAGCATCACCAAGGCGGGAATCGTGCAGATGACGCGTGCCCTCGCGCGCGTCCTCGCTCCGGCAGTGCGCGTCAACGCGATCGCTCCCGGCGCCGTCCTGCTGCCTGACGATTGGGACGAGACGAGCGGCGAACACCTCGAGCAGACCACGCCACTGCGCCGCCTCGGCAGCCCGGACGATGTCGTCGGCGCCATGCTCTACCTGATCGGCGCCGACTACGTCACCGGGGAGACGATCATCGTCGACGGTGGTCGCCATGTTCGCGCCTGAACTGACCACGCTCGCGCGCGCATCCACCGGCGGAGCCGCGGCACAGTCTTACGCGACGATCACCATCGTCGGCGGCGGCTGCTACGGCAGCTACTACCTGCGACAGCTGCACCGCGCCCGCCGTGCCTCGGCGATCGCCTGGGACCGGCTCGTCGTCGTCGACCGCGACGCGGAGTGCGCCGTTGCCCGCGCGCAACGAGCGGGCAGCGCCGATCGCGCCGACGTCGTCGTCGCTGATTGGGACGACTATTTCGACGGCGCGCTTGCCGCTGCCGTTAGGGAGGACACTCCGTCACGCGACGCGATTGTTCCCTCGCCCCTGATGCCGCACCTCGCGTTCTCGTGGCTCGAGCGTCGCGCGCGCCAGCACTTCGGCGCCGATGCTGTTCGCCGCCTCCCGCTCAGCGTTGCGCCCCCCACGCCCTGGCAGCGCGCCGGAACCGACGGCACTCACTACGCGAGCTACGCGACCTGGACCTGCCCGGTGAACTGCATCGAGCCGGTCCGCTGCCCGGCGACCCGCGGGCATCGCGCCTGGAGCATGCCTGACGCGATGCGCCAGTACGTGGACGCGCTCCCCAGTGCCGAGCGGTTGCTTGGTCCCCTCGTCTTCCACTGCAGCCACCGGGCGTACGGCGTCGGCATGATCAATGTCAGCGACCTCGTTGCCGCCGATGCATTCGTCGCTGCCAACGGGGAAACGGGACACGCCGAATTTCTCGTCGCGACTGTCTCGCATTGCCACGGCGCCCTCGGCCGGCTCGCCGTGGAGCACTGATTGACCGCAGGAACGCGGCGCGCGGGAACCGCGACGCTTCCGCCGGGCTTCCCCAATCGGTTACGATTCATTCGACAATCGCGGGCGCGTTGCCCGCATCTTCCAGGATTCGGCTCGTGGCGAAAGAGCACCAGCACGACGTAGTAATCATCGGAGCGGGTCCCGCCGGGATGACGGCGGCACTCTACACCGGCCGCGCCATGCTGCGGACGGTCGTTCTCGAGCGCGGCGAGCCGGGCGGGGAACTGCTCAACACCGAATACCTCGACGACGTCATCGGCTTTCCGAAAATCCTCGGCCGCGATCTCGCCGAGAAGTTCGCCGTCCACGCGCAGCAGTTCGGCGCCGAGTTTCATCAGTTCATCAATGTTCACCGCGTGTCGAAGATGCCTGACGGCAGCTTCGAGACGACCACCGACGTCGGCGATGTGTACCGCTCGCCGGTCGTGATCGTGACGGCCGGTGGAACACCGACGAAGCTCGGTATCCCGGGTGAATTCGAGTTCGCAGGGCGCGGGGTGTCGTACTGCGCGATCTGCGACGCGAACTTCTTCAAGAACCAGGTGATCGTCGTCGCCGGCGGCGGCGACGCGGCCTGCGAAGAAGCCGACTACCTGACGCGGTTCGCGACCAAGGTCTATCTCATCCACCGTCGCAACGAGTTCCGCGCGTCGGCACTGATCCAGAAGCACGTCTTCGAAAATCCGAAGATCGAAGTCATGTTCAACACGGTCGCCGAAGAAGTCGTTGGCGATCCGGGTGTCGGGATGACCGGGCTGCGTGTGAAGAACATCGTCACCGGTGCACAGAAGCTGATGGACGTCACCGGCCTCTTCGTCTTCATCGGCTTTCGTCCCAACACCGGCATCATCGGCGATCACTTCATCCACGATGAAATGGGATACGTGAAGACCGACGACGCGATGATGACGTCGATTCCTGGGCTCTTCGCCGCCGGCGACGTCCGGTCGCAGCTCACTCGCCAGGTCACCACCGCCTGCGGCGACGCCACCACCGCTGCGATCGCATCCGACAAGTATCTCAAGGGACTGCGCGAAGCCGGCAAGGGCGCCAGCGCCTCCACGCGTTCTGCCGAGGCGGTCGAAACAGCGCACGTCAGCGGCGGCGGCTACTCCTGACCGCCGCGCCGCGAACGATGCGAATCACCAGTCACACCGTCGGCCCCTTCCAGGAAAACTGCTACCTCGTCGTCGACGAGGTGACGCAGCGCGCCGTGCTCGTCGATCCCGGCGCGGAGGGGGAGCAGATCCTCCGCGCGGTGGCCGCTAGTGGCGCCACGCTCGACGCCATCTGGCTGACCCACGCGCACGTCGATCATGTCGGCGGCCTCGCCGCCGTTAGGCAGGTGCACCACGTGCCGATATATCTCCATCCGGCCGACCGCCCCCTCTACGACCGGGCCGGAATGCAGGCCGCGCACTACGGCATTCCCTTCGACGAACCGCCTCCCCCCGATCGCGAGCTGGCCGAGGGCGACGTGCTGCGTGTCGGCACCGAGGAATTCCGGGTGCTGCATACCCCCGGTCACGCCCCCGGGCACTGCGTGTTCGAAGGCCGTGGCGTCCTCCTCGGAGGCGACTTGCTGTTCGCCGGATCCGTTGGGCGGACCGATCTCCCGCTCTGCGATCCGCGCGCGATGAGCGATTCGCTCGAGCGGGTGTCTGCGCTCGCGGCCACGCTCGTCGTTCATCCGGGCCACGGTCCGTCAACGACGATCGGTCGCGAGGTCGAGACGAACCCGTTTCTCAACGGCGTCGCCCGCGTCGTTCGCGGATGACGGGCAACACCAGTTCTCGCGCGATCGTCGTCGGCGAGATGGTGGCGTCGAGCGCATGGCTCGGCGCCGCGCTGCTCGTCGTCGCCGTCGTCGCGCCGGCCGCCTTCGCTGCCCTCCCCACGCGGACGCTCGCCGGCCAGCTGGTCGGCGCTGTGTTGCCCCCACTGTTCTACGCTGGGATCGTGATTGGTTCGCTCGTCGTGGCGGCGTCGGTCACGACGCGCTACGGTGGAATCGTGACCCCGGGCACGGTCGGCGGGTGCCTCGTCGCCGTATCCTGCGCTGGTGCGCAGTTCGCGGTCGCCCCGCGCATCGAGCGGACACGCGCATCGATCGGCGGTCCGGTCGAAGCGCTTTCCGCGTCCGACCCTCGCCGACTCGCCTTCGGTCGCCTGCATGGCGCGAGCGTGCTCCTGCTCGGCGTGGCAATGCTTGGTGCGGCCACGGTCACGGGCGCCGCCGCCGCAACTCTTCGGAGGACCACATGAAAGAGCACGACGAATCGCGAATCGAGCGCCTAACGCCTGATCGAGTCGGCGAGTCGGCGCGCGCTACGCTCGACGCGATCGGCAAGGAGCGCGGCGGTGTCGTCCCCAATCTGTTCCGGGTCGCAGCGCACCGTCCGGAAATCGTGCAGACGCTGTATGCCCACATGAAGGCGGTGATGGGTGTGGGCACCGTGCCCCAGCTGCTCAAGGAGTTGCTCTCGGTGCGCGTTTCGCAAATCAACGGCTGCGTCTATTGACTCAGCTCGCATACCGCCTTGGCAAGGCGGATGGGTGCGACCGACGCTATGATCATGGCGCTCGAGCGTGGTGACAGCGCTGCGATGACCGACGGCGACGCGGCGGCCGTCCGCTATGCCGAGTCGCTCACGCCAACCGGGAGCACCGTCGCCGATCCGGTGTATCAGGAGCTCGCTCGCCACTGGGCACCTGAGCAGATCGTCGAGATTACCGCGGTCATTGCACTGTTCAACTACTTCAACCGCTTCGCTGAAGCGTTGCACATTCCCGTCACGCGTTAGCCGTTCAACCCCCCGAGGAGTTCAATGAACCATCGAACGTTAGTCATCGCTGGCCTGTCCGCCGCCGCCGGAATCGCGGGCTGTACGTCGAGCACCGGGCTCCCCGCGTCGCGCCCCTTTGCGTTCATCGACGTACACGAGATTCCGGTCAATAACCCCACCGGACTCGCCGCATTCGCCTCGGCGATCTTCGTGAAGGATCGCGTGACAGGAGTTGTCCCGAGCTCCGCCCTCGGCGAAAGCTGCCTCCCGGCAGCCGCGATCACGAGCAGCAGCTCGACGGGAACCGCTGTTGCAGCGAATCTCGATCCGGGCGCGGTCTCGATGACCCTGCGCGGCTCGGTAGACAACACGACCCGCACCGTGCCCCTCACCCCGACGACGGTCACCGACGGCCTGCTGAAGTACGCGAACCAGTCGTCGCCCCCTCTCTCCGCCGGCAGCGACTCGATCCTCTTCGCCGTGTCGGGTCAGGCCGGCGGCTTCCCCGCGTTCACGATTGGCACCGTCAGCCTGCCGCACTTCGTCGCACAGCCGGTTGACGACTCGATCGTCGGTCTCGGGATTCGCGTTCAGTGGACGCCGCTCAGCGCTGCGAGCCCGACGCGCATGCAGATCTCCCTGCAGTATGCCGAGGCGCCGAGCGACGTGATCAACATGGAAGTGCGCTGCATCGCCCTCGACGATGGCGACTACACCATCCCGCGTCAGTACCTCGCCGGCTGGCAGGATGCAGGCGTCGATGCGACACCGCGCTCACACCAGGCGGTACTCAGCCGCTTCAACACGATTGGCCGCAGCGTCTCCGCGGACGGGATCGGGGCGCTCGTCACCCGGATCGACACCACCATCGTCAAGTATTAGGCGGCTGGAGCCTCAGAGCAGGGATCGAATCCACCCGCCATCGACAGGAATCGAAGCTCCTGTCGTATAGCTGGCCCGCTCTGACGCGAGGAAGACGACCATCGCCGCGAACTCCCGCGGGTCGCCGAGTCGCGCCATTGGGATCTGGTTCTCCCAGACCGCGACCTCGGCGGCCGGTGATGTTCCCTTGAGCGAT
The DNA here is from genome assembly GCA_031360575.1 of Gemmatimonadaceae bacterium. Taxonomy (GTDB): domain Bacteria; phylum Gemmatimonadota; class Gemmatimonadetes; order Gemmatimonadales; family Gemmatimonadaceae; genus JABFXC01. The sequence goes on from JANMBU010000021.1 coordinate 12,261, forward strand.
GCGTTGCGGTTCGCCAACTCCGCAACGCGGTCGGTGCGCGTGTAGCCGGGCATGACGTTGTTCACCGTCACGCCGAACAGTGCGACCTCGTTGGCGAGCGTGCGTGCGAAGCCAGTCACCGCGGCTCGGACGCTGTTCGAGAGGATGAGGTTGTCCACCGGCTGCTTCACCGCGATCGACGTGATGTTGATGATGCGTCCCCAGCGCCGCTCCTTCATTCCCGGCAACACCGCGCGCGTCAGCTCGACGACGCTGTCGAGGGTCTGCCTGACGGCGGCCCGCCACGCATCGGCCGAATGACTCTCGAACGGTCCGGCCGGTGGCCCGCCGCCGTTCGTGACGAGAATGTCGACGCGTCCGAATGCGCGCATCGCCTCGGCGGCGACGCGGGCAACGTCGTCTGGCTCCGAGAGGTCGGCGGCGATCGCCACCACACGCACTCCAGACGCGTGCCGAATTGCCTGCGCCGCTTCCTCGAGTGCGGCGGCACCACGCGCGCACAGCACGACATCGACACCCTCCCCCGCGAGTTCCTCCGCGACGGCGCGTCCGAGGCCGCGGCTCGATGCGGCGACGATCGCGACCTTGTTCCTGAGTCCGAGGTCCATGATTGGATGCCGGATCACTTCTTGTGGAAGTAGCTGTCGGTGTGGTTCAGCCAGTCCTGCCGCGGCGGGCTGAAGATGTCGACATCGAGCGTGTCCTCGAGCGCTTCGGCCTTGTGCGGAACGTTCGACGGGATGTGCAGCACTTCGCCAACCCCGACGACGATTTCCTCCTTCTGATCCTCGCCGATCCAGAACCGCAGTGCGCCCTCGAGGATATAGGTGATCTGTTCGTTCTCGTGCGAATGCTTCGGCACGATTGCGCCCTTGTCGAGATAGACGTGCGCAAGCATCATCCGCTCGCCGGTGACGAGCCGGCGCGAGATAGTGTCAGTCACGCGCTCCTTGGGCATGTCTGTCCAGCGGAAGAGTCGGACCTGCGATTCGTTCTTCATGTGTCGGTGTGGGTTGAATGCCTCCGTGACAACCGTCGCCGACCGACGGTGCGCACGCAATATGTGCAACCGCCGCCGCCGCGGGCAGCATCCAGACCGTTCGCAACGGCGATATATTTCAGCACAGCGACCACGCGTCGCATGGGCACACCGCCGCTTCCGCTTCCGACCTCAGGAGTCTGCATCATGGCCGACGGCTTCCGCACCGAGAAGGATCCTCTCGGAACCCTGCAGGTTCCGGCCGACGCGCTCTACGGCGTGCAGACTTTGCGCGCCGTGCAGAACTTTCCAATAAGCGGACTGAAGCCGCTCGCCGCATTCGTCACCGCGCAGGTCTGGATCAAGAAAGCCGCGGCGATGACCCACAAGCAGACGGGCCGCCTCGACGCCAGACTCGCCGACGCCATCATCAAGGCCGCCGACGAGGTGCTCGCCGGCCAGCATCGCGACCAGTTCGTCGTCGATCCCTACCAGGCGGGTGCGGGCACCTCGCACAACATGAACGCGAATGAAGTGCTGGCCAATCGCGCCAACGAGCTCCTCGGCGCAAAACGCGGCGAGTACAAGCCGGTGCATCCGAACGACCATGTGAACATGGCGCAGAGCACCAACGACACGATCCCGACGAACATCCGGCTCGCCGCTCTCTCGCAACTCGCCCCCCTCGATGCCGCATTCAGTGCATTGCGCGACGCACTCGCGGCAAAGGGCCGGGAGTTCGATCACATCGTGAAGGCGGGCCGTACGCACCTGCAGGACGCGATGCCCATTCGCCTTGGACAGGAATTCACCGCGTACGCGGGATCACTCGATCGCGCCTTGCGCCGCGTGCGCGAAGCGGCGGACTATTTGCGCGATCTCGGCATCGGCGGGAGCGCAGTCGGCACCGGTGTCACCGTCGAGAAGGAATATCCGGCGCTCGAGGTGAAGTTCCTCCGCGAGATCACCGGACTCGATCTCCGCGTCGGACAGGACCGCATCCAGCTCATGCAGAGCATGGGCGACGCGGCCGCGTTCAGTGCGACGCTGCGCGGACTCGCGCTCGACCTCAGCAAGATTGCCAGCGACCTGCGACTGATGGTCATGGGGCCGCGCACCGGTATCGACGAGATCAAGCTCCCCGCCGTGCAGCCCGGATCGTCGATCATGCCCGGGAAGATCAATCCATCGATCCCGGAAATGGTCAACCAGGTGTGCTTCCAGGTGATCGGCTGCGACACCACTGTCGCCATCGCCGCCGAGCACGGCCAGCTCGAGCTGAACGTGATGATGCCGGTCATCGCGCACAACCTGCTGCTCTCGATGATGATCCTCACCAATGCGGCGACGGTGCTGACCGAGCGTTGCGTGAAGGGCATCGAGGCGCACGAGGACATGTGTGCCTACTGGGTCGAGCGATCTGCCGCGCTGGCGACCGCGCTGATGCCACACATCGGCTACGCCAAGGCGGCCGAGATCAGCAAGCAGTCGGTGAAGGAGGGCGTGCTGATCCGCGACCTGGTGAAGCGCGAACAGCTCCTTCCGCCTGACGACATCGATGCAATCCTCGACCTTCGCAAGATGACCGACATCGGCGTCCCGAGCGGGAAACACGGCGCGGTGGCAGCGGGCTGACGGGCGCACCAACGCAGCTCAGCCAAGGACGGGCAGGGCGCCGCCCCTTGTCCCTCCCCGCCGTTCCCTCTATCCTCCACTGGTGCGAATCACTACCTGGGCCGAGTACGGACTGATCTGCGCGCTCCACCTCGCGCGGCGCGCGAGCGCCGGCCCGATCACCGGCCGACAGGTCGCCTCCGACGAACGGCTGCCCGCTGACTACGTCGAGCAGATCCTGCTTCGGATGCGCCGCGCCGGCATCGTTCGCAGCACGCGGGGCGCGCACGGGGGATATTCGCTCGCCCTGCCACCCGATCAGATCTCCGTTCGCGCCGTTATCGCCGCCTCCGAGCTGACCACCTTCGACCTGCACTGCGTCAGCCATCCGGTTGAAGCAGCACGATGCTCGGCGTCGGAAGGCTGCAGCATCCGCCCCGTCTGGATGTTGCTCCAGCAGCGCATCGACGACGTGCTCGAAAGCGTGCACCTTGGCGATCTTCTGTCTGAAGAGAGCGTTGTCCGCGAGCGCATCGGGATGTTCACCGCGATCGCGCATCCGGTCGTCGCCGCCAAGGGGCGTGCTGATCGCGCGCTCCCGGTGCTGCAGGCCTGAGCACTGTAATGCGGTGGGACTTGATCGCGGCGTGGCGCCTCCGGCGTGACGCCGCGAGTTATGTTCGGGCGTTGTGGGCCGAGCCTAACGCTGCCGACCTCGAGTGGATTACGTCGCTCGAGCCAGCCGGCGATATCGACCACGCGCGCTGGGAGTTGCGCTACCTCCGCCGCGCCGCAATCCTGCTCGCCGCCGAGCGCGATTCGCTCGACGATCGGACTCCGGCCGCCGTCGCGCGCGCCGTCGCCCGAGCCTTCGACTCCGACTCCGCCGTCGCGCACGATCGCGCGATCGTGGCGCGCCGTCAGTTCAATGAGCGGCTCGCCGCGTACCGCAGCGTGCTCACCACCCGCGAGTCGACCCCGCTAATCCCCCGGCTCGGACTCGTCCTGCTCACCTTCCTCGGCCGCCCCACCGCTGCAACTGACCCGGTCGCGATGCGCGCCGGAACGATCGCGCAGGATGCCCTCGCCGCCGCGAACGCCACGCTCCGTGACCGCTTCGGCGCCGTCGCGCTGCCGGAAGACGTCGCGCCGTCGGCGATTCCAAGCCGTTAGTTTTTAGCCGTTAGCGTCGAGCGATCGCGGCCCCGGCATTCGACATGAGCAACGCACGAAAGCCGCGATCGGAATCCGATCGCGGCTTTCTGATACCGTCGTTCACTGACTGCTAACGGCTAATCGCTAATGGCTGCAGCACGTGCCGAAGGGGGGACTCGAACCCCCACGGGCGTTAGCCCACTGCGCCCTGAACGCAGCGCGTCTACCAGTTCCACCACTCCGGCGAGAAGTCGAATATAACCCGCGCGCGGCTTCAGCGTCAACGCGCCGCAGTGCAGTCCGTTGCTCGCACCGCGAGCCGCGTCTAACTTGCCAGTCGGCCGCCGCTGAACCGATGCGCGGCGCAGCCACTCCCCGCCCAACATGACGAAGCCCGACGACAAGGACGCGTTCGAGTCGATCGCGCGGAACAAACGCGCCCGCTACGACTACCACATTCTCGAGACGTGGGAAGCGGGGATCGTCCTCACCGGCACCGAGGTCAAGTCGCTCCGGAACGGCAAGGCGACCATCACCGACGCCTACGGGATCATCAAGGACGGCGAGCTCTGGCTCCTCAACTTGCACATCTCGCCGTACACGCAGGGCCATCAGTTCAATCACGAGCCGGAGCGCACGCGGAAGCTGCTGCTCCATCGCAAGGAAATCCGCCGGCTCATCGGCGCGGTCGAGCGGCAGGGCCTCACGCTCGTTCCCCTCGACCTGTACTTCAAGCACGGCATCGCGAAGGTGACCATGGCACTCGGCAAGGGCAAACAGCAGCACGACAAGCGCGACACCGAGCGCGAACGCGATGCCGATCGCGAAATCGCCCGCGCTGTTTCCCGCCGCCGGTGAACGCCGCGCGCCAACAGTTGCAACCCGCCGCGATGGCATCCGCCTGATGCTCGGCGCCCTCGCTTTTTTTTGTCAGCTCGCCGCCCCCGCGCAGCTCACCATCCGCGTGGGAGCGCGCGCGGTCAACGTTCCGATCGTCAGCATGGCCGGCAGTGCCGGCGTTCGCGTTGACCTGCTCGGGCCCGCGTTAGGCGCGACCGTCCGGACGGCGCCTAACGGCCACTACGTGATCGCCGTCGCTGGCGTCGAGCTGGATGTCGCCGAGAGTGTGCCATTCGTCCGGGCAGGGAAGGCGGTCTTCCCGCTCGTCAGTGCCCCGGCGCTGGTCGGCGGGCGCCTGATCGTTCCGCTGCAGCTGCTGAGCGACATTCTCCCACGCGTGTCAGCCGCCTTCGCGTACGACACCGCACGCGAGGAATTGCGCGTCGTCGATACCGCCGTCGTGCACGTCGCCGCGCGCGACACGCTGCACACTCGGGCGACCCCTCCCCCCGTGGCGCCGGCTGTCCGCCGTCGCCGGCTCGTCGTTGTCGATGCCGGACACGGCGGACCCGATAACGGGATGACCGGCCCGATCGGTCGCGGTCCGAGGATCGTCGAGAAGACCGTGACCCTCGCCGTCGCCAGCCAGCTCGCCGCGGCGCTTCGCGCCCGTGGATATGAGGTGCTGATGACGCGTACCACCGACACGCTCATCGCGCTCTCTGATCGCGGACGGATCGCCAACGCCGCGCACGCCGACCTGTTCGTCTCCGTCCACGTCAACGCCGCCAATCCCACCTGGCGCGATCCCGCTGCATCGCGCGGTTTCGAAACGTACTTTCTCGCCGAGGCGAAGACCGAGGACGCACGCCGCGTCGAGCGCATGGAAAATGAGGCGGTCAAGTTCGAAACGGGCGTCCACGCTCCGAAGGGTGACCCGATGTCGTTCATCATCAACGACATGGCCCAGAACGAACACCTCCGCGAGTCGAGTGAGCTCGCCGCGACAATCCAGCGGATGGTCGGCACGGTGCACCCGGCGCCTGACCGTGGCGTGCAACAAGCGAACTTTGCGGTGCTCAGGAATTCGTTCATGCCTGCCGTGCTCGTCGAGATCGGCTTCGGCACCAATCCCAGCGACGCAGTAATTCTCGCGAGCCCGCTCTGGCAGGCACGCATCGCCGGCGCGATCGCTGACGCGACGACGAGCTACGTGAAGCGCTACGAGCGCCGCGTCGCCCCGCGGCTCCGATGATCACCGGCGCGCGCCGTCCACGCTCGAGTCGCCGTCGCCCCGCGCTGCTGCTGCTCGCGCTGCTCGCCGCGTGCACCTACAACGGTGTCTGGAACGCGCGCCATGCCGACCGGGATGCGAATCGCGCGCTCCTCGACGGCGACGACTCGGCGGCCGTTCGCAGCTTCGCACTCGCCGCCGCCGCGGCGGAAACCCTTCTCGCGCGCAATCCGGCCAGCCGATGGACGCCCGAGGCGCTCACGCTCGCCGGACGCGGGCTCGCCTTCACCGGGGACTGCGGCCACGCGCTTTCGCGCCTCGATGCAGCCCGCACGCGGACCAACGACCGGAACACGCGCGATCGCGCGTCACTCGCTGCCGGCTGGTGCCTCCTCCGTGCGGGACGCTATGCCGAGTCGCTCGCGCAGCTCGAGCCACTGCAGCAGTCCCGCGATCACGACGTGGCGACGCTCGCCACGCGATGGACCGCGCGTTCGATGCTGGCGCAGGGGAACGCTGTCGGCGCCGCGCGGGTGCTCGCGCGCACCGACTCCGGTGCCGCCGAGTGGACGCTCGCTCGCGACGCAGCCGATCGCGGGCAGATTCCACGTGCTGAATCGCTGCTCGTTCGCCGCATCACCGACCGTGACCTCCGCCCGGCGCTCGTTGGGCTCCTCAGCGATTTCTGGACTCGGGGCGATACCGCAACGGCCTATCGCATCGCCAGTCTCGCCGTGCAGTCCCGCGGCCGCGCCGACCTCCGTGCCGCCGCCGCACTCACCGTCGCCGATCGTCTCATCGACGCCGGACGCGGCCTCGATGCCCGCATTCTCCTCGCGCCCGTTCCCAAGCTGACCAGTGACTCGCTCGTCGTCGGCCGGGCGCGCGACGCGATGCTCGGCATTGCGCTCCGCGACTTGTCGTCGCTCGAGGAGATCGACCGCGTTGCCCGCCGGGAAGCGTTAGGGAGCGGACACGCCGCCGGCGCGGCGCTCCTCGCGCGGATCCTCGCCCCCGAGGACAGCGCGACGGGCGCTGGACGCTTCCTCGCCGCCGAGGTCCTCCGCGACAGCCTCTTCGCGCGACGCGCCGCCCGCGCGCTCTTCACGCATCTCCCGACCGCCTCACCACTCGCGGCGAAGGGGTGGCTCGCCGCTGCGGCGATCACCCCCGACTCCGCGCCGGCGTTTGTCGCCATCGTGCGGGCGCGCTGGCCCGACTCACCCTACCTCGCCGCGCTCGACGGTCGGCCGAGCACCGACACGCTCGCGATCGCCGCCGATACGCTGTTGCGTCGCGCGTGGGATCACGCGATCGTCATCTACGCCGACAGTGCCACGTCGCGCCGCGGCCGCGCCTCGATCCCCCGCATCTCTCCGTGACCGTTTCTTCACCGCCGCGCAACACCATCCTCTCCGGATCAGGATCGGCCGATTCGCGGCTCGCGGTCGGTGCGGCCGGGATTGCGTTCGCCAACCCTGTCCTCCTCGCCGCGGGCACCGCCGGTTACGGTCGCGAGCTCGCCGGCGTCGTCGCTCTCGAAAAGCTCGGCGGAATCGTCACCAAGGCGGTCAGCATGCTGCCCCGCACCGGAGCGCCGTCGCCCCGCGTCGGCGAGTTCGCCGGCGGGATGATCAATGCGATCGGCCTCGCCAACCCCGGGCTCGACGCCGTGCGCAGCGACCATCTCCCCTGGTTGCTCGCGCATCTCGCATCGTCGCCCGCGCGGGTCGTCGTCAACGTCGTCGGCAGCGTCGTCGATGATTTTGCGAGCGTCGTCGCCGGCATCGAGGAGGGCGCCGCCCGCGCCGGTGCCGGCGACGTTGCGCCCCATGCCTACGAGCTCAACATCAGCTGCCCTAACGTTCGGGCCGGTGGACTCGAATTCGGCGCCGACCCGGCGACGCTCCGTGCCGTCGTCGCCGGCGCACGCGCCGTGACGACGCGTCCCCTCTTCGTGAAACTGTCGCCGACCCTCGTCGACATCGCCGGGGCCGCGCGCACCGCAGTCGATGCCGGCGCTGACGGACTTACCCTCGTCAACACGATCCCCGGGCTCGTCATCGACGTTGACGCGCGACGTCCAGCGTTAGGCTTCGGCACTGGCGGGATCAGCGGATCGGCTATCCTTCCCGTCGGCGTGCTCGCCACCTGGAAGGTCAGTCGTGCCCTCCCCGGCGTGCCGATAATCGGAGTCGGCGGCATCGCCTCGGCGACGGACGCACTGCAGTACGTGCTCGCTGGCGCGACGCTGGTCGCCATCGGTACCGCCGCGATGCGCGACCCCCGGCTCCCCGAGCGCATCGTCGCCGATCTCGACCGCTGGTGTGGCTCGCACCGGACAACCGTTAGGCAGCTGGTCGGCACCCTGCAATGGCCGGCGTGACGCGGGCTGTACCGATCGTCGCCCTCGACGTACCGACGTCCGCTGAGGCCCTCGCACTCGTCCACCGACTCGGCGATCGCTGCCGGTTCTACAAGATCGGGAGTGAACTGTTCACCAGCGAGGGACCATCGGTCGTACGCGCCGTGCGCGACGCCGGGTGCGATGTATTCCTCGACCTCAAGTTTCACGACATCCCAAATACCGTCCGCGCCGCTGTCCGGGCCGCGTCCGCCCTCGGCGTCCGCCTGCTCACGGTGCACGCGGTCGGTGGGGACACCATGCTCCGCGCCGCCGTCGAGGGGGCCGGCGCGTCGTGCGGTGTTCTCGCCGTCACCGTGCTGACATCGCTCGAGGCCCGCGACGTTAGCCGGGCATGGGGCCGTCCGGATGTTGTGGTCCACACCGAGGTGCTCCGGCTCGCCGAATCCGCCGCCGATGCCGGCGCGCACGGCATCGTCTGCAGCGGACAGGAGGTCGGTGCCGTCCGCGCCGCGCTTGGCGATCGTCTCGCGCTGCTCGTACCCGGGATCCGACCCGCCGGCGCCCCGTCCCATGACCAGGCGCGCACCTCTACACCCGCCGAGGCAGCGGCCGCGGGTGCACGGTACCTGGTCCTTGGGCGCGCCGTCACCGCCGCCTCCGACCCGGCGGCGGCGATGACTGCGGTGAACCGCGGGTTGGGACTCTGAGCCCGGGCACTTATCGCTCGACGGCTCGCGGACTTGCGTGCTCCCGCCGGCCCAATTAGAATCAGAGTCTGCCCGTGAAGTGGACAGATTCTGGACTCGGAGCTCCCGTGAAAGTTCGTAGTAGCGTAAAGCCGATCTGTGAGCACTGCAAAGTCGTGAAGCGCGACGGCGTGACTCGCATCATCTGCAAGCGCAATCCAAAGCATAAGCAGCGTCAGGGCTAATCATGGCTCGTATTGCCGGCGTCGATCTCCCTCGCGACAAGAAGGTTGAGATCGGCCTCACGTATATCTTCGGCATTGGCCGGACGACCGCATTGCAGATCCTTGAGAAGACCGGGGTCAATGCAACGCAGCGCATCCGTGACCTGAGCGAAGGCGACGTCAACAAACTCCGTCAGGCCATCGAGCGTGATGTTCGCGTCGAAGGTGCGCTTCGCACCGAGATCGCGATGAACATCAAGCGACTGATGGACATCGGGTCGTATCGTGGCATTCGTCACCGCCGGGGTCTCCCCGTTCGCGGGCAGCGGACCCATACGAATGCCCGCACCAAGAAGGGACCGCGCCGCGCGATCGCCGGCAAGAAGAAGGTAACCAAGTAGGCGTATGGCAACTGCGAAGAAGACCAAGCGCGTCATCGAGGCGGAAGGCATCGCCCACGTCAACGCGACATTCAACAACACGATCATCACGATCACCGATCCCCGCGGCAACGCGGTGGCTTGGGGGTCGTCGGGCAAGGCCCAGTTCAAGGGCTCGAAGAAGTCGACCCCATTCGCGGCCACGGTCGCAGCCGAGCAGGCTGCGCGCGAGGCGATGACGCAGGGCGTCCGCCGTGTGCACGTCCGCGTGCAGGGCCCGGGCAGTGGCCGCGAGTCGGCCATCCAGGCGCTGGCCGCCGCCGGCCTGCAGGTCAAGTCGATCAAGGACGTCACGCCGATTCCGCACAACGGCTGCCGTCCCCCCAAGCGTCGGAGGGTCTGACGATGGGTCGCTACACAGGTTCGAGCTGCCGCCAATGCCGCCGCGAGGGAACGAAGCTCTTCCTCAAGGGGCAGAAGTGCTTCACCGAGAAGTGCCCGGTCGAGCGTCGTCCGTACGCGCCCGGCCAGCACGGCCAGGCCACGGCGCGCCGCCGGAAGGCGTCCGAGTACAGCAAGCAGCTCCGTGAGAAGCAGAAGATCAAGCGCATCTACGGCATCAGCGAGGGGCAGTTCCGGAACACCTTCGAGAAGGTCACCACCCTTCCCGGCATCACCGGCCACAACCTCCTCGCCGCGCTGGAGAGCCGTCTCGACAACGTCGTGTATCGGATGGGCTTCGCGGCCAGCCGCAAGGCGGCGCGCCAGCTGATCCGTCACCGGCACGTCGAAGTTGGCGGGAAGTCGGTCGACATCCCGAGCTACGTCGTCACCCCGGGCGCCGAAGTGCGTGTCCGCATGAAGTCCCGCGAACAGGTGTCGGTGATGACCGCGATGGATCAGTCCTCGCGCGGCGCGCCGCTCTCCTGGATCGCTGTCGACAAGGAAACGTTCAGCGGCCGGATGCTCGAGAAGCCGTCCCGCCCGAACATTCCGATCGCCGCGCAAGAGCAGCTCGTAGTTGAGCTCTATTCGAAGTAACGCAGTTCAATCGTACGTCGGCCATGAGCCATTAGCCGTTAGCGTTGAGGCACTGCGGTCAACGCAGTCGCTCCACCCTAACGGCTAAAGGTTAACGGCTCAGCAGAGTGGCAAAATTGGCGAGAGTGTTCCTCTCGCCGGTCGGGACCTTGACTCCCATACGAGCCTACCGCGCGTCAAGGGCGGGGTAGGGCGTCACCAGAGCGTCGCTCCGGTGAGACCAACTAGAGGAAATACGGAAATGGCACAGACGATCGATCTCCGCGGGCTTGTTCGCCCGCAGCTGGTAGAAGCAACAACCCGCGACGACAACCCGAATGTCGCCGAGTTCCGGCTGCAGCCGCTCGAGCGCGGTTTCGGGCACACGTTAGGCAACGCCATGCGCCGCATGCTGCTGTCGTCGCTCCGCGGCGCGGCGGTCTGGGGCTTTCGCATCGACGGTGTTGTCCACGAGCACCAGACGATTCCCGGTGTCGTCGAGGACGTGCACCAGATCATCGGCAACCTCAAGACGTTGACGCTGTTCATGTCGGACGACGTCGAGGACGCGATCCTTCGCATCTCGAAGTCGAGCGCCGGTCCGGTCACCGCCGGCGACATCCTGGAATCGGGTGGGACGCGCGTGCTCGATCACGCGCACCACATCCTCACCCTCCAGGATGACCGCGAGCTGAACGTCGAGCTCTACGTCAACAAAGGTCGTGGCTACGTCGAATCCGATTCGCACCCGCTCGACCGTGGGCTTCCGGTCGATCTTGTTCGCGTCGACTCGATCTACAACCCGGTGCGCCGCGCCAACTTCGCCGTCGCCGAGACGCGCGTTGGCCAGCGTACCGACTACGACCGTCTGACGCTCACCGTCGAGACCAACGGCACGATCACCCCGCAGGAAGCGGTCAGCTATGCGGCAGCGCTCGCCCAGACGCACTTCCAGTACTTCGTCGAGTTCGGCTCGCACTCGTCGGCGCCCTTGATGTCGGGCGACGGCGCAGCCGGCGGTGACGGGGCGCGGTTGTCCGGTGTGTTGCGCACCCCGATCGACGACCTCGAGTTGTCGGTCCGGTCGGTCAACAGCCTGAAGAACTCCAACATTCGCACGTTAGGCGATCTGGTGCGGCAGACGGAGAGCCAGATCCTGCAGGTGAAGAATTTTGGCAAGAAGTCGCTTCAGGAGATCGCCGATCTCCTCGAGCGTGAGAACCTGAATTTCGGCATGCGCTACGACGAGACGGGCGAGGGTGTGCGCGTGCTGGATTTCGGCACGCCACCGAGCCGCGCCGCCGCCGCCGCGCTGCCTGACGACGAACCGGAACAGGAGTAGTTCAATGCGCCACGCCAAGGCCGGACGCCAACTGCGCCGGACGAGTGAGCAGAAGCTCTCTCTCATGCGCAATCTCGCGCAGTCGCTGTTTCAGCACGGCGCGATCGAGACCACGGAGGCGAAAGCGAAGGAGCTCCGTCCCTTCGTCGAGAAACTGATCACCAAGGCGAAGGACGGCACGCTGCACGCCCGTCGTCTGGCTGGCGCGCATGTGCAGCAGCGCGCCGTCGCAGACAAGCTGTTCCAGGAGATCGGGCCGAAGTTCGCCAACCGCAAGGGCGGCTATACCCGCATCCTCAAGACCGGTCACCGCAAGGGTGACGGCGCCGATCTGGCGCGCATCGAACTGATCGAGGGCTGACCCATGGCGCCTATCCAACGTCACCGCTGCTACTCCTGCGACAAGGGTGTCGCGTTCGGTAACAACGTGTCGCACGCCAACAACAAGACGCGCCGCACATGGAAGCCGAACCTCCAGGTCATGCGCACTCTGCTCGACGGCAAGATCGTCAAGGTCAAGGTCTGCACACGCTGCATGGCGGCGAACAAGGTCACGCGTGCGCCGCGCGCTCCCCGCGTTGCCTGACGTCCCGTTGCATATCGGAGTGACCGAAAGGGGAGCTATTGTCTAGCTCCCCTTTTTCGCGCCGTGCGGCTCCGCGCGGTCCACCCTTCCTTACGACCGACTAGTCTTTCCGCATCACGCATCGCAAACGTCGTTTCACGCATCACGCATCGCCCCACGTCGTTTCACGAATCACGCATCGTCTCTCCCGTGCCCCCCACTCGCACCGCGCTGATCACTGGCATCACCGGCCAGGATGGCTCCTACCTCGCCGAGCACCTGCTCGCCAAGGGCTATCGCGTCGTCGGCATCGTGCGGCGCAGCTCGACCACTCCCTACGAGCGCATCAGCCACCTGGTCGATAAGGTCGAGCTGCTCTCGGCCGACCTCCTCGACCAGCACTCGCTCGTCGACGCGATGCAGGAGTGCCAACCTGACGAGATCTACAATCTCGCCGCCCAGAGCTTCGTCCAGACCTCGTGGACGCAGCCCGTCCTCACCGGCGAGTTCACAGCGTTAGGCGTGACCCGCATGCTCGAGGCGATGCGGAAGGCTGCACCCAAGGCGCGCTTCTACCAGGCCAGCTCGAGCGAGATGTTCGGCCAGGTCGTCGAGACGCCGCAGCGCGAATCCACGCCCTATTACCCGCGCTCGCCTTACGGCGTCGCCAAGTGCTACGGCCACTGGATCACCGTCAACTATCGCGAGAGCTTCGGGCTGTACGCTGTGTCGGGGATTCTCTTCAATCACGAGAGCCCGCGCCGCGGTCTCGAGTTCGTGACCCGCAAGGTCACCGACGGCGCCGCCCGCATCAAGCTCGGACTCCAGAAGCAGCTCCACCTCGGCAACCTCGACGCTCGGCGCGACTGGGGTTTCGCCGGCGATTACGTCGATGCGATGTGGCGCATGCTGCAGCAGGACCAGCCCGATGATTACGTCGTCGGCACTGGTGAAACCTGGTCCGTTCGCCAGCTGTGCGAATTCGCCTTCGAGTGCGCAGGCCTCGACTGGCAGGATCACGTGATCTTCGACCAGAAGTTCATGCGCCCGGCCGAAGTCGACCTCCTCGTCGCTGACGCATCCAAGGCGAAGCGCGTCCTCGGCTGGCAGCCCAAGGTTGGCTTCAGGCAACTCGTCTCGATGATGTACGACGCCGACCTCGCGCGCCATCGCGCCGCCGGACATGGCGCCGCGGCGCTCGCAGTGCCCGCGTCTCGCGCGGAAAGGTGACACCGGGCGTCCAGCCACGTCGAGCGCTGATCACGGGCGCCGCCGGCTTCGTCGGGCAATGGCTCTGTCGCGCACTGCTCGCCGACGGCTGGGATGTCGTTGGTGCCGGCATCGCCGCCCAGCCTCCGGACGGGATCCTCACCGACGATGAACGGCGCTCGGTGCGCTGGCTCCTGGCAGACGTCCGCAATCAGGCCGACGTCGCGCGCGTCGTGACGTACACGAATCCCGACGCCGTCTTCCATCTCGCCGGCGTCACCTTCGTCCCCGACGCGCAGGGCGACCCCGTGCTCGCGCACGAGATCAACGTCCTCGGCGCCGCGCGCCTGCTGCATGAGGTGCGAACGCGTAAGCGCGGCGGCGAGATCGACCCGGTCGTTCTCGTGATCGGCAGCGCGGAACAGTACGGCATCGGCGAGATCGGCCGCCTCCGCATCGAGTCCGACGTGCAGGCGCCCGTTACCGTGTATGCCGCCTCCAAGGCGGCTCAGGAGATCGTTGCCCTCGAGGCGGCCCGCAGCGACGGGGTCCGCGTCATTGCCACACGCAGCTTCAACCACAGCGGTCCCGGGCAAGCCGAGCACTTCCTGCTCCCCGCGCTGGTCAGGCGCGCCCGCGACATCCGGGGCGGCGGGACCCCGCGTCTGCGCATTGGCAATGCGGACACCGTCCGCGATTTTCTCCATGTGCGGGACGTCGTCCGTGCGTATCTTCTTCTGATCGATCGGGGCGTGGCCGGCGAGGTGTACAACGTGTGCAGCGGGACGGGCGAGCGGGTGCGCAACCTCGCCGAACGCGTCCTGATCGCCGCCGGCGCGAATGCCGACATCGAAGTCGATCCCGCGCTCGTCCGGCGGGTCGAAGTACCATGGCTCGTTGGCGATGCAACCAAGCTGCGTGAGGCGACGGGCTGGACGCCGTCCCTGACCTGTGACGACATCATTGCGGATCTGATAAATGCCCCGGCGCGCTGACCTCCACCGAATCCTGCTCATCGGCTCCGGCCCGATCATCATCGGGCAGGCCGCGGAGTTCGACTACTCCGGGACGCAGGCGGCGCGTGCGCTGCGCGAAGATGGCTTCGAGGTGATCCTGATCAACTCGAATCCGGCGACGATCATGACCGATCCGGAGTTCGCCGATCGGACCTACATCGAGCCGGTCACCGCCGAGTACGTCGAGCTGGTCATCGAGCGCGAACGTCCCGACGCCCTGCTTCCGACGATGGGCGGCCAGACCGCGCTCAACGTCGCGATGGAGCTCGCGCAGAATGGCGTGCTCGAGAAGTACGGCGTGGAATTGATCGGCGCCAGCGCGAAGGCGATCGCCATCGCCGAGGATCGCCGCCTGTTCGGCGAGGCGATGAAGCGCATCGGCCTCGCCGTTCCACCGGGCGGGATCGCGAAGACATGGGACGACGCGCTCGAGCTGGTGAAGACGACGGACTACCCGGCGATCATCCGGCCGTCGTTCACGTTAGGCGGTACCGGTGGCGGCATCGCCTACAACCGCGAGGAGTTCGAGGAGATCGTCCGTCGCGGCCTCGACCTGTCCCCGGTCGGCGAAGTACTGATCGAGCGTAGCGTCATCGGCTGGAAGGAGTTCGAGCTCGAGGTCATGCGCGACCACGAGGACAACGCCGTCATCGTCTGCTCGATCGAGAACATCGATCCGATGGGCGTGCACACTGGCGACTCGATCACCGTCGCGCCGGCGATGACGCTCACCGATCGCGAGTATCAGCTGATGCGCGATGCGGCACTCGCCGTCATCCGCGTGGTCGGTGTCGACGCCGGGGGCTGCAACATCCAGTTCGCGCTCAATCCTGCCGATGGCGAGATGCTGGTCATCGAGATGAACCCGCGCGTCTCGCGATCCTCCGCGCTTGCATCGAAGGCGACCGGCTTTCCGATCGCGCGCATCGGCACCAAGCTCGCCGTCGGCTATCGCCTCGACGAGATCACCAACGACATCACGAAGACCACGCCCGCCTCGTTCGAGCCGGTGCTCGACTACGTGGTCGTCAAGGTGCCTCGCTTCGCGTTCGAGAAATTCCCCAAGGCAAGCCCGCGCCTGACGACGCAGATGAAATCCGTCGGCGAAGCGATGGCAATCGGTCGCACCTTCAAGGAGGCGTTCCAGAAGGCGCTCCGCGCACTCGAGACCGGCCGGCCGGGTTGGGCCGTCGGCAGTCGCCCCGTCGACGACCGCCTGCCTGACGACAGCATCGAGGCGCTCCGTGGCGCCCTTCGCCAGCCGACGCCTGAGCGCATCTTCCAGATCAAGCGCGCGCTCGAAGCGGGCATCACCATCGACGCCATCAACGAGATGACCGGCGTCGATCCATGGGTCCTCGCCCAGATGCGCGAGCTCGTCGCCGCCGAGCGTCGCTACGCGACCCGTACCGACGTCGACGCCGACGCGCTCCGTACCATGAAGCGGATGGGCTTCTCCGATCGACAGCTCGGCGATCTCCGCGATGAGACGGAGCAGGCGGTTCGCGATCGCCGCTGGGCGTTAGGCGTCCGCCCGGCCTACAAGATGGTCGACACCTGCGCCGGAGAGTTTCCGTCGGCGACGCCGTATCTCTACGGCTCCTACGACGAGGAGAGCGAAGGGCCGCGCAGCGGCGAGCGTTCGATCGTGATCCTCGGCAGTGGGCCGAATCGCATCGGGCAGGGCGTCGAGTTCGATTACTGCTGCGTGCGCGCCGCGCTAGCCCTGCGCGATCAGGGGTTCGAGACCATCATGATCAACTCGAACCCGGAGACCGTATCGACCGACTTCGACATCTCCGACAAGCTCTATTTCGAGCCGCTCACCCTCGAGGACGTCCTCGAGATCGTCGACCGCGAAAAGCCGATCGGCGTGATCGTGCAGCTCGGTGGACAGACGCCCCTCAAGCTCACGCGAGGACTCGAGGCCGCGGGCGTTCGCATCCTCGGCACTTCCCCTGACGCGATCGACGTCGCCGAAGATCGCCGCCGGTTCGACGCCGTCGCCCGCGAGCTCGGCATCGAGCAGCCGCCTAACGGCACGGCGACCAGCGTCGACGAGGCCGTCGTCGCCGCCGACCGCATCGGCTACCCGGTGCTCGTCCGCCCCTCGTACGTCCTCGGCGGACGCGCGATGATGATCGTCTACGACGAGCCCTCGCTCCGCGACTACTTCCAGCACGCGGCTCGCGTCTCCGAGGACAAGCCGGTGCTCATCGACCGCTTCCTCGAGGACGCGTTCGAGGCGGACGTCGATGCGATCTCCGATGGGGTCGACGTCGTGATCGGCGGCATCATGCAGCACATCGAAGACGCCGGTATCCACTCTGGCGATTCGGCCTGCGTCCTCCCGCCGTATCTCATCGGCGAAAAGGACATGGAGACGATGCGCGCGCACACTATCGCGCTCGCTCGGAAGCTTGGAGTCGTCGGGTTGATCAACGTGCAGTACGCGATCAAGGGTGGTATCGTCTATGTGCTCGAGGTGAATCCTCGCGCCAGCCGTACCATTCCCTTTGTCTCGAAGACGATCGGCGTGCCGCTTGCTTCGCTCGCTGCACGCGTGATGGCCGGTGAGACGCTCGCGCAGGTCGGGCTCTTCGAGGAGATCGTCCCGTCGTACGTCTCGGTGAAGGAGGCCGTGTTCCCCTTCAACAAGTTCCGCGAGGCGGACCCGATTCTTGGCCCCGAGATGCGCTCCACCGGCGAGGTGATGGGCATCTCCGATTCCTTCGGCAGTGCGTTCGCCAAGGCGCAGACAGCGGCCCAGAATGATCTCCCTCTCGAAGGGACGATTCTCATCACGGTCAACGATCACGACAAGGCGACTGCGACCCCGATCGCACGCCGGTTCCACGAGATGGGGTTTCGTATCGTCGCGACCGAAGGCACGGCGCGCTTTCTCCGTGCCCGCGGGATTCCCGCCGAGCGGACGTTCAAGGTGCATGAAGGCCGCCCGAACTGCCTCGACATGATCGTCAACGGGCAGGTCCAGCTGCTCGTCAACACGCCGTTAGGCAAGCATGCCCAGCACGACGATTATGCGCTGCGCCAGGGCGCGATCAGCCACCGCATCGCCTACACGACGACGCTGTCCGCCGCCAGCGCTGCCTGCGACGCGATCCTCTCACTCCGGTCGCGGAAGACAAGCGTTCGGTCGTTGCAGGAGTGGCACGCAATGCTCGCCGAGTCGCGCACCCCGGCCGGCCGGAGCCGATGAGCGCGGCGTTGCCGGAGCCCTTCGTGCACGAGTCGGCTTACGTCGATGATGGTGCGGTGGTCGGAAAGGGAACGAAGGTCTGGCACTTCTGTCACATCATGCCTGGTGCGGTGATCGGCGAGCGCTGCAGCCTCGGCCAGAACGTCGTTGTCATGTCGGGTACGAGACTCGGCAATAACGTGAAGATCCAGAACAATGTCTCGATCTACGAGGGCGTCGAGCTTGAGGACGACGTGTTCTGCGGGCCGTCGATGGTCTTCACCAACGTCATCAATCCGCGAAGTCGTGTTTCGCGAAAGAGCGAGTATCAGCGCACGCTCATCCGGCGCGGCTCATCGATTGGCGCGAACGCGACGATCGTCTGTGGAGTCACGCTCGGTGAATACGCGTTCGTCGGCGCCGGCGCCGTCGTCACCGGCGACGTCCCCCCCTACGCGATGATGGTCGGCGTGCCGGCCCGCCGCCGGGGTTGGATGTGCCAATGTGGAGTGCGGCTGCCTGACGGCGGCGCAGGCAAGTGCGCTGCATGCGGCACTGAGTACGAACGATCTGGCGACGGGATCCGCCCGGTTATACGAGGGGCGCCGTGAGCACCTCCTCGATCGTCGGGCGCGATATCCGCATTGCCCTCGTCGGCTGTGGACGCATCAGCGCGAACCACATCGACGCGTTCGGCAAGATCGACGGCCTCGCGCTCGTAGCCGTCTGCGACTCGGTGGAGGAGCGCGCGCGCGCCGCCGGCGAACAGAATGAGGTACCGTTTTTCACTTCGCTCGACGAAATGCTTCGCGCGACTGAGTGCGACGCGGTCGTCATCGCCACTCCGTCGGGGCTACATCCTCAGCATGGCGTGCTCGCCGCCAAGGCGGGGAAGCATGTCATCACCGAGAAGCCGATGGCGATCTCCCTCGCTGCCGCTGATGAGCTGGTCCGCGCGTGCGACGGCGCTGGCGTGCACCTGTTTGTCGTCAAGCAGAATCGCCTCAACCCCGGGATCCAGCTGCTGAAGCGTGCGCTGGACAAGGGCCGCTTCGGGCGCATCTACCTGGCGAACACCACTGTCCGCTGGACACGCCCGCAGGAGTACTACGATCAGGCGCCCTGGCGCGGCACCTGGGAGTTCGACGGCGGGGCGTTCATGAATCAGGCATCGCACTACGTCGATCTGATCCAGTGGCTCGTCGGACCGGTGGAGAGCGTCATCGCGAAAACGGCGACGCTGGCTCGCCGGATCGAAGCCGAGGACACCGGGATCGCGGTACTCAAGTTCCGCAACGGCGCGCTCGGCACGATCGAAGTCACCATGCTCGCCTACCCGAAGAATCTCGAGGGCTCGATCACCATCCTCGGTGAGAAGGGATCAGTCAAGATCGCCGGCACCGCCGTGAACAAGGTCGAAACCTGGCAGTTCTCCGATTACGACGACGACGACAAGTTGATCGAGGCGGCAGCGACCAATCCGCCTAACGTCTACGGCTTCGGCCATGAGACGTATTACCGCAACGTGCTCAAGGTGCTTCGCGGCGACGCCATGCCCGACACCGACGGTCGCGCCGGCCGTAAATCGCTTGAACTCATCCTCGGCATCTACGAATCCGCCAAGACCGGGCGCGAAGTCCCGCTCCCACTCCGTGTGACGGTATGACGCTTTTTCGCCTTGGCGGGTGCTGAGTTTGCTCGATGCGCTCTCCTGTTGCTTTCAGCGCCGCCGTCGGTCCGCGGTCGCTCGACGCTAATGGCTAACGGCTAACGGCTACTCGTTTATCGCTGATAACTGACAGCTGAAGTTTCACTCAACACGCACTCGAATGCCCGTCCCACTGCTCGACCTGAAGGCGCAGCACGCCACCATTCGCGACGAAATGGTCAAGGCCGTGATCGATGTCGTCGACAGCCAACTCTTCATCCTGGGCGACCGCGTTAAGGAACTGGAATGCGACGTGGCCGGCCTGTCGCATTCGAAGTTCGCGATCGGCTGCGCCAACGGCACCGATGCCATCCTGCTCGCCATGCGCGCACTCGACATCGGCCGCGGCGACGAAGTCGTGACGACGCCGTTCACCTTCTTCGCGACCGCAGGCACGATCCACAACGTTGGCGCGACCCCCGTGTTCGTGGACATCGAGCCGAAGACGTTCAACATCGATCCCGAAGCGATTCGCGCCGGTATCTCCAGCAAGACGAAGGCGGTCATCCCGGTCGACCTCTTTGGCGCGATGGCGCCGATCGAACAGGTGAACGCGGTCGCGCGGCACATTCCGGTCATCGAGGATGCTGCACAGTCGATCGGTGCGCGTCGCAAGATCGAAGGCAAATGGACGATGGCCGGCGAGTCGGTCACCATCGGAACGTTCAGCTTCTTCCCCAGCAAGAATCTCGGCGGCTACGGCGACGGCGGCATGATCGTCACCCAGGACGAGAAGATCGCCGAGCGGCTGATGCGACTCCGCGTCCACGGCGGCGCCAAGCAGTACTTCCACGACGAAGTTGGCTACAACAGTCGGCTCGACGCGCTGCAGGCTGCGGTGCTGAAGACCAAGCTGCCACATCTCGCCAACTGGAGCGCCAGGCGCCGCGAGCACGCGCGATTCTATGACGCTGCGTTCAAGGACATCGCCGGTATCACCACACCATATGTCGACCCGAGCAACGAGTCGATCTACAATCAGTACACGATCCGCTCCGACCGGCGCGACGCCCTTCAGGCGTTTCTCAAGGAGCGCGGCATCGGCTCGTCGATCTACTACCCGCTGCCCCTCCACCTCCAGCCCTGCTTCAGCTATCTCGGCTACAAGCGGGGCACTTGCCCCGAGTCGGAGAAGGCGGCCGGCGAAGTGCTCTCGCTTCCGGTCTTCCCGGAGCTCACCCACGGACAGCTCGACGAAGTCGTCAGTGCGGTCCGCGGCTTCTACGGGCGCTGACCGTTAGGCGCCGATCCCCTCATCAAAAGATTGTACTTTATGATGCAAGACCAGCTCCTCCGTCGCATATCCGACCGCTCGGCCGTCGTCGCGGTTGTTGGCCTTGGCTATGTTGGTCTCCCGCTCGCCATGGAGTTCGCCAAGGCCGGCTTCCGCGTCATCGGCTACGACGTGAGCCAGCGCGTGGTTGACCTGCTGATGAAGGGCGAATCGCACATCCAGGACGTCGCCGCGAGCGAGATCGCGGCGCTGGTCAAATCCGGAAAGTTCATTGCGACCACCGACGAGTCGAAGCTGAAGGAAGCGGACACCATCTCGATCGCCGTGCCGACGCCGCTGGCCAAGACCCGCGATCCGGACATGAGCTACGTGATCGCGGTCGCTGAGGCCGTCCAGCGTCAGGCGCACCCCGGCTTGCTGATCGTGCTCGAGAGCACCACCTATCCCGGCACGACCCGCGAAGTGATGCAGCCCCGGCTCGAAGCGTTAGGGTTTAGCGTCGGCAAGGATGTCTTTCTCGCGTTCAGTCCCGAGCGGGTCGATCCGGGGAACGAGAAGTGGAATACAAAGAACACGCCGAAGGTCGTCGGAGGCATTACGCCAGCTTGCGTTGCAGTCGCGTCCGCGCTCTACCAGACGTGCATCGACACCATCGTGCCGGTCAGCACCACCGAAGCCGCCGAGCTGGTCAAGCTGCTCGAGAACACCTTCCGGTCGGTGAACATCGGCCTGGTGAACGAGATGGCGATCGTCTGTGACAAGCTCGGCGTCGATGTCTGGGAAGTGATCGACGCTGCCGCGACGAAGCCGTTCGGGTTCATGAAGTTCACGCCCGGCCCCGGTATTGGAGGGCACTGCATCCCGCTCGATCCGCACTACCTCGCCTGGAAGATGCGCACCCTCAACTATCGGACGCGCTTCATCGAGCTTGCCAGCGAGATCAACAGCGCCATGCCGGAATACGTGGTGGACAAGACGTCGATCGCCCTGAACGACGATCGCAAATCGGTGAAGGGAAGCCGGATTCTTGTCCTCGGTGTCGCCTACAAGCGCGACATTGATGACATGAGGGAAAGTCCTGCGCTCGATGTGATCCGATTGCTCGAAGAGCGTGGAGCAACGGTCGATTATCACGACCCACACGTTCCCAGCTACCGTGAAGAAGGCCATGTCCGCACCGGCGTTCCGCTCACTGACGAAGCGATCACCGGCGCCGACGCGATCGTGATCATCACCGATCATCGCGCCGTCGATTATGCCCGGCTCGTTGCCAAGGCCAGGGTCATCGTCGACACCAGGAACGCGCTGGCGAAACTTCCCGCCGGCCGGGCGCGGATCGTCACCCTCGCCAAGCGTTAGGCTGCGTCCCTATCGAGCAAGCAGGGTAGAGTCGGAACAGCAAGGGCCGGACACATGTCGTGTCCGGCCCTCACTGTTCTTGCCTTCCTTATGTCCGGGCAAGGTGCTGCCCGGAGTTGGTTCTAGATGATGAACAGTCCGGCGATCGCCAGAACCGTCGCGACGTCCAACGGCTCGTCGAACGACTCCGATGCGGTGGCTGCCGTCACCGTGCCCGAGATTGCCGCCAGCGCGGTGACGTTGACGCCCGCCTGCGTGGTGTTGTCCTCGGCCGGGTAGGTCGACGCCGGGTTGCCCGGGCCGTATACCCCCTGCGCGGCGGGTGGCAGCGTGTTGGTGCGACCGCTGATCCAGCCCTTCTCGGCACGGATGCGCCGGACCTTCGACGCATGTCGTGCTTCGACCGCATGAATCTGCAGCGCCGTCTCGAGCACCGGGATGTTCGAGATGAGGAACTGCGCGCCGCCCTTGTAGGCGCGAACGCCCGTGTCTTCGAACGCCTGCGAGAGCGCGAGGAAGATGTCCTTGTTGGTGAAGACGGTCGCGAACGGGCCGTTGTACTTCCCGTTGGCATCCTTCGCACCCTTGCCGCCGGTAAAGTCAAAGTTCGGCTTCGCGACGGCTGCTGCTCCGAGCGCGCTCTTCAACAGCGCGACGTGCGAGTTTTCGTGCTTCGCGATCTGGTCGAACACCGCCTTCGGCGGACCGCCCGTCGCGAACACCCCGTTCGGACCGAGGTACTCGGCCGGAAACGTCTGCAGGCCGGTACCGATGTTATAGAACTCCGACTCGAGGTACTCCAGCTTCAGCGCGAAGTTGAGGACGTCGTTGACCGTCGGGTTCGTGCCCTGTGCGCCGGCGGTCTTCGCCATCGCGGCGAGCACCATCGGCAGTGAACCCATCGCGAGTCCGGCGGTCACGCCGGCCTTGATTGCATCGCGTCGGGCGAACAGCTTCTTCGTTTCTGACGGATCGATCAGATCCATCACGTTGGTAGTGTTCATATCTGCTCGGCGCCTCAGAGTCCGGTGGCGGTGATAGTTTCGTTGATGAACGGCTGCGCCGCGGCGAGAACAGCCGTTGGCGACGCCTTACCATCGAGACCGTTTGCTTCGCTGGCTCCGAGCGACGTGATGTCGCTGAGATCCGCAAATGCCTTTGTATCAGGCGCGAGGAGGTCGCGGATCGCCGACGTGTGACGCGCCTCGACCGAGACCACCTTGCCCGCAACGGTCAGCAGGGTGGTGTTCGACACCAGATACCGCGCTGCGCCGTTGTACGCACTGACGCCGAGATCTTCAAACGTCTTCGCGGTGGTCAGGACCGACGTCCGGTCAGCGAAGTTCACGCTCGACGGATACTTGGTCGAGAGCGAAGGAACGGTTGCGCCGTTCGCGAGGAGCGCCGCTTTGAAAAACTCGCGGTGCGCAACTTCGTGATCGCGAATGTCCGTCAGGATAGTCCGTTCGGCTGCGCTGCTGAACGCGGTGCTGAACGAGCCGTTGCCAACGACCTTCGTATAAAAGTCCGCTTCCAACGCTTCGAGCGCGAATGCGTACTTGAGGACGTCGAGCGGCATCGCGAAGTTCAGCGTCACGTTCTTGTTGACGGGCGACGTCGGGTTGTTGTCCTTGCCGCACGCGCTCAATGCGAGTGCGCCGCCCAGAAGGCCGGCCAAGCGCATGAACTCACGTCGACTTCCTTCCGACTGCAGGCGCCCAACCGCCTGCGTCAGTATCTGCTCACGTTCCACCAGGGCCTCCTTTCTGCCGCTAGCAATGAATCGCCGGTTGCCGCTGCTAGCACGCGAGAACCAGCCCCTTGAGCGCCGAACTGCGCGTGGGTCCGTGACGGGACTACGCCGACCGACGCCCCCTCGGATCTTCCGACGGGACGACAGCCATCCAAGCACAACCCGGGCCACTGTGGTCGTAACTGGACGAGCAGAGCGGGCTGGAAAAATGCGTCTATGGCGTTGGACATGACCAGAGACAACATCGCCGAGCTGCTGAGGGGACGCATACTTCGCAGCCTGCATGCGCGAGCGCTCGCCTCTGGCGACCGCCTTCCGAGTGCGCGCGAACTAGGGGCCGAGTTCGAGACCGACCACCGAATAGTTCTGTCGGCGTATCGACAACTAGCCACGGAGGGGTTGGTCGAGCTACGCCAGCGCGGCGGTATATATGTCGCGCCGCGCGATGACGCGCTCATTCCGACCCCGGGAATGGACTGGATGATCGACACCCTCCTCCAAGGCTTGGGTCGCGAAGTTCCAGTTGTCGAGTTTCACGACTGGTTCCGGCGAGCGGTGAGCACCCTCCGACTGCGCGCTGTCGTAGTCCAGGGGAGTCGCGATCAGATCGCCGGAATGTGTCGCGAGCTATTCGATGATTACGGTCTCGACGCGACGGGGCTTGATGCGTCCGAGCTCGCCGAGCCCAGCGCCGGCATGATCGCTGAATTGCGGCGCATCGACCTGCTCGTTACGACGCCAAGCTACGACGCACTGGTTCGCCGAGTCGGTGCGCGTGTCGGCGTGCCGGTCGTTATCGCGGACGTGCGCCCCGACCTCCTCGGCGGGGAATGGCGGATGCTGCTCCGCCACGCCGTCTACGTTGTCGTCAGCGACGAACGATTCGTCGGTGGTCTGCGAGCGTTCTTCGAGGAAGTTCCGGGCGCGGACGAAAATCTGCGCCTCATGATCGTCGGTCGCGACGATCTGCGATCGATCCCTGCGGACGCGCCGGTGTACGTTACCCGTGCGGCATCCGAAGCGCTGGCCGGAGCACCGATCGGGGGCCGGATCGTGCCCTCCGCGCGGGTCTTTTCGGTGGAGGCAGCGCGCGAGCTCGTCGGATTTATCGTTCGCGCCAATCTCGACGCCGTGTCGACGAAGGCTCGTTCCGCTCAGCCGTCGCGTGACAGGACGTAACTCGCCACGAACGGCGCAACTCGATGCATGAGCTCGAGGTGGTCGGCAGTACCGATGCGCGGGCGGGCGTCGTAGTGACACAGGGTGCCGAATGCTTCGCCCGCCGGTCCGATGAGCGGCACGCCGCAATAGGCAGCGAACTGTTCGCGCGCCGGGTGAGTACGCACTCGAGGGTCGGTCGCTGCGTGCTCCACGGCGAGCGCACTGCCCGTCTCACCGACTATTGAGCAGTACGTCGTACTCATCTCGACCTCCGCACATAGCGAGAGTGCTGGGTTCTCGCGATCAAAGATTCCTACGCTGCAGAGCAGGGGCGGCGACAACCGGTATGCCCCGGTGTACCGAAAGCGCGTGCGAGAGTTGAGATAGCCTAGCGCCGTATGAAGTCCGTCGCGCTCCAAACGACCGGCGAACCGTTCGATGGTGGATTCCAGCCACTCGCCGGGGATCGATTCCGACTGCGAATGACTGGCGGCACTGCCCGATGACTCAGGCCGATTCTGCGCGGAGTGTTGCAAAGCCATGGGCATCCTTAACATCTGGCAAAGTCAGTGGGGACTCTCGCGGTCGATTCAGGCATTATTCGTACTCGCGAGCACCGATCCGATCGGATGAAACCTGAGCCCACCGCGAACTGTCCGGTGGGCGTCAAGAATCCCCGCCGGAACGCTCCGCCGCCCATCGTTTCACCCCTCGTCGAACCGTGTGCTCGGCCTGAAGATTGCGTTGAGTCCGGTGCCGCTTCAACTGAACTGATTTTTCGATCCGCACCCGCCGTATCTCGCCGCGTGTGCGGCGTCGTTTCACGTAACGACCTGACACCTGCGCCACATTCGAACTCAAGTGCTGCGCCGAGCAAACAACCGCTGGATACGATGCGAGCGCAGCGCGCAACGCGCTGACGAGCAGTCGAATTGTCGCCAGGTGCGTGCGGGGCTGCTGGCTCGCGCAGCCGGTGCGCTGGCAATTCTGCTTGTTTCGCGCGTCGCTGCAGCGCAGCACCCGCTCGCTGCGCTCCCGTTTGACGACCCGGCCTACGAAGTCCTCGAGGGGCTCGTCCGAACCGGCTGCGCCCCGGCGCGCGTCTCCGCCTACCGGCCCTTTCTGGTTCGCGATGTTCGCTCGGCGCTCGCCGCCGCCGACTCGGACAGCTACTGCGCGCCCTCGATGGTTGCCGCGCTCCGTGCTCGGTTTGCGCCCGATACGCTCGACCTTTTCAACGACGGTGACGGCGCGTTCGGGGGTGGAGCGTCCCTAACGGTGCGCGCCACCCAACTGTCCAATGGCGAATTCCGCCCATTATGGCGAGGAATTCGTCCGAAGGGGGAAGGTGACCCCTCGGCCGCTGCGACCGCTCGCGTCCGTGCGAGCTGGGGCTCGCGGAGAGTGTTCGCGGTGGCCGAAGGCGTCGGATATACCGACCGGCAGAACGACCCGTCGGTCCGTCAGCGCGCGCTGCGCAAGACGAGCGGAGCACTCGATTTTGGCGAGAGCTATATCACGGCGCAGGTCGCCAAGCCGTTGACGTTGACGTTCGGGCGCGGGAGTGAAGCGTGGCTTGGTGAGGGCCGTGAGTCGCTCGTGCTGTCCGCATGGGGCCCGATGATCGATCGGATCGCGATCGCCGGCCGCTGGAAGCGGCTCGACGCACGCGCCCTGTACGGGTCTGTGTCCGATGTCGAGCTGACGCCCGCGCTCGACAGTGTTCCCGGTCCGGCGGCGCATTTCTATCGGTACATCGTCGCCCATGCGCTCACGCTTCGTGCGACACACGCAGTGGAATTGACGTTAGGCGAGACCGCCATCCTCGCGCGCGGTGTCCGGACGCTCGACCTCGCCTATGCGAATCCGCTGATGGCGTACGTCGTCGTCCAGAACGACACCGCCGCGAGTGGCCCCGACCAGAACCTTCAGCTCTTTGGCGCATTGCGTGCGCACAGCGGCCGGTCTGCCGTGCAGGCTGAGCTGCTCGTCGACGACGTCCAGATCGACTCCAAGGATCGGAAAACGATTCAGGACCAGCTGGCCTGGTCGATCCGCGGAACGCAGGCGCTTCCGCTCTGGATTCCCGCCGCAGCCGTGGCTGAATACCGCCACATCAACAGCTACACATACCTGCGGAATCGCTACGCTACCGCCTACCAGACCTACAACCAACCGTTAGGCAGCGAGCTCGGGCCCGATGCTGACCTCTGGCGTGTCGGCGGCGAGATCTGGCCACGCGCGCTCGTCAAGCTGTCCGGCGGCGCCGGGATGTGGCGAGAGGGCGCGCAGCGCCTCGCCCAGCGACCCGGCCAGAATTCCAACGGTCACGGCGGCGAACCGTTTCCGAGTGTAACTCTCAGCCGACCCTTCGTGCAGAATGCCGTGCTCGCCGACGCCGCCCTCTCGTACCTCGCCCGGCCGCTGACACTGACAGTCCGCGCCGAGGGGGCACGCGCGACTCACCCGGCCAACCTGAACGCCGCGACGGCTTCATACGTGCGACTTCAACTCATCGGGACGTATGCGTATCGCATTCCGTGACATCATGCGCCGCCTCCTGATCGCCGCGGTACTTGTTGGCGCCGCCGTTGCGCCTGCGTCGCGCGCATTGGCGCAGGACACAACGCGCGCGGGATTCATACGCGACAGCCTGTCGCGAAGTGTAGGAACTCTCCGCGCTGGTGACGCGGTGCGCATCGCGGTGTTTCGCGACAAGGAACTGACGGGTGAGTATCTGATCGATAGTCGCGGCCAGCTGCAGATTCCGGGGCTCGGAGTAATTCAGGCCGCCGGCTTGGATCCGGATCAGTTGAAGAGAAGTATCCGCTCGGCGCTCATTCAGCTGGGCACAACCGACCCGCAAATCTCGGTGCAGCCGCTCGTGCGTGTGTCGGTGCTCGGTGAAGTTCGGTCGCCAGCGTTGTATCCAGTCGATCCTGGAGTGAGCCTGATCCAGCTGCTGACGATTGCGGGCGGACCGACGCCGAACGCGAACCTCAAGCGGACGAGGGTCGTGCGCGAAGGGCGGGTGTTCGAAGTGGATCTCGAGAGCGCGTTGACGGGTAGTGCTTCGGGCCGCGTCGTGCTTTATTCAAATGACGTGGTCGTCGTTCCGAAGAAGACGGGTTTCACGCGGGAAACGCTGAGCTTCTTTCTCGGACTGACGACGACCGCGCTCAGCATCGCAATCCTCCTGAAGCGACGATAGTGGCACAGTGTTCATGACGGTCGACTCCGGAAGCACAGCGTCCGAAAACGGCACCGGCTTCACGTCCTCTGAGTTCCGCGAGGAAGAAGACGCCAATGGGCTGACCGCGCGCGAAGTATTCGGCGTGGTCCGCCGCCGTTGGATACTCGTCGTGACCGTGTTCGCCATTGTGACTGCGATCGGCGGCTGGCGGACGATGCGACAGCCAAGGATTTATCAATCAACAGCGACGGTGCGTTTTCAGCAGCCGACGCCGGCGGTGCAGGGGATTGGCGGACCGCAGAGCGTTCGCAACTTCATGGTCGATCCGCTCCAGTCAGAACAGCTGTTGATCAAGAGTCAGAGCGTCGCCGATCGCGTCGCAAATGCCGCGGGTTTACGGCTCAACATTGTTCGCCCGGCACGGTCGCGGCTGGCGGTATTCGGCGACAGCACGCCACACGTCGATTCCACCGCACGCGAGGGCGAATATGGCCTCAAGTTCGAATCGACGAGCTATTCGTTGACGTCCGGCAAGACGACCCTCGCGACGGCGGCGTACGGGGCGCCGCTCCGCGCCGCAGGCATTTCGCTGTTCGTGCCGCAGCGTCCCGCATTCAACGAAGACCGGACAATTCTTTCGATCGGCCCATTGGACGCGGCCGCGGACGCCGTGCGTGGGACAGTCGCGACGCGAGTCATTCCCCAGACCGACGTCATCGAGATCACCTACCGGGGCACCGATCCGGCGATCGTCCGCGATGCGGCCAACGCGGTTGCGCAGGCGTACTCTCAGTTTTCGAGCGAACTGCAGACCACGAGTGCTCGGACAAAAACCGCATTCATTCTCCAGTCGTTAGGCAGCCAGAAGCGCGGGCTCGACTCGGCGCAGTCGCGGCTTCAGGGGTTCAAGGAGTCGCACCAGACGTCGGACGTTTCGAATGAGATCGCAGCACTGTTCAGCAACATCCACGGATTGGAGGGGCAGCGACAGTCAGCGATGGTCGAACGTTCGGTCTACGAGCAGCTTCTCGGTAAGCTCACGCAAGCGGATACGGTCGACAACGACCTGCGTCGCTTGGCTGGAACAGAAGCCATTTCGAAGAACAGCTACGTCGGTACACTGTACACACGATGGTTCGACCTACTGAAGCAGCGCGAGGAATTGCTTGCAACAGGAAAGGCGCCGAATCATCCGGACGTTCAGGCGATCGACAAGTTGATCACTCGGACAAAGAATGACCTGCAAGCGGCGAGCGGAGATTACCTGAAAGGGATTGAGTCGCGATTGGCGTCGTACAACCAGACGATCGACGCGCTGCGGCTCCAGGCCGAGCGATACCCACCGCTCGAATCGGAGCAGGCACGCCTGCTCGCTGATGTGCGTACCGCACAAAAAACGTACGACGATCTGCTTTCCCAGTATCAGCTTGCGAGGATTGCCGAGTCGGCGGACGGAGCCAGCGTTCGCGTTGTCGACGTTGCACCACTGCCGACATTCGCGATCGCGCCGAACCGTCGGCGCGCGATCATCATGGCGATGCTGTTCGGTCTGGCGTTAGGCATTGGGCTGGCCATCGGGCTGGACCGCCTGGATGATTCGGTCAAGTCCCCCGACGAGTTGCCAACCAGGTTCCAGTTGCCGGTGCTCGGACAGATCCCGGCAATTCGCGTGAGCGAGAAGCAGCCGCATTCCGACATTCCGCTGAGCCGTCTGGTCAGTCACGTCGATCCGCGGTCGGTAGTCGCGGAGGCGTATCGATCGCTGCGCACCAACATCGCGTTTGCGCGGGCAGAATCACGGGTGCGCACACTGG
>JANMBU010000052.1:0-82921 GCA_031360575.1 Gemmatimonadaceae bacterium
CACGCCCGCCGCGGCTCCGCGGCTGTCGTCAGTGACCTCGTCGATGCGCTCGGGCAGCGGGCCGCGAACGTGCACGAGCAGTCCCAGCTCGCGGAGCCGTTCGGTGATCGCCTTCAGTTCGGTGCTCATCGCCTGTCGGTCACTCGTCGTAGAGGAGCCGGACGACCGCGCCGCGCCGCAGGCGGACACCGGCCACCGGCACCGTGGTTCCCAAGACGCCGCGGCCGAGCTGCACGCGGAGCCCGGCACCATGCAGGCGAGCGACGGCTTCGCGCAGCGCGAGCCCGTGCACGTCAGGCACCGCGACGCTGCTCGCATCGCGCGGGGCACCGGCCATCGGCGCATCGAGCGCGACGGTCACCGGCACTGACGACTCCCCAGAATCGATCGGCGTCGTATCGGCGGCGGCCGCGACCAGCGGCGGATGCCGCAGCGATCGGCCGGCCAGCGCGCCGCGGTCGAGCGCGGCGTCGCGAGCGGCCAGCGCTGCCTGGAGCACCGCACGCGTCACCGGCGCCGCGGTCACCGCGCCATACCCCTTCGCCGGATCGTCGAGCTTGACGACGATCACGTACTGCGGCGCATCGGCCGGAAAGAGGCCGACGAACGACGCGTAGTACTTGCCTAACGCGTAACCGCCCCCGGCATTCAGTCGCGCCGTGCCCGTCTTCCCAGCCACCGCAAAGTTGGTCAGGTCGGCTTGGAGTCCCGTTCCCTTCTCCACCGCGTCGCCGAGCATGCCGCGGACGGTGGCCGCGACAGCGGGCGAGACCACCTGCCTGACGACGCGCCGTTCGTGCCTGTACAACACCGCGCCGTCGGCGCCGCGAATCTCGCGCACCAGCGCTGGCTCGAGCAGGTCGCCGCCGTTCGCGATCGCCGCGTAGGCCACCGCCAGCTGCAGTGGCGTCACCGCGACTTCGTAGCCCATCGCCAGTGAGGCGGCGGACATCTTCGACCATTCCCTCGGTGGTCGCAGCGTGCCCGATGCTTCCGTCGGAAACGGCAGCCCGGTCGGCGTCCCGAAGCCGAAATCGCGCATCGCCTCGTAGTGCGCGCGCGGTGCGAACCGCTGCGCGAACTGCGCGATCCCGATATTGCTCGAGAGGCGGATCACGTCACGCAGCGTCAGCATCCCCGCCGACTTGTGCACGTCATTGATCGTACGCCCGAACACCGTCCACGACCCGCCGAAGGTCTCGACGCGGTCATTCGGTCGCGCGTAGCCGCCCTGCAGCAGCGCGGCGGCGACGAGCGGCTTGATCGTCGACCCCGGCTCGAACGGCTCGGTGATGCCGGTGACCCCGGAGCGCTCGCTTCGGCGGCTCGCCATCGCCAGCACCGCACCATCGTGCGGGTCGAGCACGACGATGTCGCCACCACTGGCGCCCAGTTGCGAGACCGCATCGGCGAGCGCGCGCTCGCAGATCTCCTGCAGTTCGTGGTTGACGGTCAACGTGATCGAACGACCCCTGGTCGGCGCAACCCCCGGATCGTTAGGCGCTTCGAAGCGGCGCCCGGTCGCATCGCGCAACTGCGTCGACGACCCCGCCGTTCCATGCAGCAACGAGTCGAGCGACAGCTCGATCCCGTCGACCGGATCGCCGGCGGCGTTCACCTGGCCGATCAGCGAGCGCAACCCGGGAGAGAGTGCATACACCCGCTCCGACACCCGTTCGCTGTAGACGCCACGGAGCGGCGTCGCGCGCGCGACCTCCGACGGCAGGAAGCGTCCCGGGACCACCACCCACGCCCGACGCGTATCGGTCACCCGGGCGATCCATTCCGGTGCGACGCCAGCGGTTGCCAGCGCGCGGCGCAGCACGACCGGCTCGCGGAGTTCACGCGGCGCGACCGCCAGGCGCAGCATCTCGCGACTCTCGGCGAGGGGCTCGCCCGTCGCGTCGATCACGTCGCCGCGCGGCGCGGGGACGGGTGCGTCGGTAAAGTGCTGGCGCTCGGCGCGCGCCGCCCAGGCGTTCCCCTGCCAGAGCTGCACCCACGCGGCGCGCCCGATCAGGGCGACGGCGAAGGCGAGGAGCGACATGTTGACCGCTCCGAGACGACTGACGCGCCGCACGCTGCCTAACGCTGCCGAGCCCGCGGGGGGCGCGGGAGGATGACGACCTGGCTGTCGGCGGGAACTTGCATCTGCAACCTCTGTTCGACGATCGGTGCGAGCTTGGCGCGACTCGACAGGTCGCGGATCTCGCTCTCGAGCTGGGCGCGGCGCGCCTCGAGCTGGCCGCGCCGCTTTTCGAGCTCGGTCAGCTCGCGCGAACGCGCGATCCCGTAGCTCCTCCGCCAGATGACGCCTGTCGTCACGAGGAGGAAACCGAACAGCACCAGCGCGAGTAGCCATCCACGGCCGCGTTTGCCCGCCGGTCGCTTCGATGAGGGGCGGCCGGCCGGCCGCGGCGCGGGCCTCGCGCCCTTAGCCGGCATGGCGGTACCCCCGAAGCCGCGCGCTCCGTGCCCGACCGTTGTGCCGGGTCTCTTCGATGCCGGCCACGATCGCCTTCCGCGTCAGCAGCTTGCCGAGCGCGCGACCGCGGCAGGTACAGATCGGATGCTTCGGGGGGCAGATGCAGTCGGTGCTCCAGTCGCGAAACGCATTCTTGACGATCCGATCCTCCCCCGAGTGGTAAGCGATCACGGCGAATGAACCGCCGGGCGCGAGCCGGTCGCGCAGCGCGGGCAATGCGCGCTCGAGATCGCGAAGCTCGTTGTTCACCGCGATTCGCACCGCCTGAAAGATGCGCGCGAAATCGCCGGCGTCGCTGCGGGCGCCGAGCGCACCGCGTATTGCGTTCACGAGATCATCGCTTGTCGCGAAGGCCCGATTCTCCCGGCGGCGAGCCACTTCGCGGGCGAGGCGGCCCGCCTTCGGCTCGTCGCCGTACTCGCGAAAGATTCGCGCGAGTTCGTCCTCGCGCTCGTCGGTGAGCAGCGTTGCCGCGTCCCATTCGGCGTCATTGCCCATTCGCATGTC
Source organism: Gemmatimonadaceae bacterium (assembly GCA_031360575.1). Classification (GTDB taxonomy): domain Bacteria; phylum Gemmatimonadota; class Gemmatimonadetes; order Gemmatimonadales; family Gemmatimonadaceae; genus JABFXC01. The sequence goes on from JANMBU010000052.1 coordinate 2,993, forward strand.
GAGGGGCGCGCCCGCTCGGAATGAAAATCCGCGCGCCTCGTCGTCGAGCTGGCGCGACGAGACGCCGAGATCGAGCACGATTGCGTCGAAGACGACTCCCTCGATCGCGCCGATTCGTTCGGGATAGGCGTAGTTCCCCTCCACGGCGAGAAATCGGTCCCCGAAGTCGTGCAGCCGCGCCGACGCGACCGCCAGCGCCGCCGAATCGCGATCGACGCCGATGACGCGGTTGACCCCCGCCTCGAGCAGCGCGAGCGAGTGACCGCCGCCGCCGAGGGTGCCATCGAGGACGCATTCCGCACCGGCGACGAGGGCGAGCGTTTCCGCTGCCAGAACCGGCGCATGATACTCGCTATCCCAGCGACCTGCGGCCGCTTCGACTCCCATCATCTGCTTCGCGTCATCGCGTTTGTCCTGCGCCGGTGAACATCCCGAAAGCTAAGCACCTGCCGTTCGCGATTCACGGCTCGCCGGAGATCCGCGCGCGCGATGCGCCGAAAAGCCGAAGCGCGCCGGACCCGATGAGGAGTCCGGCGCGCTTCCGCCTGCTGCCTAACGCTGCGCCGCGATCAGCGGCCCGCCTTGGCCGCGCTGGCCAACCCGCGCGCCGACCCACCGCGCGAGGCGCCGCCCTTGTTGCCACCCGAACGGGAGCCACTGCCCTTGCAGAACTTCTTGACCTGCGCGTCGACCACCGGGGTGAACTGCCCGAGGTAGCCGAGATACTGCTTGGCCGCGTCAGGCGCCGTGCTGCCACCCTGGGTCAGGCCGATCTGCGCCTTGCTGAACGACTGGTCGGCCAGCGTCGCGAGGTCGCAGCTCTTCGACTTCGGCGCGTCCGTGGCAGCGAGCTGGCCGACGGTGAAGTACGCGACGCCCATGAGGAACTTCGGCGTCGGCGAGGGAGCGAGCGAATCCGACAACGCGAGAAAGCTCACCGCCTGCATCATCGCGGCCCGCTTCAATTCATTCTCCGACGGATCGCCGGTCTTGAGCGTATTCGCCGCCTTGTAGCGCGCATTGCCCACGCTGAGAGCGTATTGCGCGACGTAGTTCGCCGAATCGCTCCCCGTCTGCACTGCCATGCGAAGCGCCGCGCGCGCGGAGTCGAGCTGGTTCATGTCCACCGAGATCTGTGCAAGCTGCAGGTAGCCATGCTCGAGCTTCGGGTTCCGCCGGATCAGTTCAATGTACTTGGCCTTCGCTGCGGCGAGCTGGCCCGACTTCTTCAGTGACTGCGCCTCGAAGAGCGCGAGCCCGGTGTTGGACGGGAACTTCCGCACGCCTTCGCCGACGATCGCCCGAACACCAGCGCTGTCGGAGGTCGACGCAAGCGCTGCTGCCTGACGGGTGAAGTAGGTCGTGTCAGCAAGCGAGGTGTCCATCTGCACCATGTTGCGACCGATCGCCACTGCATTCTTGTAATCCTTCGCCGCAAGGTGGATGAGCCACTGGAGGCGGAGGAGCTGCAGGTTGCCGGGATTGTCGGTGACTGCGTTGTCGATGATTGGCAGCGCGATCGCCGGGTTCGCCGACACTACGATCTTGCGAATGACCGTCTCGAGCATGCGGGTGTCCGATGGATCGACCGCGATCAGCGTCGTCCAGCTCTGTACCGCCTGGTCGTTCAGTGCGGCCGACTGCGCCGGGTCGGTCTTGGCCAGGGCATCCGACTTGTCGGAGAGCGCCTGACCAGCCGCGTTGAGCGCGATCTTGTTCTTCGGGTCGATGCGGAGGATGTCCTTCGCGTTGGCGAGGACCGTGTCCGACGGCGCCTTCTTCGCGAGGTACGCGTTGAGTCGGCAGATGCGGACAAGCGTCGCGTTACCGTAGGATGCTGTGCCGGAGTTCGCCGTCTGGATCGCGGCGTCGTAGCTGCCGGCCCGAGCCTGCTCTTCGCACTTGTTGTAGGCGCCAAGTTGCTTGCGTGCGTCGCCGACCGCCTTCGAGATGCTCTTCGCGGCGCCGCCGACATTGCCGGCGTCGATCGCCGGGAGCGGCTGCGAGATCGCCAGGTCGCGCGGCAACACGAGGCGCGACTCGACGTGCACCCCAGTCGCGGTGCGGGTAACCATGCCGATCAGGATCTCGTCGGCGCGTGCGGTCCGCGCGAGCTCGCGGAGGTCGGCGTTGCTGACCGCGGTGTCCGTACGGAAGCCCGACGCGTCGAGAATGCCGGTGATGTCCGTCTTCGGGACCGTCCAGATATTCTTGGTCGGGTAGTCGAGCTTCAACCGGTCGCGCAGGTCGTCCGAGAGCTGAACGCCAAGCGGCTTCGACCCGGCGAACACCGGGACCATCAACCGGGGTCCGGTGGGTGGCGCCTTCGCCTGAGCGCGTGCCGGTGCGGCACTGGTCGCCAGGGTGGCGGCGACGCCGACGAACAGGAGCAGGTGGCGGTGCGATGCCTTCACGGTGCAAACCTCCCGAACGGTGATTGTGCTGCCCCGACAGGGGCGCACACGGAACTCATTGAGCAACTGCCCGGCCACATCATCCAACACTTCGGCGACGACCGCCGTATTCGGATCCCCGTCAGTGGGCGAAGAGGGATTCGAACCCCCGACTTCCTGTGTGTAAGACAGGCGCTCTAACCAGCTGAGCTATTCGCCCTTGGCGATGCCTGCCCGACGCCGTCCCGGACCCGGCGTCGCATTCTCATACCAGATCCGGACCAGGTCGTTCCGGATCGCACGAAAATCGCCCGGCTGCGCATGCCCGCCCGGCCGGAACACCTCGGAACTTCCTGAAACTCCCGCCCCTGCGTTGTGCTACTTCAGGATCGCCAGCGGAATCAGAACGCAGTATCCGACGATGAGCAGGATTGGTGCAAGCGTCTCGCCGCCGCGCGCGAGATCCGCGTAGCCTGCGAGCAGCGTCAGCGCCGCCGCCGTCCAGAGGATGCCGCTGCGCGAGCGAACGGGTGTGACAGGGTGAGCCATAATGTCGAAGTCTACGCAATCAAGTGGAATGGTGTCAAGCGGTTGCGCCTCCAACCGGAGGTTGAGCGCCACGGGGCGCCCCCGCCCTTTGCGCTACTTGGGCACGCGATTGCCGCCACGAGTTTCCTCGTCCCCGGAGGCTGGCGGCCCGGGAGGCCCCTCGTTGAGGAGCGCGGCAAGCGCGCTCTCCCGCATCGCCCGGTCTGCCGCGTCGTCGGCGGCCCGCATCGCATCGAGGCGGCGCCGGTCGCGCCGACGGCGCGCGAGCCAGAGCGGAAGCAGCGTGACGCCCCCGACAAGCCCGAGCAGGGCGAAGTCGGCAGTCAGCGCGAGCCCGCCATAGCGGCGGCGCGTGCGCTCGCGCCAGCGCTGGTCGAAGTCGGTCAGCGTTAGGCCATACGCCTGCCTGACGGCGCGATCCATCGAACCGCTCTCCTTCCAATAGACGAAGAAGAGCGACAACCCCCGCCGCTCGTCGAGCGACGCCAGCTCGGCGACCGCCCGGTGCGCCAGTGCGTAGCCCTCGTCCGCCCGCTGCGCCCCGCCGCCGAAGTAGTCGTCCAGCGAATCAATCCCGGGGACGGCGCGAAGAACCAGCGCGACACTCGTCGCCAGCAGCTCGTCGCGCCCCCACTCACCAGCCGAGAAGCTGGCGTATCCCTCGTCGAACCAGCGCGGAGGGAGCGTCCCTAACGCTTCGTGGAGCGCGAGGTGCGCCAGCTCATGGCGGACGGTGGCGATCGGATCGCCGGCCCGCGCGCCGGCATCGCGGCCATGGATGACGATGCGTCGCGACTCGGGGAACGCAATCGCCGCGCCCCACTCCGGCGCGGTGGGCCCGACCCAGCGGCGAAAGGTCCGCGCGTCAGGCGCGATGGCGATCAGCACGCGCTCGCGGGGACGGGGCAACCCGGGAAAGCTGTCGCTGGCCAGCGCGGCAGCGGCCAGCGAATGCGCCAGCCGGGCGTCGGGCGCGTAATGAACCAATACGAAGCGGCCAGCGTCGAGCCGGAGGGGCGCGCCGGCCTGTCCCGACGCGCGTTCGGCCGGCCACAGTGCGACGATCAGCGCCGTCACCACGATCGCGGCGTGCCGGCGCAGTCTGCGCTGGCCCGCTGAACCGCTCATGGGTCCCGCGACGGCCCTCCGCCCGACTCGACCAGCGTCAGCATCTCGGCGCAGCGCTTTCCCCATGGGTTGAACTTGTTCGTCGCGAGTCCCTCGCGCCACGCAGCGATCGCCGCGTCGCGATCGCCGTGGAACCAGTTCGCGCGCCCGAGCTCGTACTGCGCCTCGATCAGGTTCGGCCCGAGTGCGATCGTCTTCCGGAAGAAGTTCATCGCATCCTCGTACATCTCGCGCTCGAGATACACCAGGCCGAGGTAGAAGTGCGCGTAGAGCGTCGCCTTGCGGTCGTTGTCGAGGCGGATCGCCTTCGACAGGTGCTCGATCGCCTCGCCGAAAATACGCTTCTTCAGGCAGATGTAGCCGACGTTGATCCGGGCCAGCGCATTGGCCGGCTGCTTCATCAGGACCTTCGAGAAGTTGAGCAGCGCGTCGTCGTACTTCTCCTCGAGCATCTGCGCCCAGCCGAGCAGTGCCTCGCTCTGCGGATCGTTAGGCGAGAGCTCGAGCGCGCGGGTCAGTGCCGTCTCCGCACCGGCGTAATCGCCGAGCGAGAGGCGGCTCCAGCCCTTCTCGATGAAGGTCGAGGCGCCGATGTGATCGGCGTGAACGATCGGCTTCTCGCCGGTGAACTGCGGCGCCTGCGATGGCGCGGCGGCTCCCTGCTGCTTCCACCGCTCGACGAGCGCTTTCACCTCATCCTTGAGCGCGGTCAGGTCGGTGAGCTGCGCTTCCACCGCCTTGAAGAGGTCGATGATCTCCTGCTTCACCGCTTCGCGCTCGGCGCCGGCGAGCGCCGGGACGAGTTTCGCCTCGATCGCCCGATAGCGGTCGCGCAGCGACAGCTGCTGGTCGGTCATCCGCGGTGCGGCGCTCAGGGTTGCGGGGCAGCATCAGCCGCTGCCTGCTCGAGGACGAGTCGCTCGCCGGTCGAGAGGAGGCGCGCAACGTCGAGGAAGACGACCAGCCGATCGCCACGGCGGACGATGCCGAGCAGGTACTCGCCGGCCAGCCCGCGGAAGAGGGGCGGCGGGGGGGCGAGCTTGCCCGCGTCGAGTGGCGCGACGTCGAGCACCGCGTCGACCACGCCGCCGATCCATTCTCCGCTGGCGTTGAAGATCAGGATGCGCGTGTCCGGTCCCGGCGGCACCACCGGAAGCTCGAAGCGGTTCCGCAGGTTGATCAACGGGACAACGCGGCCCTGGTAGTCGATCACCCCGTCGATCCAGGCCGGAACGTTAGGGACGGGCGTCGGAGGCTGGAAGCGGAGCACCCGCTCGACGGAGTAGATGTCGGCGGCGAACAGGTCGTCGCCCAGCCGGAAGGTGACGATCTTCGAGATCGTGCCGGTGGTTGCGGTCGTCATGCGGTCTCCAATGCGTGGCCGCCGATACAGGCGGCGACGAGGGCGTCGGCGTCGATGATGGCGACCAGTTCCGTTCCGTGGTGCGCGACGGCGAGCAGGATGCCGTCGGCGTCGTCGATCCCCGGTGCATCATGAACGGTGGCGAGATTCACCTGGAACACATCCTCGACGTCGTCGACGGCGAGCCCGAGCCGACGCGTGTCGGAGCGGACGAGCAGCGCCGCCTGCGCCACGCCGCGGAGGGGCACGCCGATGACCTGGGCCGGGGAATACACCGGGGTCAGACGGCCGCGGAGGTCGAAGGCGCCGAGCATCGCGGCCGGCATCTCGGGGAGGTGGTGAATCTCCGGCAGCGTCACAGCTTCCTCCACCGACGCGAGGTCGGCCGCGAACAGCTCGTCGCCGATGCGGAACATCAGCAGATCGGCGACTCCGGTCCGGCTGCGAACGCGCTCGCGCAACGGGCGGCGATCGTTCTGGAGTTCAAGCTCATCGTCGAAATCCGGTGGTGCCATCGCGGCGAGCCGACGCATCAGCGTGGCGGCGTAGTCATCGGTCGTCGGCACGGTGGCGGTCGCAACGATCGCCTCCGCGGGAACGGGGGCCGGCGTGGCGATCGGGCGCATCCCGACCGGGGGGGTCAACCGGAACACGGCCGCCATGGCGACCGGCGAGGACACGCGATCCGGCGGCTCGTTGGCGGCCGGCGTCGCCGATGGCAGCCCGTCGCCGCGCGCGTTAGGCAGCGCCGCCGTGGGTGAGGGTGGGGTCGGCGTCGCCGGCTTGTCAGCGCGGTGCTTTTGTCGTTTCTTCATTCGCGTCGACGTCGAGTGCGAGGATGCGTACCTTCCGACAACCACTGTGCGCCGGTCACGGGTGCTGCGCGCCCGGGCCCGATGCCCGACGAGCGCCTCCGAGCAATTCGACGATCCCCGCCGCGACCTGGCCGAGGGGCAGGATCCGCTCGGCGCCAGCCAGTGCGAGAGCAGCCTGGGGCATGCCGTAGATCGTCGATGTCGCCTGATCTTGGACGATTCCCCTCCCCCCGACGTCCCGGATTGCCCGGAGCCCGTTGGCCCCGTCGCGCCCCATGCCGGTGAGCACCGCGCCGACGCAATCGGCACCGAACACGGTGGCGACCGACCGGAACATCGGATCGGCCGCCGGCCGGACACCATGAATGGTCGCAGTCTCGTCGAGTGCGATGACGACGCGGTCTCCCTCGCGCACGACGCGCATGTGCAAGCCGCCGGGCGCGACGTAGGCAGAGTTGCTCTCGACCAGCTCACCGTGCTGCGCTTCGACGACGCGCAGCGCGCTCAGCGCGTCGAGCCGCTGCGCCAGCGACTTGGTGAATCCCTTCGGCATGTGCTGCACGATGAGCACCGCGGCGCCGACGTCGCCGGGAATGCCCGGCACCACCTCAGCCAGCGCGCGCGGTCCGCCGGTCGAGGCGGCGATCGCGATCGCCCGCGACGCGGTGCGCGAGCCTAACGGCCGCGGTGCCTGCGCGATGAAGCGGGGCGCGCCAAGCATCCGTACGCCGCCGAGGTTGACCTGCAGCGCCGCGGCCAATGCGGCGAGCAGCGTCTCGGCGACGCTGGCGATGTCGAGGCTGATCGGCCCCGATGGCTTGCGGACGAAGTCCAGTGCTCCGAGCTCGAGTGCGCGCAGCGTCGGGTCGTCGCGGCCGCTGGCGGTGGCCGCGCTCAGCATCACCACCGGCCGCGGCATCTCCGACATGATGTAGCCTAACGTCTGGAGCCCGTCGAGCTCGGGCATCTCGACGTCGAGTGTGACGATCTCCGGGTCGAGCGCATGGATCTGGCGCAGCGCGTCGTGGCCGTTGCGGGCCGTACCGATGACGCGGAACGCTTCGGAGCCGTCAATGATCTCGGTGACGACCTTGCGCATGAACGCACTGTCGTCGACGACCAGCACGGTGTGACGCCTAGAGGGCGCGGTCACCGGACTTCAGCGATCGCACGAGCACCCGTCCATCGTCGAGATGGAAGTACACGCTGCGGCCATAGTCGCCACCGACGTCCTGCGCGGCGAGGGGAATCCCCGCCTCGCTCAATGCCTGACGCGACGAGACGACGTTGCGCTCGCCCATGTTGATCCCCCCCGCCGGGATGAGCGCGCCGAACATGCTCGCCCCGCCCACGATCTTTGCGGCGAACGGGCCGCGCGCGCCGAGCTTCCGCATCTCCTCGAGGAGCAGCGGGACCGCGGTGCCGGGGAACTTGGCGCGATTGTCCTTGTCGCGCGACAGCCCTTCGCTCGGCAACAGCACGTGGGCCATCCCGCCGACGCGCGTCTGTCGATCGTAGATCACGATTGCGACGCACGACCCGAGGCCGATGGTCGAGATGACGTCGTCGCCCTTCGCCACCGCATAGTCGGCAACTCTCACGCGAAGATCGGTCACAGCTTTCGATAGATGCGTTCGCGCGCCTCGACGGCGGCGAACTTGTTCCGGATGCCGCCGAGCAGCGTCTCGACCTTCCCGAGCACGAGCATCCCGCCGGGGAGCAGCGCGTCGTGAAAACGCTGAAACAGCATCTCCTGGGTTTCGCGATCGAAGTAGATCAACACATTGCGGCAAACGATCACGTGAAAACCGCCGGGCGGCGCGGACTCGAGCAGGAGGTCGCGCCGTTCGAGCGCGACGAGCGCCTTGATCTCGGGCAGCACGCTCGCCGGATAGCCCGCGGTGAAGTAGCGATCGCGGTACTCCTTCGGCGTGTCGGCAAACGCATCTTCGTCGAAGCGCGCGGCGCGCGCCGAATCGAGGCTGCGCTTGTCGATGTCGGTGCCGAGAATGCGGACGCGCTCGGGCGTCGCGGCGCGGCGACTGCGCTCGCCGGCGCGGAAGAAGAGCGTCGCCAGCGAGTACGGTTCTTCGCCCGAGGAGCAGCCCGCGCTCCAGACCCTGATCTGGTCGCTGTGCGCCGCCCAGACTTCGGGAACGATCGTGTCGGCGAGCAGTGCGTACGTCTCCCAGTTACGGAACAGCTTCGTGACGTTGATGGTCAACGCGTCCATCAGCTTGTCCCACTCGACATTGTCGCCGTCGAGGATGCGCGCGTAGTCGGCGTAGGTGTGCACGGCGCGAGCGCGCATCCGCACTGCGATGCGCCGGCGGAGGCATTTCTCCTTGTAGCTCCCGCAACGGAAATCGCGTTCCCGGGCGATCTTCGCCGTCAGCTCGAGGAACTCGGCGTCGTCGAGGGCGGCGCTCACTGGAGCACCTTTCTCACCGCGCCGAGGTTGGTGCGGACGATCTGGTTCTCGGGATCGAGCTCGAGCGCGCGTTCCCAGCACTTCACTGCCTCTTCGCGTTCCTGCCGCTTGTAGCGGATGTTGCCGAGCTTCATGTAGACGTCATCGCCTAACGATGGGTTGAGCTTGATTGCGCGGGTATACGCGTCGAGCGCTTCATCGTACTGGGCGCTGCGATAGAGGTAGTCGCCGACGTTCTTGTGGAGCTGCGGCAGGCTGGCGTCCTCGTGCAATCCGCGCTCGGCGGTGACCGCCGCTTCGGGCAGGCTGCCGCGGCGCTCCTGCGCGACGGCGAGGTTGTTGAACAGCGGTGCGGCGTGGCCGTGAATGCCGATCCCCTCGGCGAGCAGCGCCGCGGCGCGATCGAGGTCGCCGGCGAGCGCCGCGGCGAGCGCGGCGTAGTGGAACCAGGCCGCAGCCGGCGGACGCTTGCCCCACAGCGGCCGGGCGGCGGCCAGCGCCTCGTCGGCGGTGGCCACGTCGCCCGTCCACAGGGAGAGAACGCCTAACGATGTCTGGACGCGGGCGTCGGTGGCCCCGCCGCGCGCGGTCGCTTCCTCGAGTGCGGCGCGGGCCTCGTCATAACGGCCGAGCCGCTCGAGCGAGTAGGCGAGGTTGTGGAAGACGGCGTACTTGGCGCCGGGCTGCGAGGCGGCCTCGTGGAACGCGTTGGCCGCGTCAGGCCACTTGCCCTGCCGCATGAGGACGAGCCCCATGTAGAAGCCGGCCGCACCGTCGCCGGCGCGCAGGTCGACCACGCGGCGAAACTCGCGAATCGCCTCCTCGAGCATCCCCGTCTTGTAGAACGCGATGCCGAGGTTGCGATGCTCGTCGACGCGCGCGTCGGAGACGGCGGGTTCGGGGGCCTTGGTCTTCCCGACCCGGGTGAGAAAGCCGGCAGTGACCAGACCGTAGAGCGCCTTGCCGACGCTGAACTCGCCGAGTCCCGATTCGTCGATCAGCGCGGTAACGTCGCGCCGGCCGTCGATCAGCGCGATCAGCGTTTCCTGCTCGATCGTCGGCGCGGCCTCGCCGCCGGCGAGGCGCATGCGATCCACATCGAAGACGATGTCAAAGCTCGGGATCTTCTTCTCGATCAGCGACCACTCGTCGACGCGGCGCGCTCCCTCGAGCAGCAGCGCGTCAGGGTTGATCGAGACGAGAAAGTCCTGCTCCTCGGGGCGGATGTCGGCCTCGAAGTTGAACGAGCCCTGCGTCCAGGTGAAGAGATAGTACACAGCCTCCTCGATCTGGACGCGCATCTGCTGGTGCAGTTCCTCGCGCTGGATCGCGCCCTGCGAGATGAGGATCTCACCGAGCCGCTTGTCGCGCTGCTTCTCCTGCGTCTGCACCGCGGCGAGCAGCTGGTCGGTCGAGATCAGGCCGCTCTTCACGAGGATGTCGCCAAGCCGGTCGCGCCGGTTCACGATCGACGCGTAGCAGATACGACCCTTGTCGAAGTAGATGTAGCCGAAGTTGTTCCGGTGCGTGACGCTGAGGCAGCCGGTCTTCTTGCCCATCGACAGCAGCTGGAGCACGTCAGGCAGCGACGCTTCCTTGAGGGAGCCCTTGATCGCCATCGGCTACCGCCACTCCTCGATCGTGCGACCGGTGACATCGGGCCAGTCCCAGACGACCTTCTCGTCGTCGAGGAAGAACGCGTCCATCGCCCGCGCATTCACTGGCGCCGGTGCCGGCGCCGAGCCGATGCCTTCGAGCTCCGTGCGCGCCAGCTCGACGCCTAACGTCACGCCGGCGACGTCGGCGGCGGCAACCAATCGGTTGACCGTCCCGATGATTTCGCGCACGCTCGCCGCCGGACGATCGCTCAGGTATTCGAGCAGCCCGTCCTCCGCCGGCGGCTCGACCATGCTGAGATAGCGGGCGTAGAGCTTTTCCCGGAGCGCGTGATCGGGCGGCGAGATGCCGACCACCAGCCCCCCCTCGAACCGCGAGCGGAGCCGCTCCTCGAGACTCTCCAGCTCCTTCGGCCCGCGATCGCTGGTGAGGACGATCTGCTTGCCCTCGGTGTGCAGCACGTTGAAGACGTGGAACAGCTCTTCCTGCGTGCGCTCCTTGCCCGCGGCGAACTGCACATCGTCGATGATCAGCGCGCCGGCCGAGCGATAGCGTGCCCGCCAGCGCTCGAGTGTTCCGTCCTGCAGCGCGACGATCAGTTCGTCGATGAATTCGCCCGCGCTGACGAACGACACGGCGATCGCGCCGCCGCTCGCCTCGACGATCTCGTTGCCGATCGCGTTCGCGAGGTGCGTTTTCCCAGTTCCACTCGGCCCGTAAATGAACAGCGGGTTGTACTTGCCCCCGGGATCGGCAGCGACCGCGTCGGCGGCCTTGACCGCCATCTGGTTCGACGGGCTGACCTCGTAGCCAGCGCGGGTGAAGGCGGACGACGGCCCGGGCGGCGGTATCTCCCCCGACTGCGCGCGCTGGACGAGTGCCTCCGCCTCGTTGACGCGCTCCGGATCGCGGAATGCCTCACTCGCGCCTAACGCCGGATCGAGCGCGTTGACCTCGGTCTCCAGCGCGCGTAGCCGCTCGATCGCGGCGGTGTAGAGGCCGAGCAGCCCTTCGATGTCGGGCTGCTGCTTGAGGTGCAGCGCACGCTCGAGCACCGCGGTGCGATAGCCCTCGCCGTTCCAGAAGGCGATCGCTTCGCTGATCCGCATCCGCCAGCCCTCGACGTTCTGGGCGACGACGCTGGCGACGTCGGAGAGGAAGCTCAGGTACTCGCCGCCCATCGACTTGGCCGGGGTCGGCGCCCGCCACGACGGCGCGGGCTGGCCGAGGACGACGCGCACCTGATCGGTGCGCATCGGGCCGCCGAGCTGCTGCATCGCGATCACGCGGTTGAGCGCGCCCTGCAACTCGCGGACGTTGGCGAACTCGGTCTTCGCCAGCTCGTCCAGAACGTTAGGCCTGAGCGCAACCTTGCGCTCCTCGCACTTGTTGCGGAGGATCGCCGCCCGGGTCTCGTAGTCGGGCGGACCGATGTCGACGATCAGGCCGCCGGCCAGCCGCGAGATCAGCCGCTCGTCGACGTCGGCGATCTCGTTCGGCGGACGGTCGCTGGTCATCACGATCTGCCGGCCGCTGCCCTGGAGCGCGTTGAACAGCCGCAGCATCTCGGTCTGCGTCTCACGCCGCCCGGTGAGGAACTGCAGGTCGTCGATCAGCAGCATGTCGACATGCTGGTAGCGCTGGGAAAAACTCACCGTCTGCCCGATCGAGATCGCCGCGTGCAGCTGCTCGACGAACTCGTCGAGCGTCACGTACTCGGTCTGCAGCGTCGGCTGGAGGCTCCGCGCATAGTTGCCGATCGCCGACGCGAGGTGCGTCTTGCCGAGTCCGGACGCGCTGTAGATGAACAGCGGGTTGTAGGCCGAGCCCGGCGCCTCGGCAACGGCGCGCGCCGCCGCGACAGCGAGCCGGTTGGCGGAGCCGACGACGAAGTTTTCAAAGCGAAAGCGCGCGTCAGGCTGCACTAACGCGCCCCGGCCCCGGCACTGAGCTTCTTCAGCACCGATTCGGAGATGCCGCGGAGCGTCTCGAACACGCCATGACCGTGCAGTGCATCAGCAGCGAAGTTGGAAACACCCCAGAAGTTCAGTGCGTCCTCGAGCTCGGGCACGCTGAGGATCATGTCCGACGGCAGGTCCTGCTTGTTGTACTGGATGACCATCGGGATCTGTCGCGCATCGATCCCCTGCTCGGTCAGGTTCGCGTGGAGGTCCTGCATGCTCTCGATGTTCTCCTGCAGCTGGCGCGCCTGGCTATCGGCGACGAAGACCACGCCGTCGGCGCCCTGCAGCACGAGCTTGCGTGTCGTCTGGTAGTAGACCTGCCCCGGCACGGTGTAGAGCTGGAACTTCGTCGTGAAGCCGGAGATCTGCCCAAGATCCAATGGGAGAAAGTCGAAAAACAGCGTGCGGTCGGTCTGCGTCGCCAGCGACACCATCTTTCCCTTTCGATCGTCGGGGACCTGCGAATAGATGTAGTGCAAGTTGGTCGTCTTCCCCGACCGCCCGGGGCCGTAGTAGACGATCTTGCAGGTAATCTCGCGGGTCGCGTAGTTGACGAGTGACACGGGAGCGGTGGCGGTGCGTTAGGCGCGCCCGAAGAGCGCGGCAAGGTTGTGATTCAGATCCCGCTCGAAATTCTCGGCGAGCACCACCTGCGGTGGCTCCAGCTCCGGCGCGGCAGCGGCCAGCCGCTGCTCGAATTCCGTGTAGTACAGCTGGACCAGTCCCAGGGAGCTCTCGCGATCGAACACCGACAGAAAAATGTAGAGCCCACGCCGTGTCTGCGCCGGGGCGATGAAGATCTGGCGCTCCTTCCCGGCGTGATGCAGCACGTGGAACGGCTTCCCATCAAGCTGCCTCCCGAGCTCGCCCGCCGACGCATGAATCGCCGCGGCCAGCGCACAGGCAGACATCACGTCCACCGCTCGCGTGAACCCCGACTGCCCGAGCACCTGCCCGCTCGGATGCAGCAGCAGGGCGAGACGCACGCGTGCATCACTGACGAACCGCCGCAGCGGTTCCTCCACCCAGTTCTCGACGACAGCGACGGTCACCACGCACCCGGCCGGATCATGTCTCGAGCACCTGCGTCGCGCGCAGCATCTCGATGCGAATGAGCCCGACGTTCGCCCGCGACTCGGCCACCGTCACCAACAGCAGATCCCCGCGCCCGACCGCGCAGACGCGGCCGCGCTCGGCCTCGAGCTGCACGAAGTTCGCCGTGCCGAGTCCCGCTGCGCCTGCCGACAGTCGCGCCTTGCGGTAAAGCGATGCGGCCAGCGCGGCGACAACGTTCCCCTTCACGCCGATCTGCAGGTTCGAGTCGACGATGATTCCATCAGCCTCGCTGACCACCATGCTGCCAAGCACTCCGCGCTGGCGGGTGAGCGACGCCAGCACCTCGACGAATGGAGTGGCGCTCATGTCAGCCCCCCAACGAATGTCCGCGCGCGCGCCGCCGCGCGATCGAGAAACCGTCGCACCATCCCGAGCGGCATCGCGCCGTCGGCGGCGACCAGCAGCAGTCCTTCGCGTGGACCGGGCGCGAGTGCGATCGTCGCCACCTCGGTCTCGACGATGATCTGTTGCCAGCTGCCCAGATCGAGATGCCGCATCGCACGCTGTGCTTCGTCGCTCACGCCGCTCAGTTCCGCGCCGACTTCCTGCGCGACATCGCGTCCGTCGGCGGCAACGTAGGCGCCGGCGAGCACGAATCCATCGGCGTCGAGGAGCAGCGCCGTCTGGTCGGCTTCGCCGATCAGGTCGGCGAACAGCGCGCGTGGGTTGCGCGCCAGTGCCGCACGTTCGCGCGAATCGATCTCCGGCGCCGCGACCTGAGCCGCGGGCTGTGCGCTGCTGCGCAGTGTGTCGGACAGCCACGGCGGTTCCGGCAACGCCCCGCCTGACGGCGCCGGGCGCAGCGTCTCCGCGGCGCGTGTCTCGCCACTCGATCGCGACTGGACGTCGGACAAGCGCGTCTCGCCACTGGCCCGCGGACGCAGGTGCATCTCGGGGAGCGGCGGAAGCACCGGCTTGCCGGCATCCGAGGGGCGCTCGGGCGCGGGCGGCATCTCGGAGATCGGACGGCCGAGCGCGCGCCTGACGTGCGCCAGCGCGGTGATCGTGCTCTGATCCTCGCCATCCGCTTCCATCGCCTCGGCGAGATATCGCTCGGCCTCTTCGAGCTTTCCCTGCCGGAAGAGCACGAAGCCCATTCCCTTGCGCGCACCCGCGTGACGAGGCGCGAAGCGAATGACCATGTCCCATTCGTCGAAGGCGCGCTCGAGCTCACCGCGATCGACCGAGATGCGCGCGAGCAGGTCGTGGGCGTCAGCGTTGTGCGGATGCCTTTCCAGCCCGCGAAGGGCGACCTTGAGCGCGAAGTCGGTCTGCCCCTGCCGGCGAAGTGCCTCGCCTAACGGGAGAAAGACCAGACTCGCCGGCTCGCGGGCCAGTTCGTCGCTGAGACGCCGGATCTCGTCAGACACCGGTGTGCGCCTCGATCAGATTGTAGAGCCGCATCGCCGATTCGACCGCGGCCCGCACGCGATCGGCCGCCGGTGCGGCGGGACGGAGCTTGAGAAACTGGTCCCACGCCGACACCGCGGTGCTGAAGTCACCGCGGCGCGCCATCGCATAGCCGAGTTCGAGTTGCAATTCCGCGTTGAGCGGATCGGCTTCGCTCCCGCGGCGAAGCTCGTCCGCCGAATCGACGATGCGCCCCAGCCGCGCCAGTGCACGCGCCGCGAGCAGCCGTCCCTCGGCGTTGGCCGGATCGGCAGCGAGCGCGCGCCGTGCCTCGTCGAGCGCGTCGTCGATCTTGCCACTGGCCAAGGCATTCGCGCCGCGCTGGAGGAAGGGCGTCGGATCCTGCACGCGACTCGGGCCACTCGGACGGTCGCCGGGCCGCAACCCGACGACGCCGGTCGAGACGAGGCCATACATGATCTTGGCGACGTCGAACTCGCTCTGTCCGAGCGCCGCGGCAATCTGGCGCAGGTCGCTGCTCGAGTCGATCAGCGCGAGCACCGCCCACTCGTTAGGCAGGAGGTCGAGCAGCGTCGGGTGGTTGTCGTCCACCGGTGCCAGCACCGGGATCACGCTCAGGTTCGGCACCTTGTCGGCGATTCGCGACCACTCGTCGATCCGGCGCGCACCTTCCATCAGCAGAGACTCGGTGCTGATCTTGATCGACGCCTCGGCCGGCGCGTCACCGACGCCCCGTTCCTCGAAGGAGAAGAACCCCTCGCGCCACGACATCAGCTCGAACACCACCGCCTCGATCTGCTGGCGGATCTGCCGCTCCAGCTCGCGCGGGGCGATCGCCCCGATCTCGACGAGCACCTCGCCAAGCCGCGGCGCATCCATCCGCTCATGCTGCACGCCGCGCGCATGCTCGAGGTCGGCCTCGCTGATCTTGCCACTCTTCACCAGCATCAGGCCTAACGGCAGCGCCGAGCTGCGGATGCTGGCATGGATCACCCGCCCGGCGTCGAAGAAGACGGTGCCCTCGTTGTCGCGCAGCTCCGACGTGACGCGCAGCGTTCCCGTTTTCCGGCTGAGGTCGAGCAGCTGGAAGACGTCGTGGATGCCGAGCTCGCGTAGCGGTCCTTCGATCGCCATTACTCGGGCCCTCGCGGCGTGAAGATGTGCTGCAGGTCGGCGGCCGTCCGCGCGTCGCGCCTCGCCCGCCGGGCAAACTCGCCGGCTGGCTCGTGCTCGATCACCTTGTGCCACCGCTCGATCGCCTCACGATAGCGATGCTGCTCGGCGAGAAGCACTCCCTCATAGTACAGCGCGCCGACATGCTTGGGGTCGAAGCGGCGGACTCGCCGGAACGCGGTGGCTGCGTCGCTCTTCCGGCCCAGCTCGAACAGTGTCTCGCCGAGCGAGAGGAGCGCCTCGAAGTGGTAGGGGTCTCGCTGCAACAGGTCGATCAGCAGCTCGAGCGCTTCGCCTGGCGCGCCGGTGCGGCGCCGGATGCGCGAGAGCTCGAGCGTCGCCTCGGCGTATGTCGGCACGGCGTCCAGCGCGGCGAGCAACTCCGACTCCGCCTCACGCGTCTGCCCCTTCGTCGCCAGCAGCCGCGCCAGCTCGTAGCGTACGACGGCGAAATCCGGGTCGAGCTCGAGTGCATGGCGATAGGCGCCGATCGCGCCATCGTCCTGGCCTAACGATCGGAGGATGTCGCCCGTCTTCTTGTGGACATCGGAACGGGCCGGCGCGATGCGCCGCGCCTGCTCCAGTGCCTGGAGCGCCGCCGCCGGGTCGCCGGCCTCGGCGCGCGCGCTGCCGACGAGCATCACGATGTCGACGTCGTCGGGCGAGGAGGCGTAGAGCTCCTCGGCCACCGGACGTGCCTCGATCCCCCTTCCTAACGCGAGGAGCGCCCGCGCCTCGCCGACCAGGGCGCGGTGGAACGACGCCGACTCGCGCCGTGCCTCGCGATACCGCTCGAGCGCCTCGCCGTGCAGTCCCTGACGCGCGAAGGTCTCGCCAAGCAGTGACAGCCCCTCGGGCTTCGAGCCGCCCCGCTGCAGCGCGCGCCCCGCTTCGGCCGCGGCGCGATCGTAGAGCCCCTTCGTCAGGTAGTCCGCCGCCATCGCGTACGGATCCGATTCAGTCGCCGCTGCCGGATTCGACGCCGGTGTCGGCGTGAGCTCGGTGAACAGGGAATCGAGCAACCGCGGATCGAACGCGAAGTCCTCGACGTGTTCCGTCGTCCGCTCGATTCCGCCGAGATCAGGCGCGATCGACAGCTCGGGGTCTTCGTACTCAAGGTCGATCGCGAGTTCGAACTTCTGCGGCACGTAGTACGGGTCGAGCTCGAGCGCGCGCTTGGTCTCGCGCACCGAGCCGTCGAAGTCGCCGAGGTTCGAGAGCGTAAAGCTCAGGTTGTAGTGCGCTTCCGGATATTCGGGCTTCGCCTGGATCGCGCGCGCGAATGCATTGCGCGCATCCTCGAACTTCTTCAGTTCGGCGAGCACGAGCCCGACACCGTTCCACGCCACCGGGTTCTCCGGCTCGGCACCGAGCACCTGGCGGAACGCTTCGAGCGAGAGCTGCAGCCGCTTCAGCTTGAAGAGCAGCAGCGCCAGGTTGAGCCGCGCCTTCGAGAAGGTCGGCTGCGCGTCGAGTGCGCGCCGGAACGCTTCGATCGAGTACTCGGTGTCGTGCGCGTGATACGCCGCGACGCCGAGGTTGTTGTAGGCGAGCGCGTACGCCGGGTCGGCGGTGATCGCGTTGCGATAGCTCTCGGCCGCTTCCGTAAAATGCCCGTCCTGGTGCAGCGCGATGCCGCGCTCGTTCCAGAGCTTCGGGCTCGTCGGATTTCGCTCGAGCAGCGTGCCGTACAACTCGATCGCTGAGCGCACATCCTTTCGCAGGAGATGCACTTCGGCCATCGCCTGCAGCACGAGGTCGCGTTCCTCGCCGCGCTCGAGGGCCAGGCCGTATTCGCGCAACGCCTCGGCGTAATAGCCTTTCTGCCGGAAGGCGAGGCCAAGGTTGAAGTGGGCGAGCTGCCCTTCCCCGGTTACCTCCATCTGCTGGCCGGCGGCCATCAGGCGGATTGGCGTTAGGCGGCCAGCGCGCGCTTCTTCCGGTGCGCGTCCAGCATGGTCGAGCGAGAGGTTCGCCTGGGCGCGCGACAGTGTCGGGTTCAACTGGATCGCACGCTTGGTCGCGATCCGCGCTTCCTCGTGCCGCCCCATGTCGCCGAGGACAAAGCCCATCAGGTAGTGCGCGTCCGGGTTGTCCGGGTTCAGCTCGATCGCCCGCTTCAGCGACGCCAGCGATTCGTCGTTGAGGCCGCGGTTGTAAACGACCTCGCCGATGTAGAAATGCACCACGGAGCTCTGCGGCTCGATCGCCAGCGCGCGCTCGAACCACTTCTGCGCCTGTTCGAGATCGCCCCCCGCTTTTTCGGCGAGGCCGAGCTGGACGATCGTCCCCAGATCGTTAGGGTGGTGGCGCAGCAGCTCGCCGAATTCGGCAACCGCCTGTGGGAGGTGGCCGATCAGTGCGTAGGCACGCCCGAGCTCCCAACGGGCGTCGCGATCGGCCGGCGCGGCCCGCAGGCGGTCCTTGAGCTCACTGACGCGGCGGTCGTAGTAGCCAGTCGTGAAGTACGCGATCTCCAGGTTGCGCTGCGCAACCTGCATCTTCGCGTCGAGCTCCAGCGCGCGCATGAACGCGCTGACCGCTTCCTCGTAGAGTCCCTTGTTGTAGTAGAGGACCCCGAGGTTGTTGTGCGCGCCCGCGTCGCCCGGGTCGCCGGGGTGGTGGCGCCGGGCGAACGACCGTAGGACGTCGCGGTCGCGCTCGGACGTGAGAGCGGACGCCATCTCGTCCCGTTAGGCGACGCGGACGGCTTTGAGAATCGCCTGCAGCGACGGGTAGTCGGGTAGCAGCAGGAAGAATCCGCGCAGCCGCTCGCCGATGT
Organism: Gemmatimonadaceae bacterium; assembly: GCA_031360575.1. GTDB lineage: Bacteria > Gemmatimonadota > Gemmatimonadetes > Gemmatimonadales > Gemmatimonadaceae > JABFXC01. Next base: position 21,695 of record JANMBU010000052.1, read on the forward strand.
CCTGGAGGTAGAATTCGCTCTCGACGCAGAAGACGTAGTCGCGGTCGCTGCCGAACTGCAGGTAGGCGGTGGTCAGCACCGCGTCCGACATGTCAACGGCGAGGCTCGGCGGCGATGGGAGCAGCATGAGCCCCATGAAGTCGCTCAGCGCGTTCATGTACGCGCCGCTGAGGATGTTCCCCGCCTCCTTGATCGCCGATTGCTCCAGCTCACCGAGATCGACCGACGATCCCTGCGGCCGCCGCAGCATCAGCTCCGAGAGACGGACCGCCGTCGGCTTCGGGAAGACGAGCAGCGTGCGCCCGGTGAGATCACCGAGCATGTGCATCAGCACCGCGGCAACCGGCTCTTCCGGCCCCGAGACCTGAGGCGGGACATCCTCGAGCCGCGCGATGTTGATCGTCGGCACGCTGATCATGATCGTGCAGCCGGTCATCTGTGACAGCGCAGTCGCGGCATGGCCGGCCCCGATGTTCGCCACTTCGCGCAGCGCGTCGAGCTGATTCGCGTTCAAAGACCTGATGTCGTCCATTATTTCCTCAGAGCAGACTGCTGACGTCGACGATCAGCGCCGGAGCGCCATCGCCGAGAATTGTTGCGCCACTGAACAGCGCGAGCCCGCCGCGCACTCCATCGAACTGCTTGACCACGATCTCCTGCTGGCCGGCCAGTTCATCGACAATGAGCCCCGCCCGTTTGTCCCCGATCTCGATCACGATCACCTGCTGCGACTTCTGCTCCGTCCGGGGAAGCCCCATCAGCTCGCGCATGCGGAGCAGCGGAAGGACCTCCTCGCGCAGGACAAGCACCTCCTTCCCCTTCACCCGCCGCAGCTGCGCCGCCTTCAACTCGACCGTCTCGTTCACGTGTGTCATCGGCAGTGCATAAAGCTCGTCGCCGATCCGCGCCAGCAGCGCGCGGACGATCGCCAGCGTCAGCGGCAGCCGCACCGTGACCGTCGTTCCCTTCTTCGGCACCGAGCGGATCTCGACGATTCCGCCTAACGCGCGAACCCGTGTCTGCACCGCATCGATCCCGACGCCACGTCCGGATATGTCCGTAATCCGCTCGGCGGTCGAGAAGCCGGGGCGGGATATCAGGCGTATCAGTTCGTCGTCCGACAGCTCGGCCCGCGTACCCTCGACCAGCCCGGCATCCAGCGCCTTCCTGAGCACTCGGTCCCGGTCGATTCCCTTGCCGTCGTCCGTCACACGAATGACGATTGCCGAGCGATCTCGCAAAGCTTCCAGCCGCAATTGTCCCTCGGCCGGCTTCCCTGACGCTTTGCGCTCCTCCGGGCTCTCGATCCCATGATCGATCGCGTTGCGGAGAAGGTGGACGATCGGGTCGCCGATCTCGTCGAGCAGCGATCGATCCAGTTCGATCTCCTTCCCCGCGATGCTGAACTCGATCTGCTTGCCGAGCGTGCGCGACGCGTCGCGCACCAGCCGCGGAAAACGGTCGAAGACCTGCCAGACCGGCACCATCCGGCTGGTCATGATCTCGTCCTGCAGGTCGCTGATCAGCCGCGATGCCTGAGCGACGGTCTCGTCGAGTGCGGTGTCGGCCATCGCGGTCGAGAGCTGCGTGAGCCGTCCCCGGGTGATCACCAGCTCGCCGATGAGGTTCATCAGGTTGTCGAGCCGCCGCAGGTCGATGCGGACGTTGCGCTGCCCGCGGACGCCGGAGTCCGCGCCGTTCGTGGTCGCAGCGGCGGGCGCCGCGCCGGTCGGCAGTGGCGCGGCCGCGATCGGCAGCGCGACAGCACCCGCCGCCGGCGTGCCCTGCTCGACGAGCACCCCGGCAACGTCCCCGAGCGCGCTCACTACCGCCGTCACGTGTTCGACCGTGTCGACCGTGAGCAGCCTGACGGCGAAGTCGGCCCCGAACTTTTCTTCCTTCAACTCGTCGAGCGGCGGCGCGATCGCGACGACGTTGCCGAGGGCGCGCAACGCCTGCACGACCATGAACGCACGCACCCCGCGCAGCGGTGCGTCGGGCGCAATCCGAACGCGGACGAGCAGGCCGTCACCGGGCGGCGGCGCCATCGTCCACTCGCCGGGCATTGACGCAGCGGAATTAGTAGCGTTCTGCTTCTTATTCGCCCCGGCCAGCGCCGGGATCCCGCCGTCGAGGGCGCGCAGCCGCTCGAGGGGGCCGGCCACATCGATCTCCGCATCGCGACCAGCCACCGACAACCCGACTGCCACCTCGAGCGCGTCGGACGCGGTGAACAGCGCGTCGATCACCTCGCCATTCACCGGACGCGACCCGATTCGCAGCTGGTCGAGCAGCGTTTCGAGCTCGTGCGCCAGCTCGGCCACCTGCACGTACCCCATCGTCGCGCTCATTCCCTTGATGGTATGAACGGCGCGAAAGAGCGCGTTCACCGGCTCGGCCGAGTCGGGCGCGCGCTCGAGGTCGAGCAGTGCGTGATTGATCGCCGTGAGGTGTTCCTGACTCTCCGTCAGGAACAGGTCGGCGTAGCGTGACGTGTCCACGTCCGTGGCGCTGGCGCGGGAGCCCGGCGCGGGCCGCGGCTACCCGAGCACGCGCTGTACGGCCTCGAGCACCCGGCTCGGCTGGAAGGGCTTCACCACGAAGTCCTTCGCGCCCGCCTGGATTGCCTCGACGACCAATGCCTGCTGCCCCATCGCGCTGCACATCAGGACCTTGGCGTTCGGATCGAACTTGGTGATCTCGCGAACCGCGTCGATCCCGCCCATGTCCGGCATGACGATGTCCATCGTCACGAGGTCGGGGCGCAGCTGCTTGTACTTCTCGACGGCCTGGACACCCGTCTCCGCCTCACCGACGACTTCGAAGCCGGCCTGGGTGAGGATGTCGCCCACCATCGTTCGCATGAAGATCGCGTCGTCGCAGATCAATACCGTGTGACTCACATTGCCTCGCTATTAGAGCAGAACTTGCCTGGCCAGCGCGATCACGTCGAGCAGCACGACCATGCGCTCGTCGCCTAACCGTCCCATTCCCTGCACGATCCCGCCGCGTGTCTCATCGGCGGTCGCCGCTTCGATTTCAGTCTCGGCCAGCGCGCGGACGTCCATCACGTCGTCAACCGCGATTCCGACCAGCTTCGACCCTACTTCGACCATGATGTACGAGCCATCCGCCTTCGCGCCGGCCGACCGCTCGAGGCGCCGCGCCAGGTCGAGCACCGTGACGATCGTGCCGCGAAGGTTGATCAATCCGCAGACGAATGCCGGCGCGCCCGGCAACCGGGTTGTCCGCCGTTGCGGGATGATTTCCCGGACCTTCGTGATGTCGCAGCCATAAACCTGGTCGCCGAGCGCGAACAACAGCGCGCGCATCGCCGTGGCCGGGGCGGGCGCGCTGGGCGGGCCGGCGAACTGCGCCGGCGCCCCCTGCTCACCCATCATCGCGATAGAAGCCAAAATATTCGAGCAGGTCAGAGTCTTCGGGCAGCGTCCCGCTGCCGTCTACGGTCTTCAACGACAACGTCAGGTCCGCGGGCAACGGTGATTTCAGCTCGATAGCCGCCCCATTCACCGGATGCGTGAAGCGCAGCCACGCCGCGTGCAGGAAATGCCGCCGCGGTGGAAGTGCCACCAGCTTCCGTCCCCCCCCGCCTCCGTAGGTGTCATCCCCGACCACCGGATGGCCCACCGAAGCGAGATGAACCCGGATCTGATGCGTGCGTCCCGAGTGCAGGTGCGCGCGCAGCAGGTCCACCGAGTCGAACCGGGCGAGCCGCACGAAGTCCGTCCGTGCCGGTCGCCCCGTATTGACGATTGCCATGCGCGTTCGGTCTCGCGGATCGCGCGCGACCGGCTTCTCGACTGTCAAGCGGTCGCCGTCGAGGTGACCCCAGCACAGTGCGGCGTACCGGCGGATGATCCGGCGCTCCTGCAGCGCGGCGCCGAGCACACGATGGGCGCGATCACTCTTGGCGACGAGGAGCAGCCCGGAGGTGTCCTTGTCGAGCCGGTGCACGATCCCCTCACGGTCTTCCCCGCCTGCGTCGGCCAGGTCGCCGCCACGTCCCTTGAGCGCATTGACCAGCGTCCCCGTCCAGTGGCCGGGCGCGGGGTGCACGACCATTCCCGCGGCCTTGTTGACCACGAGCAGGTCGTCGTCCTCGAAGACAACGTCGAGCGGGATGTCTTCGCCGAGCACTTCGCGGCCGGGCGGCGGGGGCACTTCAACTGCGATGCGATCGCCCTCGATCGGCCGATAGCTCGATCGCTCGCGCCGGCCGCCGACCAGCACGTGCCCGTTCGCGATCAGCGTCGCCGCCTGGGTTCGCGATATGTCGATTCGCTTTGCGATGAAGGTGTCGAGCCGTGCGCCCTCCTCGTCGTCCGCCGTCACGTCGAGAACGTGCTTCGCCGACTCACGCGTGGCGGGACCGTTAGCGGTCACTCGAGGATTGCCGGGTCGGGTCGCGTCGCGCTGTTTCGCCGTTCCTCAGCCCAGAGCACCAGCACCAGCAGCACCGCGCCAACGCTCACTGCCGAGTCGGCGACGTTGAACACCCAGAAGCGATGCTCGCCAATGCCGACGTCGATGAAGTCGACGACGCCGTGCATCCAGCGCAATCGGTCGATCAGGTTGCCGAAGGCGCCGCCGCAGACCATGCCTAACGCGAGCAGCTTCCACCGCTCGGCAGGCGACCCCTGGTGTGCCATCCGGATGAGCACGACGAGGATCGCCAGCGCCAGCGCGGTGAAGATCCACCGCGAAGACTCGCCGACCGTGGTGCCGAATGCCGCGCCCCGATTGAAGACGAGGGTGAAGCGCACCCAGCTCCCGATCACGTCGCGTTGCATCCCATAGACGAGATCGGCCATCGCCATTCGCTTGGTGACGTAGTCGGCGATGACGACGAGCACCGCGTTCAGCCAGAAGACCGGACGCCGCGTCGCGCTCAGGCGATCCCCCCGCGTTCAGCAATCGCGGTCACACTGCCGTCGACCCGCGCCGCGTCTGCGGCCGTGACGCGCACGTTCGCGGCCGAGCATGCGGCGGCGGCACGGGCCGCCGCGCGGTCCTCTTGCCAGAGCACGATCGCGAGCAGCGTCGCGCCGGTCGTCACCGCGACGTCGGCGACGTTGAACGTCGGCCAGCGCCAGCTCGCCCCGCCGATGTCGATGAAGTCCACCACGCCGCGCGACGAACGCACGCGGTCGAACAGGTTGCCCACTGCGCCGGCCGAGACGAGCGCCAACGCGATCACCCGCCGCCGCTCGGTCACATCGGTTGCACGGTAAAGGCGCCAGAGAATCGCCAGCGCCGCGACGGTGAGCACGGAGAAGATGGGCCGCGAGTAGGCACCGACGTGGATCCCGAAGGCGGCGCCGCGGTTGTAGACGAGCGTCAGGCGCGCGACCTCCCCGATCACCGGGTGCGGGATGAGCGCTGGAGCGAGCGTCGCCGCGGCGATCGCCTTCGTCACGACGTCGACGAGGACGATGAGCAACGCGATCGGCCAGAATACGAAACCGTTAGGCAGCGTGACCGCGGCCGGCGCGCCCCCGCCGCCGACGTCGAGCCGGTCCGGCTCAGCCACCCTTCTTGCCCTCTTCCTCGCGCTGCTTGCAGGCGAAGCAGAGCCGCGCGTGCGGCAGCGCGTCGAGACGGTCGTAGTCGATATCCTGCCCGCAGCTGTGACACTTGCCGTAGCTCTCGGGCGCGCGATAGATCCGGCGCAGCGCTTCGTCGATGTGCCAGAGGAATCGCCCCTCCTGGCTCGCGAAGAGGAACGCTTTCTCGCGCTCCATTGCGTCGGTGCCCTGATCCGCCATGTGGAAGGAGTAGCTGCTCAAGTCACCGTCGGAATCCTGCGACGTCTGCGTCATCAGGTCCTCGTGGTAGCCCAGCTCCTTCAGCACGCGCTTCCGCTCCTCGAGCAGCCGCTTCTCGAAGTGCTGGAGCTGCTTTTTCGGCATCGGCTTCGACTTGCCGGTCTTTTCGCCCGTTGGCGTGGCCATTGTCACGAAACCTTGGTTAGGGCGATCCGCAGCTCGAGCCCATCGAGGTCGAGCGTCTGCGTCGCCGGATACTCACTCCCCGCTCCTTCTCCGATCGTAACCTCGCGGGCCAGCGTCTCGCCGGCGAGGTGGTCGCGATATTCACGAATCGCGCCGACAATGTCCGCGCTCCCATCCACCGCGAGCCGGATGCGGTCGCTCACCGCGAGTCCGGCGTCCTTTCGCAGCCGCTGCACCGCACTCACCGTCTCACGCGCGATCCCCTCGGCACGGAGCGCCGGGGTGATCGTCGCGTCGATCGCCGCGAAATAGCCTCCGCGCTCGCTCACCACCAGATCGCCCGACGCCCGCCTGACGATCGTCAGGTCGTCCGCGTCGAGGTAGCGCACCTGCCCGTCCACGTTGAGATCGAGCGGATCGCCGCGCTCGAAGGCCAGCAGCGCCTCCGAGCTCAGCGCGGCGACTTTCTGCGCCGCCAAGGGCGTCGCCTTGCCGAACTTCTTGCCTAGGGTTCGGAAGTTGGGCTTTGCCTCGAGCGTGACCAGCGCATCGGCCGACGTCGCCAACTCGGCGCGCTTCACGTTCAACTCCGACTCGAGCAAAGGTAGCAGCTCGCGCACCTGTTCCATCTCCCCCGCCTTCACCACGCAGACGACGCGGCCCAGCGGCTGCCGAACCTTGCGGACGAGCGCGTTGCCGGTCTTCTGCGACGCGTCCTCACGTGCCGCACGGCCGAGCGTCGCCAGCGTCCGCACCGCGTTCATTGCGTCTTCCAGTCCTGGCGCCGCCACCGACGACGGCGCGTCGACAAAGGGCGCGAGGTGTACCGAAGTTCCGGTCAGCTCGCGATGCAGCCAGTCGCTGACGAACGGCGCAAAGGGCGCGAGCAGGCGGCAGGCGCCGACGAGCACCGTGTGCAGCGTCGCGAACGCCGCACGATTGTCCGCGGACTCGGTCTCGTAGAACCGTGCCCTGCTCTGCCGGACGTACCACTTCGATACGTCTTCGTCGACGAACGACATCACCAGCCGGGCCGCTTCTGTTGCCTCGAAGCGCAGCATGTGCGCATCACACATCAGCTGCACCGTCTCCAGCCGCGAGAGGATCCAGCGATCGATGACCGGCCGCTCGGCAGGGGTTGGATCGGCGCTCGACGGCTCCCAGCCGAAGTTCGCGTACTGCGCAAAGATCCCCGAATAGATGTTGCGCAGCGTCAGCAGAAAACTTCCCGCGGTGGCGCGCAGCTGCGCCTCGTCGAACATCCGCGGCGTCCAGATCTGGCTCGATGCAACGAGAAAGAGCCTGACGGCGTCGGCGCCGTGGCGGAGGATCACCTCCCCCGGCTTGACGATGTTGCCCTTCGACTTCGACATCTTCTGGCCGTTCGCGTCGAGCACCATGTCGTTCACGACGACCGCGCGATAGGGCGCGGCCTCGGTGCTCGTCATCCGCGTCCCCGGCGCGATGCCGTTGTTAGGCAGCGCGTCGCCCAGTCCCGTGGCGATCGCCAGCAGCGAGTAGAACCACCCGCGCGTCTGGTCGACGCCCTCGGCGATGAAATCGGCCGGATAGTTCTGCTCGAACTCGTCGCGATTCTCAAATGGAAAGTGCCACTGCGCGAACGGCATCGATCCCGAGTCGAACCAGGTGTCGATTACTTCGCTGACGCGGCGCATCGTGCCTGCGCAGCCGGGCTTCGCGCAGGGCCACGCGTACCCGTCGATGTGCGGCTTGTGCGGATCAAAATCGTCAGGCAGCGCGTTCCCATGGCGCTGCGCGAGCGCCTCGTAGCTCCCGATCGCCTCGACGTGCGACACTTCGGCGTCGCAGATCCAGATCGGGAGCGGGGTGCCCCAGTACCGATCGCGCGATAACGTCCAGTCGATGTTGTTCGTCAGCCACTCACCGAAGCGGCCCGTGCCCGTCTCCGGCGGATGCCAGTCGACGCGCGCATTGCGCGCCAGCATCGCGTCGCGGTACGAGGTCGTCTTCACGAACCACGACGTCCGCGCGTACTGGAGCAGCGGCGTGCCGCACCGCCAGCAGTGCGGATACGAATGCATCGCGTGCCCCGACTTCCAGAGCACGTCGCGTCGCTTCAGCTCTTCGATGATGATCGGATCGGCTGCCTTCACACCGAGCCCACCAACGAGCGGGATCTCGGGCGGAAACTCGCCGCGGAGGTTCACCGGCTGCAGGAACGCCAGCCCGTTCCGCTGCGCCGCCGCGTAGTCGTCGGCGCCGAACGCCGGCGACATGTGCACGACTCCCGTGCCATCGCTTGCCGACACGAACGCCTCGGCGACGAACACCTCATGCGCGCCGTTAGGCGGATAGGCGACGAGGTCGAGCGGGCGCGCGTAGCGCCATCCCGCCATTGCCGACCCCTCGAACGATGCAACCTCCTCCCACCGGGCGGCGTGATCCTCACCGAGCACGCCGGCAACGCGCGACCCGGCGAGCAGCACGGTGCGCTGATCCCCCTGCCGCCGGCGCAGCTCGACATAGTGCAGGTCGGGGTTCACCGCCAGCGCGGTATTCGACAGCAGTGTCCACGGCGTCGTCGTCCAGACGAGCACGCGCCGGGTCGAGCGTCCATCCTCGCGGGTCGCGACCGGCCCATCGGCATCGACGATGTCGAGCGCGATGTACAGGCTCGGGTCATCGACGTCCTTGTAGCCCTGCGCGACCTCGTGACTCGACAGCGCGGTGCCGCAGCGCGGGCAATATGGCAGCACGCGGTGGCCGCGATAGAGCAGGTCTCGCTCGTGCAGCGTCGCCAGCGCCCACCACACGCTCTCGACGTACTCGTGCGAGTACGTGACGTACGGATGCTCGTAGTCGAGCCAGTAGCCGATCCGCTGCGAGAGCTTCTCCCAGTCGGCGCGATAGCGCCAGACGCTCTCGCGCGACAACGCGTTGAAGCGGGCGACCCCGACCTCCTCGATCTGCTGCTTGCCGCTGATGCCTAACGCCTTCTCGACCTCGATCTCGACCGGCAGCCCATGCGTATCCCACCCCGCCTTCCGCGAGACGCGGAATCCCTTCATCGCGCGATGGCGGCAAAACAGATCTTTCACCGTGCGCGCGAACACGTGGTGGATGCCAGGCAACCCATTGGCGGTCGGCGGCCCTTCGAAGAACACGAACGACGGGCCATCCGCGCTCGCCGCCAGCGTCGCCTCGAAGAGCTGCTCGCTGTTCCAGGTCTCGAGCAGCTCGCGCTCGAGGTCGTCGGCCGGTTTGTCGGCTGGCAGCAGGCGATAGCGCACGTCGGCCGGGCCCCCGGTCACAGGCGCTCCATCACGCCGCGCACGACCGTCGTCAGGCGCGGCTCCGCGTCGTTGGCCACCGCGATGATCCGCTCGAACGTCGCCGGCTCGAGCGCGTCAGGGAGGCACATGTCGGTGATGATCGACAGCCCGAGCACGCGCATCCCGGCGTGGCGGGCGACGATCACCTCCGGCACCGTCGACATCCCGACCACGTCGGCGCCGCAGGCGCGCAGCATCCGGTACTCGGCCCGGGTCTCGAGGCTCGGGCCGGCGACCGCCGCATACACTCCCTCGCGGAGGGTGATGCCCTTCGCCAGTGCGACCTCCCGCGCAAGCGCCCGCAGCTTCCCATCGTAAGGCATCGACATGTCGGGGAAGCGTTCGCCGAGCCGGTCATCGTTAGGCCCGACGAGCGGACTGTCGCCGAGCAGGTTGAGGTGGTCGGCGATCAACATCAGGTCACCGGCCGCCCAGAGCGGGTTCATCCCGCCGCAGGCATTGCTGACCACCAGCGTCGTCGCGCCGAGCGCCCGCAGCACGCGCACCGGGAAGGTCACCTGCTGCAGCGTGTAGCCCTCGTAGCGATGGAATCGCCCCTGCATCGCGACCACCGGCTTCCCGCCTAACGTGCCGCAGAGCAGCCGGCCGGCATGCGTCTCGACGGTGGACAGCGGAAAGCCGGGGATGTCGCGATAGTCGATCGCAGCGTCGACCGTGATCTCCCGTCCGAGCGCGCCAAGCCCGCTGCCAAGCACCAGTGCGGCGACCGGAGTCCGCGCGAAGCGCGCGCGGACGACACCCGCCGCGGCCTCGATCGCCTCGACGGTGTGCGCCGCGGCCGGCGATGCATGCGGGGTACTCGTTGTCGTGGTCGTCATTCTCTGCGAATCGAAGCCTGCGGCTGTCGCCGGCGACTACTCCTTCATCAGCGAGTCGAGCCACGACGGCGTCGGCGCGGCAACGGTACGCGGCGCGCCCTGTTCCTCGCCCGCACCGTTCGCCGACGGACGCGGGGTCGCGGTCTCCGACGCCTGGATCTCGGCGAGCTGCCGCTCGACGAGTACGCGCAGCTGCGCGAGGTACGAGCGCCGCGCGCGCTCCAGCGTGTGCAGCTCGTCACGCAGGTCGCGCAGCTCGGCCTTCATCGTCTCCTGCAAACGCTCGGCTTCGGCTCGCGCCTCGCGGAGGATCAGCTGCGCCTCACGCTCCGCCTGCTCGCGGATCTCGGCGCGCAGCTGCTGCGCGCTGATCAGCGCGTCGTTCAAGGCCTTGTCGCGCTCGCGGAAGGCGCGGAGCTGCTCGGTGAATCCCTTCGACTTCGATTCGAGGTCCTGGTTGATCCGCGTCATGCGCTCGAGCTCATCGGCGGCCTGGCTGCGGAACTCCTCGACACGGGCCGGATCGTACCCGCGCATCGACCGTCCGAATTCGAACCGGCGCACGTCGAGCGGCGTGAGATGAAAGGTCTCGTCGATCATGTTCCCCTCGCTCCGAACAGGACGGTCCCAAGGCGGACAATCGTCGCGCCCTCTTCCACCGCGATCTCGTAATCCCCCGACATTCCCATCGACAGCTCGCGCGCGGCAGGGTGCCCGGCGCGACGAACCGTTTCCAGCGCAGCGCGCGCGCCGCTGAACGTAGCGCGCAGCACCGCCTCCGGCGCGTCGAACGGCGCAATCGTCATCACTCCCTGCACCAGCAACCCATCGAGCGACGCGATGTGCTCGGCGGCCGCGAGCAACTCACCAGGCTCGAACCCGCCCTTCGTCGCCTCGCCTGACACGTTCACCTGCACGAGCACCGCGATCGGACGTCCCCGCCCCCGGTCCGTTCCGACGCCGGCTACCGCGTCGGCCAATCGCGTGCTGTCGATCGACTGCACGAGCGCGAAGCGATCGACCGCTCGCGCCTTGTTCCGCTGGAGGTGGCCGATGAGGTGCCACCGCAGCGAACCCCCAGCTTCGTCCATCTTCGGCAACGCTTCCTGCACGCGGTTCTCGCCGACATCGGTGATGCCGTGCTCGCGCACTGCGTTGACCGCATCGATCCCGTGCGTCTTCGTCACCGCTACCAGCGTCACTTGTTGCCCGTTCCCCCGGGCCGCGGCCGCAGCGATTCTCGCGCGTACGTCGGCGAGCCGCTCGGCCAGGTCGGGAAATGGCATAACATGCTAAATTACCGCACGTTACAGCCTCGGGCAAGTGAATCGGCAGCAGCGGAATTTGCCGCTTTGAGTGACGCCGGATCAGGACAGCGAAGTGCATCGAGCATCGCTCGCGTGGTGTTGTCAGTAAAGCGTCCGGCCGGGTGCTCGCGCAGCAGTCGTTCCATCCTCGCATTGCCGGCGTCGCTGCAGGGAGTGGCGTTGTCAATCCATACGGTGCCGCAGCGCACCCATGCGACGCCGAGCGCCTCGCGCACCGCCGCCGGCACGGTCACCGCGATCGCGACCGGACGGCCGCGCGCTCGCGCCGATGCGATCGTTCGCCCGACCATCGCGCGTTCCCGGGCGAGCGGGCCGGCATCGATCCCCCACCGGCGGCGGAGTTCGTCGCGGTACCAGGCGGCGCCGAGGAGCGGGCTGGTCACGACGGTGACGTCGCGTCTCAGGCGGCGCGCCTGCTGCGCCTCCCAGAGCGGGTAGGTGTCGTTGTCGCCCCAGACGAGGAGCACACCGTTAGGCGGGGTCCTCGCGAGCAGCTCGCTGGCGACCAGCGCTGGCGCCGAGGCGTCAGGCTGGCGGCGGCGGTTCATCACCGGCCAGTTGAGCACCGCGGGAGCGGCGGCCACCAGCAGGCCGGCGGTGGAGGCGAGGCGCATCCGGCTCACGCCGGCGCGTCCGGTCGCGAGCATCACCGCTCCACTTCCCGCCCAGAGTCCCCAGACCCAGAAGGCGAGCGCAAAGAAGTAATCCCGCTCCCGCGCTTCGTGCGGCGCCGCGTTCGGCAGGATCCCCCAGCCGATTGACGGACCAGCTTTGAGGTTGAGGTAGACGATCACGCCAAGCGACGCACTCCCGAGGAGGACCAGCAGCGCCCACGCTCCGCCCCGGTCGAGCCGGCGCGCGGCGCGAGCACCGGCGACCCCGAGCGCCACGAAGAGCAGTGATACCGTTAGGCGCAGCGCACTCGCTGGCGGGTCCGGGGCGAGTCCGAGCGCGACTTGCCAGTCGGCATACTGGAGGAAGTTCGCCGCCTGGATCCAGGGGGGCGCCTGCCGGGGAAAGAGCGCCGCGACCTCGTACTGCCGGCGAGCGATCACGTCGCCGAGTGCCTGCCACGTGGCCGGATTCCCCTGGTTCACACCGGGCTCGTGGCGCGCGCGCAGCAGCATGATGAGCAGCGGTGTCGCGCCTAACGCGAACGCGAGCACCGCGCGCCATGCGCCGCGCACCCGACCGAGTGCCAGCGCGATCAGCGCGGCGGCGGCCAGCGCGGCCAGCGCAAAGTGGCCGGTCGCCAGCGCCCCGGCGGCGACCATCGCGACCCCGAGCACCAGCGCGTCGCGCCACCGGCCAGCGGGTTGGTCGCCGGTCGGTCGCTCCGTATCGGTCGCCAGCCAGATCGCTGCCGGACCGGCGACCAGTGCACTGGGGTGGAGTGGCGCCGCGAGCGCGAACAGATAGACCAGCAGTCCGCGCGTCCTCGCCGCTGCCCCGGAATCGCCACGCGATTCGGCCCCCGACGCTCGATGCGCCACCGTCAGCATCAGCGCCGACAGGAGCAGTGACACCGAATAGACTTCGGCCTCCGTCGCGCTCAGCCAGACCGACGTCATGCACCCGGCGCAGATACCGCCACCGATCCCGGCGGCGCTCGACATTCCCCGCCGCACCAGCAGCGCACCGCCTAACGCGCAGGCGGCGGCGCTGCACAGCGCCGAGAGCAGGTTGGCGACGAGCGCCGCTGGCATTCCCATCGCCAGTATGTCCACCGCCCGCCCGAGCGTGACGTACAGCGGCGTCCCTGGCGGGTGCGGAATTCCCCAGCTGCGCATCGCCGCGACGAACTCGCCAGCGTCCCAGAAGGTGACCGCCGGCGCCAGCGACGCACAGTAGAGCGCGAGCAGCGCGGCGAAGACGATCCAGCCGGTGCGCGCCGCGGTCAAGACGTCTCGATCGCTCGCATCTCCGTGCTCACGCGCGACGGGCGGCGCGTCAGCAGCTCGCGCACGCGCGCTTCGCTCAGCTCGCGCGTCAGCGTCCCGCCGCTGGCCATCGAAATGATCCCCGTCTCCTCGGACACGACGAGCACCAGCGCATCCGTTTCTTCGGTCAGGCCGAGCGCGGCGCGGTGCCGGGTGCCGAGCGAGCGGTCGCTGAGCGTCGCCTGCGACAGCGGCAGGATGCACCCGGCGCAGACAATCGTGTCACCGCGAATGATCACCGCGCCGTCGTGCAGCGGCGAGTATGGCGTGAAGATCGTCGCCAGCAGGTCAGCCGAGACCTTGGCCTCCATCTGGCTCCCGCTCTCGAGGAACTCACTGAGCGAGACCTCGCGCTCGATCGCGATGATTGCGCCGGTGCTCGTCCGCTGCAGGCGCCCTAACGCGTCGGCGATCGCGTCGGCGACCTCGCTGTCCTGCAGGTGGTGGAACAGCCGCGACACCGGTGCCTGCCCGAGATGCGCCAGCGCCGCGCGGAGCTCGGGCTGGAAGACAACCAGCGCCGCGAACGCGCCGTAAGTGAACACCAGGCCGAGCAGGTAGGTGATCATCGTCAGCTTGAGCGCCAGCGCCAGGCCGTAGGCGATCACGACGAGGATGATGCCGATCAGCATCTGCGCCGCGCGCGTCCCGTGGAAGAGGAGCATCACGCGGTAGAGCGCGAAGGCGACGATCGCGATCTCGATCGCGTCCCGCCAGTCGGGGTGCAGCAGCCGCAGGTGCTCGAAGATGCTCATGCTCGCCGTTCGTCGGGGTGCGGCCGGTGGTCGATCGCGGAATATTGCACAAAGCGGCCACCGGCGCGACGCCTAACGTTGGGCGGCCTGGAGCACCGCCCAGGCGACGTCGAGCGCCTGCCGCGTCGAGGCGACGTCGTGGACCCGGAAAATGCGCGCCCCGAGCATCAGCGCCGCAACGTTGGCGCCCACCGTTCCCGATTGCCGCTGGGCCGGTTCGCTGATGCCGGTCAGCTCGCCGATGAAGCGCTTCCGCGACGCGCCGATCAGCACCGGCCGGCCGAGCCGCGCAATCTCCGGCACCGCGGCGATCACCGCCAGCGAATGCTCGGCGCGCTTGCTGAAGCCGAGCCCGGGGTCGAGCACGATCGCGTCGGCGTCGATCCCCGCGGCCAGCGCGCGATCGAGCGCGGCGCGCAGCTCGCCGACGACCGCCGGCACGACCTCGTCGTAGACTGCGAACTCGTAGGTCGCCATCGTCGAGACGTCGCCCCGCGAATGCATCAGCACCACGCCGCAGCCCGCGCTGGCACAGAGCGCAGCCATCGCCGAATCCAGCCGGAAGCCGGACACATCGTTGACGATCCGCGCTCCGGCGCCTAACGCTGCCTCGGCGGTGGCCGCCTTCACCGTGTCGATCGATACCAGCGCCGTTGGAAAGCGGCGTACGATCTCGCGAATCACCGGCACGACGCGCCCGCACTCCTCGGTCGCATCGACCGCCGTCGCTGCCTGCGGCCGCGTTGATTCGCCGCCGACGTCGATGATGTCCGCGCCCTCGGCGATCATCCGCGCCGCGTGTTCCACCGCGCGCGCCGGATCGTCGAAGTTGCCACCGTCGCTGAAGCTGTCGGGCGTGACGTTGAGAATCCCCATCACCAGCGGCCGGCCGAGCACGATTTCCGTCCCACCGACACGCCAACGGCCCCCGAGTGGGGGCCGCTGGTTTGCCGCTACGTGGTGCGAGCCCCGCTCGCCGCCGGTCACGCCGGGGCGATCTCCGGCCCGCCGAGCAGCGGCGGCGTGCGACGCGGCTCGACGGCGGGCTTCGCCGCCGTCGCAGCTGGCGGGAACGGGGGCGGCTCATTGCCACCGGCTGGACGAGGCGGCAGCACCTCACCGCGCGCCAGCGCCGCGACGTCGGCACCGGTCAGCGTCTCGCGCTCGAGCAGCTGGCTGGCGACGGTGTGCAGCAGCGCGATGTTCTCCCTGAGCACCGCCTTTGCCCGCTCGAACGCCTCGTCGATAACGCGCTTCACCTCCGCGTCCACCGTCTGCGCCGTCTTCTCGCTCACCTCGCGCCGATGCTGGATGTCCCGGCCGAGGAACAGATCCTGCTCGTTGTCACCGACGAGGATCGGGCCGATCACGTCGGACAGCCCCCACTGCGTGACATAACGCCGCGCGATGTTGGTCGCCTGCTTGATGTCGCTCGACGCCCCCGTGGTCACCCGGTCGCGGCCGAACACCAGCTCCTCCGCCGCGCGACCACCGAACGACATCGCCAGCGCCGCTTCCAGCTGTTGCCGGGTGATGCTCACCCGGTCGTCCTCCGGCAGCGTGAACGCCAGGCCTAACGCTCGCCCGCGGGGGACGATCGTCACCTTGTGCAGCGGATCGTTGCCGAGGATCTTCACCGCGCAGATCGCGTGTCCACCCTCGTGGTATGCGGTCAGCCGGCGCTCCTCGTCCTTCATCACCATCGACTTGCGCTCGGTGCCGAGCATGACCTTGTCCTTCGCGTCCTCGAGGTCGGCCATGTAGACCTTGTCGCGGTTGCGGCGGGCGGCCAGCAGTGCACCCTCGTTGACGAGGTTCGCCAGGTCGGCGCCGGACATCCCCGGTGTACCACGGGCCAACACCGACACGTTCACGTCGTCGGCGACCGGCACCTTCCGCATGTGCACCCGGAGAATTCCCTCGCGACCACGGAGATCCGGCGCATCGACGACGATCTGGCGGTCGAAGCGGCCCGGGCGCAGCAGCGCGGGATCGAGCACGTCGGGGCGATTCGTCGCGGCGATCAGGATGACCCCCTCGTTGCTCTCGAACCCATCCATTTCGACGAGCAGCTGGTTGAGCGTTTGTTCGCGCTCGTCGTGCCCGCCGCCAAGGCCGGCACCGCGATGGCGGCCGACGGCATCGATCTCATCGATGAAGATGATGCACGGCGCCTGCGCCTTCCCCTGCTCGAACAGGTCGCGCACCCGGCTCGCGCCGACGCCGACGAACATCTCGACGAAATCGGAGCCCGACATCGAGAAGAACGGGCGTGCCGCTTCGCCGGCAACGGCCTTGGCGAGCAGCGTCTTCCCCGTGCCCGGCGGTCCGACGAGGAGCGCGCCCTTCGGCAACCGTCCGCCTAACCGCGTGAACTTCGCCGGATCCTTCAGGAACTCGATGATCTCCTGGAGCTCGACCTTGGCTTCGTCGCAGCCGGCAACGTCGGCGAAGGTGAGCTTCGGCGTGTCGCCGGAGAGCAGCTTCGCCTTCGACTTACCGAATGAGAACGCCTTCGCGCCCCCCTGCTGCATCTGCTTGAGCAGGAACACCCAGAGCCCGATGAGCAGCAGATACGGCAGCACCGAGATCACTGAATCGAGCACCGACTTCTGCGCACCCTCGGCTTCGACCTGCACGTCCTTCGCATTGAGGCGGTCGAGTACTGCCTGCGAATTCTGGATCGGGAGCTGCACGCTGAACCGCTTGACCGGCTTGCCGTCGATCGTCGCGCGCTGCTTCAGCTCTCCGACCACCTGACGGCCGTCCTGGATCGTCACCTTGGCGACGTTCCCGGATTCCAGCTGCGTGTCGTATTGGGAATAATTGATTTTCGCCGTCGACTCTCCTGAACCCGTGCGCATCTGCACGACGAGGAGAACGACGAGAAAACAGAGGACCCAGAACGACGCCGCGCGCGCGCGGCGAGCCCAGGGTGATTCCTTCTTCGGTGACGACGGAACGCGATCGGCCATGTTTGTCGGCTACTGCAGGCTGACGATATAGGGCACGTGCCGGAAGTTCTCGGCGTGATCCAACCCGTACCCGACGACGAACTCGTTTGGACAGTCAAAGCCGGTGAACCGCACCGGGTACTTCAGCTCATTGGGGAGCTTCTTGTCGAGCAGCGCACAGATTTCCAGCGATCGCGGATTCCGTGCCTCCAGCAGCGACATCAGCCGGTTCATCGTTCGCCCGGTGTCGATGATGTCCTCCACAAGAAGAATGCTTTTACCCTCGAGAGTTGTTTCCGGATCGTACACGAGCCGAACCGATCCGCTCGATACGGTTCCCTCGCCGTAGCTGGCCGCCACGAGGAAATCGACCTGCAGCGGACGCGCAACCTGGCGAACGAGATCGCTCAGGAAGATGAAGCTTCCCTTGAGCAGCCCGAGCACCAGCAGGTCGCCGTCCGGATACGCGTTCGTGATCTCGGCGCCCAGTTCGGCGACGCGGTCAGCGATCTGCCGTTCGTCGAAGAGGACGCGCTTGACCGCGCGCCCATCAAGACGCGGATCCGCTTTCGCTTCAGCTTTCAGTGCGTTCACACACGTACACGGCTTCCGGCCTTCCGGACCGGACGGTTGCCGCGTCGCTGCGGCGGACTCCCGGGATCCATAACACTTCGTCCCCGCAGACCACCACCGGCCACCCGGCCCGTTCCGGGCCGGCCAGCCCGGCGTCACGCAGAAAGCGCTTCACCCGGCGCGGTGCCGCGTCCCCCGCACCCCGCATCCGATCCCCGTCCCGCCACTGCCTCACCGTCAGCCGGCTCGCCGTCGCAAAGCTCGCCGACCAGGAATCATTCGCCGCGCTCGCCCGCCCGTTAGGCATCGACCCCGACGCCTCGGCGAACCGCCAGCGTCCCCACGCCAGCCTCGCGCCAAGTTCGGCCGGCTCTGGCGACGCCGTCGACGATCGGCCGAGCACGATGGCGTCCCGCTGTCGCAGCACGTCGATCGCCCCCGACAGCTGCATCCGGTCACCGGTGGCTGACTCTTTCGTAAACCGCGCCAGCCCTTCGGTTCCGCGCCGGTCGAGAATAATCCCCCCCTGCGCCGCGATCGCCGGCCAGAGCGCACGCAGTGTCTCTGGATCATACTCGGCGAGCGGAGCCGTAGCAACGCTCAGCGACCCGTCGCCACCGCCCGAGGCGACCAGGTTTTGCGCGTGGCTGTCGAGCGATCGCCGAATCATCGCGGCGCGGCGGCCAATGTCGAGGAGTTCGTCCGCGATCGATGAGCGCGCCCGCAACAGCGCCGGCAGCAGGTCGTGCCTGACGCGATTGCGAAGATGCGCCCGCGACGCGTTCGACGGGTCCTCGATCCACTGCGCTCCAGCTGCTCGTGCTGCCGTCGCGACTTCGTCGCGCGACAGGTCCAGAAACGGCCGCACGACATCGCCATCCGCGAATAGCGCGGCGAGCCCGCGCGCACCGCTCCCGCGCAGCACGCGCATCAGGATCGTCTCGAGATTGTCATCGCACGTGTGTGCGGTTGCGATGGTCGCTTCCTCACGACGAGCCACCGCGCGGAGGAACCGCCAGCGCGCGTCGCGCCATGCCGCTTCCGTCGTCGCCGCGTTGCTCGCGACGCCGCGAACGGAACGCAGACCGTGCTGGTCGCAGGCATCGGCGACCAGCTGCACCGCGTCCGTCGCATGACGTCCGGTGCCATGATCGAAGGTCGCGACCGCGGCCACTGTTTCCGGAGCTACCCGCGCGAAGCCGTGCAGCATGCACATCGAGTCCCGCCCCCCCGACACCGCGAGGACGAATCGGCGCGGGCGCGGCGGCGCGCCGCCGGCACACGGAGCGTTCCCGCCCGCCGCGCCTGCCGCGGGGACGACCGCTTGCACCGCGTCCCGCACCGCGCGATCGACGCACGCAACATCGGCCTTCGGAACTGCGATCGGCATGGGTGAAATCTATACGACGCGAAGCGCCCGGCCGCGCCTCTGGCGTGAGGATGTGAGCCCGTTGTATTATGCGCCTGTTCAACCTCACCGCGAGGAACCACGCTTGGAAACGCACGGACCGCTGGGCACGATCTGGGTCGGCCTCGGCCTGATCGCCTTCTACATTGCGCTGATCTGGGTCAACCTGCTGCTTGGCCACCTCCTGACGCCGCTCTTCCTCATCCCCGGGACGTGGGTGATGGATGCGCTGCAGGCCCGGAAGGCGGCGAGGGCGCCCGACCAGAAGAACGTCGGCGGCTGACGCAGCGCCGCGGTTGAATTTCGAGCGGGACTGGGCACGATTCCCCGGTCCCGCTTCTTTTTTTCTGAAGACACCCCGCCCGCCGGCGGCTCCTCCCTAACGCTCCGCCGAAGGCCCATGCTGCGACAGCTCGTCGGTACTCTTCGCGCGCTCCCGGTCGCGCTGGTGTTCACGGCATTGATGCCAAGTCCGGCTGCCGGGCAGTTTCTCTGGCGTCCCGACGCCGATTGGCAGACACTCCGCACCACGCACTTCACCGTCGTCTTTCCGCGCGACTTCGACGATTGGGCGCGCACGATGGCCGAGCGACTGGAGTCGGTGCGCAGCGAGGTTGGCGCCGAGGTCGGCAGCCTGCCGCGCAGACGTGTCACGGTGCTCGTCACCGATCCCTATTCGGTGTCGAACGGATCGGCGTGGCCCTTCCTCGAATCACCGGCAATCGTGGTCTGGCCGACGCCGCCCGACCCACGCAGCACCGTCGGCAACTCGCGCAGCTGGCCGGAGATTCTCGCCGTCCACGAGTTCACCCACATCGCCCACCTCACCCGGCCGAGCCGCGACCCGCGCCGCCGGCTGCTCACCCGCCTTTCGCCGTTAGGCATCGGACCGATCACGCTCAAGGCGCCGCGCTGGGTGGTCGAGGGGTACGCCACCTATGTCGAGGGGCGGCTCACCGGCAGCGGTCGGCCGCACGGCGTCTGGCGGCCGGCGGTCCTGCGCCAGTGGGCGCTCGAGGGACGCCTGCCCACCTACGGGCAGTTGAGCAGCTGGAGCGACTACCAGGGTGGCTCATTCGCCTACCTCGGCGGATCGGCGTTTCTCGAGTGGCTCGCCGAGCGCCGCGGGGACAGCACGGTCACCCATCTCTGGCGGCGGCTCACGGCGCGCACCAATCGGTCGTTCGACCAGGCCTTCGCCGGCGTGTACGGTGACACGCCGCGTGCGCTCTACGGCCGGTTCACCGTCGAGGTAACCGGCCGCTCGCTGGCCATCGAGCAGTTGCTCCGCGATTCGTCGCTGGTCGAAGGGTCAATCGTGCAGCGACTGGCCTGGACCACCGGCGACCCCGCCGTCTCGCCTAACGGCGAGCGGTTGGCCCTCGTCGTCCGCCGCCGCGACCTTCCGGCCCGCGTCGTCGTCTGGAATACAGCTGACGAACCGCCCAACAGCGCCGCCGTTACACGGCGCGCCCGTGCCGCGAAGCGCGACCCCGACGACGTGCCTGACGTGCAGTTCTGGCCACGGTCGAAGAAGGCGGTCGCTACCTTGCACGCCGCGAACGGCTTCCCCTACGATGCGCCACGCTTTCTCGCCGACAACCAGCACGTCCTCGTCACCCGCGTCACCGTCCGCGAAGACGGAACCCAGATCCCCGACCTGTTCGAGTGGGACACGAAGTCCGGGCGCGTCCGTCGGATCACCCGCTTTGCCGGCATCGTTGATGCCGACCCCGCGCCTGACGGTCGCACCGCGGCAGCCACACGATGCACGGCGGGCCACTGCGATCTCGTCCGCGTCGACCTCGCGAGCGGCGTGCTGACGGTGCTCGCCCCCGGCTCTCCGACGCGCGCCTTCTATCGCCCGCGCTACTCGCCGGACGGGCGAACGATTGCCGCCGCGGTCTCCGATTCGGGCCGCTGGCGCCTGGTTGCCTTCGACGACAGGCGCGGGCTCCGCGACATCGATCCGCCGGACGGCGCCAATCACTACGACGCCGACTTCACGCGCAGCGGGCAGCTCCTCTACGTCTCCGAGCGCGGGGGCATTCCGAACATTGCGCTGCTCGATCCGGCTACCGGTACGACGCACACGCTGACCCGTGTCCTCAGCGCCGCAATGGCGCCGTCGATCGGCGGCGGCCGCGACGTCTACTTTCTCGCCCTCCACGCCACCGGGATCGACGTTCGCCGGCTGGCGCTCGACACCGCCACCGACCTCCGCCCCGTCGCGATCGATCCACGGCTCGCGCCGGTGGCCCAGGTTGCCGTGGCGGCCGCCGACACCTTCGCCCGGCAACCGTTAGGCGCCGCACGCTCCTATCGCCTCGGCGTCCGCGAGTTTCGCCTGCTCGCCGGCTACACGCTGGGCGCCGACGGCGACGATGCGCTGCTCGGGTTGTCGAGCACCGACAAGGTTGGCCGCCTCGGCTGGATTCTCCAGGGAGCCCGCGGCCAGCGCTGGCGGCCGGAGGGCGGGTCGTTTGCGGCGAGCTGGCGCGGCTGGCCGGTCGCGGTGGACGGCGAGCTGTTCGCCATGACGCGGGCTGCCTCGCGCCAGAAGCCGGCCGGCTTCACCGCGCTCGCGGACGACAGCGATCTGCGCGCGGCGACCCTCGCCGGCAGTCGGGCACGCCAGTTCGACACCGGTGAACTGACCGGACGGTTCGGCGGCTCCATCCAGCAGCTCCGGCTCACCGGCGCCAGTCGCGCCCGCCGGCTCGCCTTCGCATCGTTAGGCGCGAGCATCGCGCGCCGAGGAGAGATAGCCATCGGCGCCGCATCGGTCGCGCTGCAGGGCTCGCGGGGGTCGAGCGGCGACGAGTCGCGCCCGTCCACCGCATTCACCCGCGGCATCGCCAGCGCGATGCTCTCCCTCGGGACGAGAACGACCTCCCTCCGGGCCGAGGGCACGTATGGCATGGTGAACGATGCCGCCCGTTTCGAGCGGTTCGTCGTCGGAGGCTCGGCCGTCTCGTTCATCGACACCACCACTGTCGAGCAGTGGGCGCCGATGCCGGCGCTCCCGTTCGGCGCATTGCGCGGCCGGCGATACGCATCGTACAAGCTGTCGCTCCACGGCACTGCGCTGTCGCCGTATCTCTGGGCCGGAGCGGCTGGCGATTCACTGACTCGCTGGGTCCGCGTCGTCGGCATCGACGGAAGCATCGCGGCGCCGCCTCTGCCGTTCTTCCGTTCGCCGGCCGCGACTGCCGTCGCCGGCGTTGGCTACTCGATCGACGCCCCGTGGCGGAAGCGGACGCGCGCCTACCTGGCGCTCCGTTTCCGCCCCTGATGTTGCAGCGTTAGGCAGGGCCAGAACAAAGAGCAGCTGCCGCGACGTCGGCGACAGCTGCTCCGGACAACCGGTTGTCGGTTAGTTGTGCCGTCCCCGCCGGCCACGACCTTCGCGCATGCCATCGCCGCGCGCCTTTTCCCGAGCGATGTTGGCATCGAACGCTTGCTGCTGCGCCGGCGTCAGGATCGCCCGGATCTCGCCCTGCTCCTGAACGCGGAGCGCCTGCGCCTGCTGGCGCGACGCGGCAGTCTTGGCGAAGGCCGCTCGTGCCGCGGCGGTATCACCGCGCTGGCGCGCCGCCTTGGCCTCGTCGATCGCCGGCTTGATGGTCGCGCGCAGCGACTCGAACTGCGGCTTGTACTTTTCGTGAATGGCGCGAATCTGTGCCCGCTGCGCCTCGGTCGGTTTGACGCCGCGCATCGCGCCGCGGCCCGGACCCATTTCGTGGCGGCCTTCGCCTTCGCGCCGGTCGTCATCGCGATCGTCGTTGCCGCGGCGCTTGTCGCCGCGCGCATTCCACTTCGCGGAGTCGGACTTCGCGCGCTCGGCGCGTTGGCCGTTGGCCGGCGCCGTGGACTGCGCGCCAGCGGTGGCGGCTGCGGTCGCGGTCGCCGCGACGGCGAGCGCGAACAGTGTAGAGCGGATCTTCGTCATGCTGTCTCCTGTGGGATCAGGCGCTGGCGTCATCGCCGCGCTCAACAGAGCAGACGCTGGAGCGCGGCGGATGTTAAGGCGCCCGTCCGGAACATCGATCACTCAGCGGCAGCGCCTGCCTGCCGTTAGGCACGGTGTGCGCCGCGTCACATCAGCGCGGCTACTTGTGCCGGTAGATGATCCGTCCGCGACTCAAATCGTACGGCGAGACCTCGATCTTCACCTGATCTCCGGCGAGCACCCGGATGCGGAACTGCCGCATCTTTCCGCCGAGCGTCGTCAGCACCTGATGCCCGCCATTCACAGCCACCCGGAATGTTGCATTGGGCAACACTTCCGTCACCGTTCCTTCCAGCTCGATCGAGTCCTGCTTCGCCATTCAAAATCCGCCGCGAGGGTGTGCCTCCCCGCCGAATAGCGGGGCCAGCACCTCAATCTAGGCCTTCTCCTCGGTGCATGGCAACTCGGCCCGCGCGCGTCAGGCGGATCAGCCCCGTTTTCCCGCTACCATCGCCACTGCGCTCACCTCGACCAGAATCCCCCGCAAATTGGCGCCGACCACGGTGCGGGCCGGATACGGTGCGCGAAATACCGACCGGTACACCGAGTTGAACGCGTCCCAGTCCTTCTCGTCGGCAAGATACACCGTGACGTTCACGACGTCGTCGACGCCGGCCCCCGCCGCGGCCAGCACGCGGCCAAGGTTGACCAGCGTGCTCCGCGCCTGCTCCTCGATCGTCGCGCCGAGCAGTTCGCCGCTGCGCGGATCGCGCGGCACCTGGCCGGCGACAAACAGGAAGTCGCCGGCGCGCACGGCCGGCGAGTACGGGCCAGCCGGCGCCGGAAAGTCCGGGCCGAGGGTGACGGGGTGCCAGGGGCGATCAGCCATCATCGTCCACTAAGCGTTAGGCGGGCGGCGCGTGACGGATTGCGCGGGACAGCGCGGCGAACTGGGCCACCGTCAACGTCTCCGGGCGCGCTTCCGGCTCGATTTCCGCCGCGGCGAGCAGCGCCTCGGCGCGCTCGACGGTCGCCGACGCCACCGTCCGCACGACGCGCCGCATCTGCTTCCGGCGGAAGCCGAACGCGCTCTGCACCAGCCCGCGAAAATGCACCTCTTCGTCGGCGGCGATCGCCGGTTGCTCGAGCGGCGTCACCCGCAGTACCGCCGAGTCCACCTTCGGCGCGGGGGTGAACGCGCCTGACGGCACGCGGAAGACGATCTCCGCCCGCGCCAGCGCCTGCACGTTCACCGACAGCGCGCCGTATTCCTCCGACCCCGCCGGTGCGATCACCCGTTCAGCCACTTCGCGCTGCACCAGGTACACGGCGCGCGAAGCGCGCGGCCGCTGCAGTGCGTGAAACAGGATCGGCGTCGTGATGTAATACGGCACGTTGCCGGCGAGTACGAAATCGTCCGAGCCAGCGGCCTGCGACAGCGACGTCTCCAGCACATCGCCCTCGACCACCGTGAGCGCGGCATCGGCGAACCTCTCCTTGAGCTTCGGCACGAGGTCGCGGTCGATCTCGATTGCGACGACACGCTGCGCCTTGCGCAGCAGGAACTCGGTGAGTGCGCCGCGTCCCGGGCCGATCTCGACGACCGTCTCCGTTCCCGTCAACTGCAGCGCGTCGGCGATCCGCGCCAGGATCCGTGGATCGGTGAGGAAATGCTGGCCATAGCGCTTGCGCGCCTGCGGATATTCGGCCACGGTCTGTCCGCTCAGCTACGGAGGACGACGAGCGTGAGGTCGTCGCGCTTCGGCGTATCGCCCATATGCTGGCGCAGCACCTCGAAGACGCGATCGACGATCACGTTAGGCGCCTCGGCGCGGTGCTTCACGAAGATGTCGAGCACCGCCTGTTCGCCGAGCCGGTCTCCCGCCCGATCGCGCGCGTCGCTGATTCCGTCGGTGAAGAGGACGAGCAAGTCGCTGCCGGCCGCCCACGGGCGCTCGAGGGCGCGCGGCGCATCGGAGACCATGCCGAGCGGCGGATCGAGCGCCGGCAGCCGCTGGAGGGAGCCGTCAGCCCCGATCACGAAGGCGTGGGGATGGCCGGTGTTCGCGTAGCGCAGCGTCCCGGCCGCGGGGTCGACCACTCCGTAGAACACCGACACATACATCTCCGTCGTCTCCAGCTCGTCGCGAATCGAATGGAGCAGCGCGTCGAGCGTCTGCGCCGGATCGGCGGTCCGCTGCGCATGGATCGCGGTCGCGCTCATCGTGAGCGCCATGATGAGCGCGGCGCGATAGCCGTGCCCCGATACGTCGCCGATCATCGCGCCCGTCCGCCCCTCGCCGAGCCGAAAGAGGTTGTAGAAGTCGCCACCGACGCTCTCGGCCGGGATCACCCGTGCGTCGACCGTCGCCTCGGGCGCGACGGTGTCGGCCCGCGGGAGGAGCTTCATCTGGAGATCGTGCGCGAGCTGCATTTCCTGAACGAGCTTCTGCTGGTTGAGCGATGCGCGGACGAGCCGCGCGTTCTGGATCGCGGTGCCGATCTGCGTCGCGATCGCCGCCATCAGCTTCTGGTCGCCGGCGGTGAACGGCTGGTCCCCGTGCCGCCCTGACAGGTTGACCACCCCTAACGGTTCGCTGCCGCCGGCCGGCGAGGTCCACATGATCGGCACCGACATCATCGCGCCCTTCCGGTACGGGCGCTCGGCGTCGCAGAGCAACTCTCCTTCCTCGACGATGCGGAGGTGCTGCTCGCGGAAGACGAGCGCCGAGACCGAGCAGGCGTCGTCGACCGCGATCGGCGGCGCCTCGGCGGCCACCAGGCCTAACGCGGCGACGACCTGCAGCGTGTCGGTCACCCGATCGTGGACGAGTATCGACGCGCGCCGCGCACCGACGGTCGCTGATACTTCCTCGAGGATGGTCACCGCCGTCTCCTCGAGGATGACGGCGCGCCCGAGGATCTCACTGATCGTGTAGAGGAGGTTGATCTCCTCGTAGCGTTCAGCCAGCTCGGTCGCCGCGTGTTCCACCTCGAGCGCGGACTGCAGGTACTGCGCGACGACCGGCAGCAGGAACCGCCGGTAGGCATCGAGCTCCGGCGTCCCACCGCCGCAGGGGCCGATCGCCAACCAGGCGGTGCGCGGCCCCGGGATGGCAACGACGAGCAGCTCGCCGCGCGCCGTTATGACGCGGCGCGGCCCCTCGGCACTCGACGGCGGGAAGGGTGGCGCCGATGCACCGGTGGACGAGGTCGCGGTCGCGACGAGGCGGCCGCTGGCCGACTCGAGCCAGACCCCCGCCTCACAGCCGGTCGCCTCCCGGAAGGCCGCCAGGACCGTGTCGAGCTCCTTCATCGCGCTAATCGGAGCGTCGGTTCGGGGCGCGCCGCGGACGCATCGTCAGGCGCGGTTCAACGTCAGGCGGACCACGTTGCCATGGTCGTCGAAGCGTTCGACGCTGTCCATCAGCTGCTGCATCAAGAACAGCCCGCGCCCGTCCTCCCGCTCGATGTTGTCGAGCGATGTTGGATCCGATGTCTCGAGGGCGATGTCGAAGCCGCCGCCCTCGTCGGTCACCTCGAGGATCAGCCGGAGGTCGTTGACCTCGGCGCGGATGCGGACATGCTTCTCCGGATTCTCGCCATTGCCATAGAGAATCGCGTTGCTCAGCGCCTCGCTCAGCGCGACCGGCACATTGAGCGCACAATGTCGCGGGGCGAACAGCACCGCAGCGCACTGCGAGCGAACGATCTCGACGACGCGCTCGATGTAGCGCACGTCGCTGGGGATGTCGACCTGGAGAGCGATGCGCAGCTCGCCAAGGGGCGCGGCTGCATCGCCGCCCGAGGGGAAGAATTGGCTCATGGATCCCGCTCACGGTTCGGGCGCAGCACGACGACTCCGCCGCACTGCGCCCGTAAATCGTCCCTGTTACCCTGCCCGCGCACGATCGACTGGTCGTGCGGCGATCGCCCGACTAGAAAGTCTCGAGCGCGCGCTCTCGCGTGTCGGCGATCTGGAACAACGTATCCAGCTTCGTCAACTCGAACAGCGTCTTCAGGTCGTCGTTCAGGTTGGCGAGCCGCAGCTCTCCGCCCTGTTCGCGAATCTTCTTCGACAGCGACACCAGCACGCCGAGCCCGGAGCTGTCGATGTACCCGGTCTGGCTGAAATCGATGAGGAACTTCTTCTCGCCCTTTTCCAGCTCGTCGAGAACCTTCTGCTTCAGCTCCTGTCTGTTACCGACGATGAGCTGACCTTCTACGTCAACCACGACGATGTCTCCCTGCTTCTTAATCGAGAAGCTCATGGCCCCGTTCTCTCCGGCGGGGTGGTCCCCGCGTAGTCTTCTGGCCGGGCAGGTTACCCGGCGTCTGTCCTAAACGATTCCCTTTTTCGACGAGTCGCGTCGTCGGCCCGCCTGTAGCGCCGTGATTGCCGCCACATTGATAATGTCATCCGGAACGGCGCCGCGCGAGAGATCGCTGCACGGTTTTGCCAGTCCCTGGATGATCGGACCCACCGCACTCGCATGCGCGAGCCGCTGGACCAGCTTGTACGCGATGTTGCCCGCATCGAGCGACGGAAAGACGAGGACATTCGCGATCCCCGCCACGACACTCCCCGCCGCCTTGCGCTCCGCGACCTGCTGGATCAGCGCCGCGTCACCTTGCAAGTCTCCGTCCACCGCGAGATCACCCCGTCGCGCCCGGACGAGCGCCGTCGCGTGCTGCACAAGTTCGACTGATGGTCCGCTCCCGCTCCCGCGGGTGCTGAACGACAGCATGGCGATGCGCGGCTCGTCGCCAACAATCGCGCGCCGATCGTCAGCTGCCGCAATCGCGATGTCGGCAAGCTGCTCCGCCGTCGGTGTCGGTACCACCGCGCAGTCGGTGAAGGTGAGCGTCTCTTCCTCCCCACCCCGAAAGGGCGGCACGACCATGTAAAACGCGCTCGAGACGGTGGACACCCCCGGCGCTGCACCAATCAGCCAGAGCGCGGCACGCAGCACGTCCGCCGTCGTCCGCTCGGCGCCCGCTACCGATCCATCGGCCGCCCCCGCCGCGACCATCGCCGCGCCCGCGTACACGGTGTCGCGCGCCAACGCGGCCGCCGCGGCGTCGGTCAGCCCCTTCGCGCGCCGTCGCTCGAGCAGCCGCTGCGCTGTCGCATCGGCGACCACACTCGCGCCGATGTCGATCGTTTCGACTCCGGTCGCCCGCGCCGCGGCGTGCGTCTCGGCCCGCGCCGGGTCGAGCAGCAACACGGGCTCGCAGATGCGCGCCGCAGCGAGCACCGCGACCGCAGCAAGCGTCCGCGGGTCAGCGCTCTCGGGAAACACAATGCGACGCCGCGACGCCGCCGCTCGCTCCCGTATACCCGCAATGAACTGCACCGGGCGTCAGTCCGGCCGCGGACGCTCGGCGAGCTTCTTCTTCAACGCCGCGGCAACCGCAGGATGCAGCAGGTCGTCCACGCACCCGCCATAACGCGCCACCTCGCGAACGATGCTCGAGCTGATGTACGTCGTATCGAGAGACGGAACCATGAACACCGTCTCGATCGGCGCGAGGTGACGGTTCATCAGCGCCATCTGGAACTCATATTCGAAGTCGCTCACCGCGCGCAGTCCGCGGATGAGCAACGTGGCTCCCGCATCGCGTGCGAAGTCGACGAGCAGCTGGCCCTTGAGCATGCGCACGTCAACACGCGGGTCATCACCAACGACCTGGCGCACGAGCGCGACTCGCTCATCTCCGTTGAACAGGGGAGCCTTTGTGGAGTTCGACGCAACCGCAACAACCAGCCGATCGCAGAACGTCAGCGACCGCGCGATCAGGTCCTGATGACCACGAGTGATCGGATCAAAGGTCCCGGCGTAGATGGCGACTTTGCTCATGAGGAGGGAAACTGGAGAGAGGGAGCGAGAGGGGCAACGGTCTCCCTCATCCCTCGTGTTCCGAGCCGAACAACGGAACAACGAACAGCGCACCAGCCCCGGAATGCTTCCTCGTCCCTCGTCGCCTTACCGGTAGAAGGTGATGGAAGTGGTTCCGTACTTCCTCGTCTCCCCTCCCTCAGGCATCCGATCGTGGGTGGAATGCTCGATCCCCAGCACCCCAGCGAATCGAGTCGCGAGCCACTGGTCTGCAATCCCCTGCGCGTGCCCAAGCTTGTATGGAGGATCGGCGAATGCGACGTCGAACGCGCCGGCGGTCAGCCCTGCCGTGAAGCGAATCGCATCGCCACGATGAATGATCGCGCGCTCCGCCGCGCCGAGCGTCGCGATGTTGTCGCGGAGCGCATCGAGGCTGCGACGGCTGACGTCGACGAATTCGGCGATCGCCGCGCCGCGCGACAGCGATTCCAGTCCGAGTGCGCCCGAGCCGGCGAACAGGTCGAGCACGCGCGCGCCGACGATCTCGGGGCCGATGATGCTCAGCCACGCCTCGCGCACGCGATCGGCGGTCGGGCGGACGGTGTCATCGTCGGGTGCCCTGATCTGGCGCCCCCGCCATTCACCAGCGACGATTCGCACTGCCTAACGGCGAACGTCGCACAACCGCGCCTGCAACGTCTGCTCGCCGCGATAGTCGTCGCGCTCGAGCCGGTAGGCGACGTCGACCACCGTCCCTTCGCTGAGCTGCGGCGCCTGCCAGGCCATGCCCCAGCCGATCGCGTCGATCGTCGCGCCGTCCTGCTCGAGCCTCACTTTGAGCCCGTCGCCCTTGAGAATCCGCGGGCGAGACCCGATGCGCACGCCGCGCGAGACGAGCATCGGCGTCGCATTGCCGACGCCGAAGGGCTCGAAATGTCGGAGCAGCGCTTCCAGCTCCTCGGTCGCCGCGCCTAACGGCATCTCGATGTCGATTCGCAGCTCGGGCACCAGGTCGTCCGCCGTCAGGCGGGCGCGCGCCGTTTCGTTGAACGCGCGGGCGAAGCTCGCGACCTGCGCCCGCTCGACCGTGACGCCGGCCGCCGAGCGGTGGCCGCCGTAGCGGACGAGGAACTCCGAGCAGGCGCCGAGCGCGGCGTGAAGGTCGAACGCCGGGATCGAGCGGCCACTCCCCTTTCCATGTCCGTCGGCGTCGAGGGCGATCAGCACCGCGGGACGGCCGGTGTCCTCGACGATGCGCGACGCCACGATGCCGATCACTCCCGGATGCCACCCCTCGCCGGACAGCACCAGCCCATAGGTCGACTCGAGGTCGACCTGCGCCACCATCTCGCGCGCCTCGGCCAGCGTCGCCCGGTCGATCTCCTGCCGCTCGCGGTTCAGTTCCTCGAGCTCGCGCGCGATCCCGTTCGCCTCCGACTCGGTGGTCGCCATCAGCAGCTCGACGCCACGCAGCGCGTGCCCCAACCGTCCGACCGCGTTCAGCCGCGGCGCGAGGATGAACCCGACCCGTCCGGCGTTGAGCGCCTTGCCATCCATCCCCGCCGCCCGGATCAGCGCCCGGAGGCCGATGTTCCGCGTCTCGGCCAGCATCTTCAGTCCGTAGCGGACCATCACCCGGTTCTCGCCGCGCAGCGGGGCGATGTCGGCAATAGTAGCAAGTGCGACCAAATCGAGCATGGCGAGCACCGGCGCCTCGCTCCCGCCCGACGCGCGAGTGACTGCCAGTGCCAGCTTGAAGGCGATCCCTGCTGCGGCCAGGTTCTTGTCCGGGTACTCGCAGCCATCGCGCTTCGGGTTGAGGACCGCAAGGCACTCCGGCAGCGCCGACCCCGGCAGGTGGTGGTCGCTGACGATTACGTCGATCCCGGCGCGGCAGAGCGCACCGACCGGCTCGCGCGCACTCGTCCCGCAATCGCAGGTGAGCACTACCTTCGCCTCAGCGGCGATCGCTGCGCGCACTCCCGCCATCGACAGGTCGTAGCCATCGGTGACGCGGTGCGGGATGAACGGAATCGCCGTCGCGCCAAGCTCGCGCAGCGCGCGCACCATGATCGTCGTCGAGCAGATCCCGTCGACATCGTAGTCACCATGCACCATGATCTTTTCGCCACCGCGCACGGCACGCGTCAGGCGCTCGACGGCGCGGTCGAGATCGAGCATCGCCGACGGCTCGTGCAACTGGTCGAGGCGCGGACGCAGGTAGCGCTTCGCATCCTCAGGGGCGATGTAGCCGCGCGCGACGAGGAGCCGGCAGATCACGGGGGGAAGCTTCAGCGCCTCGACCAGCGCGGCGACCGCGGTCTCGTCGACAACAGGCGGGGCGAGCCAGCGCGGCCGCGGGCGGCGGCCCGGTCCGGGTGCAGCGCGCGGAGCAGCGGTTGCGGTCACCGGCGAAAGTTACCGGTGGCGCGACACAGCTACAAGCATCGCGGCGCCACTCGAATCAGACCGTTGCCGATGGCTTCTTCGCGGTCTTCTTCTTCGCCTTCACCGGCTTCTCGACCGGCGCTTCCACCTGCGGCTTCTCCTCGACCGGCTCGGGTACTGCGTAGATCATCACGCCGCACGCTTCGCACATCTCGATCGTGCCGGTCCGCGCCATCTCGTGCCGCCGCTGCACGGGCAGCGTGGTGTCGCAGCTGCCGCAGGCGCCCTTGACCAGCGGAAACACCGACTGCCCGCGCCGGCGGCGGCGAACCTTTTCGTAGCGGCCGAGCAGTGGCTGGCTCACCCGCTTGGCTGATCCGTCGCGCTTCATGCGTGCGTGGCGGAGGTCGCCTTCGATGGTGTGACGCTCGCCCGCGATCGTCGACCGATCGCTTTCCTGCGACGTCTCGATCTCGCTCATCGCCTGCTCCGCCTGCGCGAGGCGTGACTTCGCGTCCTCGACACGCACCGTGATCCGCGCCGCTTCCCCATCGGCATCGGCGGCCATCTTGCGCGACTGGTCGAGCTGCGCGCTCGCTGCCGACGCTTCCCGCACGTTGGTGATCGTGTCGAGCTGCTTCTGGTTGCGCTCCTGAAGCTTGCGGCTCTCCGCAACCCGCGCCTTCAACTCGCCGAGCTTGTCCTGCTCCGACGTCAGCGTGTGCTTCGCGCGTTCGAGCGCGGTCGCGGCGACTTCACGCGTACGCTCCAGTTCGTGCAGCCGCGGCTCGAGGGAACGCAGTCGTGCTTCCAGCGCCTCGACCGCCGAATCCTCGCCTTCCAACGCTACCAACGCGATCACGTCCGGATGCACGACAACCTCCTCGTCTCGGTCATTGCGGTCGCTGACACCAGCGTCAGGCGCGCCGCTTTCGAAATCCCTGTGTCCTGAAACTCTTGCCGCCCAGTGCGCGCTTTTCATCGCGCAGCTTCTTCGCGCGATCGGTCAGCGCGTCCTTCTCCGTCGCGTTCGCGATCTCGCGTTCCCGCTCGATCGCTTCCATCTCGTCATCAATTTCGCGAATGCGCAGGTTGTTCAGCGCTTGCGTGATCGTCGCGGTCGGGTCGCCGATCGACTCGGGATCGACGAGCAGCTCATCCTGCAGCACTCGGACCGTGTCTTCGTCGAGCGCGGCGGCCAGCGTCTCGATCGACGCGTCTTCGCCCGCCTGCATCAGTGCCCGAAAGATGCGTCCATACGCCGCAACACGAAAGCCATCAGCGCCAATCCGTTCGGCAACCGCGTCAGCGCTGCCTCGCTGATGCAGGAGGGCGCGCAGAAGCTCGCGCTCGGTCAGCGCGCCGGGCTGTGACGTCCGTCCCCAACCGCGAATCGACGGCCGCTCCTCGGGAACGTTCTTCCACCCGCGACCGCCGCTGCGTGGGCGAAACGGACGGCGCTGGAACTGTTCCTGGAATCCCGGCTCGTCCGGGGGCGGCGCGTCGTGCATTCCAGGCGGCGGTCCGCCCGACTCCGCATCGCGACCCGCGTCGCGCGGCGCGTGAGCAGCTTCATCGCGGCGCGGCCGCGAGGCTCCGCCCGGACGCGCTGAAGGAACGCGCTTCGACTCCACGGTGAGGATCTCGCGGCTCACCCCTGATGCCTCGCTCGCCCGAGTGATGTAGATGTCGCGCATCAACGGATCCGCCGTCGCGCGGATCGTCGGCAGCAGCCGGTCGAGCGCACGCCGCTTTCCGGCGAGGTCGCCGAACCACCCGGCCCGCTCGAGAATCTGCACCTTCCGTTCGAACAGGTCCACCGCCTCGGCGAGCCGCGCGCGAAGCGCGTCGGCTCCGTGCGTCGCGACGTAGCTGTCGGGATCCTCGCCGTCCGGCAGCGACACGACGTGGACCGCCGCGCCCTGGCGCAGCAGCTCGTCCCCCGAGCGGAACGCCGCCTTCTGCCCCGGCGCATCGGCGTCGTAGAGGAGGTAGACCTTCTGCGCATAGCGGGTCACCAGCTGCGCCTGCGCTTCGGTCAGCGCCGTCCCTAACGGCGCAACGACTTCCTCGATGCCGGCCGCCATCAGCCGCACGGCGTCGAAGTAGCCCTCGACCACCAGCATCCGCTCCTCGCGCCGCGCCGCCAGCTTCGCGACGTGCAGGCCGTAGAGCAGCTTCCCCTTCGTGAACACCGGCGTCTCCGGCGAATTCAGGTACTTCGGCTCGCCGTCGCCGATCACCCGGCCGCCAAAGCCGACATGTCTGCCTAACGCGTCGAGGATGGGGAACATCAGCCGGCGGCGAAATCGCGGGCGCGGCTCGCTCGCTTCCTCCGGCTTCACCATCAGCCCACCCTCGAGCAACGCCGCATCCTCGTAACCGAGCGTGTTGAGCGCCGCCCGCATCAGCCCGAGCTCGCGCGGCGCGAACCCGAGGCCGAAACGGTCAGCCACCGCGCGGCTGATCTCGCGCTGCGCGAGATAGTCGCGCGCCGGCTCGGCCGACGGGTCCTCCCAAAGCACGCGCGTGAAGTACTCGGCGGCCGCCGAGTTCATTTCCCAGAACCGCGCGCGCGGGTCCGGCCCCTCACGATGCGAGCGCTCGACTTCGCGCACCTCGATCCCCGACTTCTCGGCGACCAGGCGCACCGACGCCGGCCAGTCGAGACCGAGCCGCTTCTGCACGAAGGTGAAGACGTCGCCGCCTTCGTGACAGACGAAGCAGTAGTAGATCTTCTTTTTCGGCGAGACGGAGAAGTTGCGATTCGTCCCCTGGTGAAAGGGACACGGCCCGCGGTAGTCGGTGCCCGTCCGCTTCAGCTCCACGTAGTCGCCGATCACGCCGACGATGTCGGCGCTCTCGCGGATCCGCTCGATCTGTTCGTCGGGAATCATGCGTTCAGAGCTCGACCACGGTGACGCCCGTTCCGCCCTCGTTCCACGCGCCGTTCCTGAAGCTGCGCACCCGGGTGTCCTTGCGCAGCATCTCGGCGACCATCGCCCGCAGCGCGCCCGTGCCCTTCCCGTGGATGACGCGCAGTTCCTTGAGGTCGGCCCGGATCGCGGAATCGACCGCGTGCAACACCGTGGTCTCGGCCTCGTCGGCGCGCATCCCGCGGAGGTCGATCTCGGTGGGCGCGTCGACCTCGGGGGCGTCGCCGACGAGCGCGACCGCCCGCTCCGACGGCTGCCGTGTCATCCGCCGCAAGCTGGCCGCCGGCACCGAGAACTTCATCACCCCGACCGCGACGACCACTTCGTCGTCGCGGACATCGATGACGCGGCCCGTCCGTCCGCCTAACGTCGCGATCTCGACCGTGTCGCCCTCGCGCAGCGCCTCGCCGTAGCCGGTGCCCGTGCCGCGCTCGTCCGTCGACGCCGGCGCATCGACGCGTGCCAGCGCCTGTCCCTGTTCCTGCGCCATCCGCTCGACGCGCTGCCGCGCGCCGCGCGACGCCTCCTCGGTTTCCGCGCCGGCGGTCTGCCGCAGTTCGGCGATCGTCCGCTCGATTTCGGCCCGCGCCTCGAGCAGGTAGCGCCGCGCTTCCTGGCGCGAGGCGCGCTCCACCTCGCGCTCGCGATCGCGCACGTGCAGCTCGCGGTCGGCCAGCCGCTGCGCCCGTTCCCGCGCCTCGATCGACATCGCCGCCGTCTCCCGCTCGCGCGCCGTCAGTTCCTTGTCGCGCCGCTCGAGCGACTCGATCAGCGCCGTTGCGTTCCGCTCGTCGATCGGCAGCCGTTCCTCGGCCCGGTCGATCACCGATCCGGGCAGATTTAGTCGCTTTGCGATACTAATTCCGTAGGACCGGCCGGGAATGCCTTTCACCAGCCGGTAGGTGGGGGCGAGGGCGACCGCATCGAACTGCAACGAGGCGTTGACCACCCCGTCATTCTCACCCGCCAACTGCTTCAGCGCGCCAAGGTGCGTCGTCGCCAGCGTCAGCACGCCCCGGGCGGTCAGCGCCTCGAGGATCGCTCCGCCTAACGCGGCGCCCTCGACCGGATCGGTGCCCGATCCGAGCTCATCGACCAGCGCCAGCGAGCGATCAGTGGACAGGCGAAGGATCTCGCCGAGGTTCCGCAGGT
The DNA here is from genome assembly GCA_031360575.1 of Gemmatimonadaceae bacterium. Classification (GTDB taxonomy): domain Bacteria; phylum Gemmatimonadota; class Gemmatimonadetes; order Gemmatimonadales; family Gemmatimonadaceae; genus JABFXC01. The sequence continues at coordinate 57,046 of JANMBU010000052.1, forward strand.
GGGCGCTGAACGTCGACAGCGAGGCCTCGATCGATTGCTCGTCACCGATGTCGGCGAACACGTCGTCGAACACCGCCAGCCGGCTTCCCGGCTCGACCGGCACCGGCACGCCGCACTGCGCCAGCATCGAGAGCAGCCCGACCGCCTTGAGGAGGACCGTCTTCCCGCCGGTATTCGGCCCCGAGATCAACAGCGTGCGCTCGCCGGCCAGCATCGTCAGGTCGAAGGGGACGACCGCGACATTCTGCGCCAGCAGCAGCGGATGCCGGCCACCGACGATGGCGAACCCCTCGCCCGGCGCCCCGAGCTCGGCGCTCGCGCAGCCGAACTCGATCGCGTAGCGCGCCCGCGCATACAGCGAATCGAGCGCGATCAGCGCATGGAGCGACGCACCCAGTTCGTCGCGCAGTGGCCGCACCCGGTCGGTCGCTTCGAGCAGGATGCGATCGATCTCGCGCAGCTCCTCGGCCTCGAGCTCGCGGATCTTGTTGCCAAATTCGATCGCCGCCGGCGGCTCGACGAACAGCGTCCCCCCCGTCTGCGAGGAGTCGTGCACGATGCCGCCGATCGCCACCTGCCCGCCGCGGCGCACCGGCATCACGTAGCGGCCATTGCGCACTGTCACCGACGCGTCAGGCACCCGGTGATGCTCCTCGAGCCGGGCCATCTCCCGCTCGATGATCCGGATCAGCGCGCCGTGCGCAGCGGCCAGCTCGCGGCGGATCCCGCGCAGCGCCGGCGACGCGTCGTCACGCACCCGGCCTTCCTCGTCGACGACCCGCTCGATCGCGTCCTCGATCGGCCGGTCCTCGGTGAGCTGGTCGCGCAACCACGCGAGCACGGCGCGCCCCGCGGCCGGTCGCCGCGCGTCGCCTAACGACGCGCGGCTTCGTCGCGATGAGCGGAGTACGATTCCGACGCCGAGCAGCTCCGGGCCGTTGAGCCCCGCCCCGTCCACCCGCAGCCGGCGCAGTGCGGCGGCGACGTCGGGAATCGCCTCGGGACCCCAGGGCTCGTCACCGTGTACGAGAGCGCGCATCCCGGCGACTCGCGCGTGCTCGCCCTCCAGCCACTCGCGGTCGACTCGCGGTTCCAGCGACCGGACCTCGGCCGCGCCCAGCGCCGACGACGCGCGCTCGGCGACCACCGCGAGGGCGCGTGGCAGGTCGAGGAGGGCGAGTGCATGCGGATTCATCGGGGCGTGGCGGGCGGCGGGGTCTCGAAAGATAGTCGTCGGGGACGGACGCGGCGACGGCGTCATTTGTGCGTTGTCAGCGTCGCCTGTCGCGAGCCGCGGCTGCCTCCATCGATCTCCAGGGGAATCATGCTCAGGTCCGTCGCCGCGTTTGCCGCTGCCCTCATCGTCGTCGCCTGTGGTGGTGGCGACGGGTCCAAGACCACCCGCCCCGCGACGGTCGCATCCGTCACACTCTCGCAGCAGTCGGCGACGATCGATGTCGGCACGACACTCATCCTGACCGCGACCGCAAAGGACGCTTCGGGAAACGTCATTACCGGGCGCACGACGACGTGGACGTCGTCCAACAGCAGCGTCGCGACCGTCGACAACGGCATCGTGACCGGCATCTCGGTGGGCACCGCGACGATCACGGCGACGATCGACGGCAAGCCCGCGACCGCCCTGATCACCGTGCAGCTGCCCCCGGTCGCCAGCATCACAATCACCCCGGCGACGAAAACGCTCACCGTCGGCGCGAGCTTCCAGCTCGTCGTGACCGTGAAGGACGCGAACGGCAATCCCCTCAGCGGGCGCACGGTGACATGGACGACCTCCGACGCGACCAAGGTTACCGTCTCATCGACCGGCCTCGTGACCGGAGTCGCACTTGGCACCGCGATCATAACGGCGACCAGCGAGGGAAAGTTCGCCACCGCGACGATCACGGTATCCGATGGCAAGCCGCCGGTGATCGGGGCGATCGCTCCCGACACGATCGCGCCCGGGGTTACCGTGACGATTACCGGCACCGGCTTCGAACCGAATCCGCCTGACAACACGGTGACCATCGGCGGAACACCCGTCTTCGTGACCGCGGCCAGTGCGACGCAGCTGTCGTTCGTCCTTCCGGCGAACTTCCCCTGCCTCGCGACACAGCGGTCGACGGTCGTCGTCACGACCAGCCTCGGTACGACCTCGGCGCAGAAGCCGCTAAAAGTCGCGATCACTCGCTCGCTCGCGGTTGGCGAGTCGTTGCTCCTCACCGATGTCGCGTCGGTCGCCTGCAACGAGCTGGCGCCGACTGGCGGGCGCTACCTGATGAGCGTTTACAACACGAGCACCGTCCCGACGTCCACGGCTTCGTTCGAGCTGAAGGGCAACATGGCACCGACCCCAACGCCGGTGATCGCGCCGACAGCGCGGTCTGTCGCGCCGATTCGGGCTTCGATCACTCCGCTCAGCGCGGGCGCGGCGGCGCAGATCGCGCAGCAGCGTGATCGTCAGGCAACCGCCAATCGCGACCACGCGCGGCTGCTCGAGAACGATCGCGCGCTCGTCCGCAGTCTCGGAACGACGCGACGCGGGATGGGCACCGCAAGTCGGACGTCCGCTCGCCCGTCGCTCAGTGTCTCGAGCTCGGTCGGCGGCGCGAGCTCGCCCTCGCTCGCCCCCGTGCCGTTGACCGTCGGCGCATACACGTCGCTTCGAATTCGCAGCACACTCAACACCTGCCAGACATTCAACACCGTGCGAGCACGGGTCGTCTTCGTCGGCACGAAGAGCGTGGTGCTCGAGGACAGCCTCTCGCCAACGCGCGGCACAATCGACACCGTCCTGACGAACATCGGCCAACAGTTCGACAACGTAATGTATCCGATCCTCACCCAGAACTTCGGCGACCCGCTGGCCTACGATGATAGCACGGACCATAACGGCCGCATTCTGATGCTGTTCACGCCGCGGATCGACAGCCTCGGTGGCTCGGCGGGCACGCTGCAGGGATTCGTCTCGGCGTGCGACCTCTATCCGCCGACGATCGATCCGTCGGTCGCGGCGAGCAATCAGGCCGAGATCTTCTACGCGCGCGTGCCGGCGAGCGCCGCCCAGGTGAGCAGTTTTCGACGCAGCATATACGGCACGGTCATCCACGAGTCGAAGCATCTCGCGGCGAACGCCGAGAAATTCGCGCGCAACGCCGACGTCCTCGAGGAGAGCTGGCTCGAGGAGGGCACGGCGCAGATCGCGCTCGAGCTCTATGCGCGCACCCGGCCGCAGTACGCCGGCGTGACCTGGAAGTCCGATGCGACGTATCTCCAGACCGTCTACTGCGACGTGCGCCCGAGTTTTGCCGGACGTTGCCTCGGCTCCCTGTTCCTCGACGCCGATCCATTGTTCGAGCTGCACGACTACGAGCGCGCCAACGAGACGAAGAGCTTCCTCTCTAGGGCGAGCGACGACATCACGATCTATGGGAGCGCCTGGCAGTTCACCCGCTGGGCGACCGACCAGTATGCCACCGTCGAGGGCGACTTCCTCAAGTCGATCGTGCTCGAAACGCGCCGCGGCTTCACGGGCGTCGCCAACATCGTCGACAAGACGCGCCGGCCGTTCACCGAACTCGATGGCTGGTTCACCCTCGCGCTCCTCGCCGACAACTTTCCCGGCTTCACCCCGCCACCGGACGCGAAGTACATCTTCCCGAGCTTCAACACGCCCGACATCTTCCGCGGCGCGGCGACCGATTTTCCGAACAGCTTCGTCGCGTCCCCGCTCAACACGCACGTCATAACGTTCGGCGACTTCACCGTCCCCGTGCCGGCGCTGGCCGGAGGGTCGGGCTCGTTGTTCAACCTGTCCGGGACCCAGACCGGGCCGCAGGCGATCGGCCTGCAGGCGCCGGGCGGGGGCGCCATCGGGACGGGCACCACGCTTCGCATCGTGTTCCTTCGCGTCCAGTGAGTACTCGCCACGTCGCCGTCTTCGCGCTCGGCGCACTGGCCGCGGTTTCGGCGTTCGCCTGCGGGCGCGCTCCGGGCCGCGCCGACAGCGCGACCAGCACCGTCGGCGGCGACAGCTCGCGCGCCCGCGGCTCCATCGGCGCCGACTCATCGTCCACCGCGCCGGCGCCGGTCGGAGCGACGCCGCCAACGCGGTTGCCCGCCTCGTCAGCGAAACCCGCCGGGCACAGCGTCTTGCCGGCCGGCGGGCCGGTGCAGGCGGCCGCCGGGGCCGATACTCTCCGCGGGGTCGTCGCGGTCGTCGGAAGCGCCGTCGACGAGCACGTCGTCGTCAGGCCTAACGGTAGTGGCCCGGCCGTCACCGTGCTCGGCCCCCAGGCCCCGGCGCTCGGCCGGCTGAGCGGTGCCGAGGTCTGGATCGCCGGCACCCCCGCCCCGATGCGCGGCTTCAACGTCACCCGTTTCCTCGTGCGATCGGTGGATGGCGTGGCCGCGATTGACGGGACGCTCGCCCGGCGCGGTGCAGGCTATGTGATCGTGACCACCGCCAGCGGCGCCGAACGCTCGGTTGCAAAACCGCCGGCGGCGCTCATCACGCATGTCGGCGCCCGCGTCTGGATCACCGGGTCGCTCGACACCGGGGCGCTGGCCTTCGGTGTGATCAGCGAGCGGTAATCGCCGCCGCGCCGCCGGCGCTGCAACGCTACTTCCCCGCCAGCTCCTCGCGCGCGAGCGCGTTGATCGTCCCACCCTCGGCGCGTCCCTTGAACTGCGGCATGACCTTGCCCATTACCGCGCCGATCGTCGTCGCACCACCGGCGATGGCGGCCTTCACTGCCGCGCGCAGCTCCGCCGGATCGACCGCCGCGGGAAGAAACTTCTCCAGCCCCGCCACTTCACCACGCTCGCGATCCGCCAGTTCCTGCCGCCCACCCTTCTCGAACATCTCGACCGATTCGCGCCGCCGCTTGATCCCCTTCCGCAACACGTCGATGACGTCGTCGTCGGTGAGCTCGCGCATCAATTCGATCTTCCGATTCTTTGCATCGGAGATGATGGTTGAGAGCAACAGCGTCTGCGGCTTGTCCTGCGCCTTGCGCGATGCGTTCAGCTCTGACTGCAGCGTGGTAAAGAGTTGCGACATGACCTTGAAAGTAGGAGTGCGCCGGGGGGAGTCAAGCGCGCGCGGGCGTCGGGCCGTGCGTGCGTTGCGCGCGCCGCTGTTTAGATGCGTGGGTTTTCGAAACGGCCTTCGGTGACGAGATCTTCGCGCCGCTCTGCCGCCGTCGCGGTTACCGTCGTCGCTCAACCCTAACGGCTAATGGCTAACGGCTGAAGGTAACGGCTGAAGGTAACGGCGAAAGGCTAACGGTGCGCAGTCGATTCACGGTTCCGCCCCGAACTCCCACCGGATCGGGCGCGCCACCTTGCAACCGCGGACGGTGGACGGCGTGAACTTCCACCGCGGTAGCACGTCGACGATCGCATTGGCGAAGTCGTCGTCGGTGGACGAGACGATCTCGATCGACGAGCGCTGCACCGAACCGAGCGAATCGACGGTGAATGCGACGATCACCTGCTGGCCCTTCTGCTTCTCCTCGGGATAGTCGGGATCCGGGTTGCCGCGACGCGGCTTCGGAGGACGCGCCACGCTGTACCAGCTCTGCACGAGCGCGCCGCTGAATTCCGTCGCGCCGAAGCGCACCAGCAGCGGGAGCGAGTCGCCGATGAATCGGCCGGGCAGCCGGCGCGTCGTGTCCTTGAGCGCCATGACCACCGCGCTCAGTGCGCGGTTGTCGAACGTCAGCGCACCCGACGAATGCGTGATTCGCGGCTTCGACGTGCTCCCGTCGCGCCGGAACACGAAGGCAACATCGAGTGCGCGCTTCGGCAAAGGAAGTGTGACCGGCCAGTTCCGTCCAATCTCTTCGAGGGTCGGACGGAGCCACGCCGAATCGAGAAAGGTGGTGTCGCGCACGACGATCGTCACGGCATAATCGTCCGGCCCGGGCACGTAGCAGTTGAGTGCAGTGCGCGCCGGGAAGCTCGACATCGGTGTCGGCTGCTTCAACTGGCAGCCCGCCGCGATCAGCAGGGTGAGCGTTAGGCAGCGGTACGCCCTCATCCCGGCGGCCAGCCCATGACTCGCCCGCCAAGCAGGTGCAGGTGCAGGTGAAACACCGTTTGCCCCGCGTCGGCGTTCGTGTTGAACACCGTCCGGTAACCGCGCGCGGCAATCCCTTCGCGGCGGGCGATTTCGGCTGCCATCAGCGCGAGCTCGCCGATCATCGCCGGGTCGGTTGCCTCAGCCAGCGACGCGACGTGGTCGCGCGGGACGATCACGACGTGCGTCGGCGCTTGGGCATTGATGTCGCGGAAGGCGATACAATGCGCATTCTCGGCGACGATCTTCGCCGGGATCTCCCCGCGTATGATCCGGCAAAACAGGCACGCGTCGGCCACCAGCCTCCGAGGTTCAGTCGAGCGCAGCCCGTGCGATCGCCAGTGCGGCGACTCCGGCAGTCTCGAACCGTAACGTGCTTCGCCCGATCGCTACCGGCAACCACCCAGCGGTCACCAATGTGTCCCGTTCGTCCGGATCGATCCCCCCTTCCGGGCCCACCGCGATGCAGAGTGGCGCGATCATCTCCGTCGCCGGCATCGAGTCCCCCGCGGCGTCGAGTACGCAGTGCGCGCCTCGCGGCGCGGCGGCGATCGCCCGCTCCAGCGTCGCCTCGGGATAGATCGTCGGTAGCCACGCGCTACCGCTCTGCTCGAGGGCACCGATCATCCGGGCGCGCACCTTGGCCTGGAACGTCATTCCTTCCCCGCGCGGCGACACGCTCTTCGAGCGGCGCCAGATCACCGGCCGCCAACTCGCCGCACCGAGCTCCGCGCACTTCTCCGCCAGCCAGAGCATCCGGTCGCGGTCAGCGACCGGTACGAGCATGTGGATCTCCGCCGGCGGCTCGACGGTTTCCGCGCGCTCGACCTGCACGTGCATGTGTCCCTTCGCCAGGCGGACCAGCGTTCCCCGCGCGATCGTCCCGCTGCCGTCGAGCAGCCGCAGCTTGTGGCCGACATCCAGCCGCCTGACGCGCGCGTGATGCGCGGCATCCTCGTCGAGCGCGACCGTGCCGCCGACGACGATCTGCTCCGCCGCGAAGAACGTCGGCAGTGCGCCCGTCGGCTCGGCGCCGTCGCTCTCGCCTAACGGCGGGCGATCGCGACGCTCCACCACTGTCCCTCCTCGGCTTCGGCTTCGACGCGCCAGTCGTCGGCCAGCACGTCGAGCATGTGCGTACGCTCGTCAACGAGGATACCGCTGAGAATCGCCTCTCCGTCCGCGGTCAGCGCGGCGCGAATGGCCGGCAGCAGCCCGACCAGCACCGACGAGATGATGTTCGCCAGCACGACGCGCGCCGGGGCGACCAGCGGGAGCAGCAGGTGCGCATCGCCTTCGATCACCGCCACCCGGTCGCTCACGCCGTTCCGTGCCACGTTCTCCTCGGCGTTCCCGATCGCGTCGCCGTCCAGTTCGATCGCGATCGCCCGCGCGGCGCCGAGCTTCACCGCGGCGATCGACAGCACCGCGCTCCCCGCGCCGAGATCGACCACCGTGTCGCCATGCCTGACGACGGTCTGCATCAGCTCGAGCACCCGCCGCGTCGTCTGGTGCTCGCCGGTGCCGAACGCCATTCCCGGGTCGATCACGATCGTCGTCGCTGCATCATGCCCCTCGGCCAGCCACGGCGGCGCCACCGTTAGGCGGCCGACCTGTTGCAGGCCGACGCCATGCTTCCACGCCTCGGTCCAGTCGATGTTCGGTGCGTCGCTCGTGTCGATCGTCGCAGCGGGGTCGGCGGCCAGCACCGCCGCCCGCACCGGTGCGAGATCGGTCTCCGGCGGGAAATGGGTGACCAGCGCCGATCCGTCCTCGTGCACGCCCTGCGAGCCGGCGGCGAACAGCGCGGTCGTGACCGGTCCGCGATCGCCCGACGGCCAGACCCGCACCGCCTGCCACGCCGGCTTCTCCACACCGGGTCTCTTCGTCACGCCGTCCGTTCCGCCGAGGTGCCCGTCTGGCGCGTTGGTCACGCGCGCAGCGCTTCCTTCATCTTCGCCCAGAATCCCTTGTCGCGGGACTCGGCCGGCGGAATCCGCTCGAATGCCGCGAGCTGCTTGAGCAAAGCTTCCTCTTCGCCGCTCACCGCGTCCGGCGTCCAGAGCTGGATGCGCACATGCAGGTCGCCGACCCCGCCCGAGTTCACCCGCGGCAGCCCGCGACCGCGCAGGTGGAACACCTGTCCGCTCTGCGTCCCCGCCGGCACCCGCAGCGAGATCGGGCCCGTCACGTTAGGCACTTCGATGTCGGCGCCGAGCACGAGCTGCGGATAGGAGACGAGCGCCTCGGTGTAGAGGTCCTCGCCATCGCGCTCGAACCGCTGATCCTCCTCGACGTCGAACACGACGATGACGTCGCCGCGCTCGCCACCGCGCGGTCCCGCGTTGCCGACGCCGCGCAGCGTCATGTACTGCCCGCTCGCCACCCCAGCGGGGATCTTGACGTTGATCGTCTTCTCGCCGCGCAGCCGTCCCTCGCCCTTGCACTTCTTGCACGGCGACGAGATCGTCGTCCCCGCGCCGCTGCACGTCGGGCACGGCGACACGCTGACGAACTGCCCGAAGAACGAGCGCTGCGCCCGGCGGACCTCCCCGGTGCCGGCGCAGGTCGAGCACCGCTGCGGTGTCGTCCCCGGTTCGGCGCCGCTCGCCGCGCACCGATCACACGCCTCGAGCAGCTTCATCGCGATCGCCCGCTCGGCGCCCGTCGCCGACTCGAGCAGCGTCATGTTCACCGGAACCTTCACGTCGGCGCCGACGCGAGCAGCCGCCGCACCGCCGCGCGCCTGCTCGAATCCGCCGAAGCCTCCGAAGTCGCGCATGAACATGCTCAGCGCCTCGGACAGGTCGACGTGATGGTAGCCGCCTCCGCCGCCGCCACGCAATCCAGCCTCACCATAACGGTCGTAGGCGGCGCGCTTGTTCGGATCGCGGAGGACCTCGTACGCTTCGGTGATCGTCTTGAAGCGCTCCTCCGCTTCCTTCGAGCCGTTGTTGCGATCGGGATGGTACTGCATCGCCATCTTCCGATAGCCTTTCTTGATCTCGTCATCCGCTGCGCCGCGCGCAACGCCGAGCACTTCGTAGAAATCAGCCATGATCCCGCGGTGAAGAAGTCAGTCGCCTGGGGCGAGCGTTAGTGTCGATGGTGTCAGTTCGAGCCGTGTGGTCCTTCGCGGCGAGTCGCCTCAGTCGAGCAGCTCGGTCAGCAGTTGCGATGTGTGCCTGACGAGCGATACCACCTTGTCGTACGGCATCCGCGTCGGTCCGATGACTCCGATGACGCCGGCCAGCGACCCGGCACGGTATTCAGCGGTGACCACCGTGAACCGCGCCAGCCGCGGATCGGCGTGCTCGTCGCCGATCGTCACCGAAATTCCCTGCGTCCCGTGGCGGCGGCGCAGGACTTCGCCGAGTCGCTCCGGAGTCTCCGTCAACTCGATCAGCCGTCGCATGTCCGGTGCATTGGCGAACTCCGGTTGCTCGGCGAGCACGCTCGCCTGGCCGAGCACCACCGCCGTTTCGCGCGCCGGCACGGGCGTGTCGAACAGCTGCTCGCCCTCCTGCACGAAGACGTTGAGCAGCTCGCGCGCCCCGCCCCCATTCGCACCCGACGCGTCGCGGAGCCGGCTGCCTAACGATGCGCGGATCTCCTGCAGCGACAGCCCGGCCAGTCGCTCGTTGAGCACCAGCGACACGTGGGCCAGCGCCGCGTCGGCAATCTCTGCCGGCACTTCGACGAAGACGGTGCGCACCATCCCCGCCCTGAGCGTCAGCACCATCAGCATCCGTTCGCTCGACAGGCGAATGAGCTCGAGTCCCTGGAGGATCGCTTCGTCGAGCCGCGGACCGAGCGCAACACCCAGCTCCTGCGTGATCACCCCGAGCGACTGTGCGGCGCGTCCTATGATCGCTTCGATCGCCGAACCCCCGTTGGCGATCTGCTCGTGCAGGCGGACCCGCTCCGCCTCGTCCACCGGCGGCGTGGGGAGGCGCATCAGCGAATCGACGTAGACCCGGTACGCCATGTCGGTCGGGATGCGGCCAGCCGAGGTATGCGGGTGGAAGAGGAATCCCTTCTCTTCCAGATCGCTCATCGTGTTCCGGATCGTCGCCGGCGAGACGCCGAGGCCGAACCGCCGGGACAGGGTGCGCGAGCCCGCCGGCTCCGCGGTCTGCACGTACGTCCGGATGACGGCCTCGAGAACTCGCCGCTCGCGATCGTTGAGCTCCGGAATAGGCATAAGTTCAAATATGCTAACGACTTCGGAAGGCTGTCAAGTCGGCGGCGAGCGCGTCGAGCCGGAGCCAGCCAAGGGGGGTCAGACGCAGCACCACCTCGCTGGGCGTGAGATCGCGCGGCGTCGCGCCACCTGCTCCCCGCGCGCGCGGGTGGAGCGTTGCCCACCCCGCCGCGACCCATGCGTTTGCCCGTTCGCGCTCTGCCTCGCGAACCACCAACCCGTCGGCGGTCCGCAGTCCGAGATACACCTCCTCGGCGATCCTGTTCGCTGCCGTCAGCGTTTCCTCGCCGGCGATCGGATCGCGCCCCTCAGCCAGCGTTCGTACCCAATGCGCGTAGACGTCATCGTTCCACCGCCGCAGCATCCGGTCGCCGTCGACACGCAATTCGTGCGCGCCCGGTCCCAGTCCGGCGTAAGCGACCAGCCGCCAGTACGCACTGTTGTGCCGCGAGTGCATCGCCGGACGACCGAAGTTCGAGACCTCGTAGTGCTCGAGCCCCGCCCTTGCCATCATCCGATGAGCGGTGAGGAAGTCGTGCTCATAGCGATCTTCGCTCGCTTCGGTGACTGCGCCGCGCTCGCGTGCCCTCCCTAACGGCGTGTGCGCCTCCACCGTCAGGCCATAAAGCGAGACGTGCGGTGGCTCGAGCGCCAGCGCCTGCTCGATGTCCCCTTCCCACGATCGCCCCGACACCTCGTCCGGGAGCGCGAAGATGAGGTCCACCGAGAAGTTGCCAATTCCCGCCTCGCGCAATTCCGCTACGGCGCGGACCGCGCGATCTGCGTCGTGCACCCGGTGCATCCATTGCAGCGTCGGATCGTGGAACGACTGCACGCCCAGCGAAACGCGATTGACGCCCGCTTCGCGCCAGGCACGCGCAGTCGCGACCGACACATCCTCCGGATTCGCCTCGATCGTCACCTCGGCGTCCGCCGCCAACGTTGCGACTCGGCGCACGCTGTCGATCGCGCGGGCGACGCCGTCACCGCCAAGCCGCGAGGGGGTCCCACCGCCGAAGTAGAGGGTGTCGAGCACCCAGTCGTTGGCCGCAGCCCAGCGCAAGCGAAGTTCGGCGTCGAGCGCTCCGACATACTCGTCCACCGGCACGACGCGGCGCACTGCGATGGCGAAATCGCAGTACGTGCAGCGGCGGGCGCAGAAGGGGACGTGCGCGTAAAGATGGCGGGGATTCACTAACGTCGCCGGACCTCGCCGGTGAGCGCGCACTCGACCGCCCCGCTCATCTCGAGCCGGGTGACCGCGGCCATCACCTCGCGCGCTGGAAGCGCCGTGTGCGTCGCGAGGGTGTCGAGGTCGAGCGCCCCCTGCGACAGCGCATCCCAGACGACGCGCTCCGTTCCCGCGACATTCGGCGCCGGCGCGCGCGGCGGCGCAGTCAGCCGCACCAGTGCCAGCGCATCGGCCGCCGATGCGATGACCTGCGCGCCATCGCGAAGCAGCTCATTCGATCCGGCGCACTGCGGTGAATCGATCGGTCCCGGTACCGCAGCAACTGTTCGCCCGAGCTCGAGCGCCCGCGTCGCGGTGATCAGCGCCCCGCTCTTCACTCCCGCTTCAATGACGATCACGAGATCGGCCAGCGCGGCGATGATCCGATTCCGTTCGGGAAACGATCCACCCGTCGCGCGCTCCCCCGGCGGCTGCTCGGCGATCAGCACCCCACGGGCGCCGAGCTCCGCATGCAGCGCACGGTGCGCCACCGGGTAGGCGACATCGACGCCGGTGCCGAGCACCGCGCCGCTGCGCCCGTCGCTGCCTAACGCGCCGCGGTGCGCCGCCGAGTCGATTCCTCGCGCCATCCCGCTGAGCACCAGCGCGCCGGCTCGCGCCAGCTGCGCCGCGATCTCGCGCGTGACGCGCTCCCCGTACGCGGTGGCCGCGCGGGTGCCGACGATCGCCACGATTGGCGTGTGGTCCAGCCACTCGTCATGCCCGCGGACGTAGACCACCGGCGGCGGATCGGGGAGGTCGCGCAGCCGCGACGGATATCCGACGATGGCGGGCGCAGCCCCGATTTCTACACCACTACTTGCGCCTGACGCTTCGCCGTCCAGCCCGTAGACCGCGACGCGGGCGGCACATTCCGTCGCCCGCGCGATCAGTGCATCTGCGTCGGCGAGCAACTGGTCGCGGCGCGACGCCGGGACCGCGCGGCCTAACGCGCGCTCGTGGTCTCCGAGCTCGTCCACCAGCTCGCGAAATCGCACCCGGCCGATCCCTGGGACGAGCGACAGCGCGACCGCGAACCGCACCGCACGGGGCGCCGCGGCACCCACCTACGGCAGGTTCGCGGTGTCGATGCTGACCAGCGACTTCTTGAGCAAGAGGATCTTCGACCACCACGCGGCGAGCAGCGTGTCGAGCCCCGTCCGGCCGGCGGCGCTGATCGAGAACACGCCGAAGGCGTCGGGTGCGTCGATTTCGGGCACGTACTCCTCGCCGAGCAGATCGAGCTTGGTGAACACCACGCAGTGCGGCTTGGCCGCGAGTTCCGCCGAGTACGACGAGACCTCGGCGCGCAACCCGTCGTATTCCTCCTGCCATTCCATCGTGTCGATCGGAATGAGGAAGGCGAGCACGCGCGTCCGCTCGATGTGCCGCAGGAACTGGAGCCCAAGCCCCTTCCCTTCGTGCGCTCCCTCGATGATGCCCGGGATGTCGGCGACGACAAAGGTCCGGTTGTCGGTAAGCTGAACGACTCCCAAATTCGGCGAGAGCGTGGTGAACGGGTAGTCGGCGATCTTCGGGCGCGCCGCCGAGACGACCGAGAGGAGCGTGGACTTCCCAGCGTTAGGCTGACCGACCAGTCCGACGTCGGCGATCAGCTTGAGCTCGAGCTCGAGCGTGCGCGCCTGTCCCTCTTCGCCGGGCTGCCACTCGCGCGGCGCCTGGTGCGTGGACGTCTGGAAGAATGCGTTCCCCTTTCCGCCGCGTCCTCCCTTGGCAACGATGATCTCGTCACCGCTCTCGAGGATCTCGCCGACGAGCTCCTTCGTCTCCGCATCCCGGATGATCGTCCCCGGCGGCACAGGGAGGATCACATCCTCACCGGAATGACCGGTCTTGTTGGCGCCCTTCCCATGATCGCCACGCTCGGCTTCCCACCGGTCGCGGTAGGTGTAGTCGAGCAGCGTCGCCAGGTTCGAGTCGCCACGCACGATCACGTCTCCCCCGCGCCCGCCGTCGCCGCCGTCGGGTCCACCCATCGGCACGCGATGCTCGCGCCGGAACGACATGCAGCCCGAGCCGCCCGTTCCCGCTTCCACTCGTACGACCGCGCGATCGATGAACATCGCTACTCCTGTTCGCTCTGCTTGCGGAGCACTTTGGTGAACATCGCGAGCGCCCGCGACAGATAGTCCAGATCGACCAGTCCGTCGAGCGCGGCGAGCGCACCCGCGATCTGGCCGTGTGTCGCGCCGACGTTCAGCGCCCCGTGCAGGTGCGACTGGAGCTGACGGTCCTGCTTCGCGACGGCGCACACCGCGACGATACACAACTCGCGCCTAACGATGTCGAGCCCCGGGCGCGACAGCACCTTGCCGTACCCTTCGACCACCATCCACGCGTCGAGCGCCGGGTGCAGCTCGGCCATGTTCACACGCAGCTTTTCGTACATGTCTCCGTAGACAAGTGCGCACATCTCCTCGCCGTCGGCGCGCCACTCGCCAGAGCGCGCCTCCGCTTCGGCGCCGGCATCGTGCGCCGGTGCGCGGCGCCCACTCGCCTTCCGCCACTCGCGCATCGCGTTGAGCGCGCGCGGGAAGCCGGCGAATATGTACGACTGCAACAGCACTTCCTCCGTCGATTCCGGATCGGCAACGGCGACGCAGTGCGCGATCGCCCTGCGCAACTGCGGCTCGGTGCCGCCGGCAATGGTGCCCGACAGTCGCACAAGCGCCGCCGTTGGTTCATCGATCTCGGGAACGATAGCCGGGACGAACTTGCGGTGTGTCATCTTCGGTCCACCAACGCCACCGAACCGCTGCGCGCGGACCTCAGGCGGCCGACCGGACTTCGCCGACGATCTCGCCACGCGTGTTGCGAAGGGGGCGATGCGCGAATTCCTCGAGCCGCGGCGGCAAGCTTTCCGGTAGCGTCCCAAGGAGCTGGAGAAGTCGGAGCAGCGCAGCGAACTGCGCTCGCTGCGCGCCATCCTCGACTTTCACCGCGATCCCGATTCCATCCTCGACGACCGCTACTGTATGCACCCCTTCCGCTCCGACTTTCGACAGGACGCGTCCATCCGTCTCTTCCATCAGCGCGGAATCGAATCGGTCGCTGCCCCCAACGAGGAAGGGCCGAGTGCGCATTGCATGAACGACGCGCGCCGGAATGTCGTCGCCGCGCGTCGCCGCGGCCGCGAGCTTCGCGTATGAATACGCCATCCGCTCGAGCGGCAACCCGAACACCACCGCGCCGCATCCGTCGACCGCCTGCAGCAGCGAACTCTCCGGCACCTCGCACCACTGGGTGATCTCGGCCAGGATGTCGCGCTGCACCGGGTGTCCGGTACGCTCGTACCCCTGGTGCGACCAACCCTCGGTGTGGGCGCGCGCCAGCATCGCAGCGTGCTTTCCCGAGCAGTTATTGTGAAGCCGCGTCAGGCGCTGCCCCGACTCGCGCACCAGCTTCGCCCCGCGCGCCGACAGCGGCTCGTGCGGACCACAGGCGAGATCGCCCTCCTCGAGCCCGATCGTCCGCAACATCGCATCCGCGATCGCGACATGCTCCGGCTCTCCACCATGCGACGCGCAGGCCAGCGCGAGCTGATCGTCCCCCCATTTCAACCGGTCGAATCCTCCCGACCGCAGCAGCGGCATCACCTGAAAGGGCTTCGCGCACGATCGCCAATACGTGACGACATCCGCATCACGCGCGCTCGCGACCAGTCGCCCTCGCCGATCGACCACCGCCGCGTGCACGCGATGCCGCGACTCGATTGCATCGCCACGCGTGACGACGACATCGAGATCGAAACTCTGATTTGGCGAATCGGGATGGGCCACGCTGCGGGTCCGGCAAGGTGAAAGCGAAAGCTAATCGAGAGGCAAGAAGGAATGGACTGTTCGGAAAGGGTCGATCTGTATCGTCGCCGTAGAATGACGGGGGATGCGGGGAAGCGTCGTCGCCTCACGCGACGAGCGCGACGTGGGACGTGGGGCGTGGGAAACTGCGACCGTTGACGAGGGGCGACGGAGTGGCGCGGTTGATCGCGGTGGCGTACTCGCACCAGGGACGAGGGAGAACGAGGGACAAGGGATGAGGGAGAGAGGGAGGGAGGGAGGGAAGGACGAGGGAGGGACGAGGGAGGGGAGCGGGCTTGATTGTTTAGTCGCGCGGAGGAGGGATGAGGGATTGCGCGCCGAGCGCAAATACGATTGGCGCATGAGCAAACGTGAAACGACGACAGCCAAACGAAGTGCGGGAGCGGGCGCGGTCGAGGGCACGCAGGCCTATCAGCTCGCGGTCGCGGCGGGAGATCGCGCATGGGACGATGCAACGGCGATGAAAAAAGAGCCGCTACTGGCGTCCATCGCGCCGCAATTGGTTCGCGCAGCCGGTTCGATCGCCGCGAATGTCACCGAGGGCTATGCCCGCCGCTCGCCGCGCGACCGGATTCGGTATTACGAGTACGCCCTCGGATCCTCCGAGGAAACTCGCTCCTGGTACGCCATCGGAGGGCGCGTGCTCTCAGCCGAAGACCGCGACGATCGGCTCGCCCGTCTGACAAGCCTCCGCCGACTTTTGCTCGTCATGATCAAAAACGAACGCACCGGAAAAGCCTGGAACTCCCCCCGCCGCCCCCCTCCCTAGTCCCTCGTCCTCCCTCGTCCTCCCTCGTCCCTCGTTCAGAGGTACGCCACCCCGGACAACCGCGCCACTTCATCACCCCTCGTCAACCGTCGCAGTTTCCCACGCCCCACGTCCCACGTCGCGCTCGTCGTCTGAAGCGACGACGCTTCCCCGCATCCCAAGTCATCCACAACGCGGAAACGAAGCCAGCAAGCCGCGCCGAACGTAGCCCTCCTCCCTCCTCCCTCCTCCCTCCTCCCTACTCCCTACTCCCTCGTCTCGCCGCCGTCCCTATTCCTCCCATAGTGATGATTCCGCCGACGATAGTGCCTAACCGTGGTATCTCCCTTATCCCCGGTAGCAGTATCGCCAGCACAGTTGCCCCGATCGGCTCTCCCAGAACGGTGAGATTGACGACGTATGCCGGTAAGTATCGGAGCGCGTAGTTCATTCCCGTGTGCCCGATGAGCATCGGCCCCGCCGCCAACGCGGCAAAGATCAGCAGCTCCCTCCCCGAATACCCGACCAGCGGCACCGACCGCCACGCCGCAATGCCGACCAGCACGACAAACGCCGCCCCGTATACCAGTGCGACGTACGGCCACAGTCCGTAGCTCCCACGCAGTCGCCGACCGGCGACGAAGTAGCCTGCCACCGTGATCGCTCCCACCAGCGCGAGCGCATCACCGAGCAGCGCCCGCGTCGAGCCGGCGGCGCCGCCAACCGCGGCCGCATCGCTCGCCGCGACGACCGCCGCGCCGATCATCGCGATCGCGATGCCGATCCACTGGATGGCTCGTGGCTTCTCACGCAGCCAGACCGTCGAGAGCAGCGCAACGAACGGCGGGTGCATGTTCACCAGCACCACCGACGCGGCGACCGTCGTCAGGTGGATCGACGCGTTCCAGCTCCAGAAATGCAGCGCGAGCATCGCGCCGGCGCCGAGTGCGATGGCGAGTTCGCGGCGGTTGATGCGTCGCAGCTCGCGCCATGTGCCGGACGCGAGGAGGGCGATCGCGACGACGATCAGCGAGAAGCCGAGCCGGTAGACGGCGATCGCGAGGGGATCAGCATTCGACGTCCGGACCAGGGGTCCGGACGTCGAAATCGCGAGCAGCGCGAGGAAGAGGACGAGCCAGGGGTTCACCCGGGTCGGCGTGCTCGTCCTGACTGGGAGCACGCCACGGCTCAGAATACCTTGATGATCCCCTTCGTGTAACGCTTCGGGTCGCGGCGGACGTCGGCCAGGATCGCGTTCAGGTCGGTCAGCATCTTGTTCAGCTGGTCGTAGACCTGCTGGTCGGTGAGCAGCTTGCTCGCGGTGCCCTTCCCGCTCGTCAGCATCTTCACCAGCGAATCGCCACCGCGCGCCATGCCGACCAGCGACGTGTAGAGCGAGTCGTCGCGAAGCATCCGTCCGAGCGTCCCGTTCTTGTTGTTCATCGCGATCAGCAGCGAGTCGGTGGACGCCAGCACCCCGACCAGGTGGTCGTAGAGCGCCGGATCGTCGATCATCCGGCCGAACGTTCCGTTAGGCTTCTGCAGCCGGGCGAGCATCCCGTTCATCTGCGTCATCATCCCGGTCAGCTGGTCGTAGAGCGACCGATCGGTGACCAGCTGTCCCATCGTTCCTTCGCCGCGGACGATCCCGCCCGTGATCGCCTTGAGATCCGAGGTCAGCTGGACGAGGTCGCCTACCGCGCCTGACGCCTGGCCGATCACGGCCTCGTAGTCGAGCGACTGCGCCAGCGTCAGCGTGTCGCCGGGCTCGAGCGCCGACGTGCGTGGCGTGCCCGGCGAGATGTCGAGTACCTTGTCGCCGAGCAGGCCTAACGTTCTGATCTTGGCCTTTGAGTCCTCGCGGACCTGCTGCTTCAGCCCTTCCTCGACCTCGACCGTCAGGCGGAGGTTGCGCGTCGTGTCGGCGTCCACCGGGAGGAAGTCGATCGCCTTGATGCTCCCGGCGAGCTGGCCGGCAACGAGCACCGACCCGCCGGCCCGCAGCCCGTTCGCGTCGGGCACGAACGCTACCAGCGTGTAGCGCCTGCTGAAGAGGTGGGCCGCCTTTCCGAGGTAGTAGCCCGCGAAACCGAGCACGGTGAGCCCGATGAGGATCAGGGTCCCCACCTTTAGCTGGTCCCATGTGATGAACGTCGAACGTTTCATGATGTCGCCTTGTCCTAGAAACCGCCGAGGAAGTCCCGGATGTACTCGTTCTCGCTCGCCGCCATTTCCTCCGGCGTGCCGAAGAACACGATGTGCTTTTCCGCGAGCAGCGCGATGCGCGTCGCCATGCGGAACGCCGAACGGATGTCGTGCGAGACGACGATGCTCGTCACCCCGAGTTCGCGCTGCAGCTTCATGATCAGCCGGGTGATCGTGCCTGTCGTCAACGGATCGAGCCCCGACGTCGGCTCGTCATAGAGCATCACCTGCGGGTTGTTCGCCATGCCGCGCGCGATGCCGACGCGCTTCTTCATCCCGCCTGACAACTCGGCCGGAAGCTGGATCATCACGCGATCCGGCTCGAGGTCCACGAACTCGAGCTTCTCGCGGACGCGTGCCTCGATCTCGTCCTCGGTCAACTCCGTGTGCTCGCGCAACGGGTAAGCGATGTTCTCGAACACCGTCATCGAGTCAAATAGCGCCGCGCCCTGGAACACCATCCCCATCTTCTGCCTGACGTTCAGCGCCTCCTCGAACGACAGGTGCGAGATGTCCTGACCCTGGACCATCACCTGGCCATCGTCAGGCACCAGCAGGCGGAGGATGAGCTTGAGTGCCGTGCTCTTCCCCGTCCCCGATTCGCCGACGATGACGATCGTTTCTCCCTCGAACGCGGCGAACGAGACGTCCTGCAGGATCGGCGCGTCGAAGGCGAGCGAGACGTGATCGAGCTCGATGACCGCCACGCCTTCGTTCTCGGAGTCACCCTTGTCCTCGGAGAGCGCACCGCGGATCGCCCGCCTAACGTCGGCGATCTTCTGCTTCGGGCCCTGATCTTCCTGTCGCCGGAAGGGCGCCTGAACGTCGCCGATCGTCGCCTCGCCCGCGCGTGGTCCGGTGTCCTTGCCGCGGCGGCCGCCGCTGCCCGGGGGGGCAGCCCGCGGTGGTCGGCTCGCGCCACCCGCGTCGGCCGGCGCGACGCCCGGATTCCCCGACCCCGCCGGCTCGGCGGTGACGCCCGTCCCCTCGCTCACCCGATCCTGCGGCGCGCTTCCGTGCTCGCCATCGGACGCGTCCGCCGTCGAGTCGTCGCGTGGCCCCTTGTCCCGCGGTGCATCGCTCATGTGCCGACCACCGAGAGCAGCACCTGCGTCAGGAAGTAATCCATGATCAGGATCGTGATGCTCGTCGCGACGACGGTGCGTGTCGTCGAGAGACCGACACCTTCGGTGCCACCCGTCGTTCCGAGGCCGTAGTAACACGAGGTGATCGAGATGATTCCCCCGAACACGAACGGCTTCACCAACCCCTGGATGAAGTCATTCGGGATGTACGTCAGCGTGAAACCGTCGGCCGCGATCTGCTCCCACACCGTGCGCCAGTAGAAACCCGGCGGCAGCCCGAACATGAGGCTTGCGATGATCATTCCACCGGCGATGCCGACCATGTTGTTGATGATCGTCAGGATGGGCAGCATGATCAGCGCGGCGAGCACCCGCGGCGTCACCAGCTTCTTGATCGGGTCGGTGCCGAGCGTGTTCAGCGCGTCGATCTGCTCGGTCACCTTCATCGACCCGAGCTGCGCCGCGATCCCCGATCCCACACGTCCGGCGACCATGAGGCCGGCGAGCACCGGTCCGAGCTCGCGAATCATCGACGCGGCCACCAGTCGCCCGATGTACATCGTCGCGCCGAACGTCTGCAGCTGCACGGCCGACTGGAGTGCCAGCACCATCCCGGTGAAGAACCCGGTGAGCAGGACGATCCCCAACGACTGAACACCGATCGCGTCCATCTGCTGGACGAGATCGGTAGCATAGAAAGGGCGCGCGAAAATGAAGCGCAGCGCCTTCCAAGCCAGCGCGAAATACTCCTGGATGCGAAGGACCTTGTCCTTCGCCGCCGCATTTACGCGGCTAACGAACGATGCCAAACGATTCTGGTCGAGATGGATTGGGAGGCAAAGCGTACTCGGCGCTCACTGGGCAAGCGTCGTGCCCGATGCGCGTCGTTGGAGCGCGGCGCTCCCCACGGCGCGCCGATCGGCCGGCGTCGCGCCGCGAGGACGAGCCCTCCGCTAGTACCGTCTCCGCCGCGGTGACCCGAGCAGCGCTCCCATCAGCCCGCGGGTGATCGCCCCGGCCACGGTGCGCGTCAGCGGGGACTTGAGGATCTGCTCGAACGTCGTCGGCGGCTCCTTGCCGCTACCCCGCGTCGCGGATTGCTGCGGCGCCTCTCCCGCACCCGTCGCATGCTGCCCTGGCGCCGGCGCGCCCCGCGCGGCCAGCATCTCGCGCGCACTCTGGCGGTCGATCGCCGTGCTGTACTTCCGCACCTGCTCCGACGACGACAGCCGCTGCGCCATCTCGACCTCGGTCAGCGGCCCCATTCTCGACGACGGTGGAATCATGCGCGTGGCGAATGGTGGGGTCGGCACGCCGTTCGGCGACAGCACGGTCACGAGCGCTTCGCCGATGCCGAGCGATGTGAGCGTCTTCTCGATGTCGTAGAACGTCGTTTTTGGGAAGGTGCGCGCCGCTGATTTGAGCGCCTGCTCGTCGTCGGGGGTGAACGCCCGCAGCGCATGCTGCACCTTGTGCCCGAGCTGCCCGAGCACCGATGCCGGCACATCGCGCGGATTCTGCGTGATGAAGAAGACGCCGACCCCCTTCGACCGGATCAACCGCACGACTTGCTCGATCTGGTCGAGCAGCGCCTTCGACGCGTCGTCGAAGATCAGGTGCGCTTCGTCGAAGAAGAAGACCAGCTTCGGCTTGTCGACGTCGCCGATCTCGGGCAGCTCGTGATAGAGCGTCGCGAGCATCCAGAGCATGAAGGTGCTGAACAGCGCCGGCTTGTCCTGGACGTCGCTCAGTTCCAGGACGCTCACCCGGCCGCGTCCGTCGCCGGTCAGTTGAAGCAGCTCCGACACCGCGAACTCCGGCTCACCGAAGAACCGGTCGGCGCCCTGCTGCTCGAGCCCGACCATCTCGCGCAACAGCACGCCGACCGTGGCCTTCGACATCCCGCCGTAGTCGGCCAGCTCGGAGGCGCCGTCGCCGGTGAGGTGCTGGAGCACCGCCCGCAGGTCGGAGAGGTCGAGCAGGAGCAGCCCCTTGTCGTCGCAATACTTGAACACGAGGCTGAGGACGCTCGACTGCGTCGGGTTCAGCTGCAGCACCTTGGACAGCAGCAGCGGCCCGAACGACGAGACCGTCGCGCGCAGTTGCGCGCCCTTCGTTCCGGTAAGGCTGAGGAACTCCGCCGGGAAACCGTTAGGCTTCCAGGGGTAGCCCGTGTCCCGGGCGCGAGTGGTCACACGATCATTGGCGTCTCCCGGCACGGCGATCCCCGACACGTCGCCCTTAACGTCAGCAAGGAACACGGGCACGCCGGCAGTCGAGAGCTGCTCGGCAAACAGCTGCAGCGTCTTCGTCTTCCCCGTCCCGGTGGCGCCGGCGATCAGCCCGTGCCGGGTCACCATCGCCAACGGCAGCGAGACGATCGGCTCTCCTCCACACTGGCCGTCGTGTACGACGGCGCCGAGCGTGACCCGGGCGCCAGTGGCTGGAAACGCGGCTCGGGCCGCGGCGACGACGGATTTGTCCAATGGCACGGATACCTCGCGTGATGATGGGCGACGACGGGAGCGCGCGACGAGCGGAAGCGCGCCCGGAACTTCGCCTCTTGCCCGGCGTTGCGCGACCCCCGAGCGCCCGCACCGTTGCCCGTGCCGGAGCGGCGTCGATACTTTGTGCCATGCCCCTCTCCGTGTCGCGCGCCCGCATCGTCGAGCTCCTGCAGCAAGCTCGATCGCACCGCATCGCCATCGTCGGCGATGCGATGCTTGACGTCTATCTCCGCGGCGACGTCGATCGCATCTCTCCGGAAGCGCCCGTCCCCGTCGTCCGCGTCCGCGAGCGGAAGCACGCCCTCGGCGGTGCGGCCAACGTCGCGCAGAACGTCGCCGCGCTCGGCGCGAGGGCGGAGCTGGTCGCGATCATCGGCAAGGACATCCCGGGGACGCTGCTGCGCGAGATGCTGCGCGCGATTGGCGCCGAGGAGCGCTCGCTGGTCGAAGGGTCGCGCCCAACGACGACGAAGACGCGCGTGCTGGCCCGCAGCCAGCAGGTCGTGCGCTTCGACGAAGAAGAGGACGCCGATGTGGCCGGCGCCGAGATCGAGTCGCTGATCGCGGCGGTCGACCGCGCCGTCGACGACGCCGATGCGCTCGTGCTCGAGGACTACAACAAGGGCGTGCTCGTCCCGCGGGTCATCGAGCACGCCGTGCAACGCGCCCGCGCCCGGAAGATTCCGGTCGTCGTCGATCCGAAGTTCCGTAACTTCTTCGCCTATCGCGGCGCGACGGTGTTCAAGCCTAACCGTCGCGAGCTCGAAGCCGCACTCGGCGCCGCAGTCAGCATCGACCACCCGGAGGCGCTGCCCGAAACCTTCCGGCGCCTCGGCGTCGATCACCTCCTCCTCACGCTTGGCGAGCGCGGAATGGCGCTGCTCTCGGCGGACGGGACAACGCACCGCGTTCCGACCACGGCGCGCGAGGTTTACGACGTGGTCGGTGCCGGCGACACGGTGACCGCCTACCTGGCGACGATGCTGGCCGCGGGCGCGACCATGCGTGAGGCATCGGTGATCGCGAACTTCGCCGCCGGCGTCGAGGTCGGGAAGCTTGGTGCGGCCACGGTCACCACCGACGAAGTGCTCGAGGCGTACGACCTCTACCAGGCGCACGCCACGGCCGGCTGATCCCGGCGTGACCGGGCGGGGCCGGCCAGAGTCATCAGCTCGTGATCTCCTCGTTCAAGATGCTCCGCAAGGCCGCCGTCCGGCCGGCGACCGTCCGCCTAACGGCGGACCGCTGCCTGACGGTCGCCCTCTGGCTGACAGCTGCGCCCTGCCTGACGGCGCCCGCGTCGGCGCAGTCGGGCATCTGCGCATCGCCGGTGTATCG
Source organism: Gemmatimonadaceae bacterium (assembly GCA_031360575.1). Classification (GTDB taxonomy): domain Bacteria; phylum Gemmatimonadota; class Gemmatimonadetes; order Gemmatimonadales; family Gemmatimonadaceae; genus JABFXC01. The sequence continues at coordinate 80,285 of JANMBU010000052.1, forward strand.
CGCCACCTCGCGCGCCACCGTTGGCACCGCTGCCCTCGCCGGTAACGTCGTGCTCTATGAATATTTCCGCGCGGCGTGGTGGAACGGACAACCGGCCGCGCACAGCTGGATCAACTGGGAGCAGCACGAACCTTTCCGCGAGATGGATAAGTTCGGGCACGCATTCGGTGGCTATCACCTCGCCCGCATCGGCGGTGAACTGCTCGACGGTGCCTGCGTCTCGCGGACGAAGGCCGTGTGGTGGTCCGCGGCCTATGCTGCCGCGTTCCAGCTCCAGATTGAGATGTGGGACGGCAAGCAGGCCGAGTACGGATTCTCTCCCTTCGATCTGGCCGCCAACACCGCCGGCGCCGGCTATGCGGTCGCCCAGCACTACGCGCGCGCGTTCCGCAACGTGAAGCCGACAATTTCATATTCGAGGACGCTCGCCTCGCGGCGATTCGGCCGCCCGCAGGGGAGCGAGTTGCGACCGACTACCGACTACTCGGGTCAGACCTACTGGCTCAGCTTCGACGTCGACGCCATGCTTCCCGACGCCGCCGCCCGCTGGTGGCCCGGCTTCGTTCGCGCCAGCGTCGGTCATTCGATCACCGACTACGTGGATCCCAACACCGGCCGCGGACTCTGGGCCCGCCGCGAGTTCGTGCTCAGCCTCGATATCGATCCCGAGAAACTTCCCGGACAGAACCCGTTATGGCGGCAAGTAAAGCACGAGTTGAGCTACTATCACTTTCCCGCCCCCGCCCTGCGGCTGACCCCGACGACAAGGGGGGTAGGTTGGTATCGGTAACTCACCCCTCCCGTCAACGACCGTCTGCCGTGGCCCATAGCCACTTCCGCGTTCCGAGTCGGTTCCGCCCTCAGCCCCTGGCCGCGGTGGGTAGGACGTTAGGCCTGACGCTTTTCCTCGCGGCCGCACTCGTTCTCCCTCTTCCCTCCCTCGTCGCCCAGTCCCCCGCCTACATCCCCCTCGACGATCCCGTAACCGCCCTCGTCGACGCACTCGTCGCACGGGGCGAGTTCCCTTCCCTCTCCGCCCTCGAGCGCCCGTACCGCGCGGGCGACGTCCGTGCCGCGCTCGACCGGAGCGCGGCAGATTCCACGCAAGCCCGTCGCGGTCCCGCCCGCTGGTACAGCGCGGTCGCCCGCGCGGTTGCCCTCTACTCCGATACGACACGCGCCGCACCCACACGCGCGCTCCGCGTTGGCGCGATGATCAATCCGTTCGTCACCGCGCAGACGACTGGCCGTCGCGAGATCATGCTCGCCGACACCGTCGGGCGCGGTGGCTATCCGGGTGCCGACGTCCGCTTGTCGATGGAGGCGCCATCATTCGCCGCCGTGACCCGGCTGCGGATCGACAAGGCGCTCGAGAAAGACCCCGAGTTTGCCGGCAAGTCCGATCGCGTGATAGCCGCACGAATGGAGGACGCATACATCGCGACGCGATGGACGTACGTCGCGCTCGATGCCGGTCGCCTCGCGCGCAACTGGGGACCGCCCCAGCTGCAGGGAATGCAGCTCAGCAACTACGCCGACAGCTACGACCACGTCCAGCTCAGGCTCGGTGTTGACCGTCTGCACCTGACGACGATCGCCGCGCGCCTCGACGACATTCGTGTCGCAACGGACACCGTCGCGCAACGCTACTTCACGATTCACCGCCTCGCCGCTCGCTGGCGTCAACTCGAGCTGGCAGCGAGCGAAGCGGTCGTCTATGGCGGACCAGCGCGTGGCTTCCAGCCCGGTCTCGCCAATCCCGTCGCACTATACGACCTCGCGCAGTACGACGAGAAGCAGAGCCTGAACGCCAGCTACGGACTTGACGTCGCGCTGCGGACGTCGGGCCGCGGACTGTATTCGGCGCAACTGCTCGTTGATGACTTTCAACTCGATCGCTGCGGCGCGGTCTGCACGGAGCCAGCGAGTCTTGGTGGAACCCTCAGCGCCGAGGCGGTGCCGCTGTCGCTCGGCGACGCCGTTGGATTCGGCTCGTACACACGAATCGACAACCTCACCTACCGCACGGTCAGCCCGTGGGAGCGCTACACTACGCTCAACCTCAGCCTCGGTCGCGGACAAGTCGACTACGACGAGTTGCGCGCCGGCGTCGAGCTCGCGCCGCCGTTAGGCGGTCCGCTCCGCGTCTACGCCGCGGTCCGCCGACAGGGCGAAGGTGACTACCGCCTCCGCTTTCCGAGGATCGCCGAGTACCCGGACACGCCGACGATTTTCGCCGGTGTCGTCGAGCGGGTGCGGCGCGTCGGGGCGACGTGGAGCGGAAGCGGTCGCGTCTCCTTCCTCGCCGATCTGGGCTACCAGACTACGTCGAACGCGGACCACGTCGCAGGACGCACGCGAAGCGGCCTCGAAGGTCGAGTGAAGATCTCGCTCACGCCGGGGCTGCGCTTTGGCGCCGTGGTGAACGACTGACGCAGTTGCACGCGCGATGAATTGCCCGGGGACCCGTCGCTCCCTACCTTACGTCCTGCGGGCCCTTAGCTCAGTTGGTTAGAGCAGCGGACTCATAATCTGACGGTCGCGGGTTCGAATCCCGCAGGGCCCACTGGCGCGCCGCGACTTGGCGGGGCGCCTCGTGTGTTTGGCGAAGCGTCGCACTGCGGGTACTCTGGGGTG
>JANMBU010000062.1:0-63750 GCA_031360575.1 Gemmatimonadaceae bacterium
CTACACGTGCTCGAGCTCCCCGCGCTGGTCGATCGCCCGCTCCACCTCGGTGCCGAGCACTCCCTCCCACCGCGCCATCACCACCGTCGCCAGGCAGTTGCCGACGACGTTGAGCGAGGTGCGCGCCATGTCCATGATCGCGTCCACGCCGAGGATGACGGCGATCGCCTCGAGCGGCAGCTTGAACTGCGTCAGCGCGCCGGCGAGGATCACCAGCGACGCGCGTGGGACTGCCGCCACACCCTTGCTCGTCAGCATCAGCGTTCCCATCATCACGATCTGGTCGCGCAAGGGCATGTGATAGCCGGCCGCCTGCGCCGCGAACACCGACGCCACGGCGAGATAGAGCGTGCTGCCGTCAAGGTTGAACGAGTAGCCGGTCGGCATCACGAAGGCGACGATGCGCCGCGGAACGCCGATCGCTTCCATCGCCTGCATCGCCCGCGGCAACGCCGCCTCCGATGACGCCGTGGTGAAGGCGATCAGCCACGGCTCCTTGATCGCCCGCAGGAAGCGGCGCAGCGGAACCTTCATGATCAGCGCGATCGGCAGCAACACGAACAGCACGAACACGATCAGTGCGACGTACAAGGTGCCGACTAGCTTGAGCAGGTTCACCAGCACGCCAATCCCGCTCCGCCCGACCGTCACCGCGATCGCCGCGCCGATTCCGATCGGCGCGAACGCCATCACGACGGCGACGAACTTGAACATCACCTCGGACAGCGACTCGCAGAAGGCGAGCATCGTCTCCTTCGGCTTCCCCTTCACCCGCGCCAGCGCAACGGCGAAGATGATCGAGAAGAACACCACCTGCAGCACTTCGTTGTTGACCCACGCTTCGGCGAAGCTCTGCGGCACGGTGTGCTCGAGCACCCCGGCGAGCGTCGGCTGCGTCTTCGGGATCGCCGCGATCGCCGCCTCGTCACCGCGCGTCAGGTCGACGCCGACCCCCGGCTTCGCGATGTTCACCGCGGTCAGCCCGATCACCAGCGCCAGCGTCGTCGCGATCTCGAAATAGATGATCGATCGGAGCGCGAGCTTGCCGACCTGCTTCATGTCGTCGCCGTGACCCGCGATCCCGACGACAAGGGTGCTGAAGATCAGCGGCACGACCAGCGACTTGATCATCCGCAGGAAGATGTTCGACGCCGGCCGCAGGGCGATCCCGAAGTCGGGGAAGAAGACCCCGATCGCGATGCCGATGATCACCGAGAGGATGATCCACTGCGTCTGCGTCACGCGCTTGAACACGTTGGTCATGGATTCTCACCCGGTGATCGGCGCCGCGCAGAGCATCGCGCGCTGGCCGTTAGGCAGTCCTGTCGGTCCGTTAGCTCTTCTCGATCTGCGGTGGCGGGTCGGCGGGCACTGGCCCAGTGCCTCGGCGCAGCGTTGAATGACGGAAGCCGTAGGCGAAATAGAGGATGATCCCGACGACCAGCCAGATGCCAAACCGCTTCCACGCGTGCGGCGGGAGCCCTCGCATCACGAACGCGCAGGCGAATGCGCCGAGCGGCGCCACGACCCAGACGAATGGCACCCGGAAGGGACGTGGCCGCTCCGGCTCCTTCACCCGGAGAACGAGCACCCCGACGCAGACGAGGACGAACGCAAAGAGCGTCCCGATGTTCGTCAGGTCGTAGGTCTCGCTCGCGTCGCCGACCAGCGCGGCCAGTGCGACGAGTCCGCCGGTGAGCATGGTCGTGACGTGGGGCGTCCGATACTTGGGATGAATCTTCGCCGCCCATTTCGGAAGCAGCCCATCGCGCGCCATCGCGAAGAAGATGCGGGGCTGTCCGTACTGGAAGACGAGCAACACCGCCGCCATCGAGAAGATCGCGCCGAGCGACAGGACCGTACTGATCTTTGTGAGCCCGGCGAGATCGAGCGCCCTGGCCAGTGGGTCGGCGACCCCGAGCTGGGTGTACGGCACCATCCCGGTGAGCACTGCGCCGACGATCACATAGATGAGAGTGCAGATGCCCAGCCCGACCAGTATCCCGATCGGCAGGTTCCGCTGCGGATTCTTCGTCTCCTCGGCGGCGGTCGAGATCGCGTCGAAACCGATGTAGGCGAAGAAGACGATCGCCGCCCCGTGGTGGATGCCGGTGAATCCGTTAGGCGCGAACGGGTGATAATTCGCCGTGTCGACCCGCGTCGCGCCGACGACGATGAACATTGCCAAAACCGCCAGCTTCACCGCGACCATGATGTTGTTCGCGCGCGTGGTCTCCTTGACGCCGATCAGCAGGAGCCAGGTAATCAGCATGACGATCGCGAACGCCGGGATATTGATCAGGATCGGGATCCCGAAAATCCGCGGCGCCGTCTGGAGCAGCGCGTGCAGCTCCGGCGCCTTCTGCGGGTCTGCCAGCAGCGCGGTCCGGTAGCCGGTCGTCAGGAATTCCGGCAGGTGAATGTTCACTGCATGGAGAACGCGCTTGAAGTAATCGGCCCACGAGATCGCGACCGCGACGTTGCCCACGGCGTATTCGAGGATCAGGTCCCAGCCGATGATCCAGGCGACGATCTCGCCGAGCGTTGCATACGAGTACGCATACGCGCTGCCGGCTTGCGGAATCATTGATGCCAGCTCGGCATAGCACAGCCCGGCCAGCATGCAGGCAAGGCCAAGTAGCACGAAGGACAGCACGAGTGCCGGACCCGCACCGCTGCGGATGACTTCCCCCGCCGCGTTGGTCTCGCCTGCGGCAGCAGTTCCGATCGCACCGAAAATTCCGGCCCCGATCACTGCGCCGATCGCGAGCATGATGAGGTCGCCCGCGCCGAGCGTGCGTCGGAGTCCGTTCGGATTCTCGCCTTCGGCGAGCAGGGCGGCGATCGGCTTTCGGGAAAAGAAACCTGACATCTATCTGGTGGACGGGTAGGCGCGGATGGCGTGGATCACGAGGTCGGAAAAAGAGGAAACGGGGGCAAAGCGATCGCCCCCGTTTCCGAACTACGAGCCTAGAGGAACAGCGGCGCGAGCACCAGCGTGATCGTGCTGAGCAGCTTGATCAGCACGTGCAGCGACGGACCGGCGGTGTCCTTGAATGGATCGCCGACGGTATCACCGACGACCGCTGCCTTGTGTGCATCCGACCGCTTCCCGCCATAGACACCGGTCTCGATGTACTTCTTCGCGTTGTCCCACGCGCCGCCGCCGTTGTTCAGGAAGCCCGCCATCAGGATCCCGGCGATCGTGCCGACCATCAGCAGTGCCGCTACAGCCTCGGCACCGAGGTACTGATTGCGCGGCGCGAAGTGCTTGAACGTCAGGCCGACGACGATCGGGAACAGCACGACGAGCGCGCCTGGCAGCACCATCGCCTTGAGTGCGCCAACCGTCACGATGTCAACGCAGGCCGCGTAGTCGGGCTGCTCGGTGCCCTGCATGATTCCGGGCCTCTCCTTGAACTGGCGTCGCACTTCGGTGATCACGCTCGATGCCGCCTTGCGCACCGCGGTCATCGCCAGCGACGAGAACCAGAAGACGAGCATCGCGCCGAGCAGGCCGGCAACGAATACCGCTGGCTTCGACAGATCGACGTGCAGCGTCTGCCCCGTGTAGTTGCGCACTTCATCGAGGTACGCACTGAAGAGCAGGAACGCGGCGAGCGCCGCCGACCCGATTGCATAACCCTTCGTCAGCGCCTTGGTCGTGTTGCCAACCGAGTCGAGCCGGTCGGTCTTGTCGCGCACGCTCTCCGGCTGCCGCGACATCTCGACGATGCCGCCAGCGTTGTCGGTGATCGGTCCGAAGACGTCCATCGCGAGGATGTAGCCGCAGGTGCCGAGCATGCCCATCGTCGCCGCAGCCGTTCCAAACAGGCCACCGATCGGGTCCCCGGCTGCGTTCACCAACCCGCTGGCGTTGCCTAACGCGTAGCTGGCGATGATCGCGATGCCGATGACGATCACCGGAAGGACCGTCGACTCCATCCCGACCGCGAGACCGGCGATGATGTTGGTCGCCGGGCCCGTCTGGCTCGCCTCGGCGATGCTGAGCACCGGACGGTAACGGTACTCGGTGTAGTACTGGGTGATGAAGACGAACGCGATCGACGTCGCGATGCCGATCAGTCCGCAGAGGAAGTAGTGCCACCACGCGTCTGGCGCACCGGCGGGATTGAGCAGCCACTTGCTGGCGAAGAAGAAGGCGACGGTGACCAGTGCTGCCGTTATGTAGTAACCACGATTCAGCGCGTCCATCGGATCGGCGTCTTCCTTGGTGCTCACCGTCATCACGCCGACGATGGAGCAGACCAGGCCTAACGCCATGATCACCAGCGGGAAGAGGATACCATTCACGCCGAACTGCCCGTAGAGCAGGACGCCGAGAATCATCGCGCCGATGTTCTCGGCGGCGGTCGACTCGAACAGGTCCGCGCCGCGGCCGGCGCAATCGCCGACGTTATCGCCGACGAGATCGGCGATCACCGCCGGGTTGCGCGGATCGTCCTCGGGGATGCCCGCTTCGACCTTGCCGACGAGGTCGGCGCCGACGTCAGCGGCCTTGGTGTAGATCCCGCCGCCCAGCTGCGCGAAGAGTGCGACGAACGACGCGCCGAACCCATAGCCGACGATCAGGAAGGGAATCCGCGTCGCCCATTGGTCGGCGGACATGCCTGACGGCGGAAAGGCATCGAGCAGCGCGAACAGCCCGCCGACACCGAGGAGACTCATCGCGACGGTGAACAATCCCGAGACCGCGCCACCGCGGAGCGCCGTCTGCAGCGCACCATTGAGGGAAGTCATCGCCGCCGACGCGACGCGGATGTTGGCGCGGATCGAGATCCACATGCCCATGAAGCCGGCGATCCCGGAACTCACGGCACCGAGCAGGAACGAGCCGGTGACGTAGAGCGCGAGGGTCTTCGCGCTGCTCACCGGGTCATGCTCGGTGGTTGCGCGGAAGAAACCGTAGCCGACCCCGATGAGGATCGCGACGACGATCGACAACAGGGCGATCGTCTTGTACTGGCGCGCCAGGTACGCCTCGGCGCCCTGCTGGATCGCGTCGGAGATGCGCTGCATCTCCGGCGTACCGCGACCGCGCGAAAGCACCCAACGTGCGAGCCAGATGGCGAAGCTGAGCGCGAAGACGCTGCATCCGAGCACGATCCACAGCAAGTTCGACTGCGAAGAAGTCATGATACTGGTGAAGGAGAGTGAAGCGGCGCGCGTCAGGCGCGCCCATCAGGTACCTGCGCCGGTCCGCGTCCCTCGACGCGGCGCCAGAGGAAGTACACGGGCACTCCGACCAGCACGAGCACGAGGCCGGAGATGGCTTGCGTCCGCGTCTTGTCGGCGATCAGGAGGACGATGGAAACGGCGGTCGCGAGCACGATGTACAGCGCCGGCAGGACTGGGTAGCCCACGGCGCGGTAAGGGCGCGGAGCGTTAGGCAGCGTCCGGCGGAGGATGAACAGTCCCGCGGTCGTCGCGACATAGAACAGCAGCGCGGCGAAGATGACGAAGTCGAGGAGCTGGTTGTACGTCCCCGTCAGGCAGAGAATGCTCGTCCAGATCGACTGGGCGACGAGGCCAGCGGCCGGAACGTGCTTGGCATTGAGCACACCGACGCGGCGGAAGAAGACGCGGTCGCGCGCCATCGCCCAGTAGACGCGCGCGCCGGCGAGAATGAGCCCGTTGTTGCAGCCGAAGGTCGAGATCAGGATCGCGATCGCCATGATCGTCGCCCCCGCACCGCCGAAGATCGTCTCGGCGACCGCGGTGCCGACGCGATCCTGCGTCGCGTACATGATTCCGCGCTGGATGACGTCCGCGCCGGCCGCGTTCCCGTGCAACGGGAGCACCGACAGGTAGGCAAAATTCGCGATGATGTACAGCACGCAGACGAGCCCCGTGCCGTAGAACAGCGCGCGAGGGAGGTTCCGTTGCGGGTTCTGCACCTCGGCTGCGGCGAAGGTCACGTTGTTCCAGGCGTCGCTCGAGAAGAGCGAGCCGACCATCGCCGCACCGAACGCGAGGACGAAGGCGCCGGTGACGCCCGACAGACCGCCGAAATTCCCCGCGCCGAAGTTCCCCTGCAGCGCCACCGCGTGACGGCCAACGGTGAGGCCGAGGATGATCAGGGCGGCGAGGGCGAGCGTCTTTACCGTGGTCAGCGTCGTCTGGACGAGCTTTCCTTCACGCACCCCGCGGAGGTTGACCCAGGTGAGTACCCAGATCATCACGAGCGCGATCAGTCGCTGCGGGGTGAGGCCGAGTTGGATACTCTGGGTCGCCGCATCGTGGCAGCCTAACGCTGCGGAGCAGACGTCGGCGCGGGGGAACCAGCCGTAGCGAACTGGCGAGATCGCCGGCCAGAGAACGCCGAGGAACTTGCCGAAGGCGACGGCGACGGCGGCGATGGTGCCGGTCTGGATGACGACGAACAGGGTCCAGCCATAAAGAAAGCCCATGAGGGGACCCATGGACTCGCGGAGGAATACATACTGGCCGCCGGCCTTCGGATACATCGCGGCGAGCTCACCGTAGGCGAGGGCGGCGAGCACCGTCATCACGCCTGAAAGCACCCACGCCATGATGAGCCAGAAGGGCGACTGGACCTGGCGGGCGATGTCGGCGGATACAAGAAAAATCCCGGAGCCGATCATCGACCCGGCGACGAGCATCGTCGCATCGGTCAACGTCAGCGCCTTGACGAATTCTGGCTGCGTATCAGTCGTCGCGTCGGGAGCGGCGGCGGCGCTGCTCATTCGGGGCATCCAGGGTTGTCGAGGCGAAGCGTGCGCGGATGGAAGGCGATGCCGCGGCGCGGGTTACAGTGGCGTCAATGTACTGGGGCCCGCTGGGGAAGGCCAGAGCGAGGGGCGGCTCGCGCGCCTGACGCGCGGCGCGCGCTATGCGCTCGCTAGTAGATGTCGTAGGTCAGGGGCACGGTGGCGCGAACGGGCCGGCCGTCGCGCTTCACTGCGGGGCGGAAGCGGATGCGCCCGAGCTGCGCACGCAGCTTCTTGTTGTAGCCCCCGTCGCCGGTCTCATTGAAGGCGACGTTCAGCACCTTGCCAGTCGAGTCCACATCGAACTGCGCGACGAGCGTGTAGGGTCGCACCTTCGATGGCACCGGCGTTGGTGGGATGAACACTTCGATCGGCTGCGGCGGATAGACGCTGTCTACTCCTCCACCGGTGCCCGGGCCGTTCGCGCTTCCAGTTCCGGTGCCGATTCCCGAGCCCGTTCCGCCGCCAGTGCCTGGCCCCGCGCCACCAGCGCCACTCGTGTTTCCGGCACCGGCCGCGCCTCCTGTCGCCGGCGCCGCATCGACCGGTGGAGGAGGCGTTGCCTGCGGCTGCACCTGCGGGACCGGCGGCTTGACGACCGGCTTGGGCGGGACGGGAGTGGGCACCGTCGCCGCGGTCGGCTGCGGAGCTGGCGGATCAGGTGCGACGCGCACGTAGCGGAGCTTCTCGCGCGGTCCGAGTGAACCACCGCTGCCGCCGCCACCACCCGCCGGACCAGCGCCGCCTGCCCCGGTCGCGAGCGCCGATCGCACACTCGAGGAGAGCAGCGCGGGGAGGAGCAGCAGCACGATGATCAGCACGTGCAGCGCGACGGAGACCAACGCGCTGATCCGGCTCGACTCGCGCGCGCCGGCCGGACGCGGCATCGCAGTCGGGAGATTCGGGCGCGGACGCGGCGGCGCGGGGGCGGGCGGCTGCCACGCCTTCCGCTCTCCGCTCCGTTCGTCGAACGCGCCAGTCTCGCTCATCGCCCCATGCCTGAAGGATTCTGAAATGCCCGTTCTCTTACACCGATGGGCGGAAATGATACGGCGGACGCCCTCGAAAGGTTCGCCCGCCGCATCGATTTCACCCCTGCATCACATCACGTCGGGCCGCCTGACGGCGGTGCGTCGGCTACTTCGGCACATCCTTGGGCGGAATGCCGATGACCTTCACGCCTGAGCCACGAGCAACGTCCATCGCCCATATCACGTCGTCGTACTTCACCTTCGGATCGCCCTTCACGAAGATGATCTTCTCGGGACGGCCCGTGTAGATCGCCTTGATGCTGTCCCCCAACTCAGCCCTCGGGGCGACGTGCTTGTTCAGTGCGAAGTAGTTGTTCGGTCCTACCTCCAGCACGATCTGATTCGACTGTGCGTTCGACTGAACCGTCGAAGGCGTCGGGTCGGGGAGCTGGATGTCGATCGCCTTCCGCATCGACGGCAGCGCCGCCATGAAGATGATCAGCAGCACCAGCAGAACGTCGATCATCGGGGTGACGTTGATGTCGTTCGTCAGCCCGCTGCCACCACCTGTGCTCATGGACATGTCAGGGGCTCCCCTTCAACTTCTCGGGAATGGGATTGTCGCCCGCGACCGTCGATGACGTGCCTGCCTTCTGGTCCGAAATCATCCCGACGACGCGCACCCCGTTCTTCGTCGCGATGTCGAGTGCATCGAGCACCTTTTCGTAATCCAGTCCCTTGTCAGCCTTCACGTAGAGATTGAAATCGTCCGTACGCGCGCTGAAGATCTGATGCAGACGCGCCGGGATGTCCTCATAGCGGATCGGCTGCTTGTTGAGGTAATACTTGCCATCCCTGTCGATGCCGAGCGTCGCGTCGGTCTCGTCTTCGGGATGCGACTTCAGATTCTGTCCCTGCGGCGGGTTCGCATTGAACCCCGCGAGCAGCGCCGGCGCGACCACCATGAAGATGATCAGGAGCACGAGCATCACGTCGATCATCGGCGTCACGTTAGGCTCCGCCTTCACTGCCCCGCTGCCACCACCTGACGACATCGCCATCGGAATGTCTCCTCAGTTGGCTGCGGTTACTTGCTGATCGGGTTGCTGTTCCCGCCGCCCTGCGGATTGAACTCGCGAGTGAAGCGCGACCGTCCGAACTCACCCGAGACGCCCTTGATCAGGTAGTCGATGAACTCCTTCGAGACGTAGGTCATCTCGGCGGAGAGATTGTCGACCTTGGTCTGGAAGTAGTTGTACGCCCAGACCGCCGGAATGGCGACGATGAGGCCGAACGCGGTGGTGATCAGTGCTTCGGCGATCCCGGAGCCGATCGCGGCAAGACCGCCCGAGCCAGTCGCCGCCATCGCGGTGAAGGCGTTGACGATGCCCATCGTCGTGCCGAGCAGCCCGACGAACGGCGCCGTCGATCCGACGGTCGCCAGCACGCCCGAGCCGCGCTTCAGGTCCGTCACTTCAAGGAGCATGTTGCGCTCGACCGCACGCTCGGCCGAGTTGATGTCGGCGACCGTCACCGAGCCATCCTGGATCAGCGGCTTCACTTCGCCTAACGCGCCACCGAGGACGCGGGCGACGTGCGACTTCTTGTAGCCTTCGGCCAGCTTGATCGCTTCGGTGATGTTGTCTTCCTCGAGGAACTGCGAGAACTCGGGGGTGAACTTCACCGTCTCCTTCTTGGCGGCGCGCAGCGCCCACCACTTCTGGATGGCGATCGTGAGCGACCAGAGCGACATGATGAAGAGCACGAGGACAATGCCCTTCGCGAACAGACCCATCGACTTCCAGAGGTCGAGCAGGGAGAGACTCATACGACGTGAATCCTCAGGTGGGTGGCGCGCCTAACGGCGACGTGGGGTGACGACTGCCGAAAACAACGATGAACGGCCGGCCCGCGCGACGCGGGCTGGCGGTGACTTACTTGCCGATCGCGAACGTGAACGGCTGCTGCACGACCTGACGCACTTTCTTGCCCCCGATCTCGGCGGGGAAGAAGCGGTAGCGCGGCAACGCCTGCCGGACCGCCTGCGCGAACAGCTCATGCGAGGTCTCGAGCACCTTGAACGTCTTCATGTCCGCGTGACCGGACGTGTCGACGACGAACTGGGCGAGCACCTTTCCCTCGACGCCGGCCGACTGCAGCATCGACGGATACGTGGGCGTTGGGTTGCCCGGCGCGCCGAGCACCGTCTTCTCGACCTGGAACTCGAAGTACGCGCCCTCGTTGTTCGCCGATCCCGTCCCGCCGACGACGCCGCGGCCGACACCGCCGGCCACCCCCTTGCCGGTGAAATCGGCTTCGTCGGTGACCTTCTTCGACAGGTCGATGTCCGGGATGACGTCGGGGATGTTGATTGGCGCCGAGAGCATCTGGAACCCCTTCGGCGGCGGCGGCGCGACCGTGACCTCGGGCGGGGGCGGAGCCTTCTCGGGCTCCTGCTTCGGCTCCTCCTTCTTCACCTCGACGAAGTCGACCTTCTCGGCCTTCGGTTTCTCGAGGATCGCTTCGCGCGCATTCAGCGTGCCGTAGACGGCGGCACCGATGGCGATGGCGTGGATCACCACACTGATGATCGTTCCGCCAAGCGAACGTTCCTTCTTCTTCTTCGTCTCGATCAGGTTGTCGAACATGCGACCGGGCCCTGGTGAGTTGACGTCGATGGCTCAATGCAAGCCTCGTGCGTCAAACTACACTGGACCCGCGCTACCGGAACATCGCGAAGATTAAGAGTTCGTGAACGCGGTGTTAGCACTGCCGCCCGCTTGCGGCTCGCTGCCCTCGGGACGCGGCTCGTCGGCGAGTGGGAGCGAGACCGTAAACGAGCTTCCGCGCCCAAGCCGGGACTGCACCGTCAGCGACCCGCCGTGCGCCTGCGCGATGTACTGACTGATCGATAGCCCGAGCCCGAATCCGCCGCGGCCGGGCGCGCCCGCGTCGCCGCTCGCCTGTCGCGAGCGAGCGCGGTCGGCCCGCCAGAACCGTTCGAAGACGTAGGGCAGGTCACCCGCGGCGATGCCGATGCCGGTGTCACGGACGGTGAACGTCGCTTCCCCGAGCCTCCGGCTCAGCGCGACCTCGACTCGCCCGCCGCGCGGCGTGTACTTGATCGCATTCGTGACCAGGTTGAGGAAGAGCTGCCGCAGCCGCGTCCGATCGCCAAGCACGGTGGCGTCCTCGATCACCGGCAACCCGACCTCGAGTCCCGCGTCCTCACCAAGGATGACCGCGGTCTCGAAGACCTCGCGCGTCAGCGGCTCGAGGTGAATCGGTTCGTTGACGATATCGAACCGTCCCTCGTCGGCGCGGGCGAGCGTGAGCAGCGAGTCGACGAGGTCAGTCATCCGCGCCGTTTCCTGCAGCGCCTCCTCGAGCGCGACGAGTTGCTCGTTGTGCGACGAGCGCGGATTCATCGCTCGTTCGACATCGGCCCGCAGCACGGTGAGCGGCGTCTTCAGCTCGTGGCTCGCGTCGGCGGTGAAGCGACGCAGCGCGCCGAACGAGGTCTCGAGGCGCGCGATCATTTCGTTGAGCGTGATCGAGAGCCGTCCGAGCTCGTCGCCACCCAAGTCGGCCTGCAGCCGGCGATGCAGGCTCCGCCCGTCGGTGATCGCCCGCACTTCATTGATGATCAGCTCGAGCGGCCGCAGCGCGAGCCCCGAGATGAAGTACGCGATGAACACCGAGAGCAGCATGAAAAGCGGGACCAAACCGAGAAGCGAGGTAGCGAGCGCGCGAGGCGCATCGTCGGCCGGCCGCGTGTCGACGGCCGTGGCAATACGCGCCACCTGCAGGTTCCCGGTGTCGGGCTGCGCGACGAGCAGCAAGCGGACCGAGTCGAGCTGGACGAAGTGCGACGGTCCGTTCAACGGTGCCTGGAGCGCCGCCTGCTGCAGGCGTGCGAAATCGTCGAAGCTGAGTTGCACCGCCTGGAATGACGCGTAGAGCGCCCGGCCACTGGCATCGAGGATCAGAACGTAGTCGCCGACTCCCTCGAGCTTCTTCGACAGTTGCGGGGTGACGACCGGTCCGACGCTGGTGTCGCTGCGCACGGTGAGCGGAAGTCCTTCGTCCTCCGTCTCGCGGACGACGTTGAGCACTGCACCCGCCTGCGCCGCCACGTGCTCGGCGAGCTCGCGATAGGCGCCGGCGCGGCGAGCGACGACGAGGGCGAGGGAGAAGGCGATCAGCGTTGCGGCGAGGGCGAACGCATAGGCTGTGGTCAGCCGGGCGCGAACGGTGGGCATTGAACGTTAGGCAGCCGCGCGACGCGACCGCCTCCGCATGACTGACCGCGCGCGCCGCGGCTCACGCCTTGACGACGTACCCCACCCCGCGGACGGTCGTCAGCAGCTTTCGTTCATGGCGGGCGTCGATCTTCTTCCGCAGGTGGTTGATCACGACGTCGACGATGTTGGTGCCGGGATCGAAGTGATACCCCCACGCATACTCCGTGATCAGCGTCCGGCTCATCACGCGTCCGGTGTGGCGCATGAGGTACTCGAGGACGGTGAACTCCTTTGGCGTGAGTTCGACCACTTCGCCCGCACGCCGCACTTCGTGCGTCGTCTGGTCGAGCTCGAGGTCGGCGACGCGAAGCGTTGCTGATGCGATCGCCCGCGGCCGTCGCGCGAGCGCCTCAACGCGCGCGAGAAGCTCTTCGAAGGCGAACGGCTTGGTCACGTAATCATCGGCACCGGCGCGCAACGTCGACACTTTCGAATCGACGGCATCCTGCGCGGTGAGCACGAGGATCGGCCGCTCGAACCCGCGCCCGCGGAGTGCGGTCAGCACATCGAGCCCGGACTTCCCCGGCAATCGCATGTCGAGGATGACCAGATCAAACGCTCCCGACACCGCCCGCTGCTCGCCCTCCTCGCCATCGGCGACCAGCTCGACGCCCCACCGCTGCTCCTCCAGTCCGCGCTTCACGAACTGGCCAACCGTGGGGTCATCCTCGATCACCAAAATCTTCATACTGCCAGGAGGCAGGAGGCAAGATCACGGGGCAGCACGGGACAGGAGGCAGGGGAACAGCCCTGCCACGAGGCAGGCGGCAGGGACAGGAGGCAGGAGGCGTTAGGCACTACCAGACGACTGCCATGAGGCGGGAGGCAGGGGAACTGACCTGCCACGAGGCATGCGGCAGGGTCATGTCGCATGAGACAGGAGGCAGGGCACGTGACGTTGCTGGCGTGAATCGACCATCCCTAACGAGGAACGAGGAACGAGGAACGAGGAAGCCCGTGTAGTGTCTCGCTCGTCGCCTCCCTTCGCCAGCCCCGCCCGGTGTAGATCTCCGGCGCGTGACGATCCCATGCCTCCTGCCTTCTGCCCCTGCCGCATGCCTCATGGCTGGGCCGGTCCCCTGCCTCCTGCCCCTGCCGCATGCCTCATGGCCGGTCCGTTCCCCTGCGTCATGTCACGTGGCAGTCACTAGGCAGTTCAGGTGGCAGTCACAAGACAGTCGCGACCCACGACGCGATGTCGGCGGCGTCCAGCGCTTCAAATGTCCTTTGGCCGCACAAATCCGTACTCCCGGATTTTCCTGTAGAGAGTCTTCGAGGAAATCCCGAGCGTGGTTGCCGCCTTCCCCTGATGCCAGTTCACCTGATGGAGTACCGCTTCGATGTGCCGCCGCTCGAGCTCCTCGAGCGTCAGCTCGCCCCCTGCAGTGCGCCCCGCGTCGGCGGCCAGGATTGACGTCAAGGGAAGGTCGCGCCCGTAGATCACTCCACCATTCGCCAGCAGCACGGCGCGCTCGATCACGTTGCGAAGCTCGCGCACGTTGCCCGGCCACTGGTACGCTTGCAGCGCGGACACGGCTTCCTCACTCAGCTTCGGCGGATTGGCGCCGCCATAACGGTGGAGGAAGTGTTCGGCGATCAGGGGAATGTCCACGGCGCGATCGCGCAGCGGGGGGAGCGCGATGTTGAGCGTGTTGATCCGATAGAACAGGTCCTGCCGGAACGTCCCGTCCTGCACGGCCTTGTCGAGATCCTTGTTCGTTGCGGCGATGATGCGGAGGTTGACCTCGACCTTCTGCGTCCCGCCGACGCGGAAGAACGTCCCGGTCTCGAGCGCGCGGAGCAGCTTGCCCTGCAGCTTCGGATCGAGCTCGCCGATTTCGTCCATGAACAGCGTGCCGCCGGCGGCCATCTCGAAGAGGCCGGTCTTGCGTCCCATCGCGCCCGTGAAGGCGCCCTTCTCGTGGCCGAACAGCTCACTCTCCATCAGGTTCTCGGCGATCGCGGCGCAGTTGATGTCGACGAGCGGACCGTCGGCGCGCGGTGAGAGTCGGTGGACAGCCTTGGCGATCAGCTCCTTGCCGGTGCCGCTCTCGCCGGTGACGAGCACCGCGGCGTCGCTGCGGGCGAGTCGCTCGACGAGCTGCAGCACCGCCTGCATGGCGGCATGCCGCGTGATGATCTCCGGAACAGCATCGACTCGGGACAGCCGCGAATGGAGAAACTCATTCTCCTTCGATAGCTGTCGCTTTTCCCACGCGCGCCGGACCAGCACATCGATCTCGGCCATGCGGTACGGCTTCGACATGTAGTCGTACGCACCGAGCTTCATCGCGCTGATCGCCGTCTCGATCGTGCCGTTGCCCGTTATGATGATGACCTCGGGCGGCGTCGGCTCGTCGCGCACCTGGCGCAACACCTCGAGCCCGTCCATCTCCGGCATCACGATGTCGAGCAGCGCGACATCGTACGACTCGGCGCGCAGCGCCTGCAGCGCAGCCCGACCGTCGCGACAGGTCGTCACAAGGTAGCCGCGACCGGTGAGGAAGCTGTCGAGGATGGTGCCGAGGTTCGCTTCGTCCTCGGCAACGAGCACCTTGATCTTTTCCTTCATGCGCTGACTCGCGGCAGCGAGATGCGGAAGGTGCTTCCTTGCCCCGGCAGGCTGTCGACTTCGATGCGCCCGCCAT
Source organism: Gemmatimonadaceae bacterium (assembly GCA_031360575.1). Taxonomy (GTDB): domain Bacteria; phylum Gemmatimonadota; class Gemmatimonadetes; order Gemmatimonadales; family Gemmatimonadaceae; genus JABFXC01. Next base: position 14,676 of record JANMBU010000062.1, read on the forward strand.
GCTCGGCGACGATGCCGTAGCAGATGGAGAGGCCGAGGCCGGTGCCCCGGCCCGGCGGCTTCGTGGTGAAGAAGGGCTCGAAGATTTTCTGCAGTTCCTGGCGCTTGATACCGTGACCCTCGTCGGTGACTTCGGCGATGACCATGTCGCCGGGATTGGTCGCCGCGCGGGTGCGGAGGCCGACTCGCCCCTGCTCGGCCATCGCGTCGGTTGCGTTCAGCAGCAGCGCCATGAACACCTGGATGAGCTGCTCGGCGTTGCCGTCGACCGTCGGTCGGCCGACGCGATCGAGATCGAGCTCGATCGACATCTTCTTGAAGCTCGCGTGATGCTTGAGAAGGAAGAGTGTCTTCTCGATCACTTCATTGAGGTCAACGATCTCCTTTCCGACGGCACGCGGACGGCTGAATTCGAGCAGCCCGTTCACGATCCGCTTGCAGCGATGGACTTCCTGGTCGATGATCGAGAGGTAGTCGTCCGATTCTGGCGGCGTCGGATGTCCCTGATCGGCCAGATCCTTGAGCTTGATCTGCAGGCTCTCGCCGCAAGCGGCGATCGTCGCCAGTGGATTGTTGATCTCGTGCATGACGCCGGCGGCAAGTGTGCCGATCGCGGCGAGCTTTTCCGCCTGTGCAAACCGCTCCTGCGCTTCGCGCCACTCGGTGATGTCTTCGCCGATGGTGATGACATGTGTCACCGCGGTGTCGTTGACGCGCATCGGGATCTTCGTGATGCGGTACGTGCGATGCTCGCCGCTCAAGGACGATTCCATCTGGAACTCGGCGATGCGTCCGGTGGCAAAGACGTCCTCGAATTCATTGCGGAGCAGTTCGGCGGGCTGGCGATGTAAAATCTCGAAGATCGTGCGGCCGATCGCCTCCTCGCGGGAAACGCCCTGCATGCCTGTCTCGCGCTTGCGGTTCCACGCCTGAATGCGGAACTCGCGGTCGATCACGTACAACCCGACCGGCATCGAGTCGATGATCCGCTCGGTGAACCGGCGCTGCTGCTCGATCTGCCGCGTCCGCAGTGCGACTTCGGTCTCGAGGTGGCGCGAATGCTCGGCGTGAACGAGCGCCGGGGCGAGCATCGTCCCAACGGTGGTCAGGAGAACGAATTCCTCGGTGGTGATCTCACGCGAGACAGCGACGACCACGGCGCCTAACGGTCGAGTGCCGGTGGAGAGGCGGGCGAGCGCAAGCCCTTCGCCGATCAGCGTATTGGAGTCGAGCCGGCGGCGGACTTCGTCGACGGTCGTGGTCGAGTCGCCGAGGGTGTAGGCGCGCCAGAGGCCGGTGTCGTCGATGTTCCAAAGCGAACACTCGCGCGCGCCGAGTGAGTCGGCGATGATCCCGAGGACGCTGGGGACCACGCGATCGAGCGCGTCACCGGTCGCGAGCAACGCCGCCACGTCGGCGATCGTGGCGATCGACGGCGAGACGAGCCGCAATGCGCTCGTGGGTGATAGCCTGGTTGCGTGGGACACGACACCTCGGTGCGAGTCCGCGTTCGCGTGGCGTTGCCGCGACCGCGTCGTCGCGGCCGGTCAGCAGCGCCAGTATTTCCAAGGCGCGGGCACGGGACAATATGACCGACGAGCCCGCCCTTTGGTCACTTATGTCGTCGGGACCAACCGGCGGCAACGCTGACCGCATCGTGAGAAGATCGCGCCGCGCGTGCCCCCAGTCATTTCCGTCACGGTGCGAACGACTCCGTGTGAGGAGTTGTTCTCGGTGCCTCGGTGTCTCGGTGCCTCCGCAGACAGTCTGTCACGACGACGGAACGCTGGGGAGTACGGCCGACATTCCAGGACGCCAGCGGCATCGACGAACCGACGAGCAACAGGCGAATCTCGAACCGCGGTAGGCCACGGAAGGCCGCGGACAGGGACCCTGCCTAACGCGCGCTCCCGACCGTCCACCTACAGCTCCATCCGCGTCCCCAGCCGCTCCTCGCGCTTCACGCCGTCGGCGGTCACGGTCACCCGCTCGCCGCTGACGACGACGTCGAGCAGATGACCGCGCACATGCACGCCGCGAAGTTCGGCGTGATCGAGACCGAAGGGGAATGGGTCGATCGTTATCCCGTTCGCGTGCGGGCGGATGCCGACCACGTACTGGATGATGAGGTCGTTCACCGCCGCCAGCAGGTGATCGTCGGTGCCGCTGGCGAGCGAAGGGTGGCCGGTGAACGGGTTGTAATCGGGATAACAGTTTGGGCGGCCGAGGTCCCCGTCGTGGAAGAGCAGGCGGATGAAGCGGTGCAGCAGCTGCGCGACGTTGCCGCGAAGATGCGGCGCGTAGGCCACCGCTGCACGCGCGGCGGCGTCGATTACCGCGCTCGTCGTGAACGGGATCGAGCGGCCACCGCGCGGCGCGGGGTCGCCGTCTCCGCCGCGCTCGCCGTACGGCGTGAACGAGAGATCGTCGAGCGAGACCGAGGGCACCGGGAACGCGGTCCAGAACCGATCCGGGTCGAGCAGGTTTCGCTCGAGCCCTGCGAGATGATCGGCGTTGGCGACGTCGGTTGCGTAGACCATGAAGCCGGCCGCGGCGCGGACATGCGACCGCTCGCCGGTGCGCGCGTCGAAGTCGCGGAACAGGCCTTCGCCTGCGTCCCACATCCGGTCACGCACCGCCCGCGTCGTGCGCTCGGCGAACACTTTCCAGCGCAGCGCTTCGTCTGGCACGCCGGCGCGCGGCGCGAGGCGCTCCAGCGTCCGGAAGAGCGTGTACGCCCACGCCGTGGCGTCGATTGCCTTGAGCGGGCTGCCTAACGGCCGCCCGGCGAATCGTGGCGAGCCCTCCGACGCGGCCGGATCGGCGAAGGCGTCGAACATGCCGGTGGCGTCGCGGTCGCGCTCGCGCACCAGCCACTCGGCGTGGCGCGCCAGCGGACGATAGGCCTCGACGACGAACGCGTCGTCGGGTGCGGTCGCATCGATCGCGGCGAGTGCCTCGCCCCACGGTGCTGGTTCCCAGCCGCGTGCGCCGGCGGCGTCGAGCGGGACGCGGGCGGGAATCGCGCCATCGGCGGACTGTCGGGCAAGGAACGCCCGCAGCGCCGCCCGCGCCCGCGCCGGGTCATTCAGCCAGCGCAGCTCGCGCACCGCGGTACCGATTGCCGCGGCACGTGGCGCATGTCGCTCGCCCGGTCCCTCGCAAAGCACCGGCTCGGCGTAGGCACCAGCGGGCGTCGTCACCGCGTTGAGCCAGATCCCCGCCCAGCGGTACCAGTAGCAGGTCTCGAGGTACGGATCGGAGCAGCGGAACGCCGGCGCGGCGCCGAGCAGCGCATCCCAGCGTCGCCGGCTGACGCCGCCTAACGTTCCCTGCCGGCCAGCCACCGGCGGCGCCGCCTCGCGCGGCGCAAGATCGTCGCGCGCCGGCACGACACGCATCGCGAAGGTCGCGGACGCACCATTGCCGCCAACGAGGCACGCGCGGTGTACGGCGGCGATCAATGTGCCGCCCGTGCCGTCCCGCGGAACCCGCAGCTCGCGGGGCAATCCTTCACCGCGCCAGCGCTCGGGGAACTGTGTCTGCGCCCAGCGCGGCTGGAGACCGGCGCCGGCCCCGACGTAGGCGCCCCAGCTCGTCGGCGGCCCCGTCATCGAGAGCTCGACGACGAGCGGCGAGGCGTGACCATCGGCGTCGGCCGCCGGCCGCTCAATCCGGATCGCACCCGGCCAGTCGGCGCTCAGCGAACCGGCCCGACCGTTAGGCTGCGCCGTCCAGGCAACCAGTTGCACGCGGGCGGTGCGCAGCGCGCGGAGCCGCCATTCCGAAACGAACACGCCGCCGGGGTGGACCGTCCGCACCTCCGTCGCGGTCACGCCATTGGACAGCCGGTACTCGATCGTGAGCTCGGCCGGGGTCCAGCGCCGCGACTGCATCTTGAGCGCGAGCTCGCGCCCTTCTTCGTCGAGCACGGCGACGGTGAAGAGCGGCGCGATCTCCGTCTGGTAGATCGTCCCGCCGTCCCAGAAGCCGGGAACGTCGAGCCAGAGCGGGGCGCCGGGGGCGAAGATTGCACCATCGCCGCAGCCGAGCGACCACTTATCGTCACGGGCCAGCAGCTCGAGAGACTCGACCATCCGGCTCGTTGTGGGGGAAACTGGCGTTAGGCAGCTGGACCGTCAGGCAAGCGCGGCGATCCGGGCGAACAGTTCGTCGTTATCGCGCTTGTCGCCGAGCTTCGACTCGACGTGGGCCCAGCAGACGACGCCGTCGCGATCGACCAGAAAGTAGGCGCGCTCGGAGAAGAAGGTGTCCTCGCGCAGCACCCCCCATGCGCGCGACGCCTCACGCTTGAAATCGCTCAGCATTTCGGTCTTCATTGCGTACTTCGCCTTGAACTCCTTGAGTGTCGGAACAGAGTCGACGCTGACCGGCAGGACGACGACCCCTTTGCCGGAAAATTGGTCGAAGCTCTCGTTGAACTCGCAGAGTTCCGCGGTACAGGTGCTGGTGAAGGCGAGGGGAAAGAACGCGATCAGGACGGGCGACCTCCCGCGGTAGTCGCCGAGGCTGACGGTGCCGCCACCGGTCGACGAGAGCGCGAGGGGGGGAGCGTGATCCCCGACACGTGCTGACCGGGAGGGTGCGGAGGAAGCGGAGGCAGCGGATGCGGTCATCGAGAGAAGTTATTCCCGGCGCAGGCGTGACGCGAGTGGTCTCGGTCCGCGCGCGCACGCTACGTGCAATGCCTGCAGCATCGGTAGATGGGTAACGCGCGTTTGTTCGGGGCCAGATTGCTCCGTCGCCGATGGATCGGGTCGCCTCGTCCGCGTTCCAGGCAGCAGCAGCAGCAGCAGCAGCGGAGTCATAGATGAAGTACGAAGAAAAATCCGGTCGGGGTGATGGTTCGGAGCAGGAACAGCTGTGCTTCACGGACGCCCGCGGCATTCACTGGTCGATCTCCGAGCGTGACGCGACCAATGTCCCCGGCAGCATGGGGGCGCGCTGCCTGATCTGCATGGCCGACGCGGCGGTTCGGCGCCTGTGGGAGTACCCCCGCAACTGGCGCCAGCTGGCAAAGGACGATCTGCAGCGCCTCGTCGATCGCCCGCGCGGTGGCCGGAACTTTAACGCCCCGCCCGCCACGAGCTGATCGATCGCATTGGAGGGGGCGTCTGGACAGGAGGCACGCGGTCGCGCACTTTCGACCCGTCCCCTTACCAGAGCGAGACTACCATGCATATCCGCCCCTTCGTCGCGACGATCGCCGTCGCGCTCATTCCCCAGTTGGCCTCGGCCCAGACTCCTGCGTCACCCGCGCCGATGCAGCCGGCCATGCCCGCTGCGACGGCTCCGATGACGCCGGCGATGACTCCGAAGCCGATGGTCATGAACCCGGTCGCTACCGCCTTCCGCGATGACGCGATGAGTCACGCAAAAAACCTGATCGCCGCGGCTGAAGAAATGTCGGACAACCACTACGGCTTCAAACCGACGGCGGCGCAGATGAGCTTCGCCGATATCGTCGTGCACCTCTCGCAGGGCAACGACTTTCTCTGTGGAAAGATCGGCGGAATGGCCGCACCGACGCGGACGCCGGTCAAGTCGAATGCAAAGAAGGACGTCCTCGTCGCGCGGCTGAAGGAGACCTTCACCTTCTGTGAGCAGGCGCTGGCGAACCTCGACGACTCCAAGCTCGCCGAGGAGATGACACTGTTCGGCCCGAAGCCGTACACGCGTGCGGCGACGATGACGCTCACGACTGGCGACTGGGCCGATCACTACAGCCAGGCGGCGATCTACATGCGCCTCAACGGCCACGTACCGCCGACTGCGAAGAAGAAGATGTAAGCCGATTGTCCTGCTGCGCCGTGATCGCGACCTGCGATCACGGCGCCGACGGACGCGCCACGGGCTCGGCACGCACCGCGGCGAGCATCACCTCCACCTCGAACGGCATCCAGTCGGCGAGGTGCCGCTCGACCAGCGTCAGCCGCTGCTGCTGCACCGTTAGGCGTGATGCCAGCAGCGCCGCGTTGCCCGGCGGTGGGGCCGCCCACGAACGAGCGAACGCCACGCGCCTCGTGCTTTCGCGAGCTGATTGCAGATACGTTGCACGGTCGGGCGAGTGTCGGCTTCGGATCGGCGTCGCGTCGTCAATGCGTTACTATCGCTTATTGTCAAACAGGCGATTGACGCCTGCCTGACGCGCCAGGCAGTTTGCGAGCTTGCGATTACAAATCGCCGAGCGCCTCGCCGCAACAATCCCTCCCCCGGATCACAGACGTGCAACAGGCACCTTCGACAGGAAGCGGACGCCCGATAAAAACCGCCGCACTGCGCCTCGTCGGGTATTCGTTTCTCATCCTGTTCATCGAACTCGCCTTCATTCGGTATATCTCAGCGTACGTGCGCGTGTTCGGGTTTTACCTGAACATGGTGGTGATCGCGACGTTTCTCGGAATGGGCGTAGGACTGTTGCGGGCACGAGACGAAGTGAGAGTGCGGTGGATTGCGCCACTCGCACTGGTCCTTCTCTTCGCGGCAGTGAAGCTGTGGTCAAACTTCATCGTCCGGACTCAGAAGGATCCGAACGAACATATCTGGGCGATCTACGGCGAGATGCACGGAACGTGGGGAAAAGTCGGCATCGTTCCCACGGTGTTGATCCTCTTCACTCTCGCCGCACTCGTGATGCTCCCGCTCGGCTCCGCCATGGGAACACTCTTTCGCCGATTTCGTCCCCTCACCGCATATTCGCTGGACATTGTCGGAAGCCTCGGCGGCATCGGCATTTTCGCCATCCTTAGCGCGCTGCGCACCCCGCCCGTGGTCTGGTTCGCCATCGCGTTCGGCGTGTGGGCGGTGCTTTCGTTGGGGACGCGGCGCTATGCCGCCGCGATGGCTGCGGCAGGCGCAGCAGCTGTCGCGCTCGCGGGATGGACGGCCGGACCGATGCCGGAATACTGGTCACCGTACTACCGGATCAATCTGATTCCGATCCGCTACGCGACGAGCCTGCACGTCAATGGCTCGATGCATCAATGGATCCTCGATGCATCCCCGGAAGGCGCCCGCACCGACTCGGTGCTCGCCGGTGTGCGGGCCGCGTATTTGTCACCCTACCGCATGGCACCTCGGCTCGACACGGTGCTCGTCGTCGGCGCTGGAACCGGGAATGACCTTGCCAATCTTCTCGAACTCGGTGCGAAATACATCGACGCCGTGGAGATCGATCCGACCATCGTCGACATCGGCCGCGAGCGGCACCCGCGTCATCCGTATGCCGATCCGCGCGTGCACGTGACCGTCAATGACGCGCGCGCGTTTCTCCGGCAGACCGACCGGAAGTACGATGCGATCGTGTTCGGCACGCTCGACAGCCAGACGTTGCTGTCAGGAATGGGCTCACTGCGCCTGGACAACTATGTCTACACCGCCGAGTCGTTCGACGCCGCCCGGGCGCGCCTCCACTCCGATGGCGTAATGATCACCTACCACATGTCGCAGTTTCCATACATTGCGGCAAAGATCTACCAGACGTTGGAGGCGTCCTTCGGACGGCCTCCTGCGGTCATCCGCTACAAGCCCTGGTATCTCTTCAACTACACCTTTATCGCCGGCGCCGGTGTCCAGCCGACGGCGTTCACAGTCGACTCGAACGCCAACGACCTGCGAATGAAGGTCGCACTGCCGCACGACGATTGGCCATACCTGTACCTGCGAAAGCACATCGTACCCACGCATTACCTAACGGTCCTTGCGGGGATTCTCGCGATCGCTTTTGTCTTCGTCCGGATCGGGGCGCCCGGCACGTTCCACGGGAGCGGCGATTGGCCCATGTTCTTCCTCGGCGCGGGGTTCCTGCTCATCGAGACAAAGAGCGTCGCCGAGATGTCACTGCTGTTCGGTGCCACGTGGCGCGTCAACGTGCTCGTCTTCGCATCGATTCTTGTCGTCGTACTCTGCGCGAACCTGCTGACGGCCGCGGGTAAGATTCTGCCCCGCGCATTTCGGTTCGCCGCGTTGTTCGCTTCGCTGGCGCTCGCCTATGTCGTTCCGGTGCGATCGTTGCTTTGGCTCGGGACCCTTGGCCAATGGATGGCTGGCGGACTCCTCGTCGCTCTGCCCGTGCTGTTTGCCGCGTTGATTTTCGCGGAACTGTTCGACTCGCGCGTCGACACCTCACGCGCCCTGGCGTTCAACGTCTTCGGCGCCGTCGTCGGTGGGGTACTCGAGTACCTGTCAATGATCACGGGGACGAAGGGGCTCTACCTGATCGCCGCAGTTGTCTACGGCTGCGCCATGATTGCTCTCGCGCGTTCGGACACGAGTGCTGCGAGCGAACACGCTTCGCTGCCAGAGGCCGCGTGACGGTTGCGACATGCGCTGGGTGGGACGTGCTCCGTCACAACCGGGACAAGCAGTAGGTTGGGAATCGACCCGGCCGAGCGGCGGAGGAGGTCCCATGAAGCGGACGCGATTTACCAACGAGCAGATCGTCGGTGCGCTGCTCTTCACCTCGTCGTGTTGCACGACTTCGCGACGGCTGTGGGGTGAATTTCCGCCGACGACGTTTGCTTCAGTTACCGCTCAATCCTGTGTTCCGAGTGGCAACGAGCTAGACCCCTGATTGCCGCACAGGATGGGTGACATTCAAGCGCGCGGGGTGAGTGCTTCAGCTGCTGCCTCAAGCTCCGACGGTGGCCGAGCGTGACCCGGCGGGGCATAACTCGTCGCAAGTATTGATGAGACTATTCCTCTGCATCGTGTTCGTATTTTCCGGCGGCGCCGGACTCATTTACGAGTCGATTTGGACACGGTATCTCGGACTTTTCGTTGGGCATAGCGCATACGCGCAGGTGCTTGTCCTCGTCATATTCCTCGGTGGAATGTCGGCGGGAGCACTGGCAGTCGGCGAGCGCGCGGAGCGCGTGCGCGACCCGCTGCGCTGGTACGCACTGCTCGAGTTGGCGATCGGCCTGATTGGCGTGGTATTCCACGACGTCTTCGTGCAGACGACTCAAGTCGCGTACAACTCACTCTTTCCGGCGCTCGGTCCTGGTGCAGCGCACGTCGTTGTAAAATGGGTGCTCGCCGCGCTCCTCATCCTTCCGCAGTCGGTCCTGCTCGGCGCGACGTTCCCACTTATGACGGCGGGTGCGATTCGCCGATCGCCAGCGAACCCCGGGCGCACCGTCGCGCTCCTCTATTTCGCTAATTCACTCGGTGCGGCGGTGGGCGTACTGCTCGCCGGATTCGTACTGATCCAGGCAGTCGGACTGCCCGGAACGCTGTTCGTTGCGGGCATGCTGAACATTGCGATTGGCGCCGCGGTCTATTTCGTTGGGACGCCACCGCGTGAAGCGGGATTCTCCGCGCGAGAAGGGGCGCCGCGTTGGCCGCGTACCGACGTGGGAGTGACGGCAGAATTGCGCCCAGAGGGTCCGTCCACTTCCGCGCCATATCGTCTGCTTCTCGCAGTGAGCTTCGGCACGGCCCTCTCGTCGTTCATCTACGAGATCGGCTGGATCCGGATGCTGTCGCTCGTCCTCGGCGCGGCAACACACTCGTTTGAGCTGATGCTGTCGGGGTTCATCCTCGGACTGGCGATCGGGTCGTTCATCATTCGGCGTCGCACCGGCGGAGGCGCGCAGGCACTGGCGAGATTGGCGAGCGTGCAAGTCGCGATGGGACTTCTTGCGGCGCTCACGCTGCCCGTGTACATGCGATCGTTCTCGTGGATGGCCCAATTCATGGCAGCGTTCACGCGCTCACCATCGGGCTATGTCGCGTTCAGCGTCGCCCGTTACGTGATCTGCCTCGCGGTGATGCTGCCGGCAACGATCTGCGCGGGCATGACGCTGCCGCTGATCACCAGGCTTCTCATGCGCGGCACGAATGGGGAGCGCGCGCTCGGCCGGGTTTACGGAGTGAACACGTTAGGGTCGATCGTCGGTGTCGCGCTTGCCGCACTCGTTTTACTGCCGGCGCTCGGCCTCAAGCTAATGATCGTGACCGGAGCATCGATCGACATCGGCCTTGGGCTTTGGCTGCTGCTGCACGATCAGGCTCTCAATCCGGCACAGCGCTCGTTGCGCAGGATTGCGCCCGCGCTTGCGGCCGGCGCGATTGTGCTCCTCGTCGCCTCAATGACGCGGTTCGATCGCGACGTGCTCGCGAGCGGCGTGTTCCGCTACGGGAACGTCCGCGCGCCGACGACGAGCAACATCGCGTTCTACACCGATGGTCGCACCGCGTCAGTGAGCGTTCGCCGGATCCCGGCAAGCAACGGGCTGTCGCTCGCGACGAACGGGAAACCCGATGCCTCGCTCGGTCCCGAGTGGTTCGTGCCGCCCGGCGTTCCGACGCGCTTCACCCACGACGCGTCGACGCAGACGATGCTGCCGTTGATCGCGCTGGCACACCGACCGCAGGCTCGCGTGGCCGCGATTATCGGCCAAGGGTCTGGCATGTCATCCCACACGCTGCTCGGAGACCCGCAGTTGACCCGCGTCGTGACGATCGAAATCGAGCCGGAGATGATCCGCGCGTCGCGACAATTTTACCCCGCGAATGCTCGCGTCTTCGACGACCCGCGCTCATCGTTCGCGATCGACGACGCGCGCTCCTACTTCGCCTCGAACGGCGCGCGCTACGACCTGATCATATCCGAGCCGTCGAACCCATGGGTGGCAGGGGTCTCTGGGCTGTTTACGACCGAGTTCTACGTACACGTCAGGCGATTCATGGCGCCGCGCGGCATCTTCGCCCAATGGCTCCACCTGTCGGAGATCAACGACCCGCTCGTGTTGAGCGTCGTGCGCGCCGTCGCCGAGAATTTTCCCGACTACGCGATGTACCAGGTCAGCAACCACGACGTGCTGATCGTCGCGACCAACGAAGCGACCCTGCCCCCCCCGGACTGGTCCGTGCTCCAGCTCCCAGGGGTTGCGAGCGATTTCAAGCGGGTGCTGACGCTCACTCCTGCGATGCTGGACGGGCTCCGCGTCGTCCAGGCATCGACGCTTGCGCCGCTGGTCCGCGCGACGACGGGTGGCGCTGCGAACAGCGACTTCTATCCCGTGCTGGACCTGGGCGCGGAGCGTACACGCTATCTCGCCGACGGCGCAACGGGGTTCGCCGGGCTCTCCGGCGATCGCTTTGGCCTCGCGACGCTGCTCGAGCAGCGCCGCGCGAGCGTGAGCACGTCGCCGTACATCGTGATCGGCGGCGTCCCCCGGCTTGAGGCGATGGAGCTCGCGGCGCGGGTCAACGGCGGCGGCTTCACGGGTGCCGAGCCTGATCAGCTTATGGCCGCGGAAAACGCTCGTGCGCTCGACCGCGAGGTAGCCAGCGATGCTCCACCGCTCGACTGGCAGTACTGGGTCGAGGCCGTTAGGCGCGTCGAGGAGACCCGCGCCGGTGGCACCGCCGGCATCGCCGACTCGGCGTACTTTGCGCGCGTAACGCGCTACCTCGACCGACAGGCGGCGCCGCCGGGGGCGCGGGCGGCGGTCGCGTTCCTGCATGGGCTCGCGGCGTGGGATTTTGCCGAGGTGGCGCATGCGTCGGAGCCTCTGCTCGAGGCTGCGTCGCACGGTGAGTACTGGCTCGCGCCGGACCTGCTGCGCGAGGGAACGGTCGTCGCTCGGCTCCGCACCGGCGACGTGCCCGGGGCGCGGGCGGCGTTCCTCCGGCTTGGTGCGGCGTCGCTGCGCTCGCCTAACGATGTGCGGCCGCAGCTGCTACGGGCGATGATCGTTGCGGCGAGTGCGGCGGCACAGACGGCCACGCGGTAGCAGACTTCGATCCATCCGTCGCGATGCGGCGTGACATCGCGCGGGTCGCTGTGGCCGCTAGGCGTGCCACCCTTCCTGAACCCGGAGCGGATAACGGTCCGGTGATCGACCGCGGTTTTCGATGGGGTTTTCGGCCGCAACGCTACATCTACGCTACTGCGATTCTCGGAAACGACAAAGGCCGACACTCTAACCGGGTGTCGGCCTTCGTCTTGCGACAGTGGAGCGGAGGGGAATCGAACCCCTGACCCCCTGCTTGCAAAGCATGGCGAGGCACCGCGCGCACCCGACGGATTGTCGGGTTCTCCTATGAAAGTCGGTGCGGATCGTCGAGTGCGACACGCGAAATATGGCCCGTTAAGGGGTCTCTGCGTAGCAAATACGTAGCAGCGCGATCGGTGACGTTGGCGTGGTCGCTTGTGCGTATGCCATGGCGACCGTCCGGCGCTTTTGCTGCACCCAATCGACGGCTTCGTCCTGTGTGCTCACCGCCGAACGGCGTTCCGGACGCGGCGGGGTCGTGCTTCGTGGCGCTGGTGACGCCCCAGACCGGACGCCTGAGAGTATCTACAAAATTAGAGCAAGAATCCCATCGGACGTTAGGCAGCGATCGACCACGACAATTTGACGGCTTCCATGGGGGAACCGAGCATCGGTGCCGGACTTCCCAGAACAAATTACCGAAAGATTTCGGGTCAAACAGGCCCCCCAAAGAGGGGCCGTCTTTTTTCGGTTGGCGGTTGTATCAGTGTCGAAGGTATCGGATCGCGCTGACGCGCAGCCCGGCGCGCACCTCGCCAAACTCGCGATGGCCGGCGGCGACGTACCGCGCCGGTCCACCGATGCGATTCAGCGCGTACTCGAGGTGCAGCCCGACGTGCTTGTCGGTTGTCGGCAGGTTGTAGTTCAGCCCCGCCCGGATCGCGTGCTGCACCGCGGCCCCCAGCGTCGCGTCCCGATCGAGATACACGACGTCGTATCGGACGAAGGGATCGAGATCACCGAGCCGACGCGCGTCGAACGCGGACAGCTGGAGCTGCACGTAGCCTCCGCCGACATCCGTGCCCGTGCCGGAAAAACTGCTCGCGAGTGCTTCTCCCTCGACCGTGAACGGACGCGCCGCGCCCCACGGTACGATGAGGGCACCGGTATACGCGATGTCCCCTTCCAGGGAGACCTTGTCGCCCTCGGCCACGGTCCCGCCTAACGGCTCGCCACCGATCGCCGAGGCAAGGGTAAAGGTGCGGTCGCGGATATCACGCGTATAGTCGCTGCCGACGCCGACCGTCAACTGCCGTCCCCGCGCCGGCTGGTCGAGGGCGACGACGGTGAGTTTTGCCGCCACCGAATTACCAACGGCGTAGCGCGGATTCACTGTGTTGAGCGAGCCGCGGTTGTCCTGCGCCGACAGCGCGAGCGTCACACGCGGCGTGAGCGCGCGCGACGCCTGGACCCCCCACTGCGTGCCGAAGCTGTTGACGCTCCCATGCTCTTCCAGTACGAGCGATCGATTGATCGTCGGCAGGTTGCCGGACGACAGGTTGTCCTCGCGCGACAGGATGTGCGTGTTCTCACCGAACAGGACTCGGCCCTTTACCGGGTCGTCCGCGTGCTGCAGCGCCAGATATGCATTCTCGAAGACCTGCGACCGGCGGCCGGCCCGGAAGAAGTTGTTATCTGTGAGGTCGACCTCATAGACGAGTGCCGCGCGCACATCGGTTGCCGAACCGGGCAGCCTGATGCGCGGGAGATCCACTTCCGCGCCCTGCCGGACGCGCCGCCATGCTTCCGCCGAGACGACGCGGCTCGGCGGCCCCCAGTGACGCTCGGCAAACCCCCACGTCGTGAGCGTCAGGTCGTCCCGGCGATACACCGCCCCGGCCTCCGGGTTGAACGACCAATGCCCGCCCCGCCCTCCCCCCTGCGCACTGGCGACCGAGGTGGCGCCGGCGACGAGAATGACCGCAGCGCACATTCGCTGGATCATGGGAGCCCCGCGTGTGTCGCTGCAGCGGGCGGCGCCCCGCGCTCGGTCTTTAGCCGGTGGACGCGTGCGGGCGGTTGACGAAGGTGGTGCCTAACGCGCCAGGCGATGGCCACCGCGACGACGAGGATACACAGCTCGATGAACACCTTCTCCGCGTCGAACGGATCGACGGGACGGTCTTTGAGCGCCGGATCGGTGAAGATCGCATGAACCGCATAGAGCGGAAACAGCGCGTAGGTCGCGAAGTGCAGGCGCTTCCAGAGTCGGCGGCTCATTGCCTGTCGCTCCTGCCACAGGATGGATGTCGTCACGATGAAGACCAGCAGCCAGAATGCCAGCGCGCCCACCGTGTTGACATACGGTTGCTTCGGCGCGCCGAGGGGCCAGAGCAGGTCGACGACACCGAATCCGGCGGTGGCGGAGAACAGCAGCACGACGGGGTGCGCGAAGCTGACCGCCAGCGCGGTGTAGCCCGTCCAGTTGTGCACCGCGACCGTGTTCATCCGGCGATGTGGCCACCGGCGCACGGGGTTGTACTTCACCGAGAGCAGAAGGCCGAGCAGGATGTTGAGCGTGAGCAGCCCAACGGCAGTCAGGCCAGCGTAGTTGGACAGGTCGAGCGCAGTCACGATGTGCGGCACGCGGAACGAGGAGAGCGACGGAGGCGCGAAAGCTATGCCGCGGCTTCGGCCCAGGCATGCCGCCATTCCCGGAGGCCGTAATACACGATGAGGGACGCGGAGAGCGGGTCCGCCCACCACCAGCCGAGAACGGCGTTTAGCGTGAGGCCAACGAGGACCGACACGGCGAGATACGCATCCACCATCGTGACGCGTGCCTCGCTGATCAGCACTGGATTCTCGAGCGCCGCACCCGTGCGGTGCTTGCAGAACGAGAGGGCGACCATGACCATCGCGGTCGCCGCGAGCCACGCCATCCCACCGGGCGACGACGCTGGATGCCGATGCGTGATCACGCTATACGCCACCTGGACGGTGACGTACAGGGCCAGCGCGAGAAAGGCGCCCCCGATGAGACGGAGCGCGGGGCGTTCACGCGCCTTTAGTCGCAATGCGACGACCGCCGGTGCTCCATGTGCCGTGAGCTGCCAGATGACGACCACCGCGGCAAAGATCTCGATCAGCGAATCGAGCCCGAACCCCGCAAGTGCGACCGATCGCGCGCGCCACGCCGCGAGCGCGACCACACCGACGCCAACGACGTTCCAGACGAGCGTCGCATACTCGAGCCGGAGTCCGCGCCGCGCGAGCATAGCTCGGTCGGCACTCGCCTCTTCACTCATCAATAGCCAGGCTGCAGGTCCGCACGCAGACGCGTCGCCCGCGCGGCTCCGACGCGCGGCATGGCTGCCACCCTTGCGCAAGACGTGCCACGCGTCACCTGCAGGTCAAAGGGCAAATGGAAGGTTCCGATCTCTGGGTGCCAGCGTTTCCCCGCGAGATCCGAAAAACTTCAGCTCGGCGGCCGAGCGTTTGTGACGCTGAGCGTTCTCACTCCGTCAACCCACGCGTTGAGCGTTCGTTCCACGTTTGGCTGGCGAACGAATCGCAGGCAGTTTGGCTCCCCCGTTCCAATCCCCATCGATGACATTGCTGGCGTCAATTCGTACGGTCGGCACTGCCGTAGTGCTGGTGACCGCCGTCGCCCCCGTGGGCGCGCAATCCGGGGCGAGTAAGGCGGCCGTCGACTCCTCGAGCATCGCTGCCCGCCAGCAGCCGCCCCAGTTCGCCACCGGTGTTACAGTCGGCACGCTTCGCTTCAACGGGGGCCGTACGGCCGACGCTCTGGCGGTTGTTCTGCAACTGCAGCCGCGGCCGTGGCTCACGTTTTCCGCTACGCCTGGCTACAGCCGCACAACCTTGGGGTCTGTCACGAACAGCGGGTTTGCGGACGTGCCATTGGCGGCTGGGGCGTCTTACGAAGTGGCGATGGTCCCTTGGTCACCGTCCGTGTCGGGTGTGCTGTACACGACGATCGCCCGCTCGGACACAAGTAACCCGTTAGGGCTTGGACACTCGAACTATGGCGCCCAGCTCGCCGTGAATGCCTGGGCGACCGAGTACCTCAATACTGCCGTCGCCCTCGGACGCCCGTTGAGCGCGAACAGTGGAAACGCGGCGATGGATCTTGAAGTCGCGCTCACGCTCCATCGCACCACGGCGACGCTGGGATTCAGCTCGGAACTCGGTCACGCGGACTCAGGCGCTGTGCTCGCGCGCTCGCTGGCGGGCGGTGTTGCGGTGTCGGTCGCAGGTCCACTGACGCTGACGGTAGACGCAAGCCATGGACTGACCACTGGAGCTCCCCGCTGGACACTTTCTGTCGGCCTCGGGACCGCGTTTGGAGGCGTATCGCCGCTGAGTCCCTCGTCGCCATTGCGGCGGCTCAAGAAAACGTTAGGCGCTAAAGTGGCCGGGACGAGCGGCTACAGCAAGTCGTCGAGCGGTAGCACGAGCTGCAAAAAGGTCGGGACGTGTTGATCGCACGTGATCCAGCGCACGCTTCGGCCTGCACTGTGCCGCTAGATTGAATGATAGCTCGGACCCTGAAGGCGGATTGATGGTATGAGGATGCGGCCGCCCAGCGATACGCATCCGCGCGGGCGATGTGGCAGCCCAGTACTAACCAGTACTAACCTGTTCAAGGAGCTCTTCGATCATGACACCAAGGCACCTGTTCGCGTCCGCGGCCGTGATAGCGGCGCTCGTCGTCAGTTCGCACGTCGCGCAAGCGCAGAAGGTCAAGGTCGAGGCGAAGCCGGTTGGCGGCCTTCACAAGCCCGCCAAGATGGACAAGCCAGAGAAGATGGAAAAGATCGATGCAAAGGATGACGCGAAGGAAGCAGCCAAAGCAGCGCGGAAGGCAGAAGACCGCGCGGAAAAGGCCGCGACGAAATCGCTCAAGGATCAGCCGAAGGACCTCCTGAAGGGCGTCAAACTGACGAAAGCCCAGAAGGTGCAGGAGAAAGCCATCGAGAAAAAGTACGCCGATCAGCTGAAGGACTGGAAGAAGTCGGAGGAAGCAGCTGAGAAGAGCGGGACACCGATGACTGACGGCGCGGGGAAGATCTCCGCACTGAACGATCAGGAACGGGCGGAGTTGCGCGCTGTATTGACACCGGCGCAGCAGACACGCTTCGACGCGAATGCAAGCCACCTGACAGTAGGACACTAGGCGGACGCGCGGCGCGCGGAGGGTCACCCCTGCGCATGCACAATGACGAAGCGACCAGGCTACGCGACTAGCTTGGTCGCTTTGTTATTGGCGCGTTCGTCGATACGCACGTGCCGGCGGAGAGGAAAAACCGCCAAGCCGAGGTGACGGTCGCGCGTCACGATATCTACGCTTTGTGGCCCTGGAGAACAGCGCCGTTCATTCGCGCCACGAGTGGCCAGCCCTCCTCGCGCCTCCATTCAAGTCCGTCGAACGCGGAATGCCTAACGATAAGCTCTTTACATATAGCTACAGTGCAAGCAAGAGGAGCGATATCCGTGCACGCGCGGTGCGCGGCACGGATATCTGCTCCTCGCTTGCCCATTCGCGCCCTGCGGGCACTCAAGGGAGATACAGAGAACGATCGAGCGTAAGGCGGAGTACTTCCGCTAGGAAGGCACATCGCACTTCTCGTTGCACACGCCCGCACTGGCGAACCCCCCGACTGCTCCGGCGACGCCCGCGCACTTGCGACCATT
The DNA here is from genome assembly GCA_031360575.1 of Gemmatimonadaceae bacterium. Taxonomy (GTDB): domain Bacteria; phylum Gemmatimonadota; class Gemmatimonadetes; order Gemmatimonadales; family Gemmatimonadaceae; genus JABFXC01. The sequence goes on from JANMBU010000062.1 coordinate 32,137, forward strand.
GACGAGCATGACGCCTACCTCTTCGGTCCCGCGCCGCCCCCGCCGACGACGACAGTCGAGCGCATTGTCTAGCGTCGGCTAGCTCCGCGTTTTATGCCGGGCTTATGCGGGGTCGGCGGGCGCCCGTACCGCGATACATGCTGCGCTTTTGCCGTGAGGTATTCGTGAATGCGGTCATCGCTGACTGAAACCCAAGGTAAAACCGGCCCTACGATCGCCGAAGTCGCTGCTCGCTGGACTGCCCGGCGGGCGGAATGGAGCCGGCTCGGAGCCCGGCTCGATGGCGAAAAGCTCGCGTCGGAGATCCTAGCCGACCTGACCGCGATCGTCTCTGTGGAGCGAGACACGTTGCTGTCAGTCAAAGCCGCGGCGGCTGAGACGGGATATTCGGCGGATTCACTGGGCCGGATGATAAGAGTGGGGAAGCTCGAGAATCACGGGTCGAAGCGCCGGCCGCTCGTACGCCGCGATGACCTTCCACGACGCGTACGCTCGGAGCGACGGGTTGCGGCCACGATGGATACCGAAGCAACTTCGATCGGCGCCGTGACACGGCTCGCGGTTGCGAGTCGCCTCCACCGTGCCTAACGCGGAGATGCCTATGTCCCGCCCCCGCAAGTGCTGGTCGCAATCTGTCGGCTCGCACGGCCACACGGTCGTTGCTTGCGAACGTACCCCCGGTGGATCATTACACGTGCGATGGTGGGTACCGGGCGGCCCCAATGCCGACGGACAGTGGAAGTGGCAGGCGCTCCGGCATACCGATAAGCCCTTGGCCGAACGAACCGCGCGCGATGTTTCGGCGCAGCTGCTAGCGCAGACGATGGCGAGCGCAACCCGCAGCCTGACGGTCACCGAAGCCATTGCGCTCTACTCGGAAAACGTCGCTCGCCATCTCAAGGGCGGTGGCCCGAGTGAGGCAAGTCGCCGGGCAGACCTGTGGCAGACGTTTCTCGGTGGGCATCGCGACGTTCGGTCCATTGACTTCCCCACGATTGACCGCTTTTGCCGCGAGCGTCGCGAAGGACGAATCGTGCTGGCGAATCACATGCTGAAACTGGCACCGAGTGATCGTGCGCTCGAAGCCGACCTCACCTACCTGGTCGCGGTGTTGAACCACGCCACCCGGTGCGTGAGCGCGGATGGCCGGCGCCGCCTCCTCGACAATCCTCTCCGCGGTTATCCCAAGCCGAAAAGTCTCAATCCTCGGCGGCCCGTTGCGACGTACGACCGATTTCTCGCGATCCGCGCGACCGCGGATCGCATCGACCCGCAGCACCTGTTCGGCCCGTTTCTCGAATTGGTGGAAACGTTAGGCTGGCGGGTGTCGGCGATCTGCCAGCTTCGCGCGCAGGACGTCGAGCGTCGGTCGACGACCGCATGCCCCTATGGGCGCATCTTCAAGCGGCCTGATACGGACAAGGAGGGCGCCGGTGGCTGGTTGCCGCTCTCGGTTGACGGCCGGGCCGCCGTTGATGCGGCGTTCGCCATCAACCCGTGTGTCGGCGCTTGGCCGCTGTTCCCCGCCCCGAGGGCGCGCACGTCGATTGATGCCGGCGAGATCCCCAAGCCCTGGAGCCGGTATCATGCGCGCGGCCTCCTCGAGCGGGCCGAGAAGGCCGCGCACCTGGAGCCGTTGGCCGGGTCAGACTTCCACGCATACCGCCGCGCGTGGGCGACGAGCCGGAAGCACCTGCCCGCGCAGGACGTCGCGCGGGCGGGCGGGTGGCGCGATCTGCGGTGCCTGCAGACCGCATACACGCACAGCGACGAGACCACCCTACTCGCCGTCGTCACCGAACCTCGCAAGCTGCGCGATGCGAACGGACAGGCGACGAACGCGAGCTGAATACCCGCGAGTTTCGGGCCCGAAACGTAGCAACTACGTAGCAAGGGAATCCGTTACACGCGAAGGGCCGATCGCCTAACCGGCGACCGGCCCTTCATTTGCGACTAGTGGAGCGGAGGGGAATCGAACCCCTGACCCCCTGCTTGCAAAGCAGGTGCTCTCCCAACTGAGCTACCGCCCCGTGCATGCTGTGCCGCGCACGTCGCGCTGCAGCTACGAATATAGCGCCGAACGAGGTTCCAGAGGAGGAGGAATGACCGCCGAGTCCACCGCCGCACCCGCGGCTACCGCCAAGGTCACCGTCCGCTGCCAGTTCTGCCTGACGTGGAACCGCCTCGACGCGACGCGCGTCGCCGATCGCCCCAAATGCGGCAAGTGTGCGAAGCCGATCCTCCTCGACCGGCCGCTCAAGCTCGATGACGAGACCTTCGCGCGGACGGTCGCCGAGGCGCAGGTGCCGGTGTTCGTGGACTTCTACGCCGACTGGTGCGGGCCCTGTAAGGTGATGGCACCGGCCGTCGACGCGCTCGCGGCAAAGTACACCGGGCGGGTGATCGTCGCGAAGCTCGATACCGATCGGGCCCCGGCCGCATCGACCCGGTTCGGGATCCGCGGCATCCCGACGTCGATCGTGTTCTCCGGCGGCGCGGAAAAGGCGCGCGCGTCAGGCGCATTGCCCCTCGCGGAGCTCGAGGCGTTAGTGGGGAAGGCGCTGTAGGGGGGACGGCGTTGTCGGACGCGGACTGCACATGAACCACAGAGCACTGCCGCGAGGGCCGGGCTCGGGACGCCAAGACTGAACGACTTTGGGGCATGCGCGGCGGGACCAATTCGCCATCCGCCCAAAACATTCTGTGGCCGGCGCGGGACCGCGAGCAATGGAATGGCGCAGCGGTTCTCGGTGGTTCATTGGGCGACCGCGGCGGAAACAGCGAACGGCGTCGAAGGGATTATCCCTCGACGCCGTTCGCTTCCTGCTTACCGCTTGTCCTCCGATCGTCTGCCTAACGCTCCCACACGATCACTCGTGCGCCGGGATCGGTTCCATCGTGCGGGCGTCGACCGGGATCTGCACCTCGTCACGATATGGACTCGTCATCAGGAAGACCCGCATCCGCGGGAACGCGTTCATGAAGGCGAAGTAGCAGGTGCCCCACAGCCCGAGCATCCCGAGGCCGATCGCGATCTCCCAAAGCCCGAACGGGAGTGTCGTCGTCACGCCGTAGAGCGACGGATAGACCTCGAGATACCGCAGCAGCCAGATGCCGAGCAGCGACCCGATCGCGATCACGAGCATCGTTGGATTGTAGATCTTGGCCGCGCGCCCCATCAGCCCGAAGAACGGGACGACGAAAACCAGAACGACCATCAACAGCGTGACAGGCAGCCAGGCGGCGATCAGGCGGAGCCGCATGAAGTGCGTCTCCTCACCGAGGTTGCCGTACCAGATCACGAGGTACTGGCCGAAGGTGAGGTAGCCCCAGAACGCCGTCAGCGCGAACGCCAGTTTGCCGATGTCGTGCAAGTCCGTCTCGGTGACCAGGTGCGGGATCGCCAGCTGGTTGCGCCACCAGCGAGCGAGGATCGACATGCTCGTCAATACGCAGAGCATGCCCCCCATGAAGAACCACCACCCGTAGAGCGTGCTCTGGAAGTGCAGGTCGAGCGACATCGACAGGTCGAAGGCGAGCGCACACCAGCCGAAGCCGAAGACAAAAGCGAGGAAGACCGCGAGCTTGCCCTGCAGCGAATGCGTCGAGTGCAACTCGCGCCGCTCCTCGCCGAAGTTCTTCCGCATGCGCTCGCGAATCCCGCGCGCCCAGTTGGCTCCCCACTCGTTCACGATGCCGACGTCGAGGCGCACGCAGGTCCAGACGTACCAGACGCTGAGGACCGTGAGCAGCAGGAATACGCCTAACGTGCGGACGGCGAAGAAGGTCGGCTGCAGCCAGATTGCCTTCTCCTTCACCGCGGGCACCTCGTTGAACCACGGATAGATGTGCCCGCGGCCGACCAGCACGAGCAGCGCGAGAATCAGCCAGGCCACGGGAAGGAACGCGACGTAGCCCTCGACGAAGCGGATGGTCGTGCGCGACCAGCGCGCCGTGGTGATCCGCTGGATGGCGACGAACATCACGCCCGCCGACGAGATCACTGAAAAGAACAGCCAGTTGAAGTGCAGCGCGCGCCAGGCGCGATCGGGCGCGACAAAGACGCCGATGAGGAAGGCGACGAGTCCGACCGCGGCCAGCGCGAGCGATGCACGGGCCATCAGTCCCGAGACCGGGCGCTCCGCGATCTCGACGACTTCTGCGCGGGACGGGATGAATGGATGGCGGCCGCTCACTGGGGCGTCTCCGGCTTGGGACTCGGCTGCGTCAGCCGTGATTCGGGTGGCGGACCGCCGGCAGCGGGCGCGGGTTGCCTGACGGTATCGGCGGGTGCAGCCGCATCGGCGCGGCCATAGGCTTCGCCGCTGATCGTACCGTCCGGATGCATGTACGGCGACGGCACGGTTGGACCCATCCTCGTGTACCCGGGCAGCGTGCGCCCCGTCTCACCCGGCATCCCCGCCGGCGTCACCGGCACGACGACGTTCGCTGCCTGCAGCGCGCGCACATAGTTCACCACATCCCAGCGGTCCAGCTCCTCGATCCGATCGTAGGGCGGCATTCCGCCGCGACCGTTGCGGATGATGCCCCAGATATAGCCGTCGGTGAACCCGCGCACGCGATCGGTGCGCAGGCTCGGTGGATACAGTCCATACTTGAGCACCGGTCCGTCGCCTAACGCTCCGGCGCCGGGCGCCGCCGGCGCCGTTCCACCAGCCATTCCGTGGCAGACCGCGCAGTTGATCTGGTAGTACTTGCGGCCGTTCTCGAGCGAGCGCGTGTCGGCAGCGACCGGATTGTGGATCGCGGCGAGCGTGTCGTCGAGGACTTTTCCGCCATTGGTGTACGACGCCATGTAGCCCGGCGCCATCGAGCCGCCGACCGGGACGGAACCCTGCGGGTTGCCGCGTGCGCCGATCGTGTCGGCCGCCGACTGCCAGGGATGGATGCTCGGCTGATCCTTGAAGTCGGTGAACCAGGAACAGGCCGAGATCACCGACGCGCCTAACGCGACCACCGCCAGGCGCGCGAGCCGACCGCGCCGGAGTCCGGGCGACGAGTGCATCGGCTCAGCGCTCACCACGCACCTCCACCGCACCGTGGCGCCGCATCGTCGCCTCGATCCCCCGCATCTGGTCCTGCGTGCCCTCGGCGAAGATGCCGTAATTCCCCTGGCTGAACCGCGGGTCGTAACCGACCGTCGTCACCAGGCGCGGAATGCGCACCAGCGCGAAGAGCCCGAACACCGTGGACAGCCCGCCGATCAGCACCATCACCTCGAAGCCGAAGATCGTGTACGGCACCCACGACGCGACCGCCTTGCCCCCGACGACCAGTGGCCAGTACGTCGAGCACCAGATCGCGATCCAGTAGCCGAAGGTCGCGCCGAGCGCTCCACCGATCAGGGTGAACTTGCGCACGTTGCTCGGCGGATTTCCGAACGCGTCCTCGAACTCGTGGCGAGGCGTCGGGGTGTATGCGGTGATCTTGTTGATTTTATCCGCACGGAGTGCGCGCACCGTTTCGGTCGCGGCGTCAAGCTCGCGGAAGACTCCCATCATCCCCTGCATCAGTGCGCTCCTCCATGCGAGCCGTGCGCGTGCAGCATCTTCGGCGGGACGATCTCCTTTACCTCGGAGATCGCGACCACCGGCAACTGCTTGATGAAGAGCAGGAACCACATGAAGAACCAGCCGAATGAGCCGGCGAGCAGTGACATGTCCACCCAGCTCGGCGCGTAGTGCGTCCACTGCCAGGGCTCGAACTCGTGGCTCAGCGAGGGGACGACGATCACGAAGCGCTCGAACCACATACCGAGGTTGATGAACAGCGAGAGACCAAACAGCCAGATCGTGTTGCGCCGCAGCTTCTGCGAGAAGAGCGAGAGGGGGAGGACCATGTTGCAGATCAGCATGATCCAGGCAGCCCACCACCACTGGCCGAAGACGCGATTCCAGAAGTAGTTCTGCTCGACCGCGTTGCCGCTGTACCAGGCGATGAAGAATTCCATGATGTACGCGCAGCCGACGACCATCGACGTGAAGAGGCAGAGCTTCGATGCGGCGTCGATGTGGTTGAGCGTGACGTAATGCTTCAGGTTGAAGAACTTCCGGATGGGGATGATGATCGTGAACACCATCCCGATGCCGGAGAAGATCGCGCCGGCGACGAAGTAGGGCGGGAAGATCGTCGCGTGCCAGCCCGGCGTCAGCGCCATCGCGAAGTCGAAGGAAACGACCGAGTGCACCGAGAGCACGAGCGGCGTGCTGAACGCCGCGAGGAAGAGATAGGCGCGGGTGAAGTTGCGCCACTCGCGATCGGAGTTCCGCCAGCCGAACGAGAGCACGGCGAGCAGCTGCTTGCGCACCGGATTCTTCTCGCGGTCACGAAGCGTCGCGATGTCGGGGATGAGGCCGACGTAGAGGAAGGTGCTCGAGATGGTGAGGTACGTGAGGATCGCGAAGACGTCCCAGACCAGCGGACTCTTGAACTGCGGCCAGATCAGCCGCCAGTTCGGGTACGGAATCAGCCAGAAGAACTTCCACGGCCGCCCGATGTGGATGATCGGGAAGAGTCCGGCCGTCATGACCGCGAACACTGTCATCGCTTCGGCGCATCGGTAGATCGTCGTGCGGAAGCCGGCGCGGAACAGGTAGAGAATCGCCGAGATCAGGGTGCCGGCGTGGCCGATACCAACCCAGAAGACGAACGTTATGATGTAGACGCCCCACATCACCGGGGGGGCGTAGCCGGCGTTGCCGAGGCCCCAGTAGATCTGATACGTCCAGACGCCGGCGCCCCAGAGGAAGAGGAGGACGGCGACGCCTAACGCTCCGAACCAGCCGAAGGTCGGCCGCAGCGTCCCCGAAATCTCGCGGTCGACCTGCTCGTAGTCGTGAACGGCCGGAAGCTGGATTTCCGCTGACGCGATGTTCGGTCGCGTCGCGATCGACCGCTCGTCGTCGTAGTTGCGCGCGGCCATCAGCGTGGCTCCCCGGCTGCAGCCGGTGCGGCACCGGCGGCGACCATCCGGCCGCCGGGGTGATTGACCTTCTTCAAGTAGACCACCGCGGTATAGGTGTTCAGCTCCTCGAAGACGTGATAGGCGCGCGTGTCCTGCGCGAGCTTCGCCACCGTCCACGACGGATCGGCCGCGTCGCCGAAGGTGATGGCCCGCGACGGGCAGGCCTGCGCACAGGCGACGGTGAACTCGTCGGTGCGCACCTCACGTCCCTCGAGCTTGGCACGATGCTCGGCTTCCCGGATGCGCTGCACGCAGAAGGTGCACTTCTCCATGACGCCCTTGCCGCGGACTGTGACGTCGGGGTTGAGCTGCCAGTTGAGCGGCTCCGGGAAGGCGTACTGCCGGCGCGCCGGCTCGCCGAAGCCGAACCAGTTGAAGTAGCGGACCTTGTATGGGCAGGCATTCGAGCAGTAGCGCGTCCCGACGCAGCGGTTGTAGACCTGGACGTTGAGTCCGTCCGGCGAGTGATACGTCGCGTACACCGGGCACACCGGCTCGCAGGGCGCGTTGCCGCAGTGCTGGCACATCATCGGCGCGAAACGCGTCTCGAAATCGCCGTCGAACTTCGTCTCGTTGCCTTCGCCGCCCTCGAAGTATCGCTCGATGCGGAGCCAGCCCATCTCGCGACCCTTCACGATGTTTGCGCCGGGACGCGTATCCCAGTGCGAATCGGGGAAGCCGGGGCTCAGTGCGCGTCCCTGGTGCGGCGCGCCGACCGTCGGGATGTTGTTCTCCGCGTAGCAGGCGGTGACGCAGGCCGAGCATCCGGTGCAGCGCGCGAGGTCGATGGTCATCGCCCAGCGGCGCTTGGCCATCCCGCTCCAGTGCTTTGGGTCGTACATGCCGGCGTCCTTCGACGTCGGATCGCCGAGGTCACCCTGTGCGTCGTTGGCGACGGGCGAGCGGAGCCCGGGGAGGAAGGCATGCTCGGCGTCGCCGGGCATGTGCTCTTCCGCCTCGGCCGGTTCTTCCTTCGCCATCAGCCCACTACGGCCAGCGACCATCGCTTGGGCGATTCCGCGGCCATGCTGGCGGGCCGAGCCTTCGGTCGAGACGAGCGCCATCACCTCGCCGGCCTTGGAGAGGCTGGCCTTCGTCACAAGGACGCGCCCGCCGGCGCCGTCGGTGCCTAACGGCAGGATGGTGGCGGCGTTGATGCCGATGCCCTTGGCGTAGCGGCCGTATTCGGTGTGACCCTGCCCGAGCGGAATGGCGATCGTGTCGGGGCGGATACCGAGGAAGAGGTAGACCGGGGCGCGGACGGCGCCGCTGGTGGTCTTCACTTCGACGACGTCGCCGTTGGTGACGCCGAGCTTGTTGGCGGTGACCGGATGGACCTCGACCCAGCTCTGCCAGCAGATCTTGGAGACCGGGTCGGGGAGTTCCTGGAGCCACGGCTTGTTGGCGCCGCGGCCATCGCCTAACGTCGACGAGAAGTAGGTGACGAAGTTGTAGTCGCCGCTCGGCGCCGTGGCGGCGAGCCGGACCGGGGTGCGGCGGGCGAGTGGCGCGTTAGGGAGGGCGCCGGCCATGACGCCGCGGGGGAGCGCCGCGGTCAGCGCCGACATCCCGCCGGGGATGCGGCCGATCAGCCAGCTGCGGTAGTCCTTCTGGGTGTAGCGCGCCGCGGTGTTCTGGTTCGCCTGCGCGGCGAGGATGAGAACGTCGGCGGTCGGCCTGGTGTCGAACACCGGGTCCATCGCCGGCTGCTGGAGCGAGATTGTGGTGCGCGTCGCCTGCGCATCGCCCCAGCTCTCGAGTGAATGGCTGTCGGGGAGGACGAGGTCGGCGGCGGCGGCAGTCTCATCGGGGTAGGACGAAAAGCTGACCTTGAACGGGACCTTGGCCATCCCGGCCGCGAAGCCGGGCCTGGTGAACGCCGGGTTGGCGCCGCGGGTCAGCAGGAGGGAGACCTGGCCACGCTCCATGCGCTGGACGACGTCGTACAGTTCGCCGAAGCCGCCCATCCCCTCGAAGCCGACCAGTGGATCGTTAGGCAGGACGGTCACGCCGACGTTGCCGGCGCTCTGGTTCATCCGGCTGACCGTCTGCGCCAGCTCGAGCGCATTGGCGCCGTTGCCGCCGGCGAGGAAAAGCGACGGCTTAGCCGAAGCGACTTCGCGGGCGAGGCGCGTGAGCTGCTCGACGGGGACGTCGCACTGCTCTGCGGCGGTCGCCGCGGACACCGCGCCCGAAAGCGCCTGCGCGACCAGCTGCTCGGTGCCCGGCTTGCAGGCGACCCATTCGTCGGCATTGAGCCCGGTGAGCGAGCGGCGGGCGCCGACGTAGATGAAGCGCGGTGCGTCATCGAGCTTGGCGCGAGCGTCGGCGAAGTCGAGCTGCTGGGGTACAGATGCGCCCCACCCGTCGAGAAAGTCGGCGCCAAAGGAGACGATCAGCTTCGCCGCGCTGAACAAGAGTGCGGGCCACGCCACGCCATAGCTCTGGCGATTGGCGTCCATCGTGGCGCTCTGCGCTTCGGCGTCGTAGCTCACGTGTGCCGGGAGGCCATGCGCGCCAAGCCAGCTGTCGAGGAAGCCGGGGAAGGATCCGCTCTCGTGCTGGTTCACGAACACTGCGTTGGCGCCCTGCCCCTTCGACTGTGTCTCACCGAGCTTCTGCGAGAAGAGCTGCAGCGCCTCGGCCCACTTCACCGGCTCGAGCTTGCCGCTCTTCCGGATCATCGGACCGCGGAAGCGATCGGGGTTGTAGAGTCCCTGGAGCGCCGACTGCCCGCGCGCGCAGAGCGCGCCACGCGAGAGCGGATGGTCGGGATTTCCCTCGAGCTTGATCGCGCGTCCATCGCGCGTCTCGGCAATGATGCCGCAGGCGGCGGCGCACTCGCGGCAGGTCGACGCGTAGTACGTCGAGACGCCGGGCACCGTCTGATCCGGCTGATGGACGTACGGGATCAGTCGCTTGACGTGATCGGTGCCGCAGCCGATGGTGGCCGCGGCCGCGGTCCCGACGCCGACGATCTTGAGGAACTCGCGGCGAGGAGTAGTTCCGTGTGGCAACTCTTGCTCAGACACTGCCGGAGTTCTCGGTGGCGATGCGTGCTCTGACACTGCGATGAGGGACGAGAGAAGGTCGTGCGGGAGAGCGAGGCACTACAACCGCGACCGGGACAGCGCCTGACCGGCGAGCCGGTCAGCTGCCGTTAGGCGGCGGGGCCGGATGCGTCGATCAATAGTGGCAGGTGCTGCAGTCGTAGCGCGCCTTGAACTCGGGCTTGTAGTTCCCGATGTGGCAGTTGAGGCACCAGCCCATGTTGAGTGAACTCGCCTGGTAGACCTTTGCCATGTCCTGGATCTGGCCGTGACAGTCCTGGCAGGTGACGCCAGCGTTCACGTGGCGCATGTGCGGGAAGTGCACGTACTCGGGCACGTGGTGGATGCGCACCCACGGGACCGGCTGCTCCTTGTAGTAGTACGCCGCGAGCTTCTTGATCTCCGGTTTCCCTGCGGCGACGACCGTGTGGCAACCCATGCAGGTGCCGACCGCGGGGAGCCCCGGGTCAGGTGACTTGTTGGCCGCGAAGTGGCAGTAGATGCAGTTCATCCCGAGCGTTTTCACGTGCGTCGGGTGGGGGAAGGCAATGGGCTGGTCTGGAGCCGCTCCCTGAGGGGATGACGCCCCGCTGTACGCCGACAGAAAAATGGCGCACGCAGCGAGAGCGACGAGCCCGGGAATGGCTGCCCACTTCCCTTTCGTGATCATCGCGACCTGGTGAGAATTGAGCCGATCCTGAAAGCCGAATGAGTTACTCGACTTTGTGAAGATTTTCACAAGCACGCAGCAGGCGAAAAGATGGACACGCACTAGGGCGATTGCAAGTGGGCGAACTGTCCTCCGCGCGGACCAACATCGCGTCCCCGGCGACGGACGCGTGATCAGTCCGCAGATGTTCCACACGTTGTGGCGCAACGAGTTAGCGGGTCGCTCCGCGGAGCGCTGGTCTTGCCACCCTCGATGACGTCCGCAGTCGCGTCAGACGTCAACTCGCAGCGGGGGCCCCAATGAAAATCCGCACCGCAGTCCTCATCGCAGCCGCAGCAATGGCCGCGTCGACGCTCGCTCCCTCCGGCGCAGAGGCGCAGTGGCGACGCGGCCGGCAGCACTATACGACGTCGCGCGAGCGCGCGCCCGAGCAGACGATCTCCTACATGCTCGGCGTCGCGGTGCTCGACGATGGGTTTACCGTCGACTCGGTCGCCCGACCATGGGCGGTCCGGCTGGACGCCCCGATCATCGGACGCATCATCACGGGTGAACTTGGATTGAGCGGCCTCTCGACCAAGACGGCGCTGGGCGGGCGAGAGCGCTTCCTGATTCCCGAAGCGCAGATCCAGCTACAGCTGCCGTTAGGCCCATTCCGGCCCTATGTCGGCATCGGCGGCGGCTATGTGCTCGGCCGACGGCAGACGGGTGCCGCGCTCGAGGGGAACACGTCGGTAGTGTCGTCGTCGCTCGGCCTGCGCACCTTCCTCGCCGGCGATCGCCTGACGTTGAACATCGAGGGGCGGGGACGGCAGTACGGTCGCGACGAACACTGGACGAGCGCCGAGTTCACGGCGGGGGTCGGAATACGCTATTAGCCATCACTATCAGCCGTCAGCCGTTAGCCGTTAGCAGGGACGAACAGCCGTGCCGCCGTCGCTCAACGCTAACGGCTAATGGCTAACAGCTGCAGTCCGCCTAACGTTGAAGCGCACCGGCGTCCGCGAGCGGTAGATGCTGCACGTCCTCCGGCAGCAGGTCGAGGTTTGCGCGGGGAGTCTGTGTCAGGCGGAGGGGCCAGTGGGTGCCGTAGACGAAGCGGTCGGCGCCGATCGTCCGGAAGAGATGCGCGAGGTCGTCCTCCGGCGGGCCCCAGATCCAGGAGATGTCCCACCAGAGGCGGGCCCGCTCGTCGGGGGTGAGGCCCCAGTGCACCTGCTCGATCAGCTCGCGTCCTGCGGCGGTGACGAGCACGCGCGTCGCCGTCGCCGAGCGGACGACGGCGCGGATGGTGGCGGCGTCGAGATCGCCGCCGACGTCGAGGTGGCTCCGTTGGCGGACGTCCTCGAAGCGGACAGTTAGTAGCAATATGCTACCAATTTCCCCGCAGGCGGCGGCGAGGGCATCGAGCGTTGGGTTGCCCGCGGTCATCCCCCACTGGGTCGGGTAGGCGCGGATGGCGACCGCCCCCTGTTCGACGGCGTCACGGAGGGCACGCTCCCAGCGCGGCCAATCCGGACGGATGCAAGGCACCGGGTGCAGTATGCCGCTGTACGGCGCGAGCGCGGTGAACAGCGCGCTATTTCCCGCGGTCGGGTCGCGGTAGAACGCCGAGGGCAGGTGTCCGACCCAGGCGCCGCGCAGCGCTTCGCGCTCGAGCACGCGCACGAGAACGTCGGGATCGGGGTGCGGAAGGTAGCGGAACGGGTACGGCCCGATCAGCGCATTCGTGTCCAGTGGCCGCGCGGCGGCGGGGTTGCTGGTGGCACTCATCGCTGCATCGCCGCGGTCGTGCGCTCGACCGATGGGAAGCTGCCCGTCGGGAAGATCCGCAGCGCGTTGCGCCAGCGGACGTCGCTCATCGCGGACGAGTCGAGGCCGATCACCTCGAGTGCGCGGAGCTTGGCGAGACCGGTCTCGATGGTGATGTCGCACCCCCAGAGAAGGCGTTGCGGGCCGACAGCTTCCACGGCGCCGTCGAGCATGCCGCGATCGACACCACTTCCCGACAAGTCCAGGTACACGTTAGGCAGGTCGGTCACCGCGGCGTAGCTGTGGGTGTAGTCGCCGCCCCCACCGATGTGGGCGAGAATGAACGGTACCGACGGATGCCGCGCGGCGAGCCGGCCAAGCTCGAGGCCGTCCGAGGCTTCCTGCCCCGGCCAGTCGCGACGGCGGTGCTGCCAGATGTGATGGAGCAGCGGCAGCCGGTGCGCCGCGGCGCGCTCGCAGATCGGGTCGAGCAACGGGTCGTCGGCGCGGCGGCTGGCTGCCAGCTTCACGCCAATCGCGCCCGCGCGCACGCCACGCTCGATCTCGGCAAGGGCGTGTTCAGTGTCGTTCGGATTGACCGCGACGTAGATGCGTACGCGGTCCCCTTCCCGGTGCTGCAGTGCGTACATCGCATCGTTCCCGGCAGTGACGTCGGCAGGCGAGGGGAAATACGTCGGCGAGGTGTGCCCCCACGAGCCAAGGGTCGAGGCGACGTGGACCGAGATGCCGATCCGCTCGCCGGCGCGGAAGCGCGCCGCGTTAGGCGCCTCCCAGTCGGCGCGGCCGGTGCCGGCGTGGAGGAAGTGCGCATGCACGTCGATCAGCGGCTCGGGGCCGCCAAGCGGCGCGTCAGGGGCCGCGTCTGCCCGGGCCGAAGCAGGCATGGCGGTCAGCCGCCTCGCGTTGCTTCGCGGATGGCGACGAGTGCCGCACTGGCCGCGGCTTCGATGTCGCCGATCGCCGCCTCGTGCGCGAGCGCGGCGAAGTTGTACGCACCGCGCTTGAACAGCGCGCCGTTCTCAACCGCGGCGCGGACGAAGCGCGACTCGACCGCCGCATCATCGAACTCGATCCGCCACATCTGGTCGAGCCCGGAGAGGCGGATCCCGGGCAGTCCGCAGGCGACGATCGCGCGGTCGACCGCGCCACGCATCGCGGCGCCGATTGTCGCGAGGCTCGCGCAGACGTCTTCCTTCTCGTGCCAGTCGAGCACCGCATGCGTCGCCGCGCGGCCGACCGATTCGCCGGCGAGCGTCGAGGAGATCCAGGTGCGGCGCGCCGCGTCCATCACGTCGGCGCGGCCAACGACGGCGGCGATCGGAAAGCCATTCGCCATTGCCTTGCCGAACACCGCGAGGTCGGGCTCGACGCCTGACGCTTCGCCGTAACCACCCGGCTTCAGGCGAAACCCGGTTTTCATCTCGTCGAAGACGAGCACTGCGCCCGCTTCGGTCGCCAGCGCGCGGGCGCGGGCGATCCACTGCTCCGACGGCATCCGCTCGACGACCGGCTCGAGGACGATCGCGGCGAGTCGCGGACCGGCCGCGCTCACGGCCCGCTCGAGCGCGGCGACGTCGTCGAAGGCAACGCGTACGATATCGGCCCGTGCGCCTGCCGGAACTCCGGCGACGTCGCCCGCGCTCGCCCAGTCCTGCCACCCAAAATATCCGGCGCAGACCACGACATCGCGCGACGTATACGTGCGGGCGATCCGGATCGCCGCGCTGACCGCCTCGGCGCCGGTCTTCATGAATCGCACCTGCTCGGCACAGGGGACGAAGTCGCAGAGTCGCTCGGCGACCGACACTTCCAGCGCGTTAGGCATCCCGCCGACGTTGCCGAGCGACGCCGCCTGGATCACGGCGTTGGTGACGTGGGCGTCGGCATAGCCGATGGCGACGCTGCCTAACGCCATGGTGCAGTCGACGACCTCGAGCTCGCCGTCGCCGTCGATCAGGAAGAGCGAGCAGCCCCGGGCGCGGGCGTAATGCGTCGGCAGCGCGTCATCGAGCGGGTCACCGCCGTAGAGCAATTCCGGGCGCTTGCTGCCGGTGGAGCTCCCTCCGGGGATTACGAGCGCGGCCCGGGCGCTCCACGGATCGCGTTCGCCGCTCTGCTCCGGCTCACCCTCGGGATCGCCCTCGACGTCGTCGTCACCGTCGTCGGCGTCGCTGGCATCGGGCGGCGGTGCGGGCGCTTCGGTCTCGTCGCCGCGCGAGCGGCGGAACTTGTCCCAGATCATCGAGAGAAGAATCCTCGTGCGGCGGGTCGCGTCAAGGCTCGCGAGGACTTTGGGCGCCTTCACCGGCGGTCGCGTCGTCGGCCGCGTCGGCGGCGGGTGCCTTCGGCGACGGCTTGCGCGGCGGAACGGGAATGCCGGCGCGCTCGAGGAAGCGGACCACTTCGATCGCGACGGCGCGCATCAGGAGGATCTCGCGCGCGTCGGGGGCGGCGCGGAAGGTCAGCGAGCGCAGCGACCGGATGATGTATTCGGGATACCGCGTCTTGAAGAACTCGATCGACGAGAGCGCCCGCTCGGCGTCGGCGAAGAACATCTCGTATTCGTGCTGCCGCGACGGGGGCGCGTCCTTGCGTGGCGGGCGCAGCGACCGCGTCGCGTCGGCCGCGGCGAGATGCAACTCGTAGAGCCCGACCAGCGCGGCCTGCGCGAGGTTCAGTGACGCGTGCTCGGTTGTCGGGATGGTTACCAGCAGGTGCGCCTGGTCGAGCGCTTCGTTAGGCAGCCCCGCATCCTCGCGCCCGAAGAGGATCGCGACCGGTCCGTCGGGTGCGTAGCCGAGCAACTCGACCGCTGCCTCGCGCGGCGCGAGAATCTTTCGCTTGGCGGCGCGGCGCCGCGCGGTGAAGCCGGCGACGCGCACGCAGTCAGCCAAGGCCGCCTCGAGGGTGTCGAAGCGCTCGATCTGCTCGATGATGTCGAAGGTGTCATGCGCGATCCCCTCGAGGCGGTACGGATCGTACTCGCAGGGATTCACGAGGCGCAGGCGACGCGCACCCATGTTCTTCATCGCGCGCACGGTGGCGGCGATGTTGATCGGATTCTGCGGCTCGAACAGCACGACGCGAAGCGCGTCGAGTGAAGTCTCGGTCATCGGTCGATCACGATCGGAAGGAGCTGCGACGGGTCATCGCGATCGCCGCGAAGGTACACCCACTCGCCGGCGGCGCCACCGAGCACGAGCTGGCCGCGCCGGCGCTCGCGTCCAGGCGGGATCTCGTTGATCGTCACCCCGAGCGCGATGGAATATGGCGAGGCGTCGCCCAGCGTGCGCAACGCGATCGCGATGCGCGCGGTCCAGCCGTCGGCATCGACATTGGTCGCGACGTCGGCGGCAAGCGGATCGCGGGTGAGCGCGCGCACGCGCGCCACACCGTCGGTTCCCGGACGAACGAGCCAGCGATGCACCGTGCCGCTGGTGTCGCGCACGGAGAGCTGAAGTCCGGTCGCGTTGACGTCCGGGTGCTCGTTGTCCATCTCGTTGCCTGCGTCGTCGGGAAGGATCAGCGACGGGCCAGTCTCGGCGACGACGGTGATGATCACCGCATCGCGGCTGGCGCTGATCACGATCTCGGCGGTCGGCTGGCCTGCTTCGGTCCAGCTTTCCTCCGAGCGACGGTAGTGGGCTTCGCCGAGTGACAGTGCGAGCGCACTGCGGGCGGTGACGACAGGTGTGCGATCGTCGGGCGCGCGATGCGTCGGCGCATGCTCCGTCGGAGTCTTTTGCGTGTGCACGTCGGACACGTCGCGCACGACGGCGCCGCCAAGGTCGATGGAGCTCGATGCGCCGGCGGCGCGAAGGGCGATCCGCCAGGCGAGACGGGCACCGGCATGCTCGTGGGTCGTGCCGTCGGCGTGATCGATGACGATCGAGGCGTCGCGCATCGTGAGCGTCAGGATCGAACGACGGGGTGCGAGAATGGTGGTGAAGCTGCCGTGCAGCGCGGTGCACTCGAGCATCGCGAACGATCGAGGCGCGGCTCCCGGCGGACCGGGGGCAACGGCGCGCCAGATCCGCGTGCCGGCCGGCGCGGCCAGCCAGACGTCGGCGTGCGCACCGTCAGGCGCGTGGCGCGCGACGGCGCGAAGCGGCCATTCAACCGGGGTCGCGACCTCGGCGCGCTCGACGAAATCGAAGCCATCCTCGAGACCGCCCGCGCCGCCTAACGTTTTGTGCTGCCAGTCGAGGGCGAGCGTGTCGAAGTCGAGGTGCAGCGGCAGTGCGACGCGGTGACCATCGCCGGCAACCCACGAGATTTCGTCAATGGTGTAGTCGGTCATCGCGACGAGGCGTCGCTCGGCCTCGACGCCGTGACCGATGAGCGCGCGCGCCGCGACCCAGCCAGCCGCGCCCCGCTCGTCGAAGGCGAGCAGTTCACCGGCCGCGCGCGGCTGCGAGGCGCGATCGGCGAGCGGCGCCGAGTGGGCGAGGGTGCTGCGGTACCAGTGCAGCGAACGATCGACGTACGAGCCCGTGCCGGGGTCGTCGAGCCAGCGCTGCGCGCCGTCGCAGACGACGATGTTCAACCGGTCGGGATGCCCGTGCCCTCCCCCGCTCTCGCCGTAGTCCAGCGCCGCAAAGATCCGGCCGCCGTCGCGCCGGAAGACGGCGAGCCCCTGGCTCTCGAGAAGGACCGAACGCGGCGACGCACCGTCGAGTGACGGCAGCACAGCGCGGGCGTGCAACAGCGACCGCCACCCGAGATCGGCGCGACCGAGCGCGCCCGCCGGGACATGGCGCTCGGCTTCGGCCGATGAGCGCGCGCGCCCGGTGTCGCGCCGTGGAATGTCCGTGTTGTAAAGCGCGGCCATCGCCGCGCGCAGCTCGGGGTCGTCGCGACGCGCAAGGCCGAGCTCACAAAGCTCGGCAAATCGCCACTGCCGCAACGAGATCGCGTGTTGCGAGTCACGACGCGCGAGCATGGTCATGTCGGGGAGCGCGGTGCGAAACGGCAGCGCGAAGCCGCGGTCGAATCGGTCGACGAGGCTGCGCTCGATCGCGATGCCCGCCCGTTCGGCCATCGTCACGCCGTACCAGAGTCCGCGATGCGCGAAGACATGATAGTTCTCGCCCTCGTACCAGCTGCCATCGGGGAGCAGCGCCGTGTCGAGGAGGAAGCGGAGTCCGTGGCCGCCTAACGCGACGTGCTCGGCGCCATTCCGGTCGCCGAGCAGGAGTGACGAGGCGAGGAGGGCGGCGCTGTTCCAGGCCTGACGGTTGGAGGTGCCCTCGTCGTAGCTGGCGATCAGCGACGCCGCCGGGTCGACGATGCGGTCTCGCGCCTCGCCGAGTGTCGCGTGCCCGACGCCGGCCCCCTCGAGCAGGTCGATCGCGATGCAGAGCTGCAGCAGCCAGATCGACTCGAGGTAGGTGCTGAAGAACACGCGCGAGGGCCCAAGGACGTTGTCGCGGTTCGGGTAGTCGAGATACCGTTCAGCGTATCCCGCGAGGATCGCCAATGCGAGGTCGCGATGGCGATCGTCGCCGCGGAGGCTGAACAACGTCGCCGCGTGCACCGACCGCTCGGCGAGCCAGAGCTGGTGCCACATCAGCCAGTAGCGGAAGTGATCCGCACCGCTGAACCGCGCACCGCATTGCGGACAGCGGTGCGCGTCAGGCGACCACGGGTCGTAGTCGAGCGCGGTGCCGTCGACCGGACATCGTCCACCGGCGCGGCTGAGTCGTGCCTTGTCGCGAGGTATGTCGAGCCTGACGTTGAGCAGCCGCTCGAGATCGGCGGCCAGCGAGTCGGCGAGCGGCGCGAGCGCGCCGCTGGCAACGGCCTGGCGAGCGATGCGCTCGGCGGCGGTGAGAATGAGTGTCATGGCTCGCGCGCGCCGTCGGCGGTCCAGCGCGCGACGGTCGGGAGTTCACCGCGAAGATCCATCGTCACATGGGTCAGGCGACGGGATACACCCTGGATGCCTTCGGAATGGTAGATCCACGCCGCTGGCACCTCGTGATCGAGCTCGCGTTGTACATCGCGCCACGCGTTGAGCAGCGGCCCGGCGTCGCTGGCGCGATGCACTGCCGCGAACAGCGCATCGAGTCGCGCCGTGTGAAAATCCGCGTAGTCGAGCGCACCGCCACGGAGCGATCCGTCGTACATCGCGGCGATGTGCGACAGCGCCAGATCGCCCGGCACTCCACTGAGCAACATTTCGAAACGTCGCGGCGTCGTACGGGCGCGAACGAGAAAGGCCCCGAGCTCCAGCTGCCGGATCGCGACCGATATCCCCCGCGCCGCGAGGTCATTCTGGATCAATTGCTCGGCGATGTTATCGCCGCTGCCGACGGTGAGCAACTCGAGCGAAAGCGGCGCCTCGCCGGCACGCGCGCGCCGGCGATCGGTACGGCGCGGGTAGCCCCCGGCGTCGAGGAGGGAATCGGCGCGGACGGTGTCGTGCGCCGGTACGCTGGATGCGATCGCGTACGGGCTCGCGTCAGGCACGGGACCACGGGCTGGCGTCGCGAAGCCGCCAACGGCTGCGGCGACGATGCGTGGGCGATCGATCGAGAGCGCGATCGCCTCGCGGACGCGCCGGTCGCCTAACGCGGCGATCGCCGGATTGAAGATGAGCGCGACCGACGCGATGTTCGGATAGCGGACGAGCCGGAGCGTCGGGTCGCTCGCAACCAGGCCGGCCATCGTCGGCGCGATGCCGGCCATGTCGAGATCGCCGCTGACCAATCCGGCCATCTTGGTGGCCGGCTCGTCGACGATCGCGACGACCAGCCGCCGCAGCGCCGGCGGTCCGCCGAGCGACGCGGGGAAATCCTCGTTCCGTTCAAAGACCCAGCGCTGGCCGGGTACACGCTCGATGAAGCGGAACGGTCCGTTGCCGACAGGCGCCGTCGAGAAGGCGGCGCCCCGCATGCCCTCGTGCGGCACGCCGGCAAGCAGGTGCGCCGGCACGATCGGCAGCTCGCACAGGACGTTAGGCAGCAACGGCTGCGGCGTGGCGAAATGCAGAACGAGCGTCGTATCGTCAGGCGCGATCGCGGACTCGAGGGAGGTCAGCTCGCTCGCACGGGGCGACCCGGTGCGCGGATCGCGGGCGGCGTCGAGGGTGAAGGCCGCGTCGCGCGCCGTGGTTGGCACGCCATCGTGCCAGTGAAGGTCGCCGACGAGGGTCATGGTCAGCGTCGTGCGATCGCGGCTCCAGCTCCAGCGCCTCGCCAGGTACGGAACGGGGGCGAGCGTCGAGTCATAGCGGGCGAGCGTCGTGAACAGCACGTACCGCTGGATCTGGCGGGCGATCGGATGAATCGTGACCAGCGGATTCGCCGACTCGAGGTCGGCGCCCGAGGCGATCACCGCTGTTCCGTCGCGCGACGCCGCCGAGCCACAGGCGCCGAGTGCGAGCAGCGCAACGGCGCGTGCGAGCCGCGGCCATGCGGTTGACGGAGTGAGTGCGGCGCGCATTATCCCTCCGTGCGCTCCCTGCTTCGACATCTCGCGGCTGCCGTGCTGCTGCTCTGGCTCGTGGTCACGGTGGTGTTCGTGCTCGCGCGCTCGGCGCCTGGGGATCCTGTGCTGCTGATCGTGTCGCCGTCGGCGAGCGCGACGGAGATCGCCAACGCGCGCACTCGTCTCGGGCTCGATGCGCCGATCGCGGTGCAATATGCACGCTGGACGCGGGGAGTGCTGCGCGGCGATCTTGGTACCAGCATCGCCAGCGGGCGCCCGGTGCGCAGCGTGCTCGCCGATGCGCTGCCCGTGTCGCTCTACCTCGGCGGCGTCTCGCTGTTCCTCTCGTTCGCGATCGGCATCGCGATCGGCGCGGTGCAGGCGCGACGAGTCGGGTCCCGGACCGACCTCGCCATCACCATGGGCGCGACCGCGGTCGCCGCCGCTCCGGCGTTCTGGCTCGCACTGGGCGCGATCGCGGTGTTCACCTACGGCGCAGCCCGGCTGGGATTTCCCGCGGCGTTGCGCCTTCCCGCGTTCGGGCTCCACGCGCCGGCTGGCGCACCGTCAGGCGCGACATGGCTGGTCGACCTGCTGCGCCATTCCGTCCTCCCGTTAGGCGTGCTGACGGCGATCGGCGCGGCGGGCATCTCTCGGTACACACGCTCCGCGCTGCTCGACGTCGTCGGACTCGATGCGGTGCGCGCGGCGCGCGGACGCGGTCTCGCTGGCGTGCGACTCGCCGTCCACGTACTTCGCATCGCGTTGCCGGGACTGATGGTGCTCTTCGCCCTCGCCCTGCCGGGGACAATTGCCGGATCGGTGTTCGTCGAGAGCGTGTTCGCATGGCCGGGAATGGGCCGCGCGATGACCGTCGCCATCCTCGGCCGCGACATTCCCGTAGTGCTCGGCGCGACGATCGTCTACGCGGCGGCGGTGATCGCGTCGAACCTGGTCGCCGACCTCGCGCAGCCACTCGTCGACCCACGAGTCCGCGAGGCCTCTCGGTGAGCGCGGCGCGACGTTCGACGCGCGTGGCGACGCTCGTCGTGGTCGCCATCGCGATCGCGACGCTGGGTGCACCGCTGTTCGGTGCGCGCGCACCCGCGGCGATCGGCGACGTGATCGGCGGGCGGCTGCTCGCGCCGTTCGCCCGTGATCCGGCTGGCGTATTTCACCTGTTCGGCACTGACCGCCTGGGCCGCGACCTGCTGGCGCGGACGCTGCTCGCCGGCCGCATCTCGTTGGCGGTCGGGATCGCCGGGGCGCTGCTCGCCGGAGCGTTAGGCACTGGCGTCGGCGCGCTCGCTGGCTGGCGGCGTGGCGCAATCGATCGCCTGCTGATGGCGCTCACCGACGCGCTGCTGGCCGTTCCCCGCCTCGTTCTCCTCCTGCTCTGCGTCGCGCTCTGGGAACCAAGCCTGCGCACGGTGGTGATCGTGCTCGCGGCAACCGGGTGGATGGGAACCGCCCGCCTGACGCGGGCCGAGGTGATCGCGGCGCGTGGTCGCCCGTACGTGGATGCGGCCCGGGCGCTCGGCGCGCATTCGAACCGCACGCTCTGGCGTCACGTCCTGCCTAACGCGCTTGGTCCGGCGCTGGTGGCGACGGCGATGGGCGTCGGAAGCGCGATCATGCTCGAGGCGGGGTTGTCCTTTCTCGGTCTCGGCGTGCAGCCACCGGCGGCGAGCTGGGGAAACATGATCGCCGCCGGCCGCGATGTCGTCGTCAGCGCGCCGTGGGTGTCACTGGTTCCGGGACTCGCGGTCGTGATCGTGACGATGTGCGCGACGATCATCGGCGACGCACTGCGTGACCGGCTGGCGGGCCGCCGGAGCGTCTCGCCCTAGCGAACGAGGATCGTCACGATGTCGTGCGGAGCGGCGGTGAACTGCACGACGTCGGCGCGAGGCTGTAGCGGAAGTCCAAGCGTTTCGTCCAACCGGCTGAGGACGGCGTGCGTGACCGGACGTTCGAACCGCCAGACGCCGGCCACCGCCACATCGAGCAGGTTCACGCAGCGCACGACCGTCCATCCCGGCTGCTCGGCAGGCTTGCAACACGAGAAGGCGAGCCCGTCGCCCATCAGTTCGACGCCGCGCGTCGACGCTGGAACACCGAGCGCCGAGCGAAGGGTTGCGCCGCGAAGCGGAACGAGCACGTCATCGGCAGCTGACTCGATCTCGGCGATCGTCGCGTTCGTGCGCCGATCGTGGAGGAGCAGCGCAAAGCGCGCGTTGAACGCGCCGAGCGACTGCGCGGCTGGAGTCGGCGCCGGCCAGCCGGCGTGGCCGGGCCGCTCGGGGAGATCGTCGCGCGACAGCTCACCGACTGCTCGCAGCAGGGTAACGGCGATCCGGCCATCGGGACGCGTCTCGTATTCGGCGAGGCCATCCGAGAAGAGCGTCGCGCCCGTGTCCGCGGTGAACAGCGAGACATGACGGTGCAGCGGCGCAGTCGGCGGCGGTGTCTCGGCAACGCGGTCCACGTCCGGCACGACGAGCGCCGTGCGGTGCAGCGGGCCGAATGCGGCGTCTGCCCAGGTTTCGCCCTGTTCGACACCCGTCGCAACGACGAAGCGCAATCTATGATCGCAGCTCCGATTGATCCCGCGCACCGTTAGGCGGAGGAACCGCGCCCCGGCATCGAGCGACGCGGTCACCACCGCGTCGGCGACACCCGGCAAACGGTAGTCGATCGCGACGGTGGCTCGGAGCGGACCGCTCGCGGTGACGCGCGGATGCGACGCGCCCATCTCGTGCGCCGACCCGCGAAGCGACGGCGTGTAGAGGTCACCGAGGTCAGTCTTGTCACCGAGTCCGATGAGTGACTCGACGGTGCGGTCGGAGCGGCGGTCGTGGAGCGTCAGGCGGCCATCGCCGTCCCATTCGACGCGAACGAGCCCGTTGTCGATGAAATCGTCGCCGGCGACGGCCGGAGCGACATCGTCAGGCAGCGTCGCTCGTCCGGTGCTCCCCGCCGAGAGCGGGAGTGAGCGCGTGCCGTACGCCGCGACGTCGTCGACCCAGACCAGCGCGCGCGACGCCACGACGCGGTCCGCGTCGGGGTAGTGGCGCGGACTCTCGGTGAGGTCGGTGGCTAGCGAGGCACCGAGCAGTTGCACCGGCGCGGGGTGGAAGCGATCGCGCAGCGTGAACGGCGCAGCGAGCGCCACCCGGTCGTTGCGCGCGGCGCGTGCCGTCTCGCGCGCGACGCGCCGCGAGCCGGGCCCGACGCCAACGTCGCGCACGAACGTCGCGACGCGTACCTCGGCGATGCCGCGCCGCGGACGCGAGGCCGCGTTGCGGACGACGACGACCGGCGTCCATTCGGCGCGCCGCTCCCGCGCGCTACCCGGGTCGTGACCGATGACGTCGAATAGCGCGTCGTCGCGCACGCCGCGCCCCTGCGCGAGTGCATCGGCGAGGCGCGCGTCAACCGCGCGGGCGACGGCGTCGATCGAGCAGCCGCAGAGCGAATCGTGCGGATGACACTCGAGCAGCGCGCGCCAGGTAGCGCGGAGGAGCGCGACGCGATCGCTGCCACCAGCGCGCGCGGCGAGCGCGACCCAGGGCTCGGCGTCGCGCACGAGCAGACGTTCGACCGCCGCGTTTCGCCGCTTCTGCGCGGCGCGGGTGGCAAAGGTGCCCTGGAGCGTCCACGTGTAGCCATACGAGTCGCGAAGCTCGCCGCTGACTTCGGGGAGGCGGCGGTTGCGCGCGCGATCGCTCAGTGCTGCGGCGAAGGTGGCGAGCGAGGCGCGGTGCAGAGTGTCGTCGCCGGCGGCGGTGGCCAGCGCATCGATTGCTTCGCGGTGCAGGCGCTGGCGCGCGTGGTGGTCGGCACCGTTGGTGAGGAGGACGAGGCGCAACGAGGCCCGCGGCGAGAGCACGGAGCGCAGGCGCGTCCATCGCTCGCGGGCACCGCGTTCCGACGCAGGCAGCGTCGAGCCCAGCTCGTAGCCGTCAGGTGCGAGGTGATAGAGGACCGCGGTCGCGCCGTTAGGCGCGCGCCAGGTCGCGGTGTCGCCGTCGGGCCAGCGGCGCCCGCCGTAGCCGCGCCAGAGCACGATGACCGCGGCACCGAAGCCGGCGGCGATCGACGGCAGAGCCGCCGGGTGCCCGAACGAATCAGGGCAATAAAGGACCGCCGGTGGGGCCGCGCCTAACGTCTGCAGCGTGCGCCGGCCGGCGAGCAGGTTGCGCACCAGCGCTTCCCCCGATGGAATGAGCTCGTCGGGCAGCACGTACCAGGGCCCCGCCTCCAGCCGATGCTCGCGCAGCAACGAGGCCAGTGCCTCGCGACGCTCCGGGCGAACGGCGAGATAATCGTCGAGTACAATCGCCTGGCCGTCGAGGAGAAAGCTCTCGCGTGATGGCGGCGGGTCGTCGATCAGTTCGTCGACGAGGGCGACGAGGCGCTGGCGGAAGCGCCCCGCTGGATGGTACCACTCCCGATCCCAGTGCGTGTGGGAGACGACGTGAACGTCGAGCGGACTGGAATCAGGCATGGTTGCACGAAGCGGGGGGCGATCGCCAGCAGCGACCGCCCCCCGCTTCGTTCATCTCGTCAGACGGGTCGCCGTCCGGTGATGACGCGGACGAGTACCACGACTACCGCGATGACGAGCAGCAGGTGAATCAGCCCACCGCCAACGTGAACGACGAAGAAGCCAAGCAACCACAGGATGAGCAGAATTACCGCGAGCGTCCAGAGCATGGTCAAGTCCTCGATAGTACCGGTGAAGTGGTGCGCGTCCTGTTCCGGTCTTCGGCAACAGTCATACCGGCGCGGTTTGCGGGACGTGTGAACCGACCGGTACGAGCGTCAGCTGGGCCGTTCGCTGGACCGCGCTTCGCCCGGCCCGCGCCGGCGCTCCTGGTGGTGCTCCTGCAGATGATGCGCGGCCTGGCGTCCGAGCAGGATACGCGCGGCGCGAACATCGTGTCCGACGTCGATGAGCAGGATCGCGAGGTCGCCAACACCCCAGAGCAATCCGGCGAGCACGATCAACTTGCTTCCCTCCGCGAGCAGTGTCGGGAGCGCGATGCTGCCCTGCGAATAGAAGCCGGTGATCACCTCGGCGATCAGCAGCAGCACGAGGATGATCGCCATCATCCGGAACAGCTTCGAGAGGTAGCGCAGTCCGATGTACGGCTCGATGTCCGACGAGCGGACAGTGAACAATCCTTCCGGGAGCGCACGCCGCGGCGCGCTCGCCGCCACCGGCGGCTCGGCGCCTTCGATCGCCGGCGAGCCGCAGTGCGGGCACGGCTTCGACAGGTCGTCGCGCGGTGACTGACACACGGGACACATCTGTTCCGGCGCGTTCGCTGCGGGTTTGGTCGTAGTCTGTTCGTCTGCCATGTCAGTCGTCTCCGGTTCCGACCCAGCGTGCGCGAAAGCCGCGCGTGTCAATGTGAATGAATGGACCGTGCCCACCTGATGCGACGTACACGCCGGCACCGCCGACGAGCTCGGGATGCTCCCGCTCGACGCGATCGACCGCGGCGAGAATGACCTGCGAGTCGCGGATGTTGACGCGACGGTCGTGATTGAGATCGTCCATCACGCCATTGCCATCGTTGTCGATGAAGATATCAGCGGCGTCGCCGTACATGTGCCGGCTGAGCGCGGCCCGCCCGCTCGGATTCCCCCCGGACACGTTGTACTGCGGCGTGCGGAAGCCGCTGAGCACGCGCACGCCGGCGGTGTTGTAGCCGCGTGATTCCAGGTCGGAGAGCACCAGCTCGAGCTTGTCGACGAGCTTCAGCTCGAGCACGATGTACTTCGGCCACGAGTCTACCTGATCATGGGTGAGAAAGTCGCGCAGCCGGAAATGTTCGGAGACGTAGACATCCTGGTTGCGCCGCGTCACCTCGATGAAGCCGGACGGAATCGCGTAGCCGCGACGGACGCGACCTTTTTCCCCGGGCCAGCTCCCGATGTAGTACAGGCCGATGCGGCCGCGCTGTTTCTCGCTGAATGGACGGACCGTTATGACACTGAAGTCCGTGACTGGCTTGAGTGCGGCACCTACTTTCACGGCGAGTCCCCAGATGCCGGCGCGGGACGGCGCGGTGGTGGTGCCGGTGTCGGCGGGTTGCGTCGCGACGCGAAGCTCGGCGGCCGAGCTGTCGACCGACGGATCGCGTGCCGCGTCCACCGCCTGGCCCGGCTGCGACACCCGCGCGCGCAGCTTGCCGCTCGACCCGCGCAGTGGCGTCAGCGCGGAAAGCATCGCATCGGTGATGTAGGCGGTGGTCGCCGCGTTCGGGTCGGTGAGCGCGACCGAGATCGAGGCGGTCGCGTCGATCGCATCGTCTCCGGCGCGCGACGTCGCGATCGACCATGTCCACCCGGTCGCGAACAGCAGCAGCACGATCCCGGCGACGACGTCGAAGATGCGTTCCGTCCGCGCGCCGATACCGGCGCGATGCCAGCGGCTCTTCGCCGGCGCGGGGAGCGCGAAGGCAATTTCGGCTGTATGCAGGATTGCGTGGCTGGCCCAGGCGACAGCTTCCTCGACCGCTTCGATCGCGCCGGTGTGGTGCGGTGCCTGGCCTGGCTGATCGTTCGCGGTCACGCCGTTGGGCAGCGGATCGAGGAATACAGCGCGGTCTGTGCACCGGCTTGCGGCCGGCGCCCGTTGACCGCGGCTCTCCATTCGTCGAAGTTCAGGGGCTGTCTCGCCGCTCGTTCGACCAACCTCACACGCGTCACATGGACTCCCTGATCGACCTGTTGAATCGCCTGCGCGACCTGCGCGGCCTCGTCCAGTGGGCCGGCTACGTCGGGCTGACTGCGATCGTCTTCGCCGAGACGGGACTGCTGGTTGGATTCTTCCTGCCCGGCGATTCGCTGCTCGTGACCGCCGGGCTTCTCGCGTCGCAGCCGGGGTTCGGGCTGAATGTGTACCTGCTCGGACTCATACTATCGATCGCCGCAATCATCGGCGATAGCGTGGGCTACGCGATCGGGCGATCGACCGGGCCGCGGATCTTCACCCGGGAGAACTCAGTGCTGTTCAACCGGAAACATCTCGAACGAGCCCACGCGTTCTACGAGAAGCACGGCGGCAAGACGATCATCATTGCTCGTTTCATGCCGATCGTGCGCACCTTTGCGCCGGTGGTCGCCGGTGTCGCCGACATGCACTACCGCACATTCATCGCCTACAACGTGATCGGCGGGCTTGCCTGGGTATGGAGCATGCTCTTCATCGGCTACTTCCTCGGACGGCTGGTGCCGGGCATCGACAAGCACATCGAGCCAGTGATCCTGGTGGTGATTTTCCTGTCGATTTTGCCGGGAATAATCTCGTGGATGCGCGAGAGGGGGAAGTCCGGCGCCCCGCCTGCAGTTTCGGAGTAAGACAGCCATTAGCCGTTAGCGTTGAGCAACGGCGTTGAACTGCGCAGTTCCTGCCTGCTAACGGCTAATGGCTAACGGCTGCGTTTCGTACCAACTATCGGAGCAAGACAATCATGGCCTTCACATTACCTCCTCTCCCCTACGACTTCGCCGCGCTCGAGCCACACATCGACGCGAAGACGATGGAAATCCATCACGGGAAGCATCATCAGGCGTACGTCAACAACCTCAACGCGGCCATCGAGAAGGCGCCCGAGCTGCAGGGGAAGTCGATCGAGGAGCTGCTCAAGGGCGTCAACAGCGCTCCCGAGACGGTGCGCGCCGCGGTGCGCAACAACGGTGGCGGCCACTGGAACCACTCGTTCTTCTGGACGGTCATGGCGCCGAAAGCCGGCGGTGAGCCGACCGGACCGTTAGGCGACGCGATCAAGGGGTCGTTCGGCGGCTTCGACAAGTTGAAGGAGCAGTTTGCCGCGGCGGCCGCGGGCCGTTTCGGCTCCGGCTGGGCATGGCTGCTCAACGACGGCGGCAAGCTCTCGATCACCAGCACGCCGAACCAGGACAACCCGCTGATGGAAGGGAAGTCGCCGGAGAGCGTCCTCCTCGGCCTCGATGTCTGGGAGCACGCCTACTACCTGAAGTACCAGAACCGCCGGCCGGATTACGTCACGGCGTGGTGGAACGTGGTGAATTGGAGCGCGGTCGGGAAGAGATACAAGTAAACGGTCGTCAGCCGAGATCGCGTATAGTCGGCCGTTAGCCGTGAGCCGTTAGGGTTGAGCGACTGCGGTTAACGCCGTGGCTCAACGCTAAAGGCTGGCGGCCCGTTATTCAGGGCCGACCCGCCGCACCGATGCAGGCGTTCGCCGCGCTCCGGCGACGAGGTCGTCGATGCCACCGTCGCCCGGGCGGTCAAGGCCCTCGACGCGTTTCTCGCGGGCGATCAGTGCCAGCGCGGGTGGGGTCACGAAGGTCGTGACGAGCACCATGATCATGATGGCGCCGAAGACGCCGCCGCCGATCGCGCCGGAGGCGAGCCCCATCTGTGCGAAGATCAGGCCGACCTCGCCGCGCGGAACCATCGCCACGCCGACGAGCAGCTTGCGCCCGCGGAAGCCTAACGGCGCGAATCCGGCGGCGACCTTGCCGACGATTCCCGTCACGACGAGCAACGCGCCGAGGAGGAGGGCGTCGCGGCTGGCGAGGGCGCGGAGGTCGACCGCGGCGCCGACACTGGCGAAGAAGATCGGCACGACAAAGTGCCCGAGGTTGGTCACCGCGTGCTCGATGTCGCCACGCTGCGGAGTGTTATGCAGCACCAGACCGGCGGCAAAGGCGCCGATGATCGTCGCCGATCCGGCCTCGGCGGCGAGCCAGGAAAGGAGGAGGGCGAACGCGAGCGCGATCGGGCCGAGGACGCCCTCCATCTGCACTCGCGCAACGAAGCGGAACAGCGGCGGCGCGACGCGCGTCCCCAGCACGACGGCGAGGACGACGAAGCCAATCGCCACCAGCGCGGTCCGGGCGATCCCC
The DNA here is from genome assembly GCA_031360575.1 of Gemmatimonadaceae bacterium. Classification (GTDB taxonomy): domain Bacteria; phylum Gemmatimonadota; class Gemmatimonadetes; order Gemmatimonadales; family Gemmatimonadaceae; genus JABFXC01. The sequence goes on from JANMBU010000062.1 coordinate 60,953, forward strand.
CATCCGCTGAGCGCCGCGCCGGCCACCGCGCTCGAGACAACCGACAGGATGACCAGCCCGATGATGTCGTCGAGCACCGCCGCGCCGAGGACGACGCGCCCTTCCGGTTGATCCAGCACGCCGAGCTCACCGAGCACGCGCGCCGAGATCCCGACCGAGGTCGCCGTCAGCGCCGCCCCCGCGACCAGCGACGGGATCGTCGCGATGCCGAGCGCCCGCGCGGCGAACCAGCCTAACGTGAACGGGAGCGCGACCCCGACGACCGCCACGGTCGTCGCCGAGCCCCCGACGGACGCGAGCGACCGGAGGTCGGTGTGCAAACCGATCTCGAAGAGCAGCACCAGCACGCCGATCTCCGACAGCGCATGGATCGCCGGCACGTCGGGATCGAGGACACCAAGGACCGACCCGCCGAGCAGAATCCCGGCGATCAACTCACCGAGCACCGACGGCTGCCCGAGGCGCTGGGCGAGCGCGCCTAACGCTTTGGCGCCGACGAGCGTCGCAGCCAGCGTGGCGAGCAGGGCGGGCAGCTCCACGGTACTGGCGGCGGCCATCAGAATCGGCAGCCCTGGGTCGCCCTACTCAGCGGCTTCGAGATAGGTGTATCCTTCGAGCCCGGCGACGTAGTCGGCGATGAACGTATTCGCCTCCGTCCGCGTGATCGCCTTCGCGTTCGACACCTTCCGGCGGAAGGTCGCCAGCAGGTCGCTCGCGCGGAACTGGACGTAGTTCAGGACCTCGGTGACTGTGTCGCCGTGCACGAGCTCATTCAGCTCATAGCCCCCGTCGCGCAGCCGGACATGCACCGCGTTCGTGTCGCCGAACAGGTTGTGCAGGTCGCCGAGTATTTCCTGGTACGCCCCGGTGAGGAAGATGCCGAGGATGTAGGGATCATTCTCGTCGAAGGTGTGGAGCTCGAGACTCGGCTGCCCGTTCTTGTCGCCGACGAAGCGATCGATCTTGCCGTCGCTGTCGCAGGTGACGTCCTGCAGGGTGCCACGACGCGTTGGCTCCTCGTCCAGCCGGTGAATCGGCATGATCGGGAAGAGCTGGTCGATCGCCCAGCTGTCGGGCAGCGACTGGAAGAGCGAGAAATTGCAGAAGTACCGGTCGACCAGCGCCGCGTCGAGATCCATCACGATGTCCTCGTACTCGTCGCGATCGCGCTCGGCGATCGCCGAGATGGCGTGGATGGTCGCCGAGTAGAGCTGCTCGCCTAACGCTCGCCCGCGAAGGGTGAGGACGCCGCTGTTGAACAGCTGCTGCAGGCGCTCCTTGTCGAACGTGGCGTCGTGATAGGTCTCGCGAACCTTGCGCACCGACAGCTTCTTCTTCGTCAGTGTCTGCTGGTCGGCGAGCATCTCGTGGAGCAGCTGGTGGTCGTCGTCGGTGATCATCGGCACCGTCGGCTCGGCGCCACCTTCGACGTCGATCACCTTGAGCAGCAGCAGCGCGTGATGCGCCGTCAGCGCGCGCCCGGACTCGCTGATGATGTGCGGCATCGGCAACTCGAGCTCCGTGCACGAGTCGGCGAAGGTGTAAATCACGTCGTTCGCATACTCCTGCAGCGAATAGTTCACCGACGAGACCGACGTCGAGTTGGTGCCGTCGTAGTCCACGCCAAGTCCACCGCCGACGTCGACGTGGGTGATGTTCACGCCCATCCCGCGCAGCTCGGCGTAGAAGCGCGCGATCTCCTGCAGGCCGTGCTTGATGTAGCGGATGTCGGTGATCTGGCTGCCAAGATGGAAGTGGATCAGCCGGAGGACATCGCGCCTGCCTAACGCTTCCAACTTGTCGATCGCGCGGACGAGGTCGGCGGCGTTGAGCCCGAACTTCGACTTCTCGCCACCACTCTGCGCCCAGCGGCCGAATCCCGCCGACGCGAGCTTGATGCGGATGCCCGCGGTCGGCTCGACGCCCAGTTCGTCGGCGACGCGGAGCAGCGTGTCGATCTCGTGAATCTGCTCGATGACGATGAAGACCTGGTGCCCGAGCTTCTGCCCCATCAGGGCGAGGCGCATGAACTCCTCGTCCTTGTAGCCATTGCAGACGATGAGGTGCTCGGTGGTGTCGGCGAGGGCGAGCACCGCCTGCAGCTCGGGCTTGCTCCCGCACTCGAGGCCGACGCCGTGCGCCTTGCCGTATTCGACGATCTCCTCGACCACGTGGCGCTGCTGGTTGACCTTGATCGGGTAGACGGTGGTATAGCCGCCCTTGTAGGAGTACTCCTCGATCGCGCGAATGAACCGTTCGCTCAGCGACTCGATGCGCGACCGCAGGATGTCGGAGAAGCGGACGAGCACCGGGAGCTGCACGCCCTGCTGCTCGAGGTCGGTCGCCAGCTCGTGAAGGTCGACCTCGCGTGAATCATCGTTGCGGTCGGGGCGCACGACGACGTGTCCCTTCGCGTTGATGTCGAAGAATCCCGCGCCCCAGCCCTCGATATTGTAGAGGGCGCGCGCCGCGTCGATCGACCACTCCTTGGAAGCCTCGACCACCGGCTCCGCTTGAACCTTTGTCGCCATGAGAGACAAGATAGGGGCAGAGGGGCGCGCGGGGTACCGACGCTCCGGGAAGCGCGGAGAACTGCGGCGTGGCGGGCCGTGGCTCGTCGCGGGGAAGAGTTGGTGCAACTGCAGTCTGTGGAGATCACCGAGGAACGCCGAGGCACCGAGGACTGCTTTTCAGATGGAGGTCGCCGCGCGACGAGCCTCAACTCCTTGGGGGCAATCGGGGCGGGACCCTACCGCAAGGAGCCTGAACTCCTGGGGGGCAAGCGGGGCGAGTCCATC
>JANMBU010000069.1:0-13813 GCA_031360575.1 Gemmatimonadaceae bacterium
AGAGTGGACGCAGGCGCTGGCGACACTGGCCTGCGAGCTGTGATCGGGGTAGGATTGTCGTTCAAACCATGCAGCGGAGAAGCAAATGCCGAAGTACCTGATCGAGCGCGAGATCCCGAAGGCCGGTGACCTCAGCCCCGCAGACCTCAAGGGCATCGCCGCCAAGTCGTGCGGCGTACTCGGCGGGATGAACCGCAGCGGCACCGACATCCAGTGGGTGCACAGCTACGTGACCGACGACAAGATTTATTGTGTCTACAATGCGCCGGATGAAAAGGCGGTGGCGCAGCACGCGAAAGAGGGGGGATTTCCGGCGAACCGGATTTCGCGCGTGCACGAGATCATCGATCCGGTGACGGCGGAGTAGGGCTCGCGCCTGCGCGTTGCCTAACGGTTCTTGAAGGTGAACGGCTGCTGCACCCGCTCGGGCACTTTGCAGCCCGCGATCCGCGCCGGCGTGTAGCGCGCCCCCATCACCGCGTTCCGCGCCCCGGGCAAGGAACAATCGCTTCCTGCCGCCGCGTCGCGCGATGGGCGGAGGTTGTGAGGCTGAGGTTGCGGCCTCGGCTAGCGCCCTCAAACCCTAACGCCCGCGACTGTCAGTGCTTTTTCGCGACGTCCCGCCGCGATTCGGTGACGCATTGTTCAGCGGTAACCAGTAGCCTTCGCGATGCTCACTTGCCCATCCATCGCCGAGGAGTCTATCGTATGCACATGGTCGCACCGGCGAGGGTATGGAGCGTCGAGGACGTGCTTGCGTTGCCTTGGGACGGACGGCGGCTCGAGCTCATCGACGGTATGCTGTTCGTTAACGGGGTCGAAGTTCCTGGGGGAGATCTCGACCAGCTCGACCCGGCGATGACGCCGTCGGCCTCGCTGGTGCATCAGCGTGCGGTGGTGAAGCTCGTCCGGCTGCTCGCTGACTACGTCGAACCAGCGCGCGCAGGACTCGTGGTCGTCGCTCCCGCGGATGTGAGACTCGCCCCGGAGACCGTGGTGCAGCCGGACGTCTTCGTCGCGCCATTGGTCGGGGGACGCGCGCCGAGGAGCCTCGTCGAAATCCGGACGCTGCTGCTCGCGGTGGAGATTCTCTCGCCAAGCACCGCTCGGAGCGATCGCGTGCACAAACGCGCGCTCTATCAGCGCGCGGGAGTCGCCGAGTACTGGATCGTCGATCTCGACGCGCGTGTCGTCGAGCGGTGGAAACCCGGGAGCGACGTCGGCGAGATTTTCACGACGACGCTCGAGTGGCTAGCGGTCGGGGCGGAGAGCGCGCTCCGGATCGAGCTGCCGGCGTTCTTCAGCGGGGTGGTCGAGTAGGCGGCGGCATCTACTCCTCGACGCGAGGAGGCGCATTCATGGCTAAACAAAAACTGTCCGACCGCGACATCCCTGCACAGCTGCCCGCCGCGCTCGTCCGCACGCGCCGCGCGCAGTCAGCGGAGCCGCACGCCGCCAGTGCGCGCTATGATCGAAAGGCGCCCGCGCTCCATGTCCAACTGACTAACGGCGGGAGCTTCGCTGTTCCGATCGCCCTTCTGGCGGAGCTGCGTCAGCTGTCGGACCACGACCTCGCAGCCGTGGAAGTCGGAGCGGCGGGAGTCGGGCTCCGCTGGCCTCGACTCGACATCGACCTGAGTGTCATCGGCGTCGCGAGAGCGGTACTTGGGTCGACGGCCTTTTTCCGCGCCGCCGGAGTAGCGGGCGGCGCTGCACGGACCCGCGCCAAGGTAGAGGCTGCGCGTCGCAACGGCGCCAAGGGCGGGCGGCCGCGGAAGGCCGGCTAGACGGGTTCTTCGCCGAGCCGCGACGGCCACCGTTAGGCCGCCGGCCGTTGATTCCAAGCTTCATCGACCCGGTTTCTGCAGTGTAGGCCAGATCGATGCTTGGCGGCTCAATTGAGTGATCGGTCATGAGGCCCGAGTGGCGACGTTCCCGATGGACACAGTCCCCCGATCGCCCGCCGCCCGCCCGGTTGGGCTTGTGTATATACAATCGCATATTCAATATGCGCTTTGTCTGGGATCCGACGAAGAGCACACGCAACCTAGCAAAGCGCCAGTTCGACTTTCGCGTCAGCAACCGCCATGAGCGCAAAGCGTACACCGAAGTCTTCCCCGCGTCGTAGGGATGTGCCGAGCCGCGGACGGGCGAATCTGGCCCGGTTGCGCAGCGTCAGCGAAGCGGAGATCTCGCGCACCGCACCCGACGAGCTGCGCGAACTGCCACCGGACTTCTGGGCCAAGGCATTGCCAGTGATGCCTGACGTAAAGACTCCCATCTCTCTCCGCGTGGACGCCGATGTCCTGACCTGGTTTCGAAGCGACGGCCCGCGATATCAGTCGCGGATGAATGCCGTTCTCAGGTCGTTCATGGAACACGCCGCCAAGGTCGGGAAGAAACGTCGATAGCGGTGACGTTGGAACGCGCGACCTAACTGCTCGGCCTTCCGATCAGGCGAACGTCCCCCCTCTTCTGCGTCGGCCGCGGTTTCCACTGCAGCTTCTCCTCGTACTGATTTTTCGTCCGGTGCGTGCTGTACACGCGCTGCGGAGCCGGCGTCAAACAACCTAACGCCGCGGTCTGTCAGCGCCGTATCGCGGCTCGTCCCTCGGCCGCGCAGTCGGTCGCTGCTGGCGGCTTCGATTCTACCTGCGGCTGCTCGATGACGCTGGTACAACGGAGTTGTCGCATCCTGATCAATGGCAGCTTGCGACGGGCGTTGGACGGGGTACATCATATGAGCATGGCCGCGACCAAGGAGCGGTGGACCGCGGAAATGCTCCGCGCGCTACCGGACGATGGAAGGCGCTACGAGATCGTGCACGGCGAGCTGCTAGTGCCGCCGTCGCCCTCGTTCACCCACCAGCGCGCCGTTAGGCAGCTGCTCATCCTCATCGACGCGTATCTGGCACGTGTCGGGCGGGCGGAGGTGATGCACGCTCCCGCTGATGTCGAGCTCAATCCGGACTCGATCGTCCAGCCGGACCTGTTCGTGTTTCCACGCGTCCCGGGGGGAAAAGTACGTTGCTTCGCGGATGTGGGCGAACTCCTGCTCGCAATCGAGGTCATCTCGCCAAGCACGGCGCGGTACGACCGGGTCGTGAAGCGACGGCTATATCTCGAGCGCGATGTCGCGGAATACTGGATCATCGATTGCGACGCTCGCTGTGTCGAGCGATGGCGACCAGGTGATGAACGTCCGGCAGTGGTGGCGGACATCCTCGAGTGGACCGGCATTGACGGTGCCCCACCTCTCGTGATCGAGCTGGCAGCGTACTTCGCGGAAGTGCTCGAGGAAGCGGCAGAGTAGCGGGCGCTCACGAAGCATCAACAACGTTCGACGGAGACGCCGGCCGACGCATGGACCACCATTACCTGCACAGCGGTGAGAAGGTGAGGTGCTTGCCTAACGCGTACTCGTGGCTAGCGGCACGATTTACCGAGCGGCTTGCGGGGGCGACTCATCGCCCGGTCTTGGCCAGAACCGCCCTCACGATCGCTCCCGCCGCCGGTTCGCCACCGAGCGCAGTCAGCATCTCCGCATACCTCGCCACCTGTCCCTCGTAGCCACCCCGTCGTTTCTCCCACTCCCCTTTCCCGACATCGTCCGTCTTCCAGTCGAGAACCAGCCACCCTTCCGCCGTCTTCGCCGCCGCGTCCATCACCCCTTCCGTCAACTGCTCGACGTCGCCCTCGCGCTTGACCTCCATAACCGGGAACTCGAACGCTGCCTCGCCGGCGACGAGCCGCGCCCACGCATCCGAGGCGCGAACCTGCGCGACCAGCGTGATCAACGCCTCCGCTTTCTCCACATCCAATCCCTCATTCGCCGCAATCGCCCGCACAAAGAACTCGAACGCGTCCCCCGTCCGCCCCCGCCCCGCCCCCTCGAGCGCGCGATGCACCGCCCGCCCCCACGCCGGCCCAAGCCCGCGCGACTGCGGCAGGTCGTACTCCCGCGCCGCCTCACGCTCCTTGTTCGCCGACTCGGTGACCGTCACCGTCCGGATCGACGCGACCGACGCCGCCCCCATCCGCGCCTTCGCCGCATCGACCGCGAGGTGCATCTCCGCCGCGCTCCGCCTAACGCGCGCTCGTCCCGGCGCCGCGGTCACCGCCATCGACAGCTCCGATCCCACCGCCTCGAGCATCGTCGCCAGCGGCCCGTACGCCCACCCCTTGTGCTCAGTCCCGCGCGCCTGCGTGTTGTGCTCGCAGCGCGCCACCACCAGCTCGCACCTCGGCCTCGTTGTCGCCACGTAGAGCAGCCGATCTTTCTCCGCCCTCGCGAACAGCGCTTCGTCGCCCTTCATCTTCTCCCACTCGGGCGGCTGTGCGACGGCGACACCGTCCGCCTTGATGACAAGTCCGCCCCGCGTCCCCGTGTCATCGCGCCGCACGTAGACCGTTGGTTCAAATGCGTCGTGCACTTGCGGCGCGGCCAGCACGACCACGGTGGCCTCGAGCCCCTTCGCCCGGTGCAGGTTCATCACCCGTACCGCATCCGTTCGTCCCGGGCGTAGCGGCGCGTCGGGCGCCTCCTGCGCCAGCAGCGTCGCGAGACGCTCCATCGCATCAGTCACCCCTGACGCACCCGTCGTCGACGCTGACCGCAGAGCCTCGACGAGATGCAGTAGCGCCCCGGCGCGCGCGTCGCCTAACGTCTGGCTCGCCGCCAGCAATAGCAGTCCGGTATCGTCGATGATCCGCTCGAGCAGCACATCCGCCGGCTGTCGCTGCGACACTTTCCACCACTCGTGAAGCTTGCCTAACGCTCGGCCGACCGCGCTCTCCCCCTCGCTCGGCCGGTGGGTGATCGAGAAATGCAGCCCGCCCTTCTTCCCGGCATAAAGGTCGGCCGGGGTGAGCCCGAAGAACAAACCCTCGAGCGCTGCGGCGATCAGTACCGGGTTCTCCGGATCGCCGATCGCCCGCATCACCACCAGCAGCTCCGTCAGCTCCACCTCCTGTGGCAACGCCGCGCCGGTCGTGCTGACGGCCACGTTTCGTTCGGCCAGCGCCCGCGCGTAGTAGGCGATCGGTTCTTTCCTCTCGGTCAGGATGAGAAAGTCGCCCGCCTGACGTTCCCCCCTCGCGATCCGCGCGGCGATCCATGAGCCGAGCATCTCAGCGTCGCGCTCGAAGATCGCGTCTTTGCTCCTTCCGTCGGGACACACCGTGTACCAGAAAACACCGTCGGGCGGGACACCCGGGCGATCGGTCTGCATCGCGCTGAACGGCGCCTGTTGCGCTGTCCCCTCAGCGGGGAATACCTGCTCGAAATGTTTGTTGACGAGCTGCTCGATCGGTTCGGTCGAGCGGAAGTTCTGCGTCAGCGCGAGCACCGCCCCGAACTCGCCGAACCGCCGCTTTACCAGCTCGTAGACCTGGATGTCGGCGCGCCGGAACCGGTAGATGCTCTGCTTCGGATCGCCGACGACGAAGATCCCGCCCGCCCTTGGGATTACGCTGCGCCAATCCTTCCCTTCGCTCGACGGTGACGCGAGCAGCAGGCACACCTCGGCCTGCACCGGATCGGTGTCCTGGAACTCATCCACCAGCAGATGGGCGTAGCGTGCGCCGAGCTGGTCGCGGGCGTCGGGGTTCTCGCGCAGCAGCGCCGCCGAGAGCAGCAATAGGTCGGAGAAGCCGAGCTGCGCCGTCGCCAACCGCTCGCGCGCGAACTCCTCGGCGGCGCGGAGCAGGACGCGCATGACGATCGGGTAGCGGTGTTCGCGCCAGCAGCGGAGGACGTCGGCCGCGACGCCCTCGATCAGCGCGAGGAACTCCTCGCCTAACGCCTTGGCCGCGGCCTTGGTCTCCCTGTCGGCGCCCCATCTGCTTTGCGTCGGCTTGGAGCCGCTGGCGCTCAGCTTCTCGATCGCCGCACAGAAGCTCGCGACGTCGCTCCAGTCGGTGATGCGGCGCTGCACCGTCAGGCGCCTGACGAGCTTCATCAGCGGGTCCCACCCCGCCGCCGGTTCACTCGCCGGCAGCATTTTCTCGGCCCTTGTGAGCAGCTTCTCCAGCGCGCGGCGACAGTCCGCGATCTCCGGTGCGACCGACTCGCCCAACGGGAACTCGACGTCGGGAAAGTCGATCACCTTGTGGAACCCCTCGTACAGCCCGCGCGCGTCGATGCCGACGTCGCCGAGCGCGCGGAGCGTTGGGTCGTCGCCACGCTTGAGACGCTCGAGCCAGCGGTTCCAGAAGTCAGCCTGAAGCTGCGTCCAGTCGTCGTCGGTGACCTCCTGGAAGTTCGGGTCGAGCCCCGCCTCCAGTGGACGCTCACGGAGCAGCCGCGCACAGAAGGCGTGAATCGTCCCGAGAAACGCCGAGTCGAGATCGCGGAGCGCTGCGTCGTAGCGCATCGTGACCTCGTCGCCTAACGTGCCGTCGCGGACCCGCGCCTCGAGCGCAAGCTGGCATCGCTCGCGCAATTCGTTGGCCGCCTTCCGCGTGAAGGTGACCGCCGCAATCCGATCGACCGGCGTCCCCCGCGCGACGAGCGCGAGCATCCGCCCGACCAGTGAAGTCGTCTTCCCCGACCCCGCGCCCGCTTCGACGAGCAGGTTCGTGTCGAGATCGGAGACGATGCGGTCGCGCGCCTGCTGATCGGCCGGCGCCTTGCCATCGTTCGGTGCGGCGGCGCTCATGCTTCGTCCCCGGCAGTACCGTCGATCGCGCGCAGCGCCCGCATGATCTGATAGACGTCGAGCGTTCCCGCGTTTGCCTTCGCCCATTCGGCGCGCGGCGACATCGTCTTGAACCCATCGTGTGACGCCCGGCAGATCGGGCTGCAGTCGCAGTAGCGGCAGTCGTCCGCATCGGTTGTCGGTGGAAACGCGCCGCTCGCCGCCTGCTCGAGCAGGCCGCGGACGACTGGTGCCGCCGCGCGCAGCTCGGCGGCATCGTAGCCGACGATCTCGCTCTCCCCGCGCGCAGTCGGGAAGCGATACTCGAAGCGCGACACCTTCTGGTCCAGCAGCGCCTCGACTGCCGCGGCGTAGATCGCCGGCTGCAGCTGCCGCCCACCATCGAATGGCGGCTTCTTCGGAGACTTCTGGAAGTGCCCGACCTTTCCCGTCTTGTAGTCGATGACCCGCAGCCCGCCGTCAGGAAGGCGATCGACCCGGTCGGTGCGGCCGAAGATGCCTAACGTTCTGCCGTCGCCGAGTGGATAGCCGCCCGGCTTTCCGTCCCTGCCGAACGAGAGCTCGAGCTCGATCCATTCCGCGGCGTCGCCGCGCCTGGCGAGCTCGCGCTCCATCTCGACGAACGAGATCGCGGCCGCCCGCAGCTCCGCGGCCTCCGCCTCGAAGACCGTCTGCCCCGGCGGCGGGACCTTTGCATGCCAGCGCGCGATGACCGAATTGGCGATTCCGATCGCCACGCTGTGCGCGTCCGCGCCGGCGATCTCCGCCTGCCGGCCGCGATACCGAGTCCCGATCTCCTCATAGACCTCGTGCAGCAGCGAGCCTCGATCCAGGCTGTCGAGCCATGTGTCGGGGTTGTACTCTGGATCGCTCGGCGGCCGCAGGCCTAACGCGTGGCGATAGAACCAGGCGAGCGGACATTTCCCGAGTAGCTCGAGCGACGACGGTGAGATGCTGCTCTCTCCGCCGACGAGGTCGAACTCCCCCATCGCGTCGAGCACGATCCCGTGGTGCGGTCCAGCGAACGGCTGCAGTGCCGCATCGAGCGACGTCAGCCCGGCGTCGAGCATGGGGAAGCATTCGCGCACCAAGTCAGTTCCTTCGAGGAGCAGCGGACCCTCGGCGATGACCCCGAGCCAGGCATCGCGCGCGTCGATCGACGAGCCGGCATCGTCAGGCACCGCCGATTTCGGCGGGCGAAGCTCGGCGCGCAGCTTCTCGTAGCTGAGCGAAGTGTCGCCCTTGGCTGCCCGCCACCACTCGAGAAGCACCGGGGACGGACCAGCCTCGCGGCCGTCGAGCGCGCCGCTCGTGGCATATGAGAGCGTCACCCGGCCACGAAGGCCGGCGAGCGCGTTGGCGAGAATGACGCCCTGCTCGGCGCGCCGTTCGCGAGTCGTCGGCAGCCGACCACTCCCAAGCGCGGCACGAACCGTGTCGGTGAGCAACGGATCCTGGCGTCCCCCGCCACCTGTACGATCGGCATCGAGTCCGACAACGAACGTCCGTGCGCGTCCGGTGGTCCCGGCGTGAGCGATGTCGGTGAGATGGACCATTCCTCCCGACGCGCTCCACGGCTTGCGCTCTTCGGTGACGAGCGGCCACGCCCTGACGTCGGCGAGAACATCCCGCAGTCCGGCGACCGCCGCGGAGAACGCGACATCCGGCTCGGTGATGGCGGCGAGCTGAGATAACCTCTCCTCGATCCGACCCGCGGCCTGCTGCTCGGCCATCCCGTGCATCGGGACGAGCTGCATCCATCTCAGCATCGACGACGCGAGTTTCGGAGCGGAGGTGTGGACCGGTCGCTCGTTTCCCCGCTCCGGCACGATCGGCGTCGCGTCGAGCAGACCGATCAAAAACTCGCGCAGGGCGAGCGCGGTGCGCACGCGTGAGGCCTGACGCGCGGCGTACTCCTCGTCCGTCTCGTCTTCGTAGCGAGACACCGTAGGTTTCGAAGCGAGTGCTTTGATCGCGGTCTCGTAGCGCGCCCTGCCCCACCCGATCTGAAGCCGGCGGAAGTCGCGGGCGAGCGCGCTCGCCGGGACGTCGCTCCCGGCGAGCACCATCTCGCCAGCTTCGAGTGCCTCACGGAGCGTGTCGGCGGGGAGGCCATCGGAGATCCAGCCAAACCATCGATCGATGGTCCGACCGAGTCGGGTGCGAGCGAGTGGGATTCCCTTGAGCATCGTTGCGCCGATGCCTAACCGTTGGCAGAGAGCGTCGAGTGCGATGCCGTAAGTGTCGGGGTCGGTCGTCGCGATCTCGACCTCGTCCCATCGATAGCCGTCGGCGACGGCGCGGCGGAGGACCTCGCGCAGCTCGTCAGATGGCGTCGCGGCGGCAAAGAAGTCGACGCTGATGCCTTCCGGCGCGCGCGTAGCGCTGCTGCCTAACGCTTCATCCACCTCGAGTCGAACGGCTCCATGGGCGATCAGGCGGTCGAGCAGATCGCCCGGGAGTCCGTGCGCGACGAGCCCCGGCGCGAGAAATAGCTCGCCGTCCAGAACGAACGGCGCTTCGGTATAGAAGGCGTCGAGCGCGGCGCGGAAGACGCCAGCCGGATCAACGAGGCGCGACGCATCGAGCAGTCGCTCGAACTGCTCGACGACGGTCGCGAGTTCGTACGCCGGCGCGCCGGGGCGGGCGACGGCGCGGAGCTCGGGGGCGGAGACGTGCGCCATGCGGAGTTCGAGGAGAGAATCGCGAACGGCGTGACGGAAGCCAATGCTTCCCTGAAGGGCGGCGAAGCGCTTGTCGAGCTTTCCGGTGGCGATCGCAGCGTCGAGGGCGGTGTTCACGAGCGCACCGATCTCGATGTCGTTGCCGGCGCGGCGACGGGCGCGGGCGAGGGGGACAAAAGCGATCTGCTCCGCGATGCCGCGGAGGTTTGTCGCTTCCCAACCGATCCATCCGCCGCGAAGGCGCGCGAAGGCAACGAGGAGCTCACGACCGTAGTTGACGTCGGTGCCGACGAGGCGCTTGCGAGCGTTAGGGTGGAGATCGCTCTCGGCGACGAGTGACGATAGGAGAAGCGACGGTTTTTCGGCGCGGCGGCGAATCAAACGGGTTTCAGCCTTGAGGTGAAGACGAGGTGTGGCTGGTTGCCGTCGCATTGCAATCGCAGATTGCTTCGGCCGCGACCAATAGAGTACGACGAGCTGGAAATATGGATTGAAGTGGTGACGGTGGGCACGTTGGCATGCGAAGCGCGCGGCCTTCCTAGCTCCAGTCTACTCGCACGTGCCCATTCCAGTCTCACACGCGCAAGATGCGGCCTGTCAGGCACCCAAACCCGCTGAGTTTTTCTATGCGGCTCGGTTCTACTCTGACGGATACAGTAGCACCAGCGCGCGCCCGCGCCTCATGTCCGTTGGAGATAATCGACTCTTTACGTCGAAGGCCGACCTATAATCGGCGACCTTCCATTCCCACGCTTCCTGAGGCTGGTAAAACCGGTCATACAGAATCCAGATCAGCCGATCCCATTCGTAGTTCGATGCCTTGGAAACTAAGGTCACGAACGAACCTTTCTTTCCACTGGGACGATTTGCCTTGACCTGGTAGCGGAGGCCGTCGTGCGTGAAGTCAGAGCCTCGTGTCACTGCTGTCCGTCCAACGCAGTCCAGGCTGAACGAATCGTCGTCATGACCGATCAGCCGGGCCGCGTCGTACTCTGAGAGGGCGCTGGTGATCGCGGGCGCAACCCCAAAGTGGCGTTCCCACTCTAGTGCTGTCGTGACAGGCCGGCCGCGAAGGCCTTGCTCTGCCAGTAATTCGTTAGGCATGCCGTAAGTCTATTCCGAGGTTCGGCCACAGTGAATCGTCGGACGGAAGTCGATCATGTAGAAATGTCTCGGCAAATCGTCGCGTTGAATGCTACTTGCGACGGCGATCCGGACGTGTACCGGTTACCCCTGCCCCCTCAACACACTGAACTCCGCGAACAACCGCCCCAGCAGCGGAACGCCTAACGTCCACGAGACGCTCATCGGCCGATCCCCACTGATATCCTCAGGCGACGCGACGTGACCAGCTCCGCAGACTCGATACGAATCCCCCTTCGTTACGCGTACGAATAGCTGGAATCGCCACCCGTTCGTCGCACTCTCGACGTAACGTCTCCCAGCGGCCGTGTCCGGCCCCGCAGAGTTCTGCGTCTGCCAGTGAAACCGGGCCGGACTCACCGCATAATCACGGTATGCGATCCGGTCGTGAAAACCCGCCGACTTGTCGAGCGTCACGAACAACAACTCTATCTTCCGCGCCGTGACTGGCAGAACACCCGAAGTAACTGGCGTGCGAGCAGCAGCGGTTTGCCACCCGAACGCTGTCGCGATCTCCCGAAGGCTATATGCCCCATGAAGCTGCAACGGGACATCCTCCAGCCCTGGAATCGCGCGCACCTGCAGCCGCGATCGCGCCATCAGCACGTCCGCAAGCTCGCCTAACTCTTCCGCGCACTCCGGGCTCGCTGCGAACCGCGCCAGCATCTCCTCGTACCCGAGCGGCTGACGACTGCTATCCACCTGATATGTGAGCATCTGCGCCCGTAGTCGCTCTTCGCCCGTCTGCACCTCGTAGCGAGCAGGCGACTCCGCGACTCGCCGCATGAACGCGAGCTGCGCCGGGTCGTCGAGATGGGTCAGATCACCTAACCGTCGCGAGAGCGTTGCCTCGGCTTCGCTCCCCTCGCCAGTGAGCAGTCCCGCCTCCCTTCGCAGCGTCGTCCACCCACTCGGGTTCGCGTCGCGATAGATCTCCTCCAGCGCGATCTGCTGATCGTGCAGGAACTCGCCGAGCTTTACGTCGCGCTTCTTCGTTAGCGTCGCGTACGTCTGCACCTCTGTCGTCAGCCGTCTCCAGCTCTGGCTGGTCAGCGTGCGCAAGCTCTTCAACACTTGCGCACGGGTCTGGCGCTGGAGCTGGATGTGGCATCCCGGCGGCAAGGTGCTGAAGCCGTTCTCCACTGCGTGCTCGAGCTGCCGCCGCGTCAATCCCGTGATCGACGACAGCAGGCGGTCGAAGCGGAACTCTGTCCGATGCTGCCCGACAAAGTCGAGCACGAGACAGCTCTCTTTCTTCGGCGCCAGCCGCAATCCGCGGCCAATCTGCTGCTGGAAGAGCACGGGACTCTGCGTCGGTCGCAGCATGATCAGCGTGTCGACATCGGGAAGATCGACGCCTTCATTATAGAGATCGACGGTCACCAGCGCGCAGACCTGCCCCTCCTTCAACCTCCTCGGCGCCCGCATCTGATCTGGCTTGGGCGTTTCGCCGGTCACCGCCATCGCCGGTAGCCCCGCCCTCGTCAGCCAGTCGGCCATAAACCGCGCGTGCGCCACCGAAACGCAGAAGACCAGCGCCCGCCCCTTGCTCGGGTTGGCCGTTAGGCGCCGCCACTCGTTAACGACGGTTCGTGCCCGGACTTCGTTGCCGGTCACCAGCTTGTCGATCGCCGCGACCTCGCCGACCCCGTTCCATGGGACCTCGGAGAAGTCGGTCTCGTCATCGCAGGCGTAGTACTCGAATGGCGCGAGGAGCTGCATGTCGAGCGCGTTCCACAGGCGCAACTCCACCGCCGGCTCGCTATCGGGGCGCGGCGTGAAGTACTTTGTGATTGACTGCCCGTCGGTGCGCTCCGGCGTCGCCGTCAGGCCTAACAGCTGCGCCGGTCGGATCGTCGTTGCCAAGCGGTCGAACCGGTTGGCGGCGAGGCGGTGGCACTCGTCGATTACGACCGTGTGCCAATACTCCGCCCCGAGCTTCGTTACGAGATCGCGTGAGCTCAGGCTGTCGATCGAGGCGAAGAGATGGTCGTACCGCTCCGGCACCTTCCCGCCGGTGAGCGTCTCGCCAAACGACTGATCGCGCAGGACGGCCTGGTAGGTTGCCAGCGCCTGACGAAGGATCTGTGCGCGGTGCGCGACGAACAGGAGTCGCGGCCGATGCCCGAGCGCCTCACAGGTCGCGCGATAGTCGAGCGCGGCGACTACCGTCTTCCCTGTGCCCGTCGCGGCGACCAGCAGGTTCCGATTCCGTCCCTGCGCCCGCTCACGCTTCAGCTGCTCGAGCATCTCGCGCTGGTACGGCTTCGGCTCGATGTCGAAGTAGAGTGTCGGTCCTGCTTCGCCTTCTCCGCTCTCGCGGCGGAGCGCCTCGATCACACCGCTCCGGTTGCCTTCGGGCCCGAGCTTATAGAGCGTGAACTCGTCGTCGAGCCAGAGGGTGTCGAAGTGTGCCTTCGCGCGATCAAACAACGCGCCCTGCCCGCGCTCGGTGAACTTCATTGTCCACTCGAGCCCACCCATCAGCGCGGCATGCGAGAGGTTCGCACTCCCGACATACGCCGATCCGAATCCCGTCTTCCGCTGGAAGATCCACGCTTTCGCGTGCAGCCTCGTGCGCCGACCGTCGAGGGAGATCCTGATCTCGCAGCCATTGAGTCGCGCCAGCTCGTCGAGCGCGGCGATCTCGGTGGCGCCCATGTAGGTCGTCGTCAACACCCGGATCTTCGTCCGCCCGACCCCCATCGCATTGGCGGCGGTCGCCGAGCGCAAGACGTCGATCAGCTTTCGGACCCCCGAGACGGTGATGAAGCTGACGAGGATGTCGATCTGGTCGCACGCGGCCGCTTCTTTGAGAAGCTCCGTCAGCAGCGACGGCGATCCCTTGCCAGCGGTGAACAGCCAGGGCGCGGCCAGCCCCGTCTCTGGCACGTTGAGCACGTGCTCGGCGGGGCCGCGAATCGCCTGGAGGATCCGCGGCGGCGCGACGACGGGATCGATGCTGTCCCCGGACTTCGGATAGTCCGAGCGCAGCTGCTTCAGCAGCTCGTTGACCAGCGCGAGTTGCTCGTGCGCGCCCGACGTGTCTCCCGCTTCGATATCGGAGAGAATCCCGCGGAGTTGCCGCCCGAGTGCATCGAGCAGCCGCTCGGGTGCTTCGCTCGCGTCGAGCTCCCGAACGTCGGAGACGTCGGGCGCGATACTATCCAGCGACCTCGCGACTGACTCGGTCAGTATGAGGTCGTAGAGACCACGCGGTCGGGTCATGCGAGGGGCGCGGGAGGACGGCGGCTGTTAGGCCTGACAACGTAGCCCTCAAGGCCCCCAACCAGCCAGGCTCCTTGGTGCCTCCGCTTCCAATCTGGG
>JANMBU010000103.1:0-10016 GCA_031360575.1 Gemmatimonadaceae bacterium
GCCAGCGGGGTCGCGAATGCGGCACGAGCCACGGCTGCGTGCCGGCTACCACGGCCGCACGCGCTCCGCCAGCTTGCCAGTCGCGAGCAGCTCACGCAGCTCATCGCCTAACCGTGCGCTGGCGTCGACGGCTTGCTGCCATCGGGGGATGCGCTCGGTTTCGGGCATGGTGTAGAAGTCCTTGCGGTCGGGGATGCGGCCGCCGGGGAGCGCGGCGACGAAGTCGTCGGAGGGGGCAATGAGCAGCGCGCGGCGGAAGTTATCGACGCGGGCGCGGCGCCAGCTCAGTGACTTGTCGAACCAGCCGGGCACGACGTGCGGATAGAAGTGCGGGTAGAGAATCAGTCCTTCGCCCGGACCAAAGTCCATGTCGAGATGATAGTCGAGGACTCCCCCATCCCAATGCACACCACCAGTGCCGGGAATGGTGACGCCCTCGAGCACGAGCGGGATCGACGCTGACGCGAGCAACGCGGGCCGGATGTTCTCGCGGGTGAGCGCGACATGCGTCGTCACGAAATCGGAAAGCCCGCTGAATGGCGTGGTATCGCCGGCGGTGTGGAAGATGAAGCGCCGCATCTGCAGCGACAGCGTCCGCCGGCTGAGCAGGTTGCCGGCCGCAGCGACCGCCATCGACGCGGCGAGCAGGATGCGGCGATCGCTCGCGGCGAGTCCGCGTCCTTCCGTCGTTATGATGTGCAGCCGGCGACTGCGGTTCCCAAGGATCTCGTCGACACCGGTGTCGCCAAGCAGCCGGTTGAGCACGTGGAGGCCGACCTCGGTGACTTCGCGCGCAGTTGGCTTCGCGGAATACTTCTGCTCGTAGATGTAAGCGTGATGCCCGCGATCGAGCGCCGCGACGGGATCAAGCTGCGCAAAGGCAGCCATCCGCCAGCTGCCGATCGAGGAGCCGATGAGGTGAAGCGGGGTCTCGCGGGGAGCAGCGAGGAATTCGCCGAAGAGGAAGCGGTCGAGGCCCGCAAGGGTGAGCCACTTTGCGCCGCCGGAGGCAGCGGGCATGATGGTGACATCCTCAGCGCGGAGGCCGCGTTGCTGGATGATGCGGTAGGCGTCGGGGCCGGCGCGGAGAGACAGGGAAGAGGGCACAGAAGGACGAGGAACGGACGAGGGACGAGGGAGGGCGCCGTCGCCTGGGGCGACGAGCGCAACCGAGGAACTCGGAACGCGGAAGGAGCCGACGAGGAACGAGGAACGAGGCATCGGGTGCCCTTGTCCCTTGTGGCGTACTTCCTCGTCAACGAGAGACATACGCCACAGGGAACAAGGGCGCCACATCCCTCGTTGCAGCACATGGACCGGTCCGGCCCCGTCCTGTAGCTTCGGCGGTTGGTCCGATTCTCCTCCCGCTCGAGGTTTTCCCGATGCCGGCTTTTCGCGCTGTTGCGGCTGCCCTGCTGCTCGCCGTCGCTCCGCTCGCGCTGTCCGCCCAGTCCGATCAGCCGCTGCTCCTCCGTGCTCCCGCGCTGAGCAGTACTGACATCTGCTTCAGCTTCGCCGGCGATCTCTGGATCGTCCCGCGCACTGGCGGCACGGCCAGTCGCCTAACGGCCTCGCCTGGCAACGACACCGACTGTCGCTTCTCGGCGGACGGTCAGATGATTGCCTATACCAGCAGCGTGGACGGCAACACCGATGTCTACGTCATCGGTCGGTCGGGGGGTGCGCCGAAGCGGCTGACGTATCATCCGGCATCGGATCAGGCGCGGGGATGGACGCCGGATGGCAAGGTACTGTTCGCGTCGAGCCGGGGCGGGCAGTCGCTCGGGGGGATTCCGGCGCGGCTCTACGTGCAGGGGCTGCACGACGTCGCGCCGACCGCCGTCGACCTGCCCAGTGGGTATGCGGGGGCGTTCAGTGCGGACGGCAAGCGGCTGGCGTACATGCCCATCCAGAACGCGAACGCGATCTGGAAGCGATATCGCGGCGGGCGGACGACGCCGATCTGGATCGCGACGCTCGCCGACGCGAGCATCGAGCGCATCCCGCGCGACAATTCGAGCGACATCGCGCCGATGTGGGTTGGCGACACGGTGTTCTTCCTCTCCGATCGCGACGGACCAACGACGCTCTACGGCTACGCGTTAGGCAGTCGGCAGGTGACGAAGCGGATCGACAACCGCGGGCTCGACATCAAGAGCGCGAGCGCGGGGCCGGGGGCCATCGTCTACGAGCAGTTCGGGGCGATCCGGCTGCACGACCTGACGACGGGGCAGGATACGCCGGTCCCGATCCGGCTCGGCGGGGAGCTGCGTGAGGCGATGCCGCGATGGGCGCGGGTGAGCGGGCAGCTGCAGCATGCATCACTGTCGCCGACCGGAGTGCGCGCGGCGTTCGAGGCGCGTGGAGAGATCATCTCGGTCCCGGCAAAAAAGGGCGATGCGCGCGATGTGACGCGGACCACGGGCGCGACCGAGCGCTTTCCCACGTGGTCGCCTGACGGCCAGACGCTGGCCTACTTCTCCGACGCGGGCGGCGCGTATCATCTCGAGTTGCGCGGGCAGACGGGGATGGGTGCACCGCGCGTCATCAAGCTCGGCGACGACGACACGTACTACTACACCCCGGTGTTCTCGCCTGACGGTGCGCGCATCGCGTTCGTGAACTCACGCAGCGAGATCTGGATGACGGACGTCGCGACGGGGAAGCTGACGAAAGTCGATACCGAGCCATTCGGCGGATTTGGCGATGGCGGCACGGCGTTGTCATGGTCGCCCGATTCGCGGTGGATCGCCTACGCGCGGTCGGCGAAGAACCGGCTCAGCGCGGTGTTCGTCTACGACGTCGCTCGTGGCGCGTTTACGCGGGTCACCGACGGAATGAGCGATGCACGCTCGCCGGCGTTCGATGCGGGGGGCAAGTACCTCTGGTTCGTTGCCAGCACGGATGCGGGACCGGCGACCGACTTCAGCATGACGACGTTCGATCACCCGATCACGCGCACGCTGTACGCGATCGTGCTGCGGAACGACCAGCCGTCGCCGCTCGCGCCGGAGAGCGACGAGGAAAAGGCGAAGGGAGACAGCGCGGCGAAGAGTGCGGCGAAGGCGGCGGCGGGTGATGTCGCCGGCGCGGTGAAAGCGAAGCCGGACAAGAATGCGAGCGCGGCGCCGGCGGCGCCCGAACGCGTTCGGATCGACTTCGACGCGATCGACCAGCGGACGATCGCGATGCCGGTGCCGCCCCGCGATTACGCGGCGATCGTCGCTGGAAAGACGGGGGTCGTCTACCTCGCCGAAGCGCCGCTCGTGCCGGTGGACCTGCAGGAAGGCGACGGGCCCGGCGTCACGCTGCACAAGTTCGATCTCAGCGAACGCAAGGCGAGCGAGGTGGTGAGCGGCGTCAACGAGTTCAGCATCTCGCGTGATGGGGAAAAAGTTCTGTTCAAGCAGCAGGACAAGTGGACGATTGCCGCACTCGCGCAGCCGATCAAGCCGGGCGACGGGTTGCTCAACACCAGCGACATCCAGGTCGAGACCGATCCGCGCGCCGAGTGGAAGGAGATGTACCACGAGGCATTCCGGCTGCAGCGCGCGTTCTTCTACGATCCGGGCTATCACGGGCTCGATCTCGCAGCAACCGAGAAGAGCTACGCAAAATGGCTCGACGGACTGGGGAGCCGAGCAGACCTCGACTACCTGTTCCAGGAAGTGTTCGGCAACCTGACGGTCGGGCACCTGTTTGTCGGCTCGCCGCCGGCAACGCCTAACGGCACACCGCGGAACGGGTTGCTCGGCGCCGACTACACGGTGGACAACGGTCGATGGAAGTTCGCCCGCGTCTACGCTGGCGAGAGCTGGAACCCGCAGTTTCGCGCACCACTCACCCAGCCCGGCGTCAACGTGCAGGTCGGCGAGTACCTGCTGGCCGTCAACGGCCAGGAACTGACGAAGGACGAGAGCGTGGACGAGGCGCTGCAGGGACTGGCCGGGAAGAGCGTGCTCCTTCGCGTCGGGCCTAACGCGAATGGCGCCGGGGCCCGCGACGTCACCGTCGTGCCGTTGCCGAGCGAGACGCAGCTGCGTCACCTCGCCTGGATCGACGGGAACCGCCGCATCGTCGACAAGCTGTCAGGCGGAAAGCTGGCCTACCTCTACATCCCGAACACCGCGAACGAGGGTTACACCCGCTTCAACCGCTACTTCTTCGCGCAGCAGGACAAGCTCGGCGCGGTAGTGGACGAGCGCTACAACGGTGGCGGCAACATCGCCGACTACATGGTCGAATACCTGCGCCGTGAGGCACCGTTCAACTACGTGACCGGTCGTTACGGCGAAGACGTCCCGATCCCCGCCGGCGCGATCTACGGACCGAAGGTGATGCTCATCAACGAATACGCCGGCTCGGGCGGGGACGAGTTGCCGTGGCTCTTCCATCGGCTGAAGGTCGGACAGCTCGTCGGGACGCGGACTTGGGGTGGGCTGGTCGGCATCGGCGGCTATCCGTCGCTGATGGACGGTGGGAGCGTGACGGCGCCACGAATCGCGCTCTGGACGCCGGAGAGCGAGTACGCCGTCGAGAACCACGGCGTCGCGCCTGACGTCGAAGTCGAGATCGATCCGGCGGCGTGGAGAGCGGGGCACGACACGCAGCTGGAGAAAGGGATCGCGATCCTGATGGAGCAACTCGGCAAGACGACGCCAGTGGCGCCGAAGCGGCCAGCGTTTCCAACCTGGGCCAAACCAGCGGTTGGCGGGCAGCGTTAGGCGGGACCGCGTGGTTAACCGCGGAGAGCCAGGGAAGGTGCATCGGAAACCGCGGACGACCGCGGAAACGCCTGCTGTAACCGCGGAAGGCCACGGAAGGCCACGGAAGGCCACGGAAGGCCACGGACGCACGCGCGGCGCGACCATCTCGCCGCGCGTGCCACAAGTCTTTCAGTTCTTGTGCCGCGCGAGGGTGCCGGCTGAGCCGTTGCAATCCGCGGCCTTCCGTGGCCTTCCGTGGTTCAAGTCTCTGAGCGGTTGTGATCCGCAACCTTCCGTGGCCCGCCGCGATTCACACCCCTCGTTCTCCCCACGACCGAAGCCAACTCCGTGCCGATGTCCCGCCATTAGGGTATTTTCAGGAAATGACTGAACGAAAGAAACCAGCAGCAAAGCAATCTCGACCCGCGGCGCGGTCCGCGGCGAAAGCGCCAGCCGCAAAGGCGGCGGCAAAATCCCCGGCCAAGCGGTCGCGCCGGTCGCGGAAGCCGTACCGGGGTGCGCCGACCGAGTCGCAGCACACGTCGCTCCCGACCAGCCGCAATGCATACACCGAGACCCGTGACTGGCTGCTCGCGCAGCACGGGTCGATCTGCGCGTACTGCGAGCGGAAGACCAGTCCGCGGACGATCACCCTCGACCATGTCACGCCGCGGAAGGGGCAGACGGCGTACGACCGGCGCGACAACCTCGTGCTCTCCTGTTCGGCGTGCAACGCGGCAAAAGCGGACAAGCCCTTTCTCGCCTTTTTGCTCGGGCGGCGTGAACGCGCCGAGAACCTCCTCCGCTACGGCGCGCACCTCAGCCCGATGCTGATCGACCTCGCGCGCCAGATCGCCGGCCCCGACGCAGTCGCCCGCGCCGAGCGCGATGCGCTCGATCCTGACTATCCCTACCTCGACTGACGCCGGAACGTCAGGCGTGACGAGTCCGACCATGGCCGCGCATCCGGATGAGGAGACGCTCGACCCGGCGACCCCCGAGGAGTGGGCGGCCTTTCGCCAGCTCGGGCGGCGGATGGTCGACGACATGCTGGCGCATCTCGCCAGCCTCCACCAGCAGCCGGTCTGGCGCGAGATGCCGGCCGCCGTCCGCCGCGCGTTAGGCGTGCCGTCGCCTAACGCTGTGCCGCGGACCGGGATCGGCGCCGACGCGGCCTACGCCGAGTTCGTCGAGCACGTGCTGCCGTACCCTAACGGCAACCTGCATCCGCGGTTCTCGGGGTGGGTGATGGGCACCGGGACGCCACTCGGGATGATGGCCGACATGCTGGCGGCGGGGCTCAACCCGAACCTCGGTGGATTCAACCAGGCGCCGGCGCTGGTCGAGCACGAGGTCATCGGATGGCTGGCCGAGCTGCTCGGGATGCCCGGCGCGAGTGGCGTGCTCGTCCCCGGGGGCACGATGGCGAGCACCCTCGGGCTCGCGGTCGGCCGATTCGCCAAGGCGCGCGAACTCGGCCTCGACTCGCGCGCCGATGGAATGCAGTCGTGGCCCGGCGAGCCGGTGCGCGCGCCACTCGTCTTCTACGGCTCGACCGAGACCCACGGGTGGGCGCGCAAGGCGGCCGAGTTGCTCGGACTCGGCAATCGCGCATTTCGCCGCGTGCCCGTGAACGCCAACTACGAGGTGGACCTCGCCGCGATGGAGCGAATGATCGCCGAGGATCGCGCCGGGGGGCTGATGCCATTCTGTGTCATCGGTACGGCGGGGACGGTGAACACCGGCGCATCGGACGATCTCGTCGCGCTCGCGGCGCTGTGCAAAGTCGAGCGGCTCTGGTTTCACGTCGACGGCGCGTTCGGGGCGCTCGCGTACCTGTCGGATGCGCTGCGCCCGCACGTGGCGGGCCTCGAGCAGGCGGACTCGGTGGGCTTCGACCTGCACAAGTGGGGATCGCTCCCGATCGAGTGCGCCTGCGTGCTGGTGCGCGATGCCGAGACACACCGCGCTGCGTTCGCGGCGAACGCGAGCTACCTCGCACCGACGACGCGCGGCGTGATCGCTGGCGGCCTGCCATTCGCGGATCGCGGCCTCGACCTGACCCGCGGCTTCAAGGCGCTCAAGGTCTGGATGTCGCTCAAGGCCGACGGCGTCGACAAGCTCGTGCGGATCATCGAGCAGAATGTCGCGCAGACGCGCTATCTCGTCAGTCGCATCGAGGCGCACCCTGATCTCGAGCTCCTCGCGCCGGCGCCGCTCAATATCACCTGCTTCCGCTATGCGCCGTCCGGTCTCGACGACACGGTACTCAATGCACTCAACGCCGAGCTGTTGATCCGGTTGCAGGAGCACGCCGTCGCGGTCCCATCGGGCACGGTGATCGGCGGTCGCTACGCGATTCGCGTCGCCAACGTGAACCACCGCACTCGGCGCGCCGATCTCGACGCATTGGTCGATGGCGTGCTGCGCATCGGTGCGGAGCTGCGCGGATAAGGCCCCAGCTTGGCCTGAAGCACTTTCCCGCATCACACATCGCTGAATGCAGCTTCCCGCATCACGCATCGCACTAGAAGCATCCCCCATCCGAAGTTCAACGCCACCCCCCCCCTCGCGCGTACCAGCATTCTCCCCACCGAAGCCACCCTCTGGAGCAAGATCCACCAATGACCGCAACCTCCCGCGAGGCACTCCGTCGCCTCGTTCTCTGCAGCGCCTTTGCGCTCGTCACGACCGCCGTTGCGAGAACCGCGCAGGGCCAGGCCACCGGCCACGCGCTCGGCGTCGACACCACGAGCTTCGATCGCTCGGTCCGGCCCCAGGATGATTTCTTCCGCTTCGTCAATGGCGGCTGGATCGCCCGCACCGAGATCCCGCGCGATGCGGCGAGCTGGGGGTCGTTCAACGAACTGCGCGAGACCAGCCGCACCGCGCTGCACGCCATCCTCGACTCGGCGCTGAAGACGAACGCGCCGGCCGGATCCGAGCTGCGCAAGGTGCGCGACCTCTACACCAGCTACATGGACTCGGCGCGCGTCGAAACGTTAGGCCTGACGCCGCTGCGGGGAGAGCTGCGGACGATCGCCGGCCTGACATCGGCGAAGCAGTTGCCGGCGACCTTTGCCCGGCTCGCGAAGATCGGGGTCCAGGGGCCGGTCAGCGTCAACGTCGGCCCCGACCAGAAGAACTCGACGATGAACATCCTCGGGGTGAGCCAGTCGGGACTCGGCCTCCCCGATCGCGATTACTACCTGAAGACCGACGCGAAGATGATCGAGACGCGTCAGGCGTACGAGGGCTACATCAGCAAGCTGTTGACGCTGGCGAAGCAGCCCGACCCGTCGGGCGCCGCGGCGCGGATCGTCGCGCTCGAGACGCGGATCGCCGAGAAGCACTGGGACCGCCCGCACAACCGCGACCGGAACGCGACGTACAACAAGATGAACGTCGCCCATCTCTTCGCGATGGCGCCGGACTACAGCTTCCCGTCGTATCTCGCCGCGGCCGGACTGGCGAAGGCGACCGACGTCATCGTCCGCCAGCCGAGCTACATCCCGGCCATCGACACGATCATTGCCGCGACTCCGGTTGCGACCTGGCGTGAGTACATGACCTTCAAGCTGCTCGACGAGTACGCCGACGAGCTCCCGGCGGCGTTCCAGAACGCCCGCTTCGACTTCCGCGGCCGTATCCTGTCGGGCCAGGAGGAGATCGCCGTCCGCTGGAAGCGCGCGGTCGACGAGGTCGGTGAAACGTTAGGCGAGGCGGTCGGCAAGCTGTACGTACAGCGCAACTTCAAGCCGGAAGCAAAGGCGCGGATGGACGCGCTCGTCCAGAATCTCCGCGAGGCCTACCAGATCGGCATCGACAGCCTGTCATGGATGAGCCCCGACACGAAGGCGCAGGCGAAGGACAAGCTCGCGCACTTTACGGTGAAGATCGCCTATCCGGACAAGTGGCGCGACTACTCGAGCCTGACCGTCAGGCCTGACGACCTACTCGGCAACGCGCGTCGGGGCAATGAATTCCAGTTTGCCGACATGGTGAGCCATCTCGGCAAGCCAGTCGATCGCGCGCGCTGGGGGATGACGCCGCAGACGGTCAACGCGTACTACAACGCGACCAACAACGAAATTGTATTTCCGGCCGCGATCCTGCAGCCGCCATTCTTCAATGTGGACGCGGACGATGCGGTCAACTACGGCGCGATCGGCGCGGTGATCGGCCACGAGATCGGCCACGGCTTCGACGACCAGGGGCGGAAGTCCGACGGGATGGGCAACCTTCGCGACTGGTGGACCGCCGACGACGCAAAGGCATTCGACGCCCGCACCGCGAAGCTCGGCGCGCAGTACGACGCGATCGTTCCGGTGGACTCGATCCACATCAACGCGACCATGACGATGGGCGAGAACATCGGCGACCTGAGCGGCCTCGCCCAGGCCTATCGCGCGTACAGGATTTCACTGCACGGCAAGGAAGCCCCGGTGATCGGCGGCTTCACCGGCGACCAGCGCTTCTTCCTCGGCTTCGCCCAGATCTGGCGGACAAAGTATCGCGACGCGGCGCTGCGCCAGCAGCTGCTGACCGATCCCCATTCGCCGGGCACCGCGCGCGCCTACGTGCCGCTGATCAACAACGACGCCTTCCAGGCTGCGTTCAATGTGCAGCCGGGTGATCGGATGTACTTGGCGCCGGAGTCGCGGGTGAAGATCTGGTGAGGGTGCGTCGCGCTGCGCGGGCTATGACACGGCGATGAGGGACGTGGAAGGAGCCGATGGATCGGATCCTATCTCATCTCTCATCGCCGTGTTGCAAGCCGGCCATCGTCACACGGCGCTATCGTTAGGCAGATCGGCGAAAAGCGACGTGATGTCGATCTCGAGTGCGGCGGTGGGCCCGGCCGGGGACCAGCGTAGTGTCTCGGTGATGATCTCCGGTCGCTCGTCCGCAGCCATCCAGCGTTCGATCAGGCGGGAGCTCGGATCGACGATCCAGTACTCGGCGATCCCCGCGCGCTGGTAGCGCAGGCGCTTGATGATTCGATCGCGCCGCACCGACGATGGCGAGATGATCTCGATCGCGAGGATGGGGACGACCCCACCCTCGCCGGCCTCCGGCGGGCGCGGACCGATCCGCGAAAAGACCACGATGTCCGGCTCGACGACGGTATCGTTGCCGAGGTCCACGTCGAAGGGCGAAAGAATCACCCAGCCCACGCGTTCGCGCTTCAGGTACGGGTGGAGAACGGCGAACAATTCACCGAGTACCAGCTGGTGCGGCGTCGCTGGCGACGGGGTCACGTAGTGAACGCCGTCGATGATCTCGTGCCGCTGCCCGTCGTCGGGAATG
>JANMBU010000028.1:0-16372 GCA_031360575.1 Gemmatimonadaceae bacterium
CGCCCCTACCCGCCGATCCAGCACGTCGTCTACATCATCAAGGAAAATCGGACCTACGACCAGATTCTCGGCGATCTCCCGCAGGCTGACGGCGACAGCTCGCTGCTGTTCTTCCCGCGCGGCGTCACGCCGAACCATCACGCACTCGCCGAGCGGTTCGGGATCTTCGATCGGTTCTTCGTGAACGCGGAGGTCAGCGCGGACGGTCACAACTGGTCCACCGCGGCCTACGCGACGGACTACGTCGAGAAGACCGTGCAGTCGAACTATTCGAATCGCGGCCGGAACTACGACTACGAAGGGACCAATCGCACCGATCTCGACCTCGATCGCAACGGCGATGCGACGCCGGTGGACGACGTTAACGAGCCCGCGAACGGGTATCTCTGGGACCTCGCGCAGCGCAGCGGAATCACCTTTCGCAACTATGGCGAGTTCGTGATCGGTGTCCCCGCGGCCAGCGGCGAGCGCTCGGTGACGTACCGCGGGCTGAAGCCGTTTCTCGTGCCGAACACGAATCCGGACTTCGCCGGATTCGCGCTTACCATCCAGGACCAGCACCGCGCCGACGTCTGGATCGCCGAGCTGAAGGAGTTCGCGAAGCGCGGATCGATGCCGGCCCTCGAGATCATGCGCCTGCCTAACGATCACACCGAGGGCGCCGCTGCCGGCCGGCCGACACCGCGCGCCCACATGGCCGACAACGACCTCGCGCTCGGCCGCGTGATCGATGCACTGTCGCACAGCCCGTTCTGGTCGAGCACCGCGGTGTTCGTGCTCGAGGACGATGCGCAGGACGGTCCCGATCACGTCGACTCGCACCGCTCTCCGCTGCTGGTGATCTCGCCATGGGCGCGGGGGGGTCTCCATCACCGGTGGGCGAACACCACCGATGTGATCGCGACGATCGCCGGCCTGCTCAAGCTCGGATCGCTCTCGCAGTTCGATCACTATGGCGAGCCGTTGCGCGACATCTGGCGCGACACGCCGGACGTCCGACCCTGGACGGCGCTCGTCCCGGCCGCGTCGCTCGACGAGCGGACACCGGTCGGGGCGGTCGGCAGCAGCGCCTCGGCCCGGCTCGACTTCCGCGCCGAGGACCGGGTGAACGACGATGAATTCAACCGATTGCTCTGGGTCGCAATCAAGGGGCCCCGCGTGCCGTATCCGGGCGCTCGTACGGCGACCGCGCCCGAATGGGCGAGCGGCGGACGCGTCGAGCGTTAGGCGTTCAGGCCCGGACCGACCCGCCGGCGAGGATTCGCAGCGCGTCGCGGACCGCGCCACGCGCCGCGTCCACCTCGCCGCCCTGCAGCTGCGCGCCGGGGACGGCGCTCTTCATCCGCTGTTCGAGCCGCTTCCGCAACGGCGCGCCGCGCTTGAGCAAACCGCCGGTGAGCGCGACCGGCACAGCGGCGCGCTCGTCCACGAACAGCTGCCGGGCGAGCGCGCGAATGTGAAGCACAAGCTCCTCGGAGGCCATGCTGAGGATCGCGTTCGCGCGGAGGTCGCCAGCGTCAGCCTCGCTGATCACCGCCGGGGCGAGCGTCGCCAACGCCGCGGGGGTCGCCGCCGCCGCCCAGGCGACGAGATCGTTGACGTCGTTCACCTGCGCCGCGGTGAGGATCGCGCCGATGAGCGCGGTCTCCGGCTCACGGCCGTCGCTCGCCGCGGTGACCACGGATAGCGCCCGCCGACCGATCCAGGCACCGCTCCCTTCGTCGCCGATCACCGGGCCCCAGCCCCCGCAACGCGCGACTGTTCCACTCGGCCCGCGGCCAAAACAGAATGAGCCAGTGCCCGCAATCAGCAGCACGCCGACGCCGTCGCTGAACGCGTCGTCGAGCGCGATCATCGCGTCCGTGTTGACGACGACTTCATCCGCGATCTCCGTCGCTGCCAGTGCCTGCCAGAGCGCCTGACGTTCGGGCTCGCGGCCGACGCCGGCGACGCCGACGGAGAGCACCCGCGGGACGACGAGCCCGAGCTCGGCTTCCTCGAGCGCGTGCCTGACGGTCGCGGCGATCGCCGCCGCTGACTGGTCGGCGTGACCGGGGCGGACCGCCGATGCCGGCCCCTCGACGTCGGCGAGCGTCTTGCCCGTTTCGTCGGCGATGACGACACGGGTCTTTGTCCCGCCGCCGTCGACGCCCGCGACGATAGTCATCATGGGACCCGCTCCGGCCGCGCTGCCTCGGAACCGGCGCCGACCACGCGTGGCGCGCCGAACAGCGACGACAGGGTGCCGACGCTGACAGTGACGGTCGTGCCGATCAGGACGTACCACGGCCAGGCAACCGTGGTGAATTGGCCGAGCGCTCCTTGAAGCGCGGGCACGAAGGCGATGAACTGCTTGGAAAAGACGATGAGTGCCATGACGAAGATCGCGACCGACATTCCGAGAATCGCGTCACGCTGCCGCGCACGATGGACGAACAAACCGAGGAAGAACCCGCCGAGCAGCGCGCCATAGGTGAACGAGGCGATGCCTAACGCGACGACGACCGCGGGCGTCCCCTGCTCCTTGAAGAGGAGTGCGGCACCGGTCAGTACCACTCCCCAGCCGAGGGCGAACCGCTTGCCCATGCGCAGGGCGCGGGGACTGTCCGGCCGATCGCCGGTCACCGGAAGGTAGATGTCGTGCAGCGACGACGCAGCCAGCGAGTTGATCGCCCCCGAGTGCGTGCTCATCGTCGCCGCGACGATCGCCGCGACGATCAGTCCGAGCAGCCCGTGCGGCATCCGTTCGACGATGAATGTCGGGAACACCGTGTCCGGCGCGGCGAAGGTGCGGCCAGCGAACAGCGCCCAGAGTCCGACGCCGATCATCAGGAAGAGGATGAACTGGAAGAACACGACGATGCCGCTGCCGATGATGGCGCGCTGCGCATCGCGCAGGCTCTTCGACGAGAGCAGGCGCTGCACGATCAACTGGTCGGCGCCATGCGAGGCCATCGAGAGGAATGCGCCGCCGATCAACCCCGCCCACACCGTGTGCGGCTTCGAGAGCGTAAAACTGAAGTCGATCGCATTCAGCTTGCCGGCCGCTCGCGCGCTGTCGATGATCTGGCTCCAGCCGCCGGGCACCGACTTGCCGATGAGGACGATCGCGCTGATGCCACCGATCAGGTATACCGTCGCCTGCACGATCTCGGTCCAAACGACGGCCTTCATCCCGCCGCGGTACGTGTAGACGATCGTCAGCACGCCGAGAATGAGGATCGCGACCGGCATCACCAGCTCCCGGCGAACCGACGAGCCGAGGATGAGCGCGATCGGGATCGCCGTCGCGAACACGCGCACGGCATCGGCCATCGCGCGCGTCACCATGAACACGATCGACGTGAAGCGCCGCGTCGTCAGGCCGAAGCGGCGCTCAAGCAGCGTGTAGGCGGTGACCAGCTCGCCCTCGTAGTAGCGCGGGAGCAGGGTGTTGGCGACGACGATCCGGCCGAGGATGTAGCCGGCGGCCACCTGGAGAAAGCCGAGGTTTCCCCCCCACGCGAGGCCGGGGATCGAGATGAACGTCAGCGCGCTCGTCTCGCTGGCGACGACGCTGAACATCACCGCGCCCCACGGGATCGCCCGGTCGGCGACAAAGTAGTCGCGCGCGTCGCGCTGGCGGCGGCCGACCCACATGCCTAACGCGGTCGTCCCCGTCAGGTAGGCGAGGAGGACGACGAGGTCGATCGCCGCGAAGTTGGACGTCATCGAGACAGCGTGCCGCTATTCGACGACGTACGCTTCCATCGCGAAGTACTCGGCCAGCCCGAGGCGGTCGAGAATCGCGGCGGTGTCCTTGTTGCGCGACTCGACGCGCTGCCAGAACTCGCGGTCATCGTTGCCGGGGAAGGGCGCCGAGTCCTTCTGCGACTGGTGCTTGAAGATCGCCTGGATCTTCAGACGGAGCTCCTCCTGCGACAGCGGGACGAGCCAGGTCGCTTCGGTGATCGGCCACTCCTGCCACGCGCCGCGATAGAGCCAGACCTCGGGGCGCGCACCGCGCCCCGAGGTCTGGGTGTCGGCGCTCCGCGCCGACACCGTTCCATGAGAAGCGCCTCCGCTGCGCTCCGGCGCCTGCTCCGGACGCCCACTGGAACTCCGAAATCCGTACAGCTCTTCGAGCGCGCCGTCGATCGCTTCCTTGCACATGCGATGCGTGCCGTGCGGATCGGACAGGTCGCCGGCGACGAAGATCAGTTCGGGCTTGATCTCCTCGAGCAGGGCGCGCACGATGGCGATGTCGGCCGGACCGACCGAGTCCTTGCGCACCTTGCCCGTCTGGTAGAACGGAAGGTTCATGAACCGCGCGGCTGATGCATGCAGTCCGACTGTCTCGATGCCGCTCACCGCCTCGGCCTCGCGGATGATCCGCTTGATGTCGAGCACTTCACTGATGTCGACGTCGCCCGGTTGCTTGCCATCGAGGAAGCTCCGCACCTTGTTTGCCCAGAGGTCCGCGGTCCGCGCGTCGCCCTGGCCGTTATGAGCAAGCCGCTGGAGGAAGTCGACGTAGCGCCGCACATCGTGGTCGAAGACCGCGATGTTGCCGCTCGTCATGTAGGCGACCGTCACCTCGTTGTCGTTCTCGACGAACTTGCGGAGAATGCCGCCCATCGAGATGACGTCGTCGTCGGGGTGCGGCGAGAAGCAGATCGTCCGCAGGCCGCGCGGCAGCTTGCTCTTGCCCCGGATTTTCGCGCCTAACGCGTTGAAGGTCTCGCCGTTGACCGCGCCCGGCGTCCCGTAGCGCGCGACGAGCGACGACATCTTGTGCTCGGCGTAGTCCCGCTGCGTCAGGTGGAGGATCGCCCGCCCCGTCGTCTGCGAGAGCCAGACCACTGCGCGGACCGTCAGGTCCGCTGTCCATTGCACCTCGTCGAGCAGCCACGGCGTCTTGATCCGCGTCAGCTCGGCGGCCGCGGCGCGATCGACGTAGAACGTGGTGCTCGGGTGGCTCTGGAGGAAAGTCGCGGCGACTTCGACGTCGACGTCGCCCTCGACCGCGCGCCGGACGATGAACGCCTTGTGCTCCCCGGTGGCGAGGATTGCGATCTCTCGCGCTTCCATGATCGTCGCGACGCCCATCGTGACGGCCTCACGCGGCACGAAGTCCTCGCCGCAGAACTCGGCGGCGGCGTCGCGACGCGTCACCGCGTCGAGCGTGACGACGCGTGTCCGGCTCTCGGCGCCGGATCCCGGCTCGTTGAAGCCGATGTGACCGGTCTTGCCGATGCCGAGGATCTGGAAGTCGATCCCGCCGGCGCGGCGGATCTCGTCCTCGTAGCGGCGGCACTCCTCGTCCACGCGCTCGCGCACCGCGTTGCCTAACGGGATGTGGACATTCTTTGCGTCGATGTCGACGTGATCGAACAGGTTCTCCCACATGAAGCGGTGGTAGGAGTGCACGCTGTCCGGCGGCATCGGGTAGTACTCGTCGAGATTGAATGTCACGACGTTGGCAAAGCTCAACCCGTCATCGTGATGCATCCGGATCAGCTCGCGGTACACGCCAATCGGTGTCGATCCGGTCGCGAGGCCCAGTACGGCACGCTCACCAGCGGCCTGCCGCTCGCGAATCAGCGTCGCGATGCGGGTGGCGACGAGCCGGGCGATTCCTTCGTGATCGTCGACGACGACGGTGCGGATGCGCTCGTGCGCGACGGTGCTCGCGTGCGGGATATGGGAAAGCCCGCGATTCGGGGTCGAGTCGCGGGCCTCCAGCACGGCACCAGCGTCCGTGCGGACGCCAGGGACCGAACGTGACATTGGTTTTAGGTCAGGCGGTGAAGGAGCTTCCGCAGCCGCAGCCGCCGGTCGAATTCGGATTCTTGAAGGTGAAACCCGAGCCCTGCATCGACGACACGTAGTCGATCGTCACGCCGCTAAGGTACTGCGCGGAGAACGGATCGACGAACACGCGATAGTCACCCTGCGCGAGAACGAAGTCGTCCTCGGCCGGTTTGTCTTCAATGAGAAGCCCGTACTTGAAACCACTGCATCCCCCGGGCTGGACGCTCACGCGCAGCCCGCCGACAGAGGGATCGACACCCTCGGCGTCCATGAATTTCCGCACTTCGGTGCCCGCGATCTCAGTCACCGCGAGCACGACTTCCGGCTGCACTGCGCTCATAGTAGTCCTCCCCTGTTCGTGACCCCGCGCACCATGCGGGAGCGTCAACCAATCAATATAACGACCCGGCCCCAACCCTTCAAGAAAAACGACGGACGAAATGCCCGTTCTGCAACCGAATTGCGATCAGTCCCCGGCGACCGGCACCACGGGACGGGTCACGATCGGGGCGGCGCGACCGGAGTTTACCGATTCACCGCCACTCCCCCCGAACGAGCGCGCGATCCAGGCGAACGCTGCCACCGCGACCGCGATCATGAGGAGACCGACGCCGGTCTCGCCAAAGATCAACTTCCCGATCCCGAACAGTGTTCCGTACACCGCGACGATACCGGCGATCCAGTTCGTCCATGCAAGCGCACCACCCGGGATCTGCTCCGCCCCATAGCCGAGCCGCCGTGAGACGGGCAGCCAGCCGCGTCCGCCCGGGCGCACGCGTTGGTAGAAGGAGTCGAGGATGCTGTCCGGCTCAGGCGCGGTCAGGAACGTGGTTGTCAGCCAGACGACCGTCGTCACCGCGACGGTGATGATCATTCGCCACGCGGTCGCGTTCGGCGCGTCGCCACGGACCAGCGCCGGTGCCGGCAGGCCGAGCCAGCCGAGCTTGTCGAACATGAACAGTGACATCACGAAGCTCGACGACATCGCGCTGATCTCCGACCAGGCGTTGATGCGCCACCAGTACCAGCGGAGGATCAGCACCAGCCCGGTGCCAGCGCCTAACGCGAGCAGGAGCTCCCAGGCCTTCTCGACGGAGCTGAGGTGCATCGTCACCAGGCCGGCCGCCAGGAAGAGCCCGACCGTCGTCCACCGCGAGACCGTCACGTAATGATGCTCGCCCGCGGTCCTGTTGATGAACCGTTTGTAGAAGTCGTTGACGAGGTAGCTCGCGCCCCAGTTGAGCTGCGTACCGACGGTCGACATGTACGCCGCCGCCATGCCGGCCATCATGAAGCCGCGCCACGGCGTCGGCAGCAGGTCGACGAAGGCGTGCACGTAACCGGACTCCTTGTCCACCAGGTTCGGGTAGAGCAGCACCGTCGTCAGGCCGGTGATGATCCACGGCCACGGTCGCAGCGCATAGTGCGCGACCTGGAAGAAGAGCGTCGCCAGGACGCCGTCGCGCTCAGTCTTCGCGCTGAAGATCCGCTGCGCGATGTAGCCGCCGCCCCCCGGCTCGGCGCCGGGGTACCAGGCCGCCCACCACTGCACCGAGAGAAAGACCGCCAGCGAGAGGAGCGGCATCCATGCATAGGCGACCAGCCCGCCACCGTTAGGCGCGATCGACACCGGCAACACCGAGATCGCCGCGGTCTCGCTGCCGAAGTGCGCTGCCAGGCCGGTCTTCAGGGCGCCCATCCCGCCGACCGCCCGTACCGCAAACACGGCGAGCACGATGACCGCCGTCATCTTGATCACGAACTGGATCAGGTCCGTCCAGAGCACCGCCCACATCCCGGCGGCTGACGAATAGGCGACGGTCACGATGAAGCAGATCGCCACCGCCACGATGTCGCCCGATACCGTCAGGCCTAACAGCTGGACGTCGTGCAGTCCGAGCGAAATGGTGAGGATCTTCACCATCGCCCGCGTCACCCAGCCGAGGATGATCAGGTTGATCGGCAGCGCGAGGTAGAGGGCGCGGAACCCGCGCAGCACCGCGGCCGGCTTGCCGGCGTAGCGAATCTCGGCGAACTCGACGTCGGTCATCACGTTCGCCCGCCGCCAGAGCCGGGCGAAGAAGAACACGGTGAGCATCCCGCTCATCAGCATGTTCCACCACAGCCAGTTGCCGGCCACACCGTGCGCGACGACGAGGCCGGTCACCACCAGCGGCGTATCGGCGGCAAACGTCGTCGCCACCATGCTCGCGCCGGCCAGCCACCACGGGACGTTGCGCCCCGACAGGAAATATTCGCTGAGACTCTCGCCGCCCTTCTTCGTGAACCAGAGGCCGATGCCGGCCGACAACACGAAGTAGGCGACGACGATCGTCCAGTCGACGGCGGTCAGGGTCATGGAAGACGGCTCACTTTCGGGGGAAGAGTGGGGTGGTGCCCTGCCTGACGGTTTCGATCACTGCGAGCGCGGCGTCGGTCACCGCCGTGCGGACTTCAGCGAATCGCGGGTTCTGGCGCGTCGGATTCACCCGGTTGGTCAGGATGATCACGAACACGTCGTTGGCCGGATCCATCCAGATAGACGTTCCAGTGAAGCCGGTGTGACCGAACGCCGCGGGCGACATGCGCCGTCCCGCGGAATTCGCCCCCGTCGGCTTCTCCCACCCGATCGCCCGATTGGAGAACGACGAATCCTGCACCCGCTGGAACTCGAGAATCGTCGCCCGATCGAGGACGGTCTTCCCGTCGAGTGTCCCGAAGTTGAGGTACATCTGCGCAAAGCGCGAGAGGTCGCGCGCGGAACTGAACAAGCCGGCATGACCGGCAACGCCACCCAGCGCCGCCGAATTCTCGTCGTGCACCGTGCCCCACACCAGCCGTTGCCGGTAGGGATCGTACTCCGTCGGCGCGATCCTTGGCTTGAGCGAGCTGTCAGGATTGAACCGCGTGTCGGTCATCGCCAGCGGTGTCCAGACGTGCTTCTTCAGGTAGACATCGAGCTTCTGGTGCGAGACGCGCTCGACAATCTTCCCGAGCAGGATCGCCCCGAGGTCGCTGTACACCATCCGGATGCGCGGAAAGGTGTCGAGCGGCGTCGCGTACACGATCGCCATCGCCGAATCGGGGTTGACGCCCTCCTTGTAGAGCGGGCGCCATGCGGGAAGCCCCGAGCGGTGCGTCAGGAGATCGCGAACGGTCACTGTTCGCTTCGTCGGGCCGCGCCACTTCTTCTTCCCCTTGTGCCTGGGGTCCTTCCACTTGGGCAAGTAGCGCTGCACGGGCGCGTCGAGCTTGACCTTGCCGGCGGCGACGAGCTGGTTCATCGCGCTGGTCATCCCGACCACCTTCGTCAGCGACGCGAGGTCCCAGAGCGTGCTGTCCAGGGGCTCCGCCGACGGACGCCAGTCCACGTGACCGACGCCGATGCTGGCGAGAATCTGGTCGTGCGTCCCGACGACCGCGTACGCGCCGGGAAACGCGCTGTCGACCTGAAAGTTCGTGAGCACCGTCCGCACGCTGTCGGCAACGCGCCGCGCGAAGGTCGAGTCGCGCAACGGACGCCCGGCGACGGCGGCCGCGGCGGCGCGCTCGCTCCATGCCGACAGCGGGTTCCAGGCCACCAGATACGTCGTCGCCGCCGGAAACTGCCGGATCATGTACGGATCACCAAACGAGACGACGATCGCGTTAGGCCTGACGTCGAGCAGGCGGCGGGTCATCGTCGCGATGCGCGCCGGCACCCCGGCGTAGCCCTTCGCCGGAACCGGCCGCGCGTAATGGGCAATCACCAGCGTCGCCGCGTCGGTGGCGCGGGCGCTCGCCGAGGCGATGTCGGCCGCCGACGACTTGTTGGTCAGCGTTATGACATCGAGGCGCTGCCCACGCGCCTTGAGGAGCGAGCGGAGTTCCGTCGTGAACGCGACGCCCGGCTGCGCGCCGGGATACGGCTCCTTCCCCTCGTCGAGGTAGACGAGCGCGAGCACCCGCGTCGCCCGCGAAAGCCGCCAGATCGCACTCCCGCGATCGCGCTCGAGTGTCATCGCCTGCCGCGCGGCCAGCGTCGCGATCGAGTCGGCGTCGCGCTGGCCGAAGGCGCTGGCAACTGCCGCCGTATCGACCATCCGGTTCGCGTGCAGTCCGAGGAGCTCCTTCGCGCGGAGCACTCGGCGCACCGACGAATCCAGTCGCGCTTCGGTCAATGCGCCGCTGCCGACGGCGGCGACGATCGCGTCGATTGCGCTCTTGTGATCGGCCGGATCGAGCAGGACATCGTTCCCGGCAACCAGCGCGCGCACGGCCGACGCCCCCGGCGTGTCGCTGCCCGCGCCCTTCATCCAGAGCGCGTCGGTGACGAGCAGGCCGTCGTACTTCCACTCTCGGCGAACGACGCCCTCGAGGAGCTTCGGGTTGAGGCTCGCCGGCACCGAATCACCGCTGATCGAAGGCAGCGCGACGTGCGCGCTCATGATCGCACCGACGCCGATCGCCGCCGCTGAGCGGAATGGCCGCAGCTCCGCGGTGTCGAGCCGCGCCCGCGACGAGTCGAGTACCGCGGCCGAGACGTGCGTGTCGACCGCGACCGCGCCCAACCCGGCGAAGTGTTTCGCCGTCGCGATGACACCGCCCGCCTGCGCGCAACGGATGTAGGGAAGGGCGAACCGCTCGACGGTCGCCGCATCGGCGCCGAACGACCGCACGCCGATGCTCGGATTGTCGGCGCGCGTGTTCAGGTC
Source organism: Gemmatimonadaceae bacterium (assembly GCA_031360575.1). GTDB lineage: Bacteria > Gemmatimonadota > Gemmatimonadetes > Gemmatimonadales > Gemmatimonadaceae > JABFXC01. The sequence goes on from JANMBU010000028.1 coordinate 10,488, forward strand.
GACGTCGGGTGTCAGTGTCCAGTTGATACCGACGGCGCGCGCCTCGCGCGCGGTGATGCGACCCGCCGCGCAGGCCAGCGTGGTGTCGCGTGTCGCGGCGATCCCCATTCCATAGGGAAACGAGGTGCCCTCGGGGATGACGCGCTGTCCGGCGCCGAACTCGAGATCGGCGGCCACGAACAGCGGAAGCGCGGCCGAGGCCTGCAGCGAGTTCGTCGTGCTCGCGATCTGCGACGCGGTGCCCGGGCCGATGATGACGCCGCCGATCGAATCGCTGCCGACCCACTCGCGTGCACTGACCGCGCCCTTCGCGTTAGGCAGCGCGTCGCCGGGCACCCAGCGCACGATCAGCTGCGCTGCCTTCGCGCGCAGCGACAGCGTCGGAAGCACCGAATCGGCCCACGGCGTCGCGATCACCACCGGGGCGCGCTTCACCGGCGGCGGTGGCGCTGGTTCCGGTTTCGGTACCGTCGCGGTATCAGGGTCGAGCGGCGGTGTGACCGCTACCGGCGGTGGGGTGTGTGTTGCGCAGGCAATCCAGATCGCGCCGCTGATGGCGAGCGCGACGCGTGCGAGCCGGCGACCGGCAAGTTGATTCATCGGGAGGTGGCAGGGGCAGCGACGGACGGACGGGCGAGCCCGTCGCCCCACGCGAAGAAGCCGGGCAGCGAGATCGGTGAGTGCGCCGAGATCGGCGCGACGCCCACGATCGCGTGGGCAGCAGCGCGCTCGAGCGCGTCACCGACACCGTAGGTCACCAGGTAGCTTTGCACGCGCGGAAACTGGCGGATGATGTACGGATTCCCGTTGGCGACGACGACCACGCGCTCGTGCGTAGCGAGCGTATCGATCCAGGCGGCAACAGCCGGCGCGACCGCGAAGCGCCCCGCGCCCTCGATCGTGCGGACATACGTCGTCACCACGATCGCGTCCCATCCGGCCAGCGCCCCGGCAAGTGAGTCCAGCTCGGCCGCGCTGCTCCGCGGCGAGATCCTGAACAGGCGAGCGTTAGGGAGCGATCGTCGCAGCTCGCTGGCGAACGCGCGGCCGGCGCGGATTTCGGTCTCCGGCGCGTAGGTCACTACCGCGACACGCTTCGCCGTCCTCGCGACCGGCACGAGCGCCTGTGCGTCGCGGAGCAGGGTGATCGCGCGCGCCGCGATGCTATCCGCGATCGCCCAGTGTTCGGGGGAACCGACTTCTCTCCGCAGTGCATCGAGATCCACGGTGCGGGTCACATGCAACCCCAGTCGCGCCTTTGCCTCGAGCATGCGGCGCGCGGACGAATCGATCCGCGCCGCGGTGATCGTCCCCGCGCCGACCGCGTTCACCACCGCATCGATTGCGCGTTCGACATCGCTCGGCTTCAGGAGCACATCGGCCCCAGCCTGCACGGCGAGCACCGAGCTTCGATCTACCGTGTAACCCTCGCCCACCGCCTCCATCGTGAGCGCATCGGTGTACGCCATGCCGCGAAAGTGGAGGCTGTCGCGGAGCAGGCCGGTGATCACCCGCGGCGCCAGCGTTGCCGGCACGTTGTCGCCTTCGACCGCTGGCAGCGCAATATGCGCCGTCATCACGCTCGACACGCCGGCCGCGATCGCGGCACGGAAGGGCACCAGTTCCACGGTATCGAGCTCGGCGCGCGTGGACTTCACCACGGGCAGCGCGATGTGCGAGTCGGTGTCGGTGTCGCCGTGCCCGGGGAAATGCTTGACGGTCGCCATCGCGCCTGCGTCCTGCAGCCCGCGGACGAAGTCCGCAGTCAGCCGGCCAACGGCGGCCGGCCGTTCGCCGAACGAACGCGTGTTGATCACCGGGTTCGCTGGATTGTTGTTCACATCGGCGACGGGAGCGAACACCACATGAATGCCGACAGCGCGTGCCTCGCGCCCGATCGCGAACGCGGCCGCGTACGCCAGCGAGTCATCATCTGCGGCACCGATCGCCATGTTCGTCGGGAAAACCGTCGCCGATCCCCCGAACAGCATCGAGGGAATGAAGATCCCGCCCTCGAGGCGACCGAGCCCGGGCTCGAGATCGCTCTGGACGAGGAGCGGAATGCGCGCACGCTGCTGCAGCGCATTGACCTTCACCGCGACTTCGATCGGCGACCCGACAGACATCGTCATCGAGCCGACGCCATCGCGTTCGATCCAGTTCACGAGCTGCGCGTAGCCCGAGTCGCGTTCGTTGGAAAAGTCGCCGAGCACCCAGACGCTGACCATCTGGGCGACGCGCTGCCGAAGTGTGAGCGACGCGAGCGTGCTGTCCACCCAGTGACGCTGCAGGTCGGAAAGTGGCAGGCCCGGCGCGAGCGCGCCCGCGCCGGTCGGGAGCATCGGCGCGGCGGCAAGCGGTGGCGCGGCCGGAACGGCTGCGGGTGCGATCGAGCGGGCGCAGGCTGCAATCACGCCGGCTGCGACGAGTGCGAGCGCAACGCGCCTCGCCCCTCTGAATGTGTTTCGAGATGGCATCGCGAGAGAAGTTACTGGGGCGCTGCGGCGCGGGGAATCGGGGGCGCACGCTCGACGCGAATGTTCCGCGCGTCATGCTGGCGTTCGGGCGCGGCGGTGCGCAGTATCACGAACTGCCCGGCCACGGGCGATCTACGACGTGCTGGTCCCACTCCGCGCATGTGTCTTGCACGCAGCACAGTCGGCGTAGCGTCCGCGATGGATCGCAACTGATCGGACCCGCGACAGCGCGGCGCCCTTCACCCAACTCGTTCTGGAGGCAACATCATGAGAAGTTTTCTTGCCGCGGTAATGCTTGCGACGTCGGTGGTCGCGTGCGGTGGACGCACTGTCGAGGTCAAGTCGGCTCCCTCGCCGATGGCGGAAGCGGCGGTGAACGTGACGAACAATCTGTCCGAGCCGGTGAATGTCTACGTCAACACCGGCGGCGAAGACATCTTCCTCGGCCAGGTCGGCGGCGGCAGCGCGATGTCCCTTCCGGTCAAGGGTGTATCCGCGGGTTCGACGGTCACGTTGAAGGCGACGCGCATGTCCGACAAGTACAGCTACAGCAAGTCGAGCGTCGTGCTCTCCGGCACGTATCTCTGGCAGGTTCCGTAATCAGGCACCGTGCACGCAAATCGTTGCTGCGCTGTTGCTAGCGTCGGCTGCGAAGGATAGTTTCAGGGGCCGGAGCTGACCGCTCCGGCCCTTTTATTTTCCGTTCACCCGCGGCCTCGCGCGTTCGTGCGCGGCGTGCCGATCCGCCAGCTCGACCCGACCCCGCGCCCGACGCATGCAGCGAATCTGGGACTCGATCAAGAACGGGTACCTTCGAATCATCGGTCCGGTCGCGGACTGGCTGGTTCGTCGGCGAGTCCATCCGAACACCATCACCACGATCGGGACGCTGTGCACTGTCATCGGCGGAATCATCTACGCCACCGGACACATTCGCACGGCGGGCTGGTTCCTCGGGCTGACCGCGCTGTTCGATGTCCTCGACGGGACGGTGGCTCGGCGGACGGGCCGAAGCACGGTCTTCGGCGCGTTCTACGATTCGGCGCTCGACCGGGTCTCGGACGGCGCAGTACTCGGCGGGTTGATGTACTTCTACGCCTTCAGCCCGCGCTACTCGAGCCACGTGATGCTCGTCGTCACGCTGCTTGGCCTTGTCGGCGCCTACATGACGTCCTACACCCGCGCGCGCGCCGAAGCGCTTGGCGTTGACGCGAAAGTCGGCGTGCTGCAACGGCCGGAACGCGTCACCCTGCTCTCGGCGCCGCAGGCATTCTTTGGCCTCGCGCTCGGTGGGTGGGTGCTCGCGGCCATCATCGTGTTGCTGACCGTGACGGCGTGGATCACGGTCGTTCAGCGCTTCATTGCGGTTCACGCAGCGACGCGCCCGGTCCCGCCCGTCGCCGCAGCGGATGCAACGCGCGGCGAGGGATCGCCGAGCGCAGCTATCCCCCCGGCGCTGTCGCGCCACGTCACTTCCTGAAATTCGGAGATCGATTTCGTGCAGTCTTCAAGTACCGGTAACACCTCGAACGTGCGCCCCGCGACGGGCCGACTCGGCATCCTCACTCCGGGCCTCGGCGCGGTCGCGACGACGCTCATCGCCGGAGTCGAGAGCGTTAGGCGGGGACTGTCGAAGCCCGTTGGCTCGCTGACCCAGATGGCGACGATCCGCCTCGGCAAGCGCACGGAGAATCGTGTTCCGCTGATCAAGGAGTTCGTCCCGCTCGCCGACCTGAAGGACATCGTCTTCGGCGCGTGGGACCCGATTCCCGACGACGCGTACACCGCCGCGAAGAAGGCCGGCGTCCTCGAGGACCGCCATCTCGATCCGATCGCTGACTACCTCAAGGCGATCAAGCCGATGCCCGCCGTGTTCGAGAACAAGTACGTGACGCGCATCCATGGCACCAACGTCAAGAAGGGCAAGAACAAGCGCGATCTCGCCGAGCAGTTGCGCCAGGACATCCGCGACTTCAAGACGAAGAACAAGCTGGACCGCTTGGTCGTCGTCTGGTGCGCGTCCACCGAGATCTACATCAAGCCCGGCCCCCAGCATGCGACGCTGGCGCAGTTCGAGAAGGCGATGGAAGCGAACGACGAGATGATCGCTCCGTCGATGCTCTATGCGTACGCGGCCATCATGGAAGGCGTCGCCTTCTGCAATGGCGCGCCGAACCTGTGCGTCGATCTTCCGGCGCTGATCCAGCTCGCCAACGAGAAAGGCGTCGCGATCAGCGGCAAGGATTTCAAGACGGGACAGACCTGGATGAAGACCGTCATCGCGCCGGGCCTGAAGGCGCGCATGCTCGGGCTCGCCGGCTGGTACTCGACCAACATCCTCGGCAACCGCGATGGCGAAGTGCTCGACGATCCGGCGTCGTTCAAGACGAAGGAAGAGTCGAAGCTGAGCGTGTTGCACACGATTCTGCAGCCGGAGAAGTATCCCGACCTGTACAAGGACTTCACGCACGTCGTGCGGATCAACTATTACCCTCCTCGCGGCGACAACAAGGAAGGGTGGGACAACATCGACATCGTCGGGTGGATGGGCTACCCGATGCAGATCAAGGTGAACTTCCTTTGTCGCGACTCGATCCTGGCCGCGCCGCTCGTGCTCGACCTGGCGCTGTTCAGCGATTTCGCGCAGCGCGCGGGCATGAAGGGCATTCAGGAATGGCTCTCGTTCTACTACAAGAGCCCCATGAGTGCCCCCGGCCTCCAGCCGGAGCACGATCTCTTCATCCAGCAGACGAAGCTCAAGAACACGCTGCGTCATCTCATGGGCGAGGAGCAGATCACGCACCTGGGGCTGGAGTACTACCAGTCGTGAGTCTCGCGGCCGCGCGGTTCGTCGTCGTGCTCGCGGGAGGCCTGGCGCTTCTCGCGGGCGCGAGCTGCGGACCGCCGCGCCGTCCCGAGCTTCGGCAGGGCTCGAAAAGCTACCTCTTCACCGTCACCTCCGACCCCATACCCCCGCGCGCTCGCGAGGATGTGATTTACACCATCACGGTGAAGGATCGCGAGACCAAGCAGCCGATCGATGCGGGTGAAGGGCGCATCTTCGCCAATACGCGTGATGGTGCGCGCACCTACGACGGCTTCGTCAAGGCGCCCGGAGTCGGCGTCTACTCGGCGCGGCTCAACTACGTCACGTCGGGTCAATGGGCCGTCGGCATCCAGTTTCACAGCGATTCCCTCAAGCCGCTCGAGAAGACAGAGTGGATGCAGGACGTGCTCCTCGAACGGAGCGGGACCCCGTAACATGCGCCATTTCTATCGCAGCCAGACGACACCAGCCGACGTTCTCGTCGTGGCCGATCGCTTCTTTCCCGAGCTCGGGTTGAATCTCGTCACGTCCGCCACGCGAGCGCGTGCGTTCAGCGGCGCACTCGGCGCACTCAAGCTCAG
>JANMBU010000045.1:0-13492 GCA_031360575.1 Gemmatimonadaceae bacterium
CCACGAGGTTCGCTAACGTCGCGACCAGTGACTCGTACGGCGCCGACGTCAACGGCTCGCTCCGGCTTGGGATCCTCAGCGGTTTCGGTGGGTTCAGCGCATTCCAGCAGGTGACCGATGCCAGCAACCTGACCACCGACGCGTCGAACAAGGCGTTCGGGTGGAGCGCGCGCGGCAACGTCACGATGAAGCTCTCGCCGACGCTCGACCTCCAGGCGTTCGGGATGTACCGCGCACCGATGAAGGCGGAGCTGGGCCGAGTGCGGTCGATGTCGATGATGAACCTCGCGCTGCGCCAGAAAGTACTCGGTGACAAGGCGAGCGTGACCTTCCGCGTAATGGATCCATTCAACACGATGGGCTTCGGCAACGTCACCAACGACGGCCGCTTCTACCAGACGTCGCAGCGGCGGTTCGGCGCGCGCGGCGCGTTCCTCAGCTTCAGCTGGAATTTCGGGCAGCAGCCACGCGCGGAGAAGCCGCGCGGCGAACGCGAAGAGGCGCCGGACGGACCGGCGGGGAGCTGACCGCATGCCTGGCTCACGCGGCGTATACTCAAAGCAGCAGCAGAGCCGTCGTGAACCCTCCCTCCCGGGAACAGTACGATGAACGAGCGAATGCCCCCCGACGACGATCCGATCATCCGCAGCCTCCGCAACGCGGGGATCCGGCCGCTTCGTCCGGTTGTTCCCGGCGAGGTGAAAGTGCGCCGCGGCCGGCGCGTCGTGTTCGTGCTACTCGCCGCGTTCGTGCTGCTGATGGTGATCCCCGCGATCGCCGAGCGCCTGGCCGATTGGCTCTGGTATCGCGAGATCGGCTTCGAGCGGGTGTTCTTCACGAAGATCGTCGCCCAGTGGGCGCTCGGCTTGCCGGCCGGCGTCATCGCCTTCGCGGTGCTGTATGGCAGCGCGCGGTTCGCGCTCGGCGGGCCCGTTCGCGCCGGGGTCGCGTCGCGGTTCAGCGAGCTGTACACCCGGGCTGATCTCACCGACGTCGCGCGGTCTGCCGTCGACGGCGCCGTGAGGCTTGCAGCGTTAGGCGGGACGGCACTCGTCTCGCTGCTGTTCGCGCTCATCATCGCTGCGCAGTGGCGGACAATCTTGCAGTTCGTCTATCGCACGCCCTTTGGCGCTGCCGACCCGGTGTTCGGGCGGGACGTCGGCTACTACGTCTTCACCCTGCCGGTGCTCGAGCTGGCGACCGGTGCCGCGCTCTGGCTGATCGTCCTGGCGATCCTGGTCGCGCTGCCATTCCATGTGTCGGGCGTCCAGGCGGGACGCGGCGCATGGCGGCCACTGCTGAGCCGGCGTGGCGAGACGCAGCTTGCCGCACTCGCCGCGCTGTTTCTCTTCGTCACCGCGGTGCGCATCCACTTCGTGCGCATTCCCGGTGTCCTCTTCGGCGAGCATCTTCCGCTCACCGGTGCGCGGTACGTGGACCTGCACGTGCGCATCCCGTCGCTGCATGTGCTCAGCATCGCCGCGCTCGTCGGCGCTCTGCTCATCATCTGGGGCGCGACGCGTGGCCGGCTGGTCGGGATGGCGGCACGCGTCGTCGTCGCGTACTTCGTGATCGCGATCCTCTCGGGTGTGGTGCCGGCGCTCGTCCAGCGCCTCGCCGTACAGCCTAACGAACTGGCGCGCGAGACGCCGCAGATCATCGACCACATCCGCGCTACGCGTCAGGCCTGGGGGATCGAGGGCGTCGAGCCGAAGGAGCTCAGTACGGCATCACCGCTGACGTCGGAGCTCATCGCGCGGAATCGCGCGACGATCGACAACGTCAGGCTCTGGGATCGCGAACCGCTGCTGCAGACCTTCGGCCAGCTGCAGTCGATCCGCACCTACTACGACTTCATCTCGGTCGACGACGATCGCTACCGGCTGGGCGGACAGCTGCGACAGGTGCTGCTCGCGCCTCGCGAGCTCGACACGCAATCGCTGCCGACCAAAGGGTTCATCAACGAGCACCTGACCTACACGCACGGCATGGGGCTGACGCTCGGGCCGTCGAACGCGGTGACCGCCGAGGGATTGCCTGTCCTCTTCATCAAGGATCTGCCGCCCGCGTCGAGCGTCGATCTCAACGTCAAGCGGCCGGAGATCTATTACGGCGAACTGTCCAACGATTTCGTGCTCGCGCCGAGCCGGCAACGCGAGTTCGATTTTCCCGCGGGCCAGGGCGACGCCGCGGTGTACTCGCAGTACGACGGAAGCGGGGGCGTGCCGGTGCAATCGTTCTTCCGGCGCCTGCTCTTCGCGATCAACTTCGGCTCGCTCAACATCCTGCTCTCGGGCGATCTCACCAGCTCGACGCGCATCCTCTACTACCGCGACATCCGCGAGCGCGCTCGGCGCGCGCTGCCCTTCCTGCTCTTCGATCGCGATCCATACATGGTGATCACCGCTGCCGGCCGACTGGCATGGATGCTCGACGCCTACACGGCGACCGATCACTACCCGTATGCGCGCGCGGTGAGCGGGGGCGTGAACTACATGCGCAACAGCGTGAAGGTCGTCATCGACGCGTACGACGGCAGCGTCCGCGCGTATCGGTCGGATGACAAGGATCCGATCATCCGCACGATCGACAAGATGTATCCGGGACTGCTGCAGCCACTGTCCTCGATGCCAGCCGATCTTCGCGCGCACGTGCGCTATCCCGAAGATCTCTTCCGGTTGCAGACCATGCTCTATGCGACGTATCACATGGTCAATCCGGAAACGTTCTACCATCGCGAGGATGAGTGGCAGATTCCAGGCGCGGGAGGGACGCCGGGTCCGATCGGGAGCGAGCGCCGCGCTGCGGGCGAGGCGTTCATGCGCCACATGGTGATGCGTCTGCCGGGCGAGACTGAGCCGGAGTTCATCCTGATGCGGCCGTTCACCCCGCGCCAGAAGGACAACCTCGCGGCATGGATGGTCGCGCGAAACGACGGGGCGCATTACGGCGAGCTCGCCGTCTACCGGTTCCCCCGTCAGCGACTGGTGTTCGGGCCGAGCCAGGTGGTGAACCGGATCAACCAGGACACCGAGGTCTCGCGACAGATCACGCTCTGGGATCAGCGCGGCTCGGAAGTACTGCGCGGCGAGCTGCTGGTGCTGCCCGTCGAAGGATCGCTCATCTATGTGCAGCCGCTCTACCTGCGCGCCGAGGGTGGGCGAATTCCGGAACTGAAGCGAGTGGTGGCTGTGCACGAGGGGCGCGTCTCGATGGGCGAGTCACTCGACGCCGCGCTGGCGGGGTTGTACGATCAGCCGGGGAGCGCTGCTCCGCGCGTGGCAACTCCGGCGGCGGCACCCGATGCGACGGCTACCGCCTCGCCCACCGCCACGGGGTCGCTGAGCCAGCGCGCGCGCGATCACTACGACCGTGCGCGCGCCGCGCAGCGGGCTGACGACTGGACGACCTATGGCGACGAGATGCGGAAGCTCGGCGAAGTCCTGCGTGAGCTCGACAAGCAGCCTGGGGGACGACCGTAGCCTGCTGCCTAACGCGGGTAGCGCAGCTGCTCGAGAAACGAGATGCTGGCCGGCACGTTGTGCACCGGGTCCGGCGTCTCGTCCTCGAGGTAGTACTCCTCGAAGCCGTCGTGCTCGGCGGCGGCCATGACGTCGGACCATGGTACCTGGCCGGCACCGATCGCCGCCTGCTGATCGTCGGGTAACCCGCCGGAGAGTGAGCCGCGGGGAATGCCGGGCTTCATGTCCTTGATGTGCATCAGCCGGAAGCGACCGGGATACTTCCGGATCAATGCGACCGGATCGACCCCGGGCAGCCAGGTCCAGAGCACGTCCATCTCGAAGTGGACGAGCGCCGGGTCGGTCTCGCGGATGATGAGGTCGAACAGGGTCGCGTCGCCGAAGGCAACCGGCTCGTAGCCGTGATTGTGATAGAAGAACGACAGTCCCGCATCCTTCAGCGTCCGGCCGAACTGGTTGAAGTCCATGATCGCGTGGTGCGCGTCAGTCTCGGTGAAGCCGACCTTTCCGTCGTGCGGGTACCAGGCGATGCCGACGTATTTCACGCCAAGCGCCTTCGCGTTCGCGATCACGGTGGCCGGATCCTTCTTCAGGTCGTCGTAGCCGACGTGCATCGACGTCGCCTTCAGCCCGGCGTTCGACAACTCGCTGGCGAAGCGCTCGGCGGACATTCCGTAGAGGCCCGCCGTCTCGACGTGGGTCAGCCCCATCCGCCGGACCATGTGCATCATCGCGACCGGATCTTTCTTGGCCGCCTCGCGAAAGCTCCAGAGCTGCACGCCTAACGGTGCGTGATAGTCGCCCTGGTAGCGGATCGTGTGCATGGCGTCAGCGGCTGGCATTGCGACGGAAGCACTCGTGCCGGCGCTGGCCGACGGCGAGCGCGCGCACCCCGACGCGATGGCGATCGGCGCGACGATGGCCGCGAGCAGGCGGAGGCGAGAAGGCACAACGCCGGAGAGGGAGAGCGAACGGTCGGGCGACGGGTGTAGCCGCATCTGGTTCTCCAATCGAGAGTGTCATCGCCGGTCGGTTGCACGCCGCGGCGCGCCATGAGCTTGCCGGCTCGCTCGCCCCCGCGCAACCTTTGTCCCGCCGGTGGCAACCCGTCCTACCGCGCGTTCTCGGTGGTATGTTCCGGAACGATCGCGCCAGGTCGCCGCGGTGCTGACGCGCCCGCCACTACCGAAGCCAGCCCAAGTCTTTCGATGAAGCCCATGCGAAATCACGCACTGCGCGTGCGCACCCTGCTCGCCGCCTCTCTGCTCGCGGCACCCTTCCTCACGACTTCAGCCGCCGCGCAGGACCCCGGCGCCAAGCCCGGACCGGCTCCGAAGTTCGACGTTGGGCCCGTTCTCGCAGCGAAGGGAGCGATTCCGCGCGACACGGGACGCGACAACAACGTCCTCGCGCAGGTAACCGTGCCGGAAGGGTTCGCGGTGACGATGTTCGCCGGCCCGCCGGTGGCGATGTATCCGACAGTCGTCGCGCCGGCTCCGGACGGCTCGGTGTACATGGGCACCGACCTCAATCTCGCGCAGGGTGCGGTGAAGGGACGCGGCCGCATCATCCGTCTGGTCGATCGCGACGGTGATGGGCGGGCCGACCACTACTCGGTCTTCGCCAAGGTGGACAGTCCGCGCGGGATCGCGGTCGCCGGGAACACCGTGTACGTCCTCCAGGTGCCGGAGCTGGTCGCCTTTCGCGACCTCAACGGCGACGGCGTCGCCGACCGCGCTGACACACTCGTCCGCAACCTCGGCTTCGGTCTCGACGTGCGCTCGTCCGACCACTCGACGAACAACATCACGTTAGGCATCGACGGCTGGATCTACGTCGCGGTCGGCGACTACGGATACCTCAACGCGAAGGGGAAGGACGGGCGGACGATCACCCGCCGCGGCGGCTCGGTGGTCCGCGTCCGCCTCGATGGCACCGGCCTCGAGAGCTACGCGGTGGGGACGCGCAACATCTATGACATCGGCGTCGATCCCTTCGGCCGCGTCTACTCGCGCGACAACACCAACGACGGACTCGGCTGGGATACGCGCCTGCACTACCTCGCGCCTAACGCCGAGATGGGTTATCCGTCGCTGTTCAAGAACTTCGCCGACGAGCACATGCCGTCGATGTTCGACTACGGTCCCGGCGCCGGCACCGGTGCGCTCTGGCTGCAGGACCCGGGGTTCCCCGACGAGTGGAACAACGCGCTCTACACCGGCGACTGGACGATGAACAAGATCTTCCGCCACAAGCTGACGCCAAAGGGGGCCTCCTTCACGGTGGACCAGACGGACTTCGTCAGTGCACCGCGGGTGGTCGACATGGCGATCGACGACCGGTCGCACATGTACGTCGCGAGCCTCGTCGGCGGGATGTTCAACTACGCGGGGGACACGGTCGGCGCGATTTTGCGAGTCGGCTACCTGGGGCGCCCATCGAGTGCGCCGCTCAACGCGCCGAAGCTGGGCGAGGCGCGGCTCCTCGCCGCACTCGGCGCGCCTAACGCGACGCAGCGGCTCGAGGCGCAACAGGAGATCGTTCGCCGCGGCGCGAAGGCGACGACGCTGCGCGGACTCGAGCGACAGGTCGCCGACACCAAATGGCCGGCCGAAGCACGCGCGGCATCGCTGTTCACCCTCGCACTGCTCGGCGGGACGCGCGCGCTGCCAGCGCTGCAGCGGGCCGCCGGCGACACGGCACTCCGGGCGGTGGCGCTCAAGGCGATCTCAGAATCGCCGCAGCTGCGCAAGCGCGCGCCAGTCGCCCTCTTCGTGCACGCGCTGGCCGACGCCGATCCCGCGGTGCGGGTGCAGGCGATCGCCGGCCTCGTCCGGCTCGGCGCCGGCGACCGGGCGAGCGATATTGCGCCACTGCTCGCCGACTCGGACGCCGTCGTGGCCCATCTCGCCGGGCGCGCACTCGGGACGCTGGGCACCCGCGAGGTAGCGCTCGTCGCGCTGACGAGCGGTCCCGTGCCCGCCCGCTCGCACGCGCGACAGGCGTTGCAGTTGATGCACGATACGATGACCGTCAGCGCGCTGACCAGAGCGTTAGGCAGCGCGACCGACGCCGGGGTACGGCACGAGCTTGTGCTCACCCTCGCGCGGCTCGCCAACGACGAGGCGCCGTGGAACGGCGACTGGTGGGGCACCCAGCCGTCGATCATCGGACCGTACTACCTGCCGACAGAGTGGGCGGGGAGCGGCATGATCCAGCCGGTGCTCCGCGATCTGTTGCTCGCCGCGCGTGGCGCCGAGTTCGACACGATGGTCGATGACTTCGCGCGCAACCGCGTCCTGCCGTTAGGCGCAAAAGCACTGCTCGCGTCGGCCGCGGGCGCGACGCGGACGGAGCTGGTGAACGGGCTCGTTGGACACTCCGGCGTTCCCGGGTCGGCGACCGCGCTGCTGGCGCGGCTGGATGCGAGCAGTGCAGCGATGCACAACGCCGTGGCGCTGCTGCTGGCCGGCGAAAACGGGATCTCGTTGGATCTGGCGCCATTGGTGACGCGGATCGTCAGCGACACGACGCTGACGGCCGAGACACGCGGGCAGGTGCTCGCCGCGGTGGGGCGCATCTCGGGCGAGCAGGGGCTGGCCGCCGCGACGACGATCTTCGCCCGGGTGAACCCGCCAACACCGCCGCCGATGGCGGCAACGCCAACTGTGGCGGCAGCGACGACACCGCCCGTGCCCGCATCCGGGACGCCCCCCGCCGCCGCACCCGCCGCGACGTCGACAATGGCCCCGCCGACGCCGGTGATGACGAACCCGGTCGAACTGGCTTGGCGACGTTTCGTCGGGGCGCGGGAGCGCACCTGGCAACTCGAGAAGTTCTCCGCACTCGCGCACAGCGAAGACCCGGCGCAGCGTGTACTTGGCTACGCGGTGCTCGTGCAGTCGGTGCGCAACCCGCGCTACACGCCCGAGTTCGTGAGCAACTTCGTGAAGCCGGTGCTCGATGCGGCGTGGTCGGCCCCGACCTCCGCGGCGAGCCTCGTGCAGGCGATCCGGATCATGCGCGTCGACACCCAGTACGCCGAGCAGCTCAAGATGCACGGCACCAACGGAGGGAAGTGAGATGGCGAAGACCCGTCGCGAATTCCTGAAGGACGCCGCCGCGTTAGGCGCTGGCGCGCTGGTGCTCGGCGCCTGCGGGCGCTCGGCCGCCGCCGCCGCGTCGGCTGCTGCGAGCGCAACGATGATGCACCCGTCGATCGACAATGCAGGGCTGCAACTGTGGACAGTTCGCGACCGCATGACCACCGACTTCGAGGGGACGCTCGCCCGCGTCGCCGAGATCGGGTATCGCGAGGTCGAGTTCGTCGGGTACGGGAACAAGACGCCCGCGGAAGTGCGGGCGATCCTCGACCGCGTCGGCCTGCGGGCGCCGAGCACGCACGTGGGGCTCATGCCCGGCGCAGAGCTCGAGCGGCAGCTTGCCAGCTACCAGGCGATGGGCCACCGGTACGCCGCCGCGGCCGTCCCGCGGCCGGCCGGCGCGCCTAACGCGTGGCCCCCGCCGCCAGCGACGCTCGCCTCGGTGCAGAACGAGATCGCGGTCTACAACCAGGTCGGTCGCGCCGCGAAGCCCTACGGGATCAAGGTGCTCGTCCACAACCACACGATGGAATTCGCGCTCCTCCCCGACGGTCGCACGCCGCATGACGTGATGCTCGCCGAGCTCGACCCGTCGCTCGTCGTGCTGGAGCTCGACATCGGCTGGGCAACGGTTGCCGGCCAGAACGCGCTGTCGCTGTTCGCGGCGCATCCCGGGCGCTACCCGCTCTGGCACGTGAAGGACATGGCGGCCCTGGCCGAGGTGAACAAGAACGGGAACGACCAGCTGGCGCGGATGCGAGCTGCGCACATCGTCCCGGTCGGGCAGGGGGAAATCGACTACGGACCGATCTTCGCGCGCGCGGGTATCGCTGGACTCGACCATTTCTTCGTCGAGCAGGACACGGCGCCCGACAGTGGCGACTCGATCGCTGCCGCGCGGACGAGCCTCGAAGCGGTGCGCAAGATTCTTCAGGGATGAACCAGCAGGGAACGATGACAGTGCGGAGCATGAGCCGGCGGGCCGGTACGATCATAACGGCGGTCGCCATCGCTGCGGCCCTGCTCCCTAACGGCAGCGCGCGGGCACAGGCGACCGCGCACGCCGGTGCACCGGCGCCGGCCGCAAAACCGGCGCGCACCGGCGCGCAGATCTTTTCGTCCACCTGCGCCGCCTGCCACCAGGCACAGGGCGAAGGCACCAACGTCTACCCGCCGCTCGCCGGCAGCGAGTGGGTGAACGGCACCGAGTCGCGACTGGTCCGCATCATCCTTCACGGGCTCGTCGGCGACGTCGAAGTGCAGGGTCAGCCATTCAACGGCGCGATGCCGGCGTGGGGACCGACACTGAGCGACGCCGAGATCGCCGCGGTCGCGACGTACATCCGGTCGAGCTTCGGGAATCAGTCGCTTCCGATCACCGCAGCAACCGTGGCGCAGGCGAGAGCTGCGCACGCGGGGCGCACGACTCCATGGACGATGCCCGAGCTGCTGCTGTTCAAGGTCGGCGAGAAGGGATAGGGCAGGCGTTGACGAGAACCGTTGCCATCGCACGACAGGCGCTCGCCGTCGTCGGATGGCTGCTCGCGGCGACAGTGCTTGCGCAGATCTTCCTCGCCGGGCGCGCGGTGTTCGTCGGTCCGGACTGGTGGCAGCGGCACCGCGCATTCGTCCACACTTTCGAGTGGCTCTCGCCACTCGCCGTCGTGCTGGCATATGTCGCGCGCGCAACGCGGCCGGCGAAGATGCTCGCCTGGCTCACGGTGGTGCTGCTCTTCCTCGCCTACGCCACCGCCGGCGGGCAGAGCTCACTCGGCCGCGTCGGCCTCGCCGCGCTGCATCCCGTCATCGCGGCGCTGCTGTTCTGGACAGCGGTCGAACTGGCGCGCCGGGCGCGCGCCGATCAGAGCCGCGACTCGAGTCCGACGGTCACCACGCGGCCTGCGGCCGGGTAAAGCAGCAGCGTCCCGCCCCCCGCGGGATCGGGATAGCCGGTGGTGCTGTAAGCGCGGTCGAGCAGGTTGCGGACATCGACCGTGAACCGGACTCCGGCCAGTGGATACGACGCGCGGGCGTCGAGTCGCGTCGACGGCGCGAGGGCGCGGGTGTTCGCGTCGTCGAGCCAGGTGTGACGCATCGACGTCGACGTCAGCGCGAGGCCGAGTCCATGCGCCGGCGTGTGCGTCAGGCCTAACGTGACAACATCGCGCGGAATCGCCTTCAGCTGGCGCCCGGTATTCTCGCCGAAGCGCGACGTCGCGTTCTGCCGGGTGTAGTTGACGAACGCCCTGGTCGCCCGCGGCGCCTCGAGGGTGAGCCCGGTCTCGACCCCGCGGTGCCGGCTGCGGCCGATGTTCACGTACTTGAACTGCTGGAGATCGAAGTCCAGCTCGTCGCGCATTTCGATCTGGTAGACGGACGCGGCGAGTCGCGCCTGCAGCCGCTCCGGAACCAGCGCGGCCCGATGGTAGAGTCCCGCCTCGATGCTGGTACCGTACTGCGGGACGAGCCCGGGGTTGGAGGTCGTGATCTTGAAGGGCGGGAAGGGGACCGGGGTCGCGCGCTGGTCGAAGAGCTGATCGATCGTCGGCGCCTTGAAGGAGCGGCCGGCCGTCAGGTACACATGGCCACTCTGCCGCGGCCCGTCCGTCCAGCGCAGGTTCACACCGGCGCGCGGACTCACTGCCACGCGGTCCGAATGGAACCCCTGTCCCTTGCTCGGCGCGAGCGGTGCGAAACGGTCAGCGATGCGATCGACGCGGCCGCCCAGTGTCAGGCGCAGTGCATCGTTAGGCGACGCTTCCCAATTCGCGAACGCCGCGAAGCCCTCACGCCGGCCGCGGCCGCGAGCGGTGACGTCACGCCTCGTGCCGCTCGAGCGGGCGAACGCGGCCGAGTCCCCGATAACCACGGGCTGATAGGTGCTCACGAGCCGTCCGAGCGACATGTCGGCGCCAAGCACCAGACGGTTGGCGACGCCGGCGAGCGTGCCCGATGTCTCGAGCTGGATCGATGCGATGAGCCGCGAGATTCCAAGCGCGCGCGCCTGCGCATCCGCGAATTTGGCCGAGAGGGGCAGCGTGCGCAGTGCATCGCTGGTCGTGCGCTCGCCGGTCAGGTATCCGCTCACGCGCGAAGCTGACCGCATGCGCGCCGAGCCGTCGAGCGTCAGGCGGTGAACGCGCTCCTCCGTGTTGTCGAAGCGGAACAGTGGCGATGCCGCCGTTCGCGACGCCGACAGCTCGGCCTCAGTGAGGGGGCCCGGATCGTCGAAGCGCCGCTGGTGCTCGAGCGCCGACAGGGCGAGCGATCCCCGCTCAGCGTGCAGCAGCTCGATCGAGCCGCCGACGGTTCCGGAACGACGACGTTCGTGCGCGCGATAGCCATCCGACTGCCGGACGTTGCCGAACGCCGAGGCCGCGCGGCGTCCGAAGTCACCGCCTAACGCGACATCAGCGCGCCGGGTGCCGAGCGCACCACCCTCGACGCGCCATGCCTCGTGGGCCCGCTGTCCCGGCGCGCGGCGCGTGATCAGGTTCACCACGCCGCCGATGGCCGCGTCGCCATACGCCGCGGATGCTCCGCCGCGAACGATCTCGATTGCATCGAGCGCGGCGAGTGGGACGAGGTCCCAGTTCACCTGTCCGGTGGCCAGCCCGGTGAGCGGGACGCCATCGAGCAGCACAGTCACGTACTCCGTCTCGCCTCCGCCATAGAAGCCGCGGATGGCGAGCCGCGGCGCATCGCCAAGGGCGTCCGAGTGGAGGACGACCATTCCCGGCACGAACTCGAGTGCGCCGGCGACCGCCGACACTGGCAGGCGCCGCAGATCGTCGGCCGAGAGGCGGGTGACCGCCGCCGCGGTCGACGCGAGGGGCGCGCTCCGGCGCTCGGCGGTCACGACGACAGCCTCGAGGCGGTGGGCAGCAGCTGTGTCGCGACGCGCGGTGGAGTCGGTGCCCTGTGCGGCGGCACGGGAGGTGGTAATCGTAGTGGCGAGGCAGGCCGCGCTCGCTGCGAGCGCAAAGCGCTGAAGAGATGCTGGCATCATGTATCGAGTCGGGGCGTGCAGTGGCTGTAGTCGCATTACCAATCAGGTTCTCGGTCGTTCAACTGCAGTTACACGACCACGCAAGCTAGCGCCGGTGCCGATGATAGGAACTGGACAACCGCGACGCGCGAGAGCGGGAGAACGCCCACCCCCGGGGTTGCCCGGCCCCGGCCGAACGACCATGCTCGTGTCCGGCCAGAAAACAAAATTCGTCGCCTTCCGACCTCTTTCGATGACCACAGTCACCCGGCGTGAAGCTCTGCGACTCCTCACCGCCCCGATCGGGGTTGCCGCCTTTGGCGTCGTACCGTTAGGCAGTATCGCCGGCGAGCTCGCTCGTCGAGCGCGGAAGCTCAAGGTGCTGGTCGCCGGGGCACATCCTGATGACCCGGAGAGTGGCTGCGGCGGCACCATTGCCCGCTACGTGAACGAGGGGCACGCAGTCACCGCCCTGTACCTGACGCGGGGCGAGGCAGGAATTCCGGGAACACCGCAGTCCGCCGCGGCGAGAATCCGTACCGCCGAGGCGGAGCGCGCGTGCGCCATCCTCGGCGCGAGGGCCAGCTTCGGCGGCCAGATCGATGGCGATTCGCATGTCGATAACACTGCGTACGCCGCCATGTCGGAGCTGCTGGTGCGCGAACAGCCGGACGTGGTGCTCACCCACTGGCCGGTCGACACACACCGCGACCATCGCGCTGTCTCGCTCCTCGTCTACGACGCATGGCTTCGCACGGGGAGAACGGCGGCTCTCGGTTACTTCGAAGTGCTTTCGGGCGATCAGACGCAGAATTTCCATCCGACCGACTACGTCGACATCAGCGCTGTCGCCGCGCGGAAGCGCGATGCCTGCTTCGCGCACGCGAGCCAGTTACCGGCGGAGTGGTACCCGGTGCATGAGCGGATGAGTCGCTTCCGCGGGATGGAGCATGGCTGCGAGGTGGCCGAAGCATTCATTCGCCACGAGCGAGGTCCCGTGCTGCCGCTCCCCCGCTGACGCGAACGTCGTGCTCAGCGCGCCGGCCGGAGCAGTCCGCGAACCCGCGGATCGCGCAGGTACAGTCCCACCCAGAGAAACGCCGCGACATAGGTCGGCGAGAGAATGTGCGTGAACAGCGGATTGTCGAGACGCAAGTGCGTCGCGACCGCGCCGCCGAAATAGCCAGTCCAGAGCACCGCGCCTAACGGTGCGGTGCGGGGGATCAGGTAGAGCACCAGGCACCCGAGCTGGATCAGCCCGAGGATCGGCAGGTGGTGGGGCTGCCACCCGAGTTGCACGGTGCCGTCGACTGCGGCCTTCACTCCGACCAGCTTCACGGTCAGGTCGACGGCGAGAAAGAGCACGGCGATCCCGCTGAGGATCCGGCCGATCAAGCGGGCGCGTGTCGACACTCCATCGACGGGTGCAAGCTCGAACGGAACCGACTCACGAGGGGTGGTTGACATGGCACTACAGTACCATCGCCGGCGCCGATGCACCACACCCGATCATTACGATCGTACCATGCCCCCGCAGCCGATCAACGAATCACCGCAGCAGCATTTCCAAACAGCGCCTTCTGGTCGCGCGGCTGCGAGCGCCAGTACTGCGGCGGCGCCTCGACCGTCGCACCGAGTTCGGCCGCGGCGTGCCAGGGCCAGCGCGGATCGTACAACATGCCCCGGGCGAGCCCGACGGCGTCCGCCCGCCCGTCGGCAACAATCGCCTCCGCCTGATGCGGATCCGTGATCAACCCAATAGCGATGACCGGCATCGACACAACTTTTTTGATGGCTTCGGCAAACGGAACCTGATAGCCCGGTCCAATGCTGATCTTTTGCAACGGGCTGGCGCCGCCGCTGGAGACATCGATGAAATTGCAGCCACGGGCGTCGAGTGCCGTGGCGAGCACGATGCT
>JANMBU010000070.1:0-26464 GCA_031360575.1 Gemmatimonadaceae bacterium
CTGACGTTGTGCACGACAGATGAGGATCGTTTGCGCGTGCTGAACGAGCGGCGGGGGTATTTGGAGACGGGGGGGTTAGGGGAAGAGCTGCGAGAGAATTGCGCCTGGGCGATGCAGATCGAGGTGAAACAAGCGGGCAACGGAGCGCGGGTACATTCGGCAAACGAAATCGGGTTTCTGCAGGCTTGCTTGGATCGCCGACGCGTCGACGGAGTGATGAATCACGCGTTGTCGTGTATTGAATCTGAAGCAGCTCCTTACGCGCACCGTTTGGCGGCAGCTTCGGTTGCGATGAACGCGGCTTATGCGGAGTCGGATGCAGATGCCGCGCGCAATGTCATCGCGGCAGCATCACGCGTTGTACCTCAGACAGAGATAGAACGACTCCCTGCGCTTCGGACCCGGCTGGTATACGAGTACGAGTTTGGTGATCCGTCGAAGGCCATCGAGATCGGTGACGAATACTTGACGCTGTTTCGTCGAACGTCGCTCAATCGCCTCTCGCAGGCGGTCCGCATCTCCACGCACCCTCACAGGTTAGCCGGCAATTTTGACATTGTTTATGAGCGGATGCAGGAGGCGCTCAGGCTTGCGCAGAAAGGTCTACACCCGTCCGACGAAGCGCAGGCGCTGCACCAGATCATGCTTGACACTGCGGATCAAGCGAACTACTTGGCTGCCGCGGAAACGGCGGATCGCCTCTTAGAATTGCTTAAGCAGCGTCCGCCTGCGGCTGCCCCACAGATGCGCCTCAGCGTTGCGTCAGTGGCGCTCATGATCGGGGATGACTCGCTCGCGCTTTCACAAATCGCTCTGGTCGGTGGCGGCAACCTCAGCCTACACGGACGCTGCGGCCAGCTCGCCGTCGGCGTATTCGCCGCTGCGATGCGCGGTAAACTCTGTTACGAGGAAGACCTTTCAGAACTGATCGCCTTGAATGACCGACTTCGATCTCGGCCGGGGCAAGAAGGAGCCACGCTCGGCATTGCGGTCGGTCTGCATCAGCGGAATCAACCAGCTGAGGCGAGTCTCGTCGTACGTACGTACGCGAATGAAACGCGCCGCGAGCGCTGGGCCTCGCGCCATCCAATACTGCTCTCGTTCCTTGCGGGGCGCCCTAGAATTGCTCCCGCAACGAAGTCCCCAAACCCCACATGAACGTTAGGCAAATACCGGATGCCGGCTAGACGCGACGTGGTATCCGCGGTTCCCAGCCGATCACGGCGCTTGCACCGTGGCGCACTTGGCTACCATGAGATTCGACGCAGCACGTCGTGGTAATGCCTGTCGCGAACTAAGCTGATTGTAGAACCGGTGGCACCCCGGCCTCACCGGTCGCTCCATTGGCCGCGACCGCGGCGCTCAGTGTTGCAAATACGGGGCCCTCAAGAACCGTTTTGCAGATTTCTGGATCGAACTGAAGTCCGGACATCGCTGTTAGTTCCGCTCGAACTTGTTCAAGCGACCGCGCCGACCGATAAGGTCGTGTAGTCGTCATCGCATCGATGGTGTCAGCAATAGCTATAAGCCGTGAGAATCGCGGAATCGACTCGCTGCGAACCGCGTCGGGATATCCCGTACCGTCCCAATTCTCATGATGGTGACGTATCGCGGGGACTATGTCACGAAGGTGCGACACAGCACCGACCAGCTCTGCACTCTTCACCGGATGCGTCTTCATGATAGACCACTCCTCCGCGGTAAGTTTATCTGGCTTGCGGAGAATTGGTGCGTACATTTCATGGATTTTGCCTACGTCGTGCAGCAATGCTGCCTTGCCCAATCGTTCAACAGCGCGGTTGGATAGTCCGACGGCGGTGCCAATGATCATCGCGTATTCCTGCACGCGGTGAGAATGTCCTGACGTATAAGGATCCCGAGCTTCGATTGCCTTTACCATGAGCTGAAGCAGATCCTGTGTTGCCTGTTCTAGTTTCCAAGCTGTAACGAAGATCTGACGGACCGCGAGCAACGGAACCGCGAGCATCAGTGCACCTAAGACTCCTTTCGCGATGAAGAGTTGGGCGAAGAGGTATGGCAGAGGCGCTGACAAAACGTCATAGAAGAGCGAGCCTCGGGTACTTGCGCGCCAAACCGTCGTTAGGCTCCTGTTGGCAGTGATTGCAAGTACTCCGCTAACCGCTATCGTGTTCGTCGCGAACGCGACAAAGACCCCGGCGCAGAAAGCAAATGGATGAAACTCGCCTCCCGTAAGTAATGGAGTTCCACCAAGCGCTCTGTAAGCCAAGATGGCCAACGCGAAACCGAGAGCGGATTGGGCGATGTTAAACGTAGCTTTGATTGGTGCGCGCCGATGGACGCACGCAACTATTAGCTCTGCGGCACATATGGCGCCGACCATTTCCCAGCCAGCGACTAGAAAAGCCCCGGCTAAATAGGGGATCGACGCAATGCTTCCCGCGGAATCGCCCGCGATGCGGTGGCTTAGTAGCTGCGCAACCAACCCCCACCCAGCCATGCAAATGACAGCTACCAACCAGCGTTCGGGGCGATCATGATACAATACAAAAAGCCCCGCCCCAAAACTGAGCGCGGCGACCACGACCGCAGCGACGTAGACTTTGATTCGACTGATCATTCTCGAACTGGAGAACCCCGCGCCCCGTGCTAGCCAATCATTGGATCAACTCACACCCACGTGATCCAAGCACCCATGCAAAACGAAACGATGTCCATCAACATTTTGCGTCACCCCCCTTTCCATCAGTCATGCCTGGATCGCTATCCAGAACATGCTCTCGGGTAGGCTCCGCTCAACTACTTGCTTCGTTGAACCTGCTCACTCAACTCCGCTGAACTTCTGACTGCAACTAGCCCCGGGGCGGGGATCCTTCTCTCCAATCGTTAGGCGGTCGTGAATGTTGTAGCGAGCGGCGGCTTTCACTGCACGCGGCACGCGGTAGGAACTTCACGAGGACGTATCGATTCCTGCATCGCAATCGAATACGCGAGACGACCGCCCGATCTGCTGCACTGCCCTTCTCCGCCGTCAGGCAGAGACGCCAATGGCGTTCGTATAGCGTCAGCGCATGTGCGCGATCCAGCGGTTCGTCGCATCCAGCACCGCCAGGCTCGCTGCCGTCTCCGCACTGTCGCGGATCTCGCAGCTCCCCGTCAGCAACGCCGTCTCCCGACTCACCCGCGCCGTTACACCGACGAACACGAACTCTCGGTCGAACGCCTCGATGGTCTTGCAACCGTCGAGGGCGAGCACCCGCTCGTCCCCTTCGGCCTGGTGAATCGCAGCGAGTGTCGCACGAGCCGCCAGCTCCAACCGCGAGCGCTCGTTCTCCAACCCCTCTGATTCCCCGATGAAGGACTTCTCACCCTTTCGAAGCGTCACACGACAGGCGACCCCGCGCGAGCGCGACCGCCGCACTTCTACATCCTCGAAATACAGCCGCCGCCGGCCCTCGTCCGCCAGCAGGTCCGCGACTGGACCAGCCACTGCCTCCATGCTCCGCGGCGTTACGATCGGCGCGCGCGGCTTCTCCGGCTCCACCGTCGTCGCCACCGAGATCTTCCGGTGATCGACCCGCATCCCGAGGTGCGCGATGAGCGCGCTCTCGATGTTGCGCACGGTCTGCTTCGGCGTGACGTCGGCTGACGTCAATACGTGAATCTCGTCCACTGCCCCGCTGTCGCTCGCCACGATCCGGGCGGCAATGACCCCCGGGAGTGTGGCCAGGAGTTCCTCTGCGCGCTTGATGGGAAGCACGCTGCCGGCGATCGGCGAGCCCCCGTGCGGGTGTGGCATCGGTGAGTGCAAAGCTGCAGTCATGTGGTGTGATCCTCCCCACTCTGCGCGATCAATCGCGAGTGTGGCGCGCCCTGCGGAATTCAACTTCGGCCGGCGTCGACCGCCTATGGGAGGCGCGCCAATATGAGACCCACATTACCAATTGGCAAGCGATTTCAATCGAAGTGCGACCTTCCACGCACGGCCGACGTGTAACGGATCACACCGTATCGCCGCCCGGCTCCTCAGCCAATTCCTCCGCTGTGGGCTGCTCCTTGAGCTTCCGGTACAAGGTCCGCTCGCCGATCCCCAACATCTCTGCGGCCTTTCTTCGGTTGCCGCGCGTGTGCCGCAGCGCAGCGGTGATCGCCCGCTGCTCGATCTCGGCCATCGTCGTCCCGGGGAGGATCGTCACCACGTTGGCCGGAACCTCCTCACGCGGCTCGATACCGCGCATCATTTGCCCCGCCGCGGCCCCGGCACGGAGCCGCGCCGACTCTCCCTGTACCGCGCCGCCCGAGACGAGCGGCGCCGAGACTTCCCCGATCCAGCCGCCGCGACCGTCGTTCACCCGACGGCGCAGCTCCTCGACCTGCAGCTTCAGCTCGACGAGGCTGCGCAGGATGAATTCGACCTCGGCGCCGCCGACACCGGTCGGCGCGCGCACGACCTGGCCAACGTGCACGGGAAGCAGCCGGCCCCCCGCGCCTCCCTCCCGCAGCTCGCGGGGCAGGTCGTCGCCGCGGAGCTCGCGCGCCGGCGCGAGCACCACCATGCTCTCGACCAGGTTGCGCAGCTCGCGGACGTTGCCAGGCCATGGATACTCCACGAGCTGCTGCACCGCGTCGGCGCTGATCCCGTGAAACGTCCGCTCGTGACGCGCGCTGAATTCGCGGACGAACCGCCGGACGAGGATCGGGATGTCCTCCCGCCGCTCACGCAGCGGCGGCAAGTAGATGTGCAGGACGTTGAGGCGGTAGTACAGGTCGGCGCGAAAATCTCCCTCGGTGACGTGGTCGCGCAGCGAGCGGTTGGTCGCAGCGACGACGCGCACGTTGATCGGGATCGCCTGCGAGCCGCCGACGCGCGTCACTTCGCGCTCCTCGAGCACGCGGAGGAGCTTCACCTGCGTCGAGTTCGGGATCTCCCCGATCTCGTCGAGGAAGAGCGTCCCCCCGTCGGCCAGCTCGAACCTGCCTAACCGTCGCTCGGCGGCGCCGGTGAACGCGCCCTTCTCGTGGCCGAACAGCTCACTCTCGAGCAGTGTCTCGGTGAGCGCGCCGACGTTCACTGCGATGAATGGTCCGGCGCTGCGGCCGCTCAGCTGATGCAGCGCACGGGCGACCAGTTCCTTGCCGGTACCGCTCTCCCCCTCGATCAACAGTGTGCTCGACACCGGCGCCATCTGCTGGATGCGGACCAGCACCTCGCGCATCTGCGGCGATTCACCAATCAAGCCGGTCACCTGCTGCAACCGACGCCGATCAAGGATGCGCCTCACGGTGTCGACGACGTCGTCAACGTCGATCGGCTTCGCGAAAATGTCGACGAACCCGGCGGCGCGCAGCCGCTCGTGGACGACCGCGTCGTCGACGTCGGCGAGTCCGACCACCGGACATCCGTCCCAGATCTGCTGACGGGCGACGCGGACGTTGGTCGGGTCGACCAGTCCGCCGCTCATGATGATGAGGTCAGGCTTTTCGCGGGCGATCACCGACGGCAGGTCGTCGACTGGGGGCACCAGCACCGTCTCGATGCCGGCCTTGGTGAGCACCCCGTTCAGCCGCGCGGCGGGCTCGAGGTCAGTGAGCGTGATGGCGACCTTCATCGCGGCCTCGCCTTGCTGCCTAACGCTGCTGGTTCGCCGCGGTGCTCGGTCACCCGTCCGCGCAGGATGTCGCAGGCGTGCTCGATGATCGGGTCCAGTGCGGCGAGCGCATCACGCACCCCGGACGGTGAGCCCGGAAGGTTCACGATCAGTGTCTGCTGCCTGACGCCGGCGATCCCGCGGCCGAGCGCGGCGCGGGGAAAGCTGTTCAACGAGACGAGCCGGATGCGCTCGGCGATCCCCGGTGCCTCACGTTCGATGACCGCCCGCGTCGCTTCCGGCGTGATGTCGCGCGGCGAGAGGCCGGTGCCGCCGGTGGTGAGCACCACGTCGGCCGCATCGCCATCGCACCAGCCGGTCAGGGCGCGGATGATGGCGAGGCTGTCGTCGGGGACGATCGTCCGCGCCGCACGGGTGGCGTTCCGTGCGGCGACCCACCGGTCGATCTCGTCACCGGATGTGTCCTCGCGTTCGCCGCGCGACCCGGCGTCGGAGACGGTGAGAATCGCCACGCGCATCGCGCTCGTCCCACTCGCCGAGGAAGTAGTCGAGGAAGCTGTGGTTCGCGAAGCCACGCGGGCTAGCGGTGGGTAGCGTTCTTGTAGAACGGCGTCTTGACGACCGTTGCCGGGACACGCTTGCCGCGGATCTCGACCTCGAGCATCGCGCCGTCGCGGGAGCCAATCGTCGGCAGGTAGCACATCCCGATCGGGCTGCCTAACGATGGGCTGAGCGTGCCGCTGGTGACCACGCCACTCGCTTCGTTCTCGTAGAACACCGGATAGCCGTGGCGGGGAAAGGCGCGCTCGCTGCTGGTGAAGCCGACGAGCTTCTTGCCGACGCCACGCTCCTTCTGCGCGACCAGCACGTCGCGCCCGACGAAATCCCCCTTGGCGAGCTTCACCAGCCACTGGAGATTTGCCTCGAGCGGGGTGACGGTGTCGTCGATGTCGTTGCCGTAGAGCGCCATCCCCATCTCGAGCCGGAGGGAGTCGCGGCAACCAAGTCCGGCCGGGGTGACGTCGTCCTTTGCGAGCAACTCGCGCCAGAGATGTGGCGCGCGGGCGGTGTCGAAGTACAGCTCGAATCCGTCCTCGCCGGTGTAGCCGGTGCGCGAGACGATGACGTCGGGAACGCCGCCGACGGTGCCGACCGTGAAATGGTAGTACTTGATCGCGTCGAGGTCGATGCCAGTGTGGCGCGAGAGCACCGCTTGCGCGTTAGGCCCCTGGAGCGCGAGGAGAGCGATGTCGTCGCTGATGTCCTCGAGCGTGCAATCGAACTTCGCCTTGTACCGCGAGATATGGTCGAAGTCCTTGGCGATGTTCGACGCGTTGACCACCATCATGAGGTGGTCGGCGAAGCGATAGACAAGGCAGTCGTCCTCGATCGTCCCACGCTCGTTGAGGATGGTCGAGTAGTGGACCTGGCCGACCGCGAGCTTGGCGACGTCGTTCGTCGTGACGTAGTTGACGAAGTCGACAGCGCCCGGCCCGCGGACGATGAACTCGCCCATGTGGCTGACGTCGAACAGCCCGGCGCGTTCGCGGACGGCGCGATGCTCTTCCGTGATTCCGGTCGGATATTGCACCGGCATCTCGTACCCGGCGAAGGGCACGAGCTTCGCGCCGCGGGCGGCGTGGATCGCGTTGAGTGAGGTGCGCTTGAGTGTTGCGGTCGCGTCGGTCGCCATCGTCATCGGTGGTGGAAGTGAGTCTCACCAATATGACGGAATGGCAGGACGAAACACAGCCATTAGCACTTGGCCGCTAGCGTCGAGCGGCGGCGTTGGTCCGCAGTCGCTCAACGCTAATGGCTAATAGCTGCTCTCGGACTACCGTGCCTCGGTGGACGGCGCTTCCTTCGCCACTTGCGACCGCAGTTCCTTCTCGCTGATGGTGCGGAGGTCGGCGATCTTCGGCGCCGTGCCGGTCACCATGCCCTTCACGATCTCGAACAGCACCATCGGAGCGGGGCGGTCGGTCTTCGAATAGGTGACCGTGTGCGCCTCGACAAGGATGAGGGTGATGCGCGGGTCGTCTGGGCTGCCGTCGTTCGCGCCGCCTTCATCGGGAAACCAGGCTTTCCAGTCGGGCTTGTAGAGGCCGCGCACAAGGTCGCGGTCGCGCGTGATGATCGCCTTGCCGGAGACCGAGACCCAGTCGCGCGTGCGGTCCTTGTAATAGGTGACGCTGACATGGGGATCGAGCGCGATCTCGTCGAGCTTGTCGGCGTACCAGCCGGTGACGAACCAGAGGTCGGTGCCTGACGTGCGCTTCTGCGTCTGCATCGCGCGGGAGACGAGGTGTCCGTCGGCCCGGCGGGTGGTGAGCATCGCGACCTCGATGCCGTCGATCAGCTTGTAGAGATCATCGAGCTTCGTCTGCGTCGACACGTCGTCGTCGCGATTCTTCTCGGCTGCGGTCTGGGACATTGGAACTCCTGCAAAAAGGAAGAGCGGTGAGGCCAGCATTCGACCTGGCTGCGCTCACCGCTTTCGCATGACCCGTGCCCTCAGCAGCTCAACCGCGCAGGGCGAAAAGCTCGGCCAGAACCTCGGCTGCATGCCCGTCGGCGTCGACCTTTTCGAAGACCCGCGCGATACGACCGTCGGGGGCGATCAGGAAGGTCGTGCGGACGATGCCGAAGTACTTCCGCCCGAACATGCTCTTCTCCTGCCAGACGCCGTACGCCTCGGCGACCGCGTGATCAGTATCCGCGACGAGCGGGTACGGCAGGCTGTGCTTCTGCTTGAAGTTGCAGTGCGATTTGACCGAGTCGGGGCTGACCCCGATTACCGCTGCGTCAGATCCCTCGAACCGAGGGAGGGCGTCCCGGAACCCGGTCGCCTCCAGCGTTCAACCGGCCGTATCGTCCTTCGGATAGAAGAACAGGATGACCCACCGGCCGCGGAGGTCGGCCAGGCGAAGGATGGTATCCGCGTCGGTCGTTGCGGTAAAGTCGGGCGCCAGCTGCCCAGCGGCAGGTATCATCATCTCAGATCTTCTCCCCGCCGAGCAGCACGGCCATGATCGCCTTCTGGATGTGGAGCCGGTTCTCGGCCTCATCCCAGACTCGGCTCTGCGAGCCCTCGATTACCGACGCGCTGACCTCTTCGCCGCGGTGCGCGGGGAGACAGTGGAGAAAGATCGCTTTCTTGTCGGCGCGCTTCATCAGCGCATCATCTACCTGAAAGCCCGTGAAGGCCTTCTCGCGGATCTTCTGCTCTTCTTCCTGGCCCATCGACGCCCAGACATCGGTGTTGACGACGTGCGCACCATCGACGGCTTCCTTCGGATCACGAACGACGCGGACCTTGGCCTGCTTCTTCGCCCGCTCGAGAATCGCGCCGTCGGGGTCGTAGCCCTCCGGGCAGGCGAGCGTCAGGTCGAAGCCGAGCCGATAGGCGGCATTGATCCACGAGTTCGCCATGTTGTTGCCGTCGCCGATCCAGGCAATTTGCTTCCCCTCGTATCCGCCGAGGTGCTGCCTAACGGTGAGGAGGTCGGCGAGGATCTGGCAGGGGTGCAGCAGGTCGGTGAGCCCGTTGATGATCGGCACCGTCGCGAACTCGGCCAGCTCAACGACTTCGGCGTGTGCGAAGGTGCGGATCATGATGCCATCCACGTAGCGCGACAGAACGCGAGCGGTGTCCTTGATCGGCTCGCCCCGGCCGAGCTGCACGTCGCGTGGGGAAAGGAAGAGCGCGTGCCCGCCCAGCTGCCATGTTCCAACCTCGAACGACACGCGGGTCCGCGTCGATGACTTCATGAAGATCATCGCCAGCGATTTCCCCGCGAGTGGCTTCTTGTCGTACTTGCCGGTGCGCATCCGGTCGCCGAGGTCGAACAATCCCTCGAGCTCTTTCTTGGTGAAGTCGGGGATCGCGAGGAAGTCGCGGTGCGGGCGTTCGGCCATGAGCAGGCGGGTGTCGAGGAGGGGCAGTGATGCCGGGAATCGCTCGGACAAGGTAACCGTGTCGGTGGAAGCGCGGCACCCGGTCAGGCGCGCGTCCGAACACCCGTCGAACCGGACGTTGATTCGTTACAGACCAGTCTGGTAACCCGTCCTAGTGGGAATGCTACAACACCCACTTCGCCCGCTGGGGCGTGACCACCAGGACGAGGAATGATGGAATGACTACCCGACGTTGGGTCGGCTTTCTGTGGGCAGCGATGACGGCGACAGCGTTCGCCGGACATGTCGCAGGTGCACAGGAAGTATCGCTCGAGAAAATCCAGATCCACGGCTACGGCGGCTGGAGTTTTGGCCGCACGACCGACAATCGCAATACGAATTTTTTCCTCTTCGCGCACTCGCGCGGCGATTATTTCCACAATGAGTTCGCGCTGAACGTGACCGCGCCGCTCAACGAGAACCTGACGATCGTCGCGCAACCGTTCTGGCACTCGGGCCACCACTCGAACCAGACTGCATCGGGTCTCGATTATGTGTTTGGCGAGTGGAAGTTCGCCGACCAGATCAAGCTGCGCGTCGGCAACGTGAAGCAGCCGTTCGGCATCTACACCGAGATCTTCGATGTCGGCACGCTGCGTCCCTTCGCGACCGCACCGCAGAGCATCTATGGCCCCGGTGGAATGATCGGGAAGTCGTACTCGGGGATTGGGTTGACGGGCGCGCTGTTCGCCGAGCGTTCGTGGGGAATTGACTACGACGTCTACGGTGGCGGTCTCGAGACGCTCGAGGAGGATACGCCGCTCCAGGTGCTTGTGCAGGGGACGGACACGATCGGCACCGGAAAAGCGCTGAATCTGAACGGCTCGCGAACGTTCCGCGACATGATCGGCGGACGTCTCGTCTTCCGCACGCCGCTTGATGGGTTCTCCTTTGGCGGATCGAGCTACAGCGGCACCCGGCCGCTGACGCGCCGCGGGCAGGCGAAAGACTGGCGGCGGACGACCTCCGGCGTGCACGCGGAATACCTGAATGATGCATGGCTGCTGCGCTCGGAGATCGCACGGGAAAGCGACGAGACGAACTTCAAGGCAACGGGGGCGTACGGCGAAGCTGCATATCGCCTGACCTATCACTGGCAGGTCGCCGGAACGTACGGCACCTACTACACGACCCTCGAAAACGTCTCGGCGACGAACATCGCGCTCGCCCCGTCGCTGCTCGACCACAAGGAGACGGCGGCCGGGTTGAACTACTGGTTCTCGCCGAACTTCGTGCTAAAGACGAGCTACAGTCACGTCGACGGAAATCGCTTCTCGCACCCGGATCCGACGACGCGGCTCCGCGCGCTGTCGACCGGCGGCAAGTTGATGACGACGACCGACGCACTGCTCGTCTCCGGCCACCTGAGCTTCTGAGGAGACGACAATGCGAATCCTCAAGAGTTTCCTCCCCGCCCTCGCGCTACTTGTTGGCGCGTCGCGAGTCGAGGCCCAGCGCGGCAGCTTTGTCGTCGTCGCCCACGAGTCGAATCCGATCAGTGCGGTGAGGAGCGATGAGCTCTCGAAGATGTTCCTGAAGAAAATCACCGTCTGGCGGACCAAGAAGCCTGTGGTCGTCGTCGATCAGGCCGAGACGACCAACATCCGGCAGCAGTTCAGCCGCGACGTGCATCATCGCGACCTGCAGTCGGTCCAGAGCTACTGGCAGACACAGATCTTCTCCGGGCGCGCAGTGCCGCCGCAGCAGCGCGGCAGCGACGCTGAGGTCATGGTGTTCGTCGCGGGGAACCCTAACGCGATCGGCTACGTGTCAGCGACGGCGACGTTGGCGCCCGGACTCAAGGTTCTCACCATCGAGTAGCGCGAAGGGCGCGCGATACGGACAGACGGACACGCGGGCCGGCGACAGCAGTCGCCGGCCCGCGTGGCATTCTCCCGTCTCGCATCGCCGTGTCGCAACCGCGCGTGAACGCGCAGCGCTCAAAGGATATATCTCCGGAGATCCTCGTCCTCGACGACGGCCTTCAGCCGGTCGCGCACCCGTTCACCGGTGATTTCGACGGACTTCGTCACATCGTCAGGCAGGTCATACAACACGTCCTCGAGCAGCGTAGTCATGACGGTGTGCAGTCGACGGGCGCCGATGTTTTCCATTCGCTGGTTGACGAGCGCCGCGATGCGGGCGATCTCGGCAATCCCATCGGTGCTGAAGGTGAGCGCCGCACCCTCGGCTTCGACGAGCGCCGCGTACTGCTTGGTCAGCGCGTTTTCCGGCTCGGTCATGATGCGAACAAAATCCGCTTCGGTCAGCGACTTGAGCTCGACACGAATCGGGAATCGGCCCTGCAGCTCGGGTATGAGGTCGCTCGGCTTCGAGACATGAAACGCCCCGGCGGCGATGAACAGGACGTGATCGGTCTTCACCATCCCGTACTTCGTCTGCACGTTGGACCCTTCGACGATCGGCAGCAAGTCGCGCTGCACGCCCTCGCGCGAGACATCGGGCCCGCCGGCGGTTCCCCGCTCGCCAGCGATCTTGTCGATCTCGTCGAGGAAGATGATGCCTAACGTCTCGACACGTTCGAGCGCGTCGACCGTGACGTCCTCGGCGTCGATCAGCTTGTCGAACTCCTGGTCGAGCAGAATGCGCCGGGCCTCGCTCACCTTCACCGTCCGCTTCTTCGTGCGCTTCGGCATCATGTCCTGCAGCATCGAGGTGAAATTCTCCATCCCCTCGGGCGCGCCGGGTGACGCCATCATGTCGAACATCGGCGCGTTCTGCGCCGTCTCGACCTCGACTTCACGCTGTTCGAGCTGACCGTCGATCAGCAGCTGCTTGAGCTTTGCCCGGGTGCGAGCGTGTCGCTCGTGTTCAGCCGAGCGTTCGTGGGTCGTCGTGCCGCCGGGGGCGACGACGAAGATCCCATCCGATGCGGAGGCCGGCGCGGACGCGGCGGCACCCGCGTCGTCAGGCTTCGGTACGAAGGTGGATGGCTGCACCGCCACCGGCGTTGGCAGGAGCAGATCGAGCAACCGCTCGGTCACGCGCTCGATTGCGAGATCATCCACCTCGTGCTCCCGCTCCGTGCGGACCATGTCAATCGCGCTCTCCACGAGATCGCGGACCATCGATTCGACGTCGCGGCCCACGTAGCCGACTTCGGTGAACTTCGATGCTTCGACCTTGATGAACGGCGCGCCGGCGAGCTTGGCGAGCCGCCGCGCGATCTCCGTCTTCCCCACCCCCGTCGGTCCGATGAGGATGATGTTGTTCGGCGCGATCTCCTGGCGGATGCCTTCGGGCGCGCGCTGCCGCCGCCAGCGGTTGCGCAGCGCGATCGCGACCGACTTTTTCGCGGCAGCCTGCCCGACGATGTATCGATCCAGCTCGGCGACGATCTGGCGCGGAGTCAGATCGGCGAGCCGGGCGATTGCTTGTTGCGTGCGTGGCGACGTCATGCTCGTGATGAAACGGTTTTCCGGAGCAGCGCGACGCGCCCCGTTCGGCTGACAATCTAGTCGCCGTGGTTATCCCAGCGGCTCGAGCACGGTGATGTTGGTGTTGGTGTAGACACAGATCTCGCCGGCGATGTGCAGCGCGCGCCGGACGATTTCGGCGGGCGGCAGGTCGGTATTCGTGGCGAGCGCGCGCGCCGCGGCGAGCGCGTACGATCCGCCGCTCCCGATGGCGAGGATTCCGTCATCGGGCTCGATGATGTCGCCGGTTCCGGAGATAATGAAGCCATGGTCGCGATCGACGACCGCGAGGAGCGCTTCGAGCCGGCGCAGCACGCGATCGCTGCGCCAATCCTTCGCCAGCTCGACCGCGGCCTTGGGAAGATTCGACGGGTAGCGCTCGAGCTTCTCCTCGAACTTCTCGAACAGCGTCATCGCGTCGGCGGCCGCGCCAGCGAAACCGGCGACGATGCGGCCACCGTGGATCGTCCGAACCTTCGTCGCGTTCGACTTCATCACCGTCTCGCCAACGGTGACCTGTCCGTCGCCGCCGAGAGCGACTTTGCGGTCGCGACGGACGGCGAGGATGGTCGTCGCGCGGATACGCGGCAGCCCGCCACTGCTTGAATCGTTCATGCTGTCAAAGCTATCGCGCGTGACTAGCGGATGCGGTATTTGCCGGAGGGCGACGTGGGCGGCCGAGGGCGGGGCTTTTCGTCGGGCGACGCATCACGACGTGCGGCGCCGCGAAAGTGCAGCTGCTCGAGGATGAATCGGCGGTTGAGCAACGCGCCGATCACGATGAACGCGCAGGCCGACGCAGCGAGCCACGGGGTAATGCGCCATCCATCACGACCGATGAGCGCAGCGCCGATCAGCAGTACGGCGACGCCAATGAACGCCTCGCCGCCGCGATGGCGTTCGGCACGCACGCGCCGACGGCGTTCATCCGAGTCGAGGATGTCGCGATCGGGGAGCCAGGCATCCGCAATGAGCCCGATCCCTGCCAGCGCGATGATCGCACCAAGCACGATGGGCAGAAGTTCAAGACGCATTTCGAGGTTGCCCTCCACGAGGCCATTCGCGGCTCATGCGACGATCATGCCCGGGGATGGGCCGAACGATACACTGCCTTGAGCCGCTCGACACTGGTGTGAGTATAGATCTGCGTCGTGGCAATCGACGCGTGGCCGAGAAGCTCCTGCACGGCGCGCAAGTCGGCGCCAGCATCGAGCAGGTGCGTGGCGAAGCTGTGACGCAGCGAGTGCGTGCTGAGCCCTGCGTTTTCGTCGACCGCATCGAGGTACTTCTGCACGGCGAGCTGGATCCCGCGAACGCCGAGCCGACGGCCGTTGCGCGAGAGAAAGAACGCGGTGCGATCGGCCTTCGGACCGATGGCGCGAACGAGCTCATCGCGCTTCGACTCGTAGTTGCGCAGCGCGAGCGATGCCGCGTCGCCGATCGGGATGATCCGTTCCTTTCGTCCCTTCCCCCGCACTTTCGTCTGCTGCGACACGAGGTCGACGTCGGGGCGACTCAGGCCGCGCAACTCGGAAAGTCGCATCCCTGTCGAGTAGAACAGTTCGAGAATCGCCGCGTCGCGAACGCCATTGTAGCCGCCCTCCTGCGCTTTCGCGAGCGCCAGCTCGAAGAGCCGGCCTGCCTGTGCACGATCGAGATACCCGGGCAGGTAGCGATCGAGCTTGGGCGAACTCGCGGCACGCGCCGGATTCGCCTCGACAATTTCGTTACGATGCAGGAAGCGAAAGAAGCTGCGCCCCGCGGACAGCGCGCGTCCGATCGATCGCTTGCCGAGTCCGCGGCGCTGGAGGTGGGCGAGAAATCCGCGAAGCGCGAGGCGATCGACGCCCTGCCAGCTCCACGCACTGCCGCCATAATAGCGCGCGAGAAAAGTCACCAGCTCATCGAGGTCGCGACGGTACGCGGTCACCGTGTTCGGCGAGACGTCGCGCTCCTTCTCGAGATGGCGAAGGAACTCGCTGACGTCATCGTTAGGCACGGCTACGCGGGCCGACTTGGCGTCCGGTGCGGCCGCGACGCGGCTGGCGCGCTTGGCCAGCGGAGTCATCGCGCCGCAACCGCGGTGAGCGGCGCGGCATGCATGTCGCGCCACGCCGACATCTCGCTCAACGCACGCTCGGCCAGCTTCTCGCGCTTGACGCGCTTGTCGCGGATGCGCTGCTCAAGGTCTTCCATGAGGCCGAAGTTGGCGTTCATCGGCTGGAAATACTTCGGGTCGGCCTCACGCAAATGCCGATAGAGCGCGCCGAGCA
Organism: Gemmatimonadaceae bacterium; assembly: GCA_031360575.1. Taxonomy (GTDB): domain Bacteria; phylum Gemmatimonadota; class Gemmatimonadetes; order Gemmatimonadales; family Gemmatimonadaceae; genus JABFXC01. The sequence goes on from JANMBU010000070.1 coordinate 15,256, forward strand.
TTGTCGTTGGCGGAGGAATGACTACTTCGTCGCCGGTGAGCTGACGCGCGAGGTTGATCGCAGCGACAATGCCCGTCGCCGTGCTCTCGGTGTAGCCCTCGACCCCGGTGAGCTGCCCGGCGAACATCGTCAGCGGCGCGTCGCGCAGCGCGAGATGCGGCGACAGTGCAGCGGGCGAGTTGAGGTACGAATTCCGGTGGATCGATCCGAACCGGAGAAACTCGGCGTCGGCCAGGCCGGGAATCATCTGGAAGACGCGCTTCTGTTCTGGTATGCGGAGCCGCGTCTGGAAGCCGACGAGGTTCCACATCTGCCCGGCGCGATCTTCCATGCGCAATTGCGCAATCGCGTACGCTTCGCGCCCCGTCCGCGGATCGACGAGTCCGACCGGCTTCATCGGGCCGAACCGCAGCGTCTCGCGCCCGCGCGTGGCGATTTCCTCGACCGGCATGCACCCCTCGAAGTAGGGCACCTTGTCGAAATCGTGCGCCGTGAACTGGTCGGCCGCGCCTAACGCGTCGAGGAAGGACTCGTATTCGTCGCGCGTGAATGGGCAATTCAGGTACGCGCCCTCGCCGCTCGCCCCATCCATCGTCTCCTTGCCATAGCGCGAGGCGCGGAAAACGACGGCATGGTCGATCGAATCGACGGCGACGATCGGCGCGATCGCGTCGTAGAACGATAGCCCGGCGACGCCCAGCCGGGCGCGAATCGCCGTGGTAAGCGCGTCGGAGGTTAGCGGACCAGTCGCGACGATTCCGACCTCCGGGAGCTTGGTGACCTCGTCGCGGACGACGCTGATCCGCGGATGCGACGTCACCCAGTCGTGCACTGTCGCCGAGAACACGTCGCGGTCAACGCCTAACGCCGAGCCGGCGGCGACCCGCGCCTCGTCGGCAGCGCGAAGGATCATCGACCCGAGCAGCCGCATCTCGGCCTTGAGCAGGCCGTGCGCGTTGGTGACTTCGGTGCTCTTGAAGGTGTTCGAGCAGACCAGCTCCGCCAACCGGTCAGTCTTATGCGCCGCGGTCCCGCGCAGCGGCCGCATTTCGTGGAGCACGACCTGGTGCCCGCGCTCGGCGAGCTGCCAGGCGGCTTCCGATCCAGCGAGCCCGCCGCCGACGATGTCGATGGTCCGAGAGGTCATTTGGGGAACATACAGGGCGGGCGGCGGTCAACACGGCGACTCGGAACGCGGACGGAGCCGATGCAGCGATGAGTGACGAGAGAACCCGCTTCGCGACGACGAGGCGGGCGCCGCTATGCGGCGCCGACCTCTTCCGGAACGAGCACATCCCACTCGTTCCCGCACTTCAGGCACTTCCGGAATTCGCCGCGCGTCTTGTTCGACTTCACCTCTGCCCCGTGATAGCCGCATTCTGGGCAGACCTCGGGCACCGGCTTGTTCCAGGCGACGAAGTCGCAATCCTCGTTCGCGCACGCGTAGAAGTTTGTCCCCCGCTTCTTCGATTTGCGCTCGACCAGTTCGCCTCCGTCCTTCGGGCAGATGACCCCCGTCGGCATCGAGCGCGTTCCGCGACACTTGGGGAATGTGCTGCAACCGAGGAACGCACCGGAGCGGCCTTCGCGTTTGACCATCGGCTCGCCGCAGACCTGGCAGTTGTACTCCGTCAGCTCCGCTTTCTTTTTCTCTCCGCTGATCGGGCGCGTGTACTTGCAGGTCTTCGGGTGATTCTTGCAGGCGAGGAAGGGACCGAAGAATCCACCGCGCGGTTCGAGCTTGCCGCCGTCGTCCGGGCACCGGAGCTCGCCGATCTTGCTCAGGTCGTATGCTTCGCCAATCAGCTGCTCGACCTGGACGCTCTTCAGCGACTTGTCGAATGGCTTGTAGAAGTCGTTGAGCACCTTCTGCCAGCCTAACGATCCACCCTCGACCTTGTCGAGTTCTCCTTCCATCTCCGAGGTGAACGCGACGTTGAAGATGTCGGGAAACTGCTTGACCATCACCTTCTCGACCGACTCGCCGAGTGAGGTCGGAAAGAAGCGCCGCTGCTCGAGCAGCACGTAGCGGCGATCGGCCAGCACCGAGATGATCGAGGCGTAGGTCGACGGCCGGCCAATGCCTAACCGTTCGAGTTCCTTGACCAGGCTGGCCTCGGAGAAGCGCGGCGGTGGCTCGGTGAAGTGCTGCGAAGGCGTGATCGACACGACCGGTATGCGTTCGCCCTGCTCGACCACCGGCAACGCCTGCTCGTCCTCGAGCGCCTTGCTGTCCCCTTCCTCGCGCGCCTCCTTGTAGAGCGCGAGAAAGCCCTGGAACTTGATCACGCTGCCCGTGGAGCGAAACAGGTAGACCGCCGTGACCCTCGCCGCCCCCGTCCCGCCGTTAGGCGCGTTTTCCGGGGTCAGTTCGTAGTCGAGCGTCGTCGTGTCGAACACCGCCGGCGTCATCTGCGACGCCATGAATCGTTTCCAGATCAGCTCGTACAGCTTGAACTGGTCGTCCTTCAGATAGCGTTTGACCGCATCGGGACGACGGCTCGGGTCAGTCGGCCGAACGCCCTCGTGCGCGTCCTGGGTGTTCGCCGCGTTCGACTTCCCATAGAGCTGCAGGCCGTGCGCGACGAACTCCTTGCCGAACAGCGTGCGCAGGTAATCCTGCGCCTGCGTCGCCGCGCTCTCCGCGACGCGCGTCGAGTCGGTACGCATGTAGGTGATCAGGCCGACCGCGCCCTCGGGACCGATCTCGATGCCCTCGTAGAGATCCTGCGCGACACGCATCGTGCGCTTGGAGCCGAAGCTGAGCTTCTTGGCAGCTTCCTGCTGCAGGGTGCTCGTCGTGAACGGCGCCGCTGGATTCTTGCGGCGCTCGCGACGCTTGACGTCGGTGACCGGAAATTCCCTTCGGGCCGAGACGTCGGCCAGGATGCGGCTGGCCGCCGCTTCGCTGCCGATCTCCGCCTTCTTGCCGTCGACGTGATGCAACTTCGCGGTGAAGCGCTGTCCCTTTTTCTCGAGGAGTGCTTCGATCGTCCAGTACTCGACCGCATTGAACGCCCGGATCTCCCGTTCGCGCTCGACGATGAGGCGCAGTGCGACCGTCTGTACGCGGCCCGCGCTCAGTCCCTTCTTCACCGTCTTCCAGAGAATCGGACTCGCCTTGTAGCCGACGAGCCGGTCGAGCACGCGACGCGCCTGCTGTGCGGCGACCTTCTTCACGTCGATGACGCCGGCATTCGCGATCGCCAACTGCACCGCTTCCTTGGTGATCTCATGGAAGAGCACGCGCCTGACGGGGGCACCATTCTTCCGGGTGACCTGGCTGGCGACGTGCTGGGCGATCGCTTCACCCTCGCGATCCGGATCGGTTGCGATGAAGATCTCGCGGCTATCCTTGGCTGCGGCCTTCAGTTCGGCGATCGTCTTCTCCTTCCCCGGAATCGGCACAAGGTCGGGCTCGAAGCCATTCTCGACGTCAATCCCGAGTTTCTTCTCCGGCAGGTCCATGATGTGGCCCACCGTCGCCTTCACCCGGTAGCCTCGTCCAAGGTACTTGCCGATCGTTTTCGCCTTGGCGGGCGACTCGACGATGACCAGGGAGGTCGACCCGGACGGCGCGGCGGTGTCACCATACTCCGTGACGGCGGTTTTTCGTCCGCGCTTGGCCACAACCGCAAGGGCGCCATCTGCCCGGACAGCCGAAACCGCACCGCGCTTCGCGGCCGCTTTCGCAGCCGGCGATGTGCGGCGGGTTGCTGGCGTCTTGGTGGCGCCCTTTGCGGTACTGGTTTTCTTGATGGCCATCTAGTGTACCGTTCTCCGTGAGCCGGGAGTGCCCGGCTCGTCGATCCCCGATGCCTCGAGGAGCGCCTTCAGGTCGTCCAGCGCGATGCTGCCATCGAGCTGCGTCAGCGCGCGCTCGATCACGTGTTCCAGCTCGGCCGGATTGAGCGTGTCGCCCGAGAGGCGCAACAGGTGACCCCACGCATCGCGAGTAAAACGCCCGCGCTCGTGCGGCCCGGGAATCCGGAAGGTTCGACCGTCTTGCTCGCTCAACTGCGGCGCTGGCGGCGGCGGGGCATCCCCGCCGTTGCCGATCCTATCGTCCATTCAACACCTATGCGGCGCCTTCGCGCCGAACGAGTTCGGTGATGCTATCGATAACGTGCTGCACGCTCAAACGATCAGTATCGACCGTTTCGTCAGCGGTCTCGTATGCCGAGCGGCGTGCCTCGAACAAACGTCTGAGCTCACCCAAAGGGTCCGGGCGGACGAGCAGCGGCCGCGTCGACCGCTCAGGCCCAAGCCGCTTGATTGCGGTCTCCAGCCGAACCCGAAGGTAGATGAAGCGGGCGGGTGGACGCAAAAGTACAACATTCTCGGGAGAAGCAATCCATCCCCCACCCGGCGAGAGAATCATACCCCCCGTTTCCCGCAATTCCTCGGTGATCTGTCGTTCCATCTGCCGGAACGCGTATTCGCCCCGCTCCCCGAAGATCTGCGCGACCGTCATCCCCTCACGGCGTTCGATCTCCCGATCGATATCGAGGAAGGCGCGACCGAGCGCTGCCGCGACGCCCTGACCCACCGTCGTTTTCCCCGAGCCAGGGAGCCCGACGAGCACGACATGTGGCCGGTTGGCGTCAGTCTGCGATACGGGCTGCGACGTGCGAAACGTAGCCATCGTAGTTCCGCCTCGCTTCACCAAGAGAATCGCCGCCGAACTTTTCGATGAACGCGTCGGCGAGCACGATCGCCAGCATCGCCTCGGCGATCACCCCCATCGCCGGAGCGGCCGTGACGTCGCTGCGTTCGGCGGTCGCCGCGGCAGCGTCGCCGGTGGCGACGTCGACCGTCTGGAGCGGCCGCATGAGGGTACTGATCGGCTTCATCGCCACGCGGACGACGAGCGGCTCGCCGGTCGTCATCCCGCCTTCGAGCCCGCCCGCGCGGTTGGTGCGCCGCCTGACGTTTCCGGCGAGCGGCCGACCGGCCTCACGAGTGATCTCGTCGTGGACCTCGGACCCGCTCAGCCGCGCCGCCTCGAAGCCGATGCCAATCTCGACCCCCTTCACTGCCGGAATCGACATCATCGCGGCACCGATACGCCCATCGAGCTTCCGATCCCACGAGACGTGCGATCCGAGCCCGACGGGGAGGCCGTCAGCGACGACCTCGCAGATGCCGCCTAACGTGTTCCCGTCACGCTTTGCGGCGTCGATCCGCTCGATCATCAGGCGCTCGGCCACGGGATCGAGGGTGCGCAGCGACGAATCGTCGGCGGCGGCGTTGATGTCGGCCGGCATCGACTCCGGACGTGCGGCGTCGATTCCGCCGAGCTGCGACAGGTGGCTCCCGATGCGCACGCCGAATTCGGCGAGGAAGCGACGGCAAACCGCGCCGGCCGCGACCCGTGCCGTCGTCTCGCGTGCAGAGGCACGCTCGAGGATGTCGCGCGCGTCGCTGCGGTCGTACTTCAGCATCCCGGTGAGGTCGGCATGACCGGGACGCACTCGCGTCACGGCGCGCCGCCGTGGCTCGGGGTCGGCCGGCCGCGGCGCCGGGTCCATGATTTCCGTCCAGTTCTTCCAGTCGCGATTGCGGACCAGCATCGCGATCGGGCTCCCTAACGTTTCTCCGGCGCGGATCCCGGCGAGCAGCTCGACCTGGTCGCGCTCGATCTGCATGCGACGTCCGCGCCCGTAGCCCTGCTGGCGACGGGCCAATTGCTCGTCGACGTCGCCAGCGAGCAGGGGAACGCCAGCCGGCATCCCCTCGAGGACGCAGACGAGCGCCTGGCCGTGTGACTCTCCAGCGGTGGTGAAGCGGATCATGTGTCGGTCAAAGACGCGAGCCCGACACTAAGGTCGGGCTCGCGGGACGTACTCGGTTCTGAGCAGCGTCGCTATTTCTGTAGCAGATCTTCCGGACGAATATCAATGACCACCAAGCCCTCTGATGTCAACCCGTAGATCTTGAGCGGTACTCCGGTCGCCGGGTTAAAGCTGTACCAGACTCGCAGCGCGCCGTAGAGGTTCGTCCGCAGTGGCAGCTTCTGCCGCAGTCGGAAGAAGTACGAGTCGATGACCTCAATGGTCATGTCCGACGAGGCGACGAACGCCTGGCTGACGGCGTCCGCGGCATTCTTCGAGTCGTTGCCCGGGTTGAACGCGACCCCCGCTCCCGTCGACGCCGTGGTCACCTTGCCCTGCAAACGTAGAGCGGTGTCTGCGAAGTATGTCTCGGCACCATGGATCGCCAGGTAGTTGCTCTTCTTGTTGAAGGCGATGCCGAAGATCTTGTCCGATGCATTGTTGACCAAGTCGCGCGTCTGCAGCGGTCGCGTGTACAGCGCCTGGTTGTAGCCGGTGCCGAGGGTGTCCATCACGGTCACCACGCGTCCGGCACGGCCCGCGGTTGCACCTTCACCGAAGGCGATGCGGCGTCCATCGGTTCCGGCGGTCACGAAGTTCGTGTCGGGCAGCGCCAGCGACTGGACGTCGATGTCGTGCACCAACTCCACGTCCACAGCATGTGTCGAGAGCGCCGGGTCGGCCATCGCCTGGTCGGCAGTCACCCACCGGACACTGCAGTAGGCGACGAGCGTGTTGACGTCGGTGTCGCAGATCCGGATCTCGTCGCTCGCGTTAGGCACCGTCGTCGTGTAGACGAAGACGCTGTCCGCATTGAAGATCGTGTACTTGTTGGTCTGCGCACTGGCGTACTGCCAGATCTGGCGCAGGCGCGGCTTGCCGAGCGGATCGTCGATCCGGCGAAGCGTGCCCGCCGGCGCCGACGTCGTCGGCCGCGTCGAGAAGTAAAGGTTGCCGTTCGCCGACTGCGCGATGTACTGCGGACGGTCGGAGTAGTTGATCACTTGGAAGCCGCTGTACTTGAGCTGGCCGCTGGTCGGGTTCACCACCCAGGCGACGTCGTAGACCGAGGAGCTCGGGGTCTGGACGCGCTGGCCACGCAGGTCACTCAGCGTGTTCAGGTCGACGACGTCGATATTGGTACCGCCCGAGTTGGCGACGAACAGCTTGTTGCCGCTCGTGTCGAGCGCCATGCCCCACGGGAACGCGCCGACGGAGATCTTGCTCGGACGGAGGCCAGGTGCGGGACGAGTCGCCGAGGAATCTTCCCAGACGAAGACGCCACCCTGTCGCACGTCGGTGATGAACACGCGTTTGCGCGTCGCGTTCGTATCGACCGCGATGTCGGCACCGAGGCTACCGGCCGGCAGCGCATACGTCACGCCGTAGACGAGGAGCACAGTGTCGCGCTTGGCCAGCCGCGGGTCCGTTTGCGGCGAGGTGATACCGGTCGGCAGCGACTGGCCCCGGTTGCCAAGGCTGTCTTCCGCCCAGCTGACCAGGTACGCGTTCTTGCCGCGGTATTGACGGTCGTAGTTGAGGACGAAGCTCGCCGTGTCGTTCGTGCGGCGAGTGCCGACGGCGCGCGCGACGCTCCCACTGCCGATCAACAAGCTGTCGGGCAGCGTGCGCACCTCGTAACCGATCGCGCGGATCTGACTCGGGTCATGCGCGTCGACGAGCAGGGTAGCGCCCTGCTCAAAGCGAGCGGGAATGCGCTGGTAGACGAGCGGCGGGAGGTTGTCCCTCGGCTCGGCGATAATCGGGATGATGACCGTGTTGCCGGAGCCGATGTTACCGGCGCCGTCGGTCGCACGCGGGACGATCTTGATGCTTCCACCGATCGGCGCGTTGGCCGGCACGATGAACGTCGTCTGCGAAGTGAGCGACTGGACGCCCGATACATAGATCGTCGTGTCCTTGATGACGACGCCGTTGCTCATCGTGGCCGTATAGCCATAGCGCGAGATCGATGGCGTGGAATCGACCACCGACATCGTCACCGTGATTTCCTTGTTGGGCCAGGCGGTGCTGTCGGCGGTCACGATCACCTTCGGTCCGGAGACGAGCACCTGGGTGAGAACCGCCGTGTCGGCGTTGAGCGAGTTGTCCGTGACGATGCCGCGGAAATAGACCACCGTGTCCTGTGCGTTGGTCGGCACCTTGTTGTAGCGGAGACGGCGGGTCAGCGTGCTGTCGGTCGTCAGGCTGGTGAAGTTGAACAGCACCGAGTCGTAGAAGATCACGGTGTCGGTCGGGCCGAGTCGCGGATCGCCGCGTACTGAGAAGCCCTTCAGCGTGAATTTCTTCAGCGCGACGTTGTCGGTCACGCGGACCGTGACGTCGATGCTGTCGCCGATGAGAAGTGGGTTGCGCTGGGCCGGGCTGACGAAGGTCAGCACTGGCGGGATCGCATCTGCAATGTTGAATCGGACCGTGTCGCTCACCGACGAGATGCCTGTTGCATCTGTCGCGCGGGCGCGGATCAGGTACGATCCCGGCGCCAGCGTGTCGAAGTTGGCAAGCAACGCCTGCGAAACCTGCGTCTTCCGGTTGTCGATCACCTGCGACACGGTGAACCGCGTCGCCAGGACACCACCGACGATTGACAGCACGTCATAGCCGACGGTCGTCAGGCCTGACGAATCCGACGCCGTCAGGCGGACCGAATCGGTCAGCGCGCCGGACTTCATCGTTGCGCCGCGGAGCGGCGCGACCAGCTTGACGATCGGCGGAACCGAGTCGAACAGGATGAAGCTCAGGTTCTTGCTGATCGTCTGGCCGTTTCCATCGGTGACCGACCCGAAGACCTTGATCGTGTCGCCTGAACGCGCCCCATCGAGCGGCACGTTGAAAGTCGTCGAGAACGTCGGTGTATTCGACGTGAAGGTCTTGTTGACACCGGAGACCATCAACTGCGCTTTCGGGATCGTCGACCCCGTGTCGCGCGTGGCATATACATTCATCTTCAGCAGCGACAGGTCGTCGGTGCCGGTGGCCGTGATCGTGACGGGCGAGCCGAAAAGCAGGCGGCCGCGGGCGCTGTCCAACCCGGGAATGTCGATCGTCAGGCGCGGTGCTGCAGACGTGCCACCACCGCTCCCGCTGGTCGGCGACCCGTTGTCGCACGCCGCGAGTAAACCCGCGAATCCGAGCGCCCCTGCTGCAAGGCGCAGAGCTCGATACGTCATGTGAGAACTCCGAGAAAAAGTCGGGTCAGCGCGGCGCGCTGGCCTGGCTCAGCTTGTCCCCGTCATCGACGATGTGCGGGGTTACGAGGATGAGTAAATCGCGCTTGTCTTCCTGGTGCGCCGTGTGGCCGAACAGCCGGCCGATGAACGGCAGGTCGACGAGCAGCGGGATGCCGCTCTTCGAGACCGTCACTGAGGTCACGGTGAGTCCACCGATGACCGCTGTCTCGCCATCGTTGACGAGGAGCTGGTTCTCGGCGAGCTGCTTCTCGAACGTGTAGCCGAGGTCAGATGCGGCGAGCGCGATGTTCGAGCGCTCGCTGTGCAACGTCATCAGGATCTGGCGGTTCGAGGTGATATGCGGGACAACCTCGAGGATGATGCCCGTCTCCTTGAACTGCACGGTGGCGCGCGCCGCGGTTCCGGCGCCCGTTCCCGCATCGACGACACGAATCGGCGTTTCCTGCCCGACGACGATGCGCGCCTTCTTGTTGTCCAGCGTCACGATGCTCGGCTCCGCCTGGATGTCGGCGAGCCGGACTTCCTGCAGCGCGTCGATGAACGACGTCAGCGAGAACTTGCCTAACGTGGTCGAGAAGAGCAGCGAGAGCGCCGGGTTGAACACGCGCTGGCTGGCGTTGCCGATGGCGGCGAGCTGGTTGCCACCGAGCTTGAATGCGGCCGGCGTGGTGATCGGATCGTAGAACGCGGTCGGGACGATCGCGTCGTTGATGCCGTCGCCGTTGGTGTCGGTCGCGCCAAACTTGCTCGGCCGCGGCACCAGCTTGTTGAAGAACGCGCCGCCCGATCCGAGGTCGTACGAGATGCCGATGTCCTCGATGTCGGTGCGGTTCACGAAGATGATCTTCGCCTTGATCGCGACCTGCGGCGTCCGCACGTCGAGATCACGGACGTAGCCGATCAGGTCATTGATGCGCGACGGGACTTCGGTGACGAGCAGCGTATTGGTCGCCGAGTCGGCGCGAACGGAACCGCGAGCCGGGCAGCTGGCCTGCTGCACGGTCGCGCCAGGCGCGGCCGGCGGGCAATCCTTCGAGAGCAGGCTGCTCATCGTTTCGACGAGCGACGCTGCACGGGCGTAGTTGACGGGAATGAGCTGCGTGACGAGCGGCTCGGTCGACTGCTTGGCGAGAATGCTCGCGTAGCTGTCCACCGTTATGATACCGTTGTTGTCTTCCGCGGCGGCGAGCCCCTGCGACTGGAGAATCGCGTTCATCGCGACGTCCCACGGCTGGTCGCGCACTTCGGCGGTGACCTTCCCCTCGACTCCCTTGCCGACCACGATCGTCCGGCCGGAGAACGCGGCAAAAGCCGCGAGCACGTCGCGGATGTCAGCGTCGTTGTAGGTGACGGTGATTCGCGGCTGGGTCGACTGCTGCAGGGGTGTGCGGCTCGAGACCGGCATCACGGTGCGCGTTTCGGGCGCCTCGACAACCAGCTGCGGCTCGACGGTGCGCGGTGTCGCGCTGCGCCAGCTCTCGAACTTCGAATGCGGCGTCGAGATCGAGACCCGGAGGTCACCCGAGCCGCGGATGATCGAATAGGCGCGAGTCGTGTCGAGGTCGATGACGACCCGCACGATGTCCTTGCGATACTGGGCGTAGCGGATGTTCTTGATCCCGCCGCGCGCGATGCGATCGTACATCTGTGGAGCGAGACCGAGGGTCGCGCCGCTCAGATCGAGCACGATGCGGTACGGTGCCTCGAGTGCGAAGTCCTCGACGTCGAAGCTGCCGGCGATGCCGATCACGACTTCCGCCTTCCCAGTCGCGGCGACGATGCTGACCGACGTAACCGCGGTCGCACGCGGAGTCGGGTCCATGCCGCGCGCTGGCGCGGCGATCAGGACGGCCGCAAGAGCGGCCACGGACACGACACGCGTCATGGTTTCCTCATATTCGTGGAGTCACCGAGCGTCAGGACATCCTGGCGCGAATAACCGAATTCATCGATCGTGAAAGTCACCGACTTCGGGTGGATCTGCGCGACGCGCATCCGTCCGAGCGTCTGGCCGACCTTCACGCGGTACTGGTCCTTCGACGACATGTCCCGCATCACTGCCACTGATTTCCGGCCCGTCGGGTCGTAGGCGACCGCGACAAGCTTGAGGTCGTTAAAAGCAGGACGCAGTTCCCCTGTCGAGAGCAACGAGAGAAAGGGGTC
>JANMBU010000104.1:0-63024 GCA_031360575.1 Gemmatimonadaceae bacterium
CGCGGCGGCAATTTCCCCGCGCGGCGCGCCACGGCTGCCGGTGCCGAGCAGTCCATCGACGATGACTGCCTCGTCGCCTCGCGGTTCGTCGCCGCGAACGTCCCGGCGCGCTTCGTCCCGGGCGCCCACCGCATCGGCACCGCTGGGGATCCCGGCGGCGGAAACCCGCACCGTGAACCCGCGCTTCGCCAGTTCGCGGGCGACGACCCAGGCATCGCCGCCGTTGTTGCCGCTACCGGCATAGATCGCGACCCCGGCCCTCCCTAACGTTCCGAGGTGATGGGCGATCCGCTTCGCCGCAGCGACGCCGGCCCGGCGCATCAACTCACGCGATGGCGTACCGGCCGCAATCGCCGCGGCGTCGAGCGTCGCACTCTCCGCCGCGCTGGTCACCCGGACTAGAGAGTCCCGCGCCGCAGTCATCTCAGGCCAAGCAGGGCCCCGGCGTAGGCGACGACGCGGTGGTTGTCGCCGTTGACCACTCCGGAATGACTGTACGACACCAGCTCGCCGGACACGCCGCCGCGAAGTCGCGCATACTCGCAAGCGGTCGCCGTCGCCGCCACGCCGCACATCGAGATCCGATTGAGCGCGACCTCGCGGAACAGTCCTTCGCCGTCGAGTGCGACGATCTGGTCGAGCGCCAGCGAATCCTTCGCCTCTGCCTCGGCCGCTGTCTCGTAGTGCGTGAGGTCGCTGCTCGCGACGACGAGCACATCACGATCGCCGACGGTCTCGGCGATCGCCGCCGCGAGAGTACGGCTGCGTCCCCAGTCGTTCCAGCCGACAATGATCGGGACGATCGACACCTTGCTGTTCCGCATCTGGAGAAAGGGGAGGAGCACCTCGATGCCGTGTTCCTCCGAATGCGCCACCAGATCCTCGACCAGCAGGGGCGCGGCGCGCTCGACGAGCGCTTCGCCGAGCGCAATGTCCGGCTGCACGTCACCGAGCGGCGTGCGATAGGCCCGTCCGAGGAGGATGCTCCCACCCTGCAGGGCGGTGCCGCGCCCGGTGTGGTTCGGCGAGAGAACGATGACCGTGTCGGGAATGACGAGTGCACCGAACGCCGCGCCGCCGACATGACCACCGTAGAGGAGCGCGGGGTGCGGAGCGAGCACGGCGTACGCTGCACGCGCCGGTTGCGCCCGACTCATGTAGGTTCGCAGGTCGGCGCGAAGACGTCCCGGCAGTGAAGGATAAAACGTACCGCCGACGGCCGGGTGACGCGTCGGGACCATTGCTCGCTCGGTCATCGGTTCGCCAGTGTGGGGCGGGCGCGCCTATCGATTGGCGCGCCGAAGGCGGCTAGCGGAGGTACGTCAGGCGCGCTGGACGTTCGACCATGGATACTCGCGCTCGAAGGCATCCTCGAAGTCGAAGACGTCGGCGAAGTCATCCTTCGTGTCATGCGGCTGGCTGAGCAGCAAGCCGGTGTCAACGAGCGTGAAGACGATATCACCGATGTCCGACGTGCGAGTGACTCCCCAGTGCGCGAGTACCAGACGGGCCATGACGCCATAACGGTCCAGCGCAAGCGCGCGGCATCCCTCGGACAGCTCGCGTCCGGTGATGTGCCGTCGCTCCTCGAGCCGCGCCTGGCAAAATTCCAGGGCACCGAGCACGAAGAGGTATGCGTGCTCGTGAAATCTCGGCTCACGAAGGCGGATGCGATCCATGATTCCGTCGCGGAACGCCAGCTCTGACACTGCCCTGCTCTCGTAACGGGTGACCGTGCGACATGCGACGCGAATAATATCGGAGACGTCGCGCACGCGTGCTAGGGGGAAAGCGCCGGCGGTTGCCGGCTCGGGCTGGTCCAGCGCTGCACTGCCCGCAAATGCTCGGCGTCAGCCTCCGCCGTAGAGCGGAAATTTTCCAGCGAGCGTCTTGACGTCGGCGTGGACGGCGGCGAGTGCGCTGTCGTCGTCGGGCGCGACAAGGGCGCGATGGATCAGCAGCGCGATCTGCTGCATCTCCGCGACGCGCATTCCGCGCGTCGTGACGGCTGGCGTTCCGATGCGAATGCCGCTCGTCACGAAGGGCGACTGCGTCTCCTTCGGGACGGTGTTCTTGTTCACCGTGATGCCGGCCTTGTCGAGCGCCTTCTCGGCGACCTTGCCCGTGAGATTCCGATTGCGCAGGTCAACGAGCATCAGGTGGTTGTCAGTGCCGCCCGACACAACCTGAAAATTCGTTGCGGTCAGTGCTGCGGACAACGCCTTCGCGTTCTCGACGACCGCGCGGCAATACTGCGTGAAATCAGGCTGCAGCGCCTCGAGAAACGCCACCGCCTTCGCGGCGATGACATGCTCGAGCGGCCCACCTTGCGTTCCAGGAAAAATTGCCTTGTCGACCGCCTTTGCGTACTCGGCGCGACAGAGAATCAACCCGCCGCGAGGCCCGCGAAGAGTCTTGTGCGTCGTCGTCGTCACGATGTCGGCGTGTGGCAGTGGCGACGGATACGTCCCGGTCGCGACCAGCCCCGCGAAGTGCGCCATGTCCACCATGAACAGTGCGCCCACTTCCTTCGCCACCGCGGCGAAGCGTGCGAAGTCGATCGTCCGCGAGTATGCACTGTAGCCGGCGATGATCATCTTCGGGCGATGCTGCCGCGCGAGCTGTTCCATTTGCTCGTAATCGAGGAGCCCGTCGTCCTTCACGCCGTACGAAATGGCCTTGTACGTCTTGCCGGAAAAGTTGACCGGCGAGCCGTGGGTCAGATGGCCGCCATTCGAGAGGTCCATTCCGAGGAAGACATCGCCCGGCTCGAGGAAGGCGAAGAACACCGCGCCGTTCGCCTGCGCACCGGAGTGCGGCTGCACGTTCGCGTGTTCGGCACCGAACAGCTGCTTCGCGCGATCGATGGCGAGCTGCTCGACGCCGTCGACGAACTCGCAGCCGCCGTAGTACCGCTTGCCCGGATATCCCTCGGCGTACTTGTTGGTGAGCGGAGATCCCATCGCTTCCATGACGGCTGGCGAGACAAAGTTTTCGCTCGCGATCAACTCGAGACCCTCGTTCTGACGGCCGATTTCCTTGCGCATCAGCGCCGCAATCTCGGGATCCGTTGCGGTGAGCGCGCGTCCGGGAGGTGTGCGATCCCAGTCAGACCACTTCATTCGATCTCTCCGTCGGTGTGATCGGGGGTGTCGCCCTTGCGCTCGATTTTCTCGACGCGGCGTTCGTGCCGTCCGCCGTCGAACGGCGTTTCGAGAAAGGCCTTGAGGATTTCCTCGGCTTCCGGCTCGGTCAGAAAGCGCGATGGGAGCACGAGGATGTTTGCATCGTTGTGCTGCCGCGCCAGACGCGCAATTTCTGGCGCCCAGACGACGGCCGCCCGCACGTGCGGATAGCGGTTGGCAACGTACGACATTCCCAGTCCCGTTCCGCAGAGGAGAACGCCACGCTTCGCCTCGCCCGCGGAGACTTCCTGGGCGAGGGGATGCGCGAAGTCGGGATAGTCGCTGCTTGCCTCGGAGTTGGCGCCAAGGTCCTGCACATCGTACCCCATCTTCTCGAGAACTTTCTCGAGCTTCTGCTTCATCTCGAAGCCGGCATGATCGGCCGCAATCGGGATCCGTTCACGTGCTGCGGGACTGGTCATTGAAATAGTACCCCTCGTTACTTATTGGGCCACTGTGGCCATGTCCTCACCATCGTGCCAACAGAACGGAGGCGTCGCTCGGCCAGCCGGTCGGCCGCTCGGTACGTTGGAATGCCTTCCTGCCGGGCGATCTCGAAGACGCCGAGCACCGTGTCGTAGATCTCGTCCGCCTTGCGCAGCGAGCGCACCGAATCCCAGCCAGCGAGCTCGCTGTAAACGTTGATCACGCCGCCAGCATTCGCAACGTAGTCGGGAGCGTAGAGAATTCCCTTCGCTTCCAGTTCGTCGCCGTGCCGCTCCTCGAGCAGGACGTTGTTCGCACCGCCGGAGATGATTGCCACCTTGAGCTGCGGGATCGTCGTATCGTTGATGATGCCACCGAGCGCGCACGGCGCGAAGATGTCGGCCTTCTGCCCATAGATCGCGTCGGGCGCCACCGCGGTCGCCTTCGTGTCGGCGACGACCATCTTCACCTTGTCGGGATCGATATCGCTGACGATCAACCGCGCACCGGCCGCGTGAAGTTCCTTCGCGAGATAGTACCCGACGTGCCCACAGCCCTGGATCGTGACGACCTTCCCCTCGAGATCATCCGACCCGTACTTGTGCTGCGCCGAGGCCTGGATCGAGCGGAACACACCGTGGGCGGTGACTGGCGACGGGTCGCCCGACCGGCCCGCGAGCCCGGCGACGTACTTCGTCTCGTTGAAGACGTAGTCCATGTCGCTCGGGCTCGTACCGACATCCTCGGCGGTCACGTAACGTCCGCCCAGGCTCTCGACGAAGCGCCCGTGCGCGCGGAAGATCATCTCGCGGCTGCGCATCTTGTTGTCGCCGATGATGACCGACTTGCCGCCGCCGAGATTCAGGCCGGCGACGGCGTTCTTGTACGTCATGCCGCGCGCCAGCCGCAGCGCGTCGACGATGGCATCCTCGTCGCTCGCGTAGCTCCAGAAGCGGGTGCCGCCGAGCGCGGGCCCGAGGGTCGTACTGTGGATGGCGATGATCCCGCGATAACCAGCAGAGGGATCGCTGCAGAGCACGAGCTGCTCGTGCCCCATTTCGGCGATCCGGTCGAAGAGCTTCATCGTGGCGAGTCTTGGAAGGTGAGGGAGAACATGGGCTAGATCAGTGATGATTCAAGGGATGAACGATATCGTCGAAACAGCGATGAACGGGCACGAGGACGCGATGCTGGATGCACGATGAACGAAACTGCCCTACCGTCACGTGGTGTCGTAAAGCTCCCGCGCGATAACGAGTCGCTGGATTTCTGATGTGCCTTCGTAAATCTCGGTGACCTTCGCGTCGCGGAACAGCCGCTCGACGGGAAAATCCTTCATGTACCCGTAGCCGCCGAAGATCTGGACGGCTTCGGTGGTCACCCACATCGCGGTTTCACTCGCGAGCAGCTTGCTCATGCTGCTGAATTGCGTAATGCTCTCGCCGCGATCCTTGGCGGCCGCGGTAGCGTGGAGGAGTGCCCGGGCCGCGGTGACCTTGGTTGACATGTCGGCGAGCTTGAACTGGATCGCCTCGTGCTGGCGGATCGCGATGCCGAACTGCTTGCGCTCACCAGCGTACTTGACGGCGTGCTCGAACGCGGCGCGGGCGATGCCGATCGACTGGGCGGCGATCCCGAGGCGGCCGTTGTCGAGCGAATGCAGGGCGTAGATGAAGCCGCGGTGGACGTCGCCTAACGCGCGGTCGGCGGGGACGCGCATGTTGTCGAACGAGAGGCCGACGGTCGGCGACGCGCGCATGCCCATCTTGTCTTCCTTCTTGCCGACGGTGAAGCCAGGCAGGTCGGGAGTGACGATGAACGCACCGATCCCCTTCGCGCCCATGCGATGGTCGGGCGTGTCGGTGCGTGCCATGACGATGATGACGTCGGCTTCGTTGCCATGCGAAACCCAGGCTTTCGTTCCATTGATGACCCAGCAGTCGCCGTCCTTCACGGCCTGCGTTCGCAGCGAGGCTGCATCCGATCCCGACTCGGGTTCGCTGAGCGCGAATGCGCCGAGCAACTCCCCGCGGGCCATCGGCGCGAGAAATCGCTGCTTCTGCGCCGGCGTGCCCCACTTGAGGATCATCTGCGTGGGCAGGGAGTTGTGCACCCCCATCGCGATCGATGACGCGGCGTCGACCGTCGCGATCTCCTCGAGCGCGACGAGATAGGTCGCGGTGTCGAGGCCCAGCCCGTCGTACTCTGTGGGGATCAACATGCCGAGGAAGCCCAAGGCGCCCATCTTGTCGACGATGGAGCGTTCGAAGTGGCGATCGCGATCCCACCGCGCGGCGTGCGGCGCTATCTCGCGGTGCGCGAAATCGCGCGCGACGCGCTGGATCTCGTGCTGCTGTTCGTCGAGGTGAAGGAGCAGGCGCGGCGGCAGCATCGGCAGTGATCGAGTGCGCGGTCAGGCGTAGGTGAAGAATCCGCGCCCCGACTTCCGGCCGAGCCACCCCGCGGCGACGTACTTCCGGAGCAGGGGACATGGCCGGTACTTCGGATCACCGAGTCCACCCTGCAGCACTTCGAGAATCGCGACGCAGGTATCGAGTCCAATGAGGTCGGCGAGAGCGAGTGGGCCCATCGGGTGATTCATGCCGAGCTTCATCACGGTATCGATCGCCTCAGCCGTGCCGACTCCTTCCATCAGGCAGTAGACCGCCTCGTTGATCATCGGCATCAGGATCCGGTTGGCAACGAACCCCGGATAGTCGGCGACTTCTACCGCCGTCTTCCCGACCGTCGTGGCCAGTGCGACCGTGGTCCGTGTCGTTTCGTCGGACGTCGCCAGCCCGCGGATCACCTCGACCAGCTGCATTACCGGCACCGGATTCATGAAGTGCATGCCGATGACCTTCTCCGGCCGCGTCGTGCGGGCGGCGATTTCGGTGATCGAGATCGAGCTGGTGTTGCTGGCGAGGATCGCATCAGGGGCGGCCCGATCGAGATCGGCGAAGATCCGGAACTTGAGATCGCGGTTCTCGGTGGCCGCCTCGACGACGAGTGCGGCATCGGCGGCGGCAGCGAGCGCAGTACTGGTCGCGACGCGGCCCAGGGTCGCGTCGCGCGCCGCGGCATCGATGCTTCCCTTCTTCAGCTGACGCTCGAGATTCTTCTCGATCGTGGTCCGCCCCCGATCGAGCGCCGGCTGCGCAACGTCGATCATGGTCACCGAATAGCCAGCCTGCGCAAACACATGCGCGATGCCATTGCCCATCTGGCCAGCGCCGATCACCGCGATCTTCTCGATGCGACTGCTCTCGTTCATGCGTGAACTCCGTCGTGCTGCGCAGCGGCGGCCGTTCCCCGTGCGTCGGCTGGTGTGATGACTGGCGCCGGCTGGCGCCGCGCGATTAAGTACCAAGTGGCGACTAATAGTCCGGCCGCCGCCGGGACGCCGCCTTCCGGTCCCCAGCTCCCTCCGGTCGCCCAATCGGGGCCGCTGTCGAGCGTTCGCCATCCGGCCAGGGCGATCGTCGTGCCGCTCACCAATGCGTGGAGAAGGACACCGAGCACAAGGTTCCACGCGAGGTGCGCCGCCCACGCCGCGTAGAGACTCGCCGTCGCGAAGCGGAGCGCACCAAGAAACACTCCCGCGAGGGCGACGACGACCAGCGCACTCGGCTCCATTCCCGGATTCCGCGCGTGCATCAACGCGAACGCGACGCTGGTCGCGATGACGCTCCATCTCCGTCCCAGTCCGTCGGCCAGTGCGCTGAGCAGGTAGCCGCGGACGAGCAGCTCTTCGGCGAGCGCGGCTGGAATGAGCACCGCGAGTACCGTCGCCAGCTCGCGCCCGATCAGTGGCCCCGTGCCCGGCGCCCGGACCAGTGCCAGCCAGCCGATCGCGAGCAACAGGACGCAGGGGAGTCCAATCGCCAGCGCACCTAACGCGAAGCCGGCGGCGATCGGCCGGGGGGACGCGGCACGTCGGGCGAGCCCGACGTACCCCCACCCCGTTCGGTCGACGAACGCCAGCATCACCAGGTGCGCCGCCAGCGCGGCGACGATCAGTGACACCCAGGTGAGCGGAACTTCGCTGGCGACGATGACGCTCGCGTCGCGTGCGGGAAGGACCCAACCCGGGATCGCCGTTATGATCTGGGCAACCGGCGCGAATACCGAGAGGAGCACCACGAACAGCGCAACGCGCCAGCCGGAGCGAAGGCGGCCCTGCGCCGAGACGAACAGGGCCGCCGCTGTCACAACTTCCCGCCCGGTCCCCGCGGTCCGAGCGCGGCCACCACCAGGCACTTGGCGAGGTCGAGCGCGGCAAACGGCGCTGCGCCGAGCATCGCGACCGTGGCGAAGCTTCCGGTAATCATCGCGAGCTGTGCGAGTCCACCAGCGTAGATGACGGCCATCGCCGCGATCGCCGCAGCGATTCGCTGCGGGTATGATGAGGCGCGTCGTGACAGCACCGATGCGACCCACGCGGCGACCGGATAGCTGAGCAGGTAGCCGCCGGTCGGTCCGAGCAACCGCGCCACACCAGGCAATCCGATCGGCGCCCATACCGGGAGCCCGATCGCGCCGGCCGCGAGGTAGAGCACCATGCTCGTCACGGCCGCCGTTGGCGGAAGCCAGAACCCGGCGAGCAGCACGAGCATCGGCTGCAGCGTAATCGGCACCGGGGTGCCCGGGAGCGGAATCGCCACCTGCGCCGCAGCGGCGAGCGCGATCGCGAAACCGATCGTCTTCACCACCGTTAGGCGATCGCTGCGGACCATTGCCAGCTCGTTCATCGTGCGTCGCTCCTCTCTCGTCGAAGTGTCATGGCCAGTCTCGTGCGGAACCCTCAAACGCGCTCGACGCTGAGCGCGACGGCATCGCCGCCGCCGAGACAGAGGGTGGCGATCCCGGTGCCGACGTTGCGGTCCTGCATCGCGTAGAGGAGCGTGGCCAGCACCCGGGCGCCACTCGCGCCGATCGGATGGCCGATTGCAATCGCGCCACCATTCACGTTCACGCGATCCCAGTCCCAGCCGAGCTCATTGCCATCGGCGAGTGCCTGCGACGCAAACGCTTCGTTCGCCTCGATCAGCCCATAATCGCCAAGCTGCGTGCCGTTCTTGCGCATCAGGTTGCGCACCGCAGTCACCGGCGCGAAGAACAAGTCCTGCGGATTTCCCGCGCCGGTCGCGTATCCCGTGATCCGCGCGAGAATCGTCAGGCCATGCGCGCGCGCAAACTCCTCGCTCGTCACCACGGTCGCCGCGCCACCGTCATTGAGGCTCGACGCATTGCCGGCGGTGACGCTGAGGTGCTCGCTCTTCTCCTTTCCAGGAAACGCCGGCCGCAACTTGGCGAGTGATTCGGCGCTCGTGTCGGCGCGGGGCCCTTCATCAGCAGCGACCACCGTCGGTCCTTTCTTGCCGGGGATCGTGACCGGAATGATTTCGGCGGTGAACTTCCCCGCTTTCTGCGCGGCGATTGCCCGCTGGTGTGACTGGGCGGCGAATTCATCCTGCTGCTGACGCGTGACCTTCGCCTTGCGGGCGGTGTATTCGGCGTGCCCACCCATGTGCACGTCACAGGTCGCGCACCAAAGTCCGTCCTTGATCACGCCGTCGACCATTCCCTGGTCGCCGAGCTTGACGCCGTTGCGCATGCCGTAGACATAGTACGGCGCATTGGACATCGACTCCTGTCCACCGGCCACGATCGCGCGTGCGTCGCCCGCCTTGATCGCCTGAGCAGCGAGCATCACCGCCTTGAGCCCGGAGCCGCACACTTTATTGATCGTTACCGCCGACACGGTCGCCGGGATCCCGCCAAGCAGCGCGGCCTGGCGGGCAGGCGCCTGCCCGACCCCACCCTGCACGACGTTGCCCATGATGACCTCGTCGATCTCGGTGCCGCTGATTCCCGACCGCTCCAGTGCGGCCTTGATCGCGATCGCGCCGAGCTCCGGCGCCCTCAGCGAGGACAGTCCGCCGAGGAACTTGCCGACGGGCGTGCGCGCGGCGGCAACAATGACCGGCGTTCGGGACAGGTCCGGCATGGTGCACCAGGAAAATGCGCTCGCGCGCGAAGTCTCGTCTCTGAGCGCGCCGTCGCGAAGAGTCGGCGCGTCTGAATCCGCGAAAGGTATCGGGCGCGCCGATCGCAAACAACGGCGCGACGATGAAACGAGTCGGCAACCACAGAGACGCTCGCGCGGGGACGCTGCGCTAGCTTTCTCCCGGTGAATTCCGCGCCGATGGGCCGCCCAAGGGTAATCGTGATCGGCGCTGGCGCGGCCGGCACGATGGCCGCAATCTTTGCCGCGGCCGGTGGCGCGGAAACGCTGCTGCTCGAGCGCACGCGCGATGGCGGGCGCAAGATCCTGATCAGCGGTGGCGGCCGGTGCAACGTGCTGCCGATGCGCCTCGACGAATCGCGATTCGTCACCGATTCATCGCCTAACGTTCTGCGGAAGATGGTCCGCTCGTGGCCCCTCGCCGAGCAGGTCGCGTTCTTCGAGCACGACCTGGGCATCCCTCTCGTCGACGAGCCCGAGTCTGGGAAGCGATTCCCCGCCTCGCACCGCGCGCGCGACGTCCGCGACGGATTGCTCGCTCGCGCCACTGCACTCGGCGTGACGCTGATCGCCGGGACGACGGTGACCTCTTTTGCCCCGCACGCGGGCGGGTGGCGGGTCGAACGGGCAGACGCCGCCCCACTGGACGCACACGCGGTGATCATCGCTACGGGCGGGCTATCGGTGCCGGCCACCGGGAGCGACGGGCTGGGGTTGCGTGAACTGGCCCGGCTCGGTCACGCGATGCATCCGACTTACGCCGCGTTGACGCCCCTCACCGCGGACGCCTCCGCGCTCACCGAATTGAGCGGGGTGTCGCTGACGGTCGGCCTAACGGCGCGCGATGGCTCGCGGAGTGCGAGCGCCAGCGGGGGATTCCTCTTCACCCACCGTGGGTACAGCGGACCATCCGTGCTCGACGTGTCGCACGTCCTCGTTCGCTCGCGCGTCGAGTCGCAGCGCGAAGCGCGCATCGTCGTGCGCTGGACGCCCCTGGGGGAGTCGGAGTGGGAGCAGCGACTGCTGCCGCAGGGTGGGCGGACGGTAACCGGGGCACTCCGCGGCGCGCTCCCGGACAGGCTTGCGGCGGCGCTGCTCGCTCGGGCCGGAGTGGACCCGGCGCGTTCGCTCTCCGATTTGCGGCGCGAGGAGCGGCGGCGGCTGGTCGAGACCCTAACGCGCGGCGAACTGCCGTGGTCCGGCGACGAGGGCTACAAGAAGGCCGAGGTGACGGGCGGCGGTGTCGCACTCGGCGAAGTCGATCCGCGAACAATGGAGAGCAAGCGGCACCCGGGGCTGTACATTTGCGGCGAGGTCCTCGACGCCTTCGGCCCGATCGGCGGCTACAATTTTCTCTGGGCATGGGCGACCGGGCGCGCGGCAGGGATCGGCGCGGCCGGTCGCGCGTCTTGACATCCCGCTCCGACGCTCCTAGCGTTGGGCGCATGGAGCCGATGTGCGTTGCCTGCCCGCCGGGATGCTCTGGCGGGTCTTGTCTTTCGTGATGGGGTGTAGGTCAACTGGCAGACCGCCTGGCTGTTAACCAGGAAGTTGCAGGTTCGAGTCCTGCCGCCCCAGCTTGTTCGTCAGGCCTAACGTTAGTGGCGAGCCGTGCGGCTCGCCGGAACCCGAACTGAGCCATCGCATGGGAATCATCCCGCCGAATGTGCATCGCCTGCTCGATTTCGTCGCCGTGATCGGCTTTGCGCTGGCACCGACGCTGTTCCAGCTTCATGGCAACACCGCCGTCCTCGCCTACGCACTCGCCGTCATCCACCTGGCGATGACGCTGGCGACGCACTTTCCCGGGTCGGCGCCGCGGCCGATTCCCTACCACGTACACGGGATGATCGAGCTGGTCGTCGGGGTGCTGTTGATCGCGACCCCGTTCGTCCGCCAGTGGACCGCCGGTGCGCGGCACTTCTACCCGGCGATCGGCATCGTGATCGTCGTCATCTGGGCGCTGACGCGTTACCGCGATGCAGCGGTCCCCGGCACCGCGGCGCCGGTCGCCTGACGGTCGCCGTTAGGCGGCGGTGCGCAGCGTCTTTCCGGCCTTCTGCACCGACGACGCGGCGGACTGGCTCCAGCGTCTCGACCCGGCGGACGGGGTGGCTGCGCTCGATCAGGCGCTGCGCAGCGTCGCCGACGCTGCCGACCCCCGGGCCGCGGCGGGCCGCGCCGAGATCGCGCTCGTCGCCGCCGAACTGGTCGCTGCATTGCATGGCCATCCACATCCAGCGCTGCCGGAGCCGGGGCGTCGCTGGGTCGATTCACAGGGCGGCGCACGAACGGTCCATGCTGACGTCGACTTCGACGGTCTGGTGCTCGCCACACGCGCACTCGACCTCGTCGGGACGAGTTCCCAGCTGTCCGACTCACGCGACGAAGCCGCCGCAGAGGTGAGCTGGCGCGCATCGCTCGACGACCTGAGAATGCGGCTGGCGGCGGCCGGCGGAATGCCGCGCGCGCGCGATTTACAAGGGGGGAAGCGCGGAACTTAAGTATTCTCCTGGGTGTTCATCTCGCAGGAACCCACTCACCCAGAGGACTCGCATGTTCCGCTCGCTTGCACCTGTTTCTGCTGCTCTCATTCTCGCCGTTGGCGCCGTCAGCCTCACCGCGCGTGCTGGGGCTCCGGCAGCGGTGACCCTTCCCGCGCCGGCCACCGATTTTCTCGCGCAGCGCCCGGCCTCGCTCGACACCGCAGTATTCGCCGGCGGCTGTTTCTGGGGGATCGAAGCGGTGTTCGAGCACACAAAGGGCGTCCGATCGGCCGTCTCCGGATACACCGGCGGGACGACGACAGCCCCTTCCTACGAGGACGTGAGCACCGGGACCAGCGGCCACGCGGAAGCGGTCCGCGTCGTCTATGACCCGTCCGTCGTCACGTACGGCCAGCTGCTGCAGGTCTTCTTTTCTGTTGCCCACGATCCGACCGAACTCAATCGGCAGGGGCCGGACCACGGCACGCAGTACCGCTCGGCGATCTTCTATCGGAACAAGGATCAGCAGCGCGTCGCCGGGAGCTACGTGAAGCAGCTCGCCGACGCAAGGGTGTACCGGTCCCCGATCGTGACGCAGATCGTACCGCTGGCCACCTTCTACGTGGCTGAGAACTACCATCAGGATTACATGGTGCACCACCCTGACCAGGCGTATATCGTCTACAATGATGCACCGAAGGTCGAGCACCTCAAGCAGCAGTTCCCAGCGCTTTATCAGTAGGACTTGAGGCTGAGCGTCGCTGCCTAACGGCAGCCACGCTCGCCGGGCACCAGGGGAGAATGGCCCTGGTGCCTCTTTTTTGTTACGCGGGGCGCTCGATGATGGCGGCGACGTGACTGGCGGGCTCCGAGCGGCGTCTTCAGAGCGAGCCGGCGGCCTGACCGTCGCCCGGCATCGGCGGTGCGCCCCAGCGCCGCCGGACCGGTGGGACGATGCCAGTCTGGAGAAACCCGATGCAGCAATCGGACGTAGAGTGGTCCTCACCTTCAACAAGGACCGACAATGCTTACGTCCCTGCGGCGGCTGTTCGTGCTTCGCCCGTTCTACACCACGGCGATCATCGGGATTCCGGTCATCCTGCTGATCGCGATCGGGGTGTTCACGGTCGTCGCGGTGAAGTTCTTCGCGTTCGTGGTGCTGCCGATCGCGCTGGTCGTCTGGCTGTTCCGTCGAATCTTCGGGCATTCGCGCGCCGCTTGACACGGGCGACGTTCGCCGCGTTGGCCGTCGGCGCGCTCGCGACGAAGCCGGCGGACGCACAGCTCCGCGAGGGTGAGCCAGCGCGCTTTCTCCAGCGGTACATCGGCCTGAGCCCGGGCCAGATCGAAGCGGCCCGCGACGGCTCCGTGATCACTCGCGTGCTCGACGCGGCCGATCCTGACGAAGTCGCAATCTTCGCGATCGTGGCGATCGATGTTCCCCGCGCGACGATCGCCGCGCGCGTGCATGAGATGGCAAGCTTCCTCATGACCGCGAGCCGCCCCGCGTTCGGGATCTTTGGCTCGCCAGCCACGGTCAACGACGCGCGCGCGTTCAGCGCCGAGAAGAGCGACCTCGACGCACTGCGAGATTGCCGGCCCGGCCACTGCAACGTGAAGATGCCGGTGCCGAAGTTCGACGAATTCCGCCGCTCGATCGACTGGTCGCTGCCTGACGCTCCGGCGCGGGTGAACGCGATCGTCAGGCAGACGATGGTGGACTATGTCGAAGGCTACCGGCGCGGCGGCACCGCCGCGATGGTCGAATATGGAGACCAGGATGCGGCGCGGCGGGCGAGTGATGCTTTCGGCTCGCTGCTCGCCGAGTCGCCGTATCTCTACGATTACGTGCCGGCATTCCAGGGATACCTGCAGGGATACCCATCGGTCACGCTTCCCGGCGTGACCGACGCGATCTACTGGGCCACCGACCGAATGTCATCGTTGCGTCCGATCCTCAGCATCACGCACCTGTCGATTTACGAGCCAGCCGATGCCGCGATCACGCTGATCAGCGCGAAGCAGCTGTACGCGAGTCACTACTTCATCGGCGCCTTCACGCTGACGACGCTGCTCGATCGGCCCGACGCGCCGAACGGGCGCGGGTCGTATTACATGGTCGTGCAGCGAATGCGGTTCGACCACCTGCCGAGCGGTGGGTTCCTCAACATCCGCGGCCGGGTAATTGGAAAGATGAATGACGCGTTGGCCGACGAGCTTCGCCAACGCAAAGCCGATCTGGAAGCGGGGCGCTGAACAGCAGGTCGGCCGACGGTGTACTGAACGGGACGGCCACTGGCACAAAGCGGTGCGCAACGCGTGATTTCACGAACTGCGGAGCGCATGCCGCCGCCGAGCGATCCCGCACGGACGTTGGCGCCGACCCACCCTTCGTACTCCCCTCGACGATGCGAGTGTTTCTTGCTGCGGCGCTGCTCATTCCCCCCACGCTCACGCGGGCACAGGACACGACGACGTTCACTCACGCCGACACGCTTCGCGGTTCGGTGACGCCTGAGCGCGCCTGGTGGGACGCCGGCTTCTACGACCTGCACATCCGCGTGTCACCCGGCGACAGCAGCATCAGCGGGTGGAATGGCATCGGCTACCGGGTGGTCGCCACACCGCGCGCCATGCAGGTCGACCTCCGGCTGCCACTCGTCGCCGACAGCGTGCTCCAGGACGCGAAACGCCTCGCCTTCCATCGCGATGGCGACGCGCTCCTCATAACGCTCGTCGCGCCGCAGGCGGTTGGCGACCAGAAGACAGTGACCGTGTACTACCATGGGAAACCGCCGGCTGCGAAGCACGCTCCGTGGGACGGGGGGTTCGTCTGGACGGCTGACAGCATCGGCAATCCATGGTTCGTGACCGCGGCCGAGGGGATCGGCGCCAGCGTCTATTGGCCTATGAAGGACAGCTGGGCGGACGAGCCGGACAGCCAGCAGGTGGCGATCACGGTTCCGAACCCGATGATCGACGTATCGAACGGTCGGCTCCGGCGCACCGTGCCTAACGGCGACCGGACGACGACCTACGAATGGTTCGTGTCGAGCCCGATCAACGGCTACGACATCGCCGTCAACGCCGGGAGCTACGCGCACACCAGCGAGACCTACGCCGGCGAGGCAGGAACACTCTCACTCGACTTCTATCCGTTGGCGATCCACGCCGACACGGCGCGCGTGCAGTTCCAGCAGGCGCGGCCGATGCTGCAGTGCTTCGAGCACTGGTTCGGTCCCTACCCGTGGTACGCCGACGGCTACAAGCTCGTCGAGACACCGCACCTCGGCATGGAACACCAGAGTGCCGTCGCCTACGGCAATCATTTCAAGAACGGCTACCTTGGCCATGACCTTTCGCACACGGGGCTCGGGCTGAAGTGGGACTACATCATCGTCCACGAGAGCGCGCACGAGTGGTGGGGAAACAACATCACGGCGAAGGACCCCGCCGACATGTGGGTGCACGAGAGCTTCGCGAGCTATGCCGAAGGGATCTACACCGAGTGCCAGCAAGGGAAGGAGGCAGGCGCCGGGTACATGCGCGGGTTGCGGCAGAACATCGCCAACGACGGACCGGTGGTCGGGCACTTCGGCGTGAATAACGAAGGCTCCGGCGACATGTACTACAAGGGCGCAAACATGCTGCACACGATTCGGCAGATCGTCGGCGACGATGAAAGATGGCGCAACATCCTGCGCGGGCTGAACAAGACGTTCTGGCACCAGACCGTCACCGGGATGGAGGTGCGCGATTACATCAGCGCGCAGTCGGGCGTCAACCTCGGCAAGGTGTTCGAGCAATACCTGACTACGCCACGAATCCCGGTGCTGCAGTACAAGCTTGCCGGATCGACGCTGAGCTACCGGTGGTCCAACGTGGTCCCGGGCTTCGACATGCCGGTGCGCATCGCGACGACGTCCACGCAATGGAAGACCGTCTCACCTGGCGACCAGTGGCAGACGATGCACGTTTCCTACACCGCGACCAGCGGCTTCCGGATCGACGACAATTTCTACGTCAGCGTCGAAAACGTCGGACGCGCCGGGCAGCCGCACGCGACGGCGAAGTCCGGGCGATAGCAGGCGTGACCGTCGAGTCGGATCTGCCGGGCACGGCCAGCGTGGCGTCGTCGTCCGCGTCGTCGCATCCCGCCCCCTCGCACCCGACGAAACGGGAGCGTGTCGGGCTCGAGCTGGTTGCGGCGTACTCGTTCGTCAAGGCGGCGGCACTTCTGGCCGCCGGACTTGCCGCGTTAGGCATGCTCAACGCGCGCGTCTCGGACGCGGCGAACAGCTGGATCGAGGGACTGGCGCTCCGTTACGAGTCTCGGCTCGCCGGTCGCATCGCCGAGCATGTCCTGCCGTACCTCGAGAGCGCGACGGGCCGGCACCTGATCGAGATCGCGATCGGCGCCTTCATCTTCGCCGCCGTCTACGTGGTCGAAGGGGTTGGGCTCTGGCGCTGTCGCCGCTGGGCGGAGTACCTGACCATCGGTGTCAGCGCGTCGTTCCTGCCCTTCGAGCTGCTCGCGATCTTCCACCATCCGACGATGCCGCTGCTGGTGACTTTCGTGCTGAACGTCGTGGTCGTCGTATTCCTCGCTTGGCAGATCCGGGTGGCCAAGCCGCACCCAAGTCGTGACTGATCGTTCGTGGCGGTGCTCGCGCGCGATACGCGTGGCCGCCTCGGTGCTTGCCCTCGCCAGCTGCGCCAAGCCGCCGGCCACGGTCGCGTCGGCCTGGGGGACGGGGACGACGCTGCCGCATCCCGAGTTGCCGTTGGTCCGATGCTGCAGCGACCCCCAGGATCCGTACACCTTCATCGTCCTCGGCAACGGGATGCTCGTTCGCGGACGCGCCGATAGTGCGGCGGCCGCGTTCTACTGGGCGTCGCGCTTCGATCCAACGCTCGCGCAGCCCTACTACGGTCGAAGTGTTGCACTCCTCCTCACCTACGGGCAGCAGGTCAGGGACTATTTCGGGGGCGAGGTCTGGGTCCCGGTGGCCAAGATTCCGCGGTGGCGAATGGCTGTGGTCGACTCGCTCCGGCAGGAGGCGCTGGCCCGCGATCCGTTTCTCCCCGCCCAGTATGATCACCTGCTCACTGGCCGACCCCCATTCTTCGCGCTGGCGCAGGTGCGCGACCCGGCGGTACGTGGGTACTGGATGTACGACTTCGGACAGATGGCGCTCGCCGACTCCCTCCTCGGCGTCGCGCTGACGGAGCAGCCGGGACGCACGCGGCTTCGTCAATTGCGGGCACGCGCCGAGTACGATCTGGGCCGTTATGACAGCGCCGCGGTGCAACTGCGAATCTTGCTCGACACGCTGTCGCATCGCGATTCGAGCACCCTGACGCTGGCCTATGCGTCGAAGGAGATGATCTACTACGCGCTCGGCTACGCACAGGCGCAACGTGGTGACACGGCGGGCGCCCGACTCGCCTTCGAGAACGCCGTTGGCGAGAACGCGGCATTCTATCCGGCGCACACGCGGCTGGCGGCGGTCGCCGTGAAGCGCAGCGACGTCGCGACGGCGATCCGGGAGCTCGATGCCGCATTGGAGATCGCCCCTAACGATCCGGTGCTCCTCTTCTTTCACGCCGCGGTGCTGCTCGACGGCGGTGACGCCGGGCGAGCGGCCCGTGAACTCATCAAGGCAATCGACTTCGATCCGTATTTCGCGAAGCCGTATCTCATGCTCGGCAAGGCGCACGAAGCACGCGGCGATACGGAGCGCGCAGCCGGAGCGTACGGGGAGTACGCCAGCCACGAGCGGCTGAAGGACCCGCAGCGCACCTGGGCCGAGGCCTACGCGGACACGCTGCGGCGGCGCCTCGCGAAGCCGCGCTAAGGGTTGCAGCGGCGCCTCGGCACAGGGAGAGCACCGCCGAACGCCGCGGAGGACACCCTGTCACCGCGTCGATCGCCGGTGGCTTGCTTCATCGCGGCACTCAGGCCAATCTACCGTCACCCCGCCCGAGGCACCTTCGGCGCTACGCACCGGACGAGCCTCCTCATTCCCTTCGACTGCATTCTCATGCGGCAACGCATCCTCCCCGTTGGAGTTCTCGCTCTTGTCCTGGCGTTGGCCAATCGCGCGTCTGCCCAGCGCCAGACCGCCGACCCCACGCCCCAGGCCGCGGCACGGAGAATCGATCCGGCGGCGCTCAAGCCCGGGCGAGATCCAAACCAGGCGATCGATGAGGAGTACACGCGCAAGATCCGCGAGTACACCACCGAGCCATTCTTCCTGTCGCCGCTGGTCGATTACCTGCCCGCCTCGGTGACGGTGCCGACGCCGAAGGCGGTGCTCGGCGACATCGCCGGCGCGCCGACGAAGCTCCCGTACTCGAAAGAGGTCTACACGTACATGCGCCTGCTCGAGAAGGCGAGTCCGCGCGTAAAGGTGTTTTCGATCGGTACGACGGAGGAAGGGCGCGAGATGATCGCGGTCGCGATCGCGTCGGAAGCACTCATCGCGACGATGGATGCGAACAAGGCACAACTGGCGAAGCTCGCCGATCCGCGCACGATCAACTTCGACGAACGACAAGCCGAGCAGATCGCGACGACGGCGACACCGGTCTACTACATCACCGGCACCATTCATTCGCCGGAGAGCGGTGCGCCGACCGCGTTGATGGAGCTCGCTTATCGGCTCGCCGTCGACGAGAGCCCATATGTGAAGAACATTCGCGAGCACCTGATCACGCTGATCACGCCGGTGGTCGAGGTGGACGGGCGCGACCGCGAGGTGGATGTCTTCAACTGGCACATGGCCCACCCCGGCGAGACGTATCCCAACCTGCTGTACTGGGGCCACTACGTCGCGCACGACAACAATCGCGACGCGATGGGGATGACGTTGAAGCTGTCGCAGAACGTGATGAACACCTTCGTCGAGAACCGCGCGCAGGTGCTCCACGACCTGCACGAATCGGTGCCGTTTCTCTACGACAACACCATCGGCGACGGACCATACAACGCCTGGCTCGATCCGCTGCTGACCAACGAGTGGCAGATGATCGGCTGGAACAATGTGCAGGAGATGACGCGCTTCGGGATGCCCGGCGTCTTCGCGCACGGACAGTTCGACACGTGGTCGCCAGGCTACCTGATGTTCATGGCGGCGACGCACAACGGCATCAGCCGCCTCTACGAAACGTTCGGCAATGGCGGCACTGCCGAGACGGTGGAGCGGCAGCTCGCGCCGAGCGAGACTGAACGGACCTGGTGGCGGCAGAATCCGCCGCTTCCGCGCGTGAAGTGGTCACTGCGGAACAACAACAACTATCAACAGACTGGATTGCTCGTCTCGCTCTCGTACTTCGCGGACAATCGCCAGCTCTTCCTGCGCAACTTCTGGGAGAAATCCAAGCACTCGGTAAGAAAGCCGACGACGGAAGGGCCAGCGGCCTACGTGCTGACCAGCGACGAGCGACGGAAGGGCGCGCAGGCCGACCTGTTGAAGGTGATGCAGAAGCAGCATGTCGAGATCTCGCGGGCGACGGCGCCGTTCACGATCAGCGTGCCGGTGCGCAAGAACAAAGGCGCGGCGAAGGCGGAGACCAAATCCGACTCGGCGACGAAAGTGACCGTCGCGGCGAGCGAACGGCGATTGTTCCCGGCCGGGAGCTTCATCATCCGGATGGACCAGCCGTACTCGCGGATCGCCGACGCGCTGCTCGACTACCAGTACTGGTCGCCTAACGATCCGCAGAAGAACCCATACGACGACACGGGCTGGACATTTCCCGAAGGCTTCAACGTCGAGGCGGTCCGGGTCACCGATCCGAAGATCCTCACGGTGAAGATGGAACCCGTCAGCGGGGAGATTCGCGCGCCCGGCGGGGTCTCCGGTTCCGGTTCGGTGTTCGCGATCAATCATAACGGCGACAACGCGCTGGCAACGCTGCGCTACCGCTTTCCGTCGGCGGACTTCCAGTCAGCGGAAGAAGCATTCACCAGTGGCAAGAGCACCTTCGTCCGCGGCTCGCTGATCGTGCGTGGGGTGCCGCGCGCCGACTTCGACAAGGCAGCGTCGGCGCTCGGCGTGCCGGTCGTCGCGTTAGGCGGGATGCCGTCGGTGCGGACGCACCCGGCGCGGGCGCCGCGGGTGGCGATCATGCACACCTGGATCTCGACGCAGACCGAGGGCTGGTGGCGAATGGCCTTCGACTTCAACCAGATCCCGTTCGACTACATCAGCGTTCAGGACGCAGCGGCGACCCCGAACCTGAACGCGAAGTACGACGTGATCATCTTCCCACCGGCCGGCGGGAGCAACCAGCAGATCATCGACGGCCTTCCGATGTGGCGGAACCCGATGCCGTGGAAGAAAACCGAGCTGACACCCAACCTCGGCGGCACCGATGAAACGGACGACATTCGGCCCGGGCTTGGCTGGAATGGATTACAGAACCTGCGCAGCTTCGTCGCCAACGGGGGCGTGCTGATCGGCGCGGTGAACAGCGCCGATTTCGCAGTGCAGTTCGGCATGGCGGCCGGAGTGAGCGTCAACGACGTCCCGCGGTTGCGGGTGGTCGGAAGCCTGCTGCGCGCCAAGGTGGTCGACGACGCGAGCCCGATCGTCTACGGGATCGGTGACAACCTCGCGATCTACAGCGACGAGGGGTCGAGCTTCAACGTCTCGAGCACGAAAGGCGGTTCGCGAGGCGGCCGCTTCCCCGGCTCGACCAGCCGCGCGACCGGGCGCGGGACAGCCGAGGATCCAGATTTCCTTCCCGGACGGGCGCCGCTCGACAGTTCATTCCTTGCCGTCGAGGCGCAGAAGACCGAACCGTGGCAGGCGCCGGCGCTAAGCGCCGAGCAGCTGCGCAACCCGGTGAATGTGATCCCACCCGATCAGCGGCCGCGCGTTGCGCTCCGGTTCGCCGACCAGAAGGAATTGCTCGTATCCGGGTTGCTCGATGGCGGTGCCGATATCGCCCAGCGGGCAGTGGTGGTCGACGTACCGCTGGAGAAAGGGCACGTCGTGCTGTTCGCCAACAACCCGATGTGGCGTGGCGAAACGTTAGGCAGCTACGCATTGGTCTTCAACACGCTGCTCAACTGGGACAGCCTGAACGCCGGACGAAAGCTCGACTCGAAGTAGGGCACCATCGCCATTAAAGTCTTGAACGGCATAGCTTTCAGACATGCGCATTCTCATCATCGGTGCGACCGGCACCATTGGCCACGCGGTGGTCGCGGCATTGCAGCCGCGCAACGACCTCATTCTCGCCAGCCGGGGCAAGTCGGCGGAGCGGGTCGACCTGACTGACGCGGCATCAATTCGGGCATTGTACAAGCGCGTTGGGCGTGTCGATGCAGTCGTCAGCGTGGCGGGCGAAGCGGCGTACAAGCCGCTGAACCAGCTCGCCGACGAGGATTTCGCGTTCAGCATTGGCAGCAAGCTGATGGGACAGGTCAACCTCGTGCGCCACGGAACTGACGCGGTCACCGACGGTGGATCGTTCACGCTCACGACCGGGATCCTCGCAACCCGACCGACGCCAGGCGGCGCGGCGATCAGCATGGTCAATGCAGGGGTCGATGCGTTCGCCCGGGCGGCCGCGCTCGAGCTGCCCCGCGGCATCCGCATCAACACGGTAAGTCCCCCGTGGGTGTCGGAAACGCTGGTTGCGATGGGTCGCGATCCATCCGGTGGACTTCCAGCGGCCGATGTCGCGCGCAGCTACGTCGAGTCGGTCGAGGGAAAGCAGACGGGCGCGGTGCTCACTCCGAAGCGACGGTGACGGCGGCACGGAGCGCACGGCCTGGTCGACGATGGCGCTTCGCAGTCACGGCAGGCATACTGGACCGACAGCCTTCATGAAGCCTCACCTCTGTCGAAGAGGCACCAGATGGCGACCGGTCCACAGTTCGAGATCAAGTGCGGGACGTGCGGGTACTGGATGCCCGCGCCGGCGGTCGCCGGCGCATCCGGCGATGCGGCAACGCTGATCGGCAGCGTGGTGCAGTGCCGGAAATGCCTGCAGCGCACCACCTGCGGCAGCAACAACCTGCGGCTCCACGTCGAGGGCGGCGCGCTCGCCTAACGGCGCGCCGCGCAGCTCCCCGAGGATTTGCATGGCGCAGTGGCAGGTCCACTTTCAGGTCGTGCCCCATCGGGCGATGGCTGGCGCGCCCCGCGCGCTGAGTGCCGAGACGGTCGCCAGCACCGATTGGTGGGGCGTCGGCGTCGTGCCACCCGACCTGCGCGATCGGCTGGCCGCGATGGCCGGCCCAGCCGCGCGCAGCGCGGCGGGTGTCGAGCGCTGGGGAACCAGTGACGGGAATGGCGTCGAGGTACACACCGTCGGCGGTCGCATCGCGCGAATCACCGCGCAGGTCGACGTTCGCAAGCTGGACTCGAAGTTCGGCGCCGCGCTGCTCGGGTTCGTGCGGTCGGCGCAGAGTGTCCTGGTCCGGAGCGACGGCTGGGTGGCCGAGCCGACGATCGGGGCGTTCAGCGGCGCGCTGCGCGGTGACCCGGCGTGGCAGTTTGCCACGGGGCCGGCCGCCGCGCCGCCCGGGCGCACGATCGATGCGGAGGACCCGGACGAGTGATCGCGCAGTCGGCCGCGCCTCCCCCGCCTAACGGTGGTCCGGCAATCGCTCGCCTTCTCCGCGCGGCCGTCGTCGAAGCACTCCCGGCGCTGCGGGCGATCTCCGAAGATGACAGCCAGCGGCGACGCCATCCGACGGCGTGGTCGCCGCGCGAGATTATCGGCCACCTGATCGACTCGGCGTCGAACAACCACGGCCGGTTCGTTCGCGCGTCGATCGAGGACAGCCTCGTGTTTCCGCCTTACGATCAGGAAGCATGGGTTGCACTGCAAGGATATCACGACCAGGCCTGGCACGGACTGCTCGATCGCTGGACGGCATTCAACGAGCAGGTCGCCGGCATGATCGAGCGAATCCCGCAAGCGGCCCTGATGCGGCAGCGGACCAACCACAACCTGCACCGCATCGCCTGGCGGACCGTGCCCGACGGCGTCGCGACCTCGCTCGAGTATTTTGTGCGGGACTATATCGGGCACCTGCGCCACCACCTCGCGCAAGTCGCGTCGAGCGTCGATGTCGATGCAACCGTGCACGCACGGCAAGGCGCCTAACGTCGGCGATGCCGCTGGCCGCGTCCCTCCCCGAGGACTGACCGACCCGAGTCACGGTGATCATCCGCCGCGCGGCCACCGATTGTTCGAACGATCGATGTCAGGCAGCGCTTGCGATGGATCGACGACGGCGCGAGTCACCCGGCGAGTGCATGGCACCCGGTACATGAACCGCGGCCCGAGATTCCACATCTGTACGGGAAGCGCGGTCGACGTCGTTGACCCGTCGTCGAATGTCAGTGCGAGCCGTGCTGGCATCACCATCGTGGCCCGGTTCCCAAGCCAGACGTTAGAGCCGCCGTCGGCGCGGGCCGTCACCGAATCCACGGACTGGTCGAGTCGCGCCGTGGTGAAGATCCAGCCGCGCCAGAACCAGTCGAGATCCATCCCCGTGTCATCGCGCATGACCCGGATGAAGTCGGACGGCGTCGGATGCCGGAACGCCCAACTCCGGATGTAATCGCGAAATGCACCGTCGAAGCGCTCGCGGCCGAGTACCTCGTCGCGCAGCAGTGACAGCATCAGTGCGGGCTTCTGGTAGCCACCCCAGAACAGATCACGCACCTCCGTCGGGTTCTCGATCAGCGGCTGCTCGTTGCCCGGCCGCGCGTGGTCGGCGTAGAGATGCAGCGGGTGCGCCTGAATCGAATCGCCATGTGCCGTACCCTTGAAATAATCCGCGGCGTTCTCGAGATCGATGAAGGTGTTGAAGCCCTCATCCATCCAGGGATAGAGGCGCTCGTTCGAGCCGACAATCATCGGGAACCACTCGTGCCCGAATTCGTGCGCGAGGGCCCACTGTGTGTCTTCGCGGGTCGGACCGTTGGGCACGAACGTGAGCATCGGATATTCCATTCCTTCGATCGGTCCCTCGATCGTCGTCGCGTGCGAATACGGATACATGAACCAGCGTTCGCTGAATGAGCGGATGACACCGCGCGCCATCGCCTGCGCCTCCGCCCACTTGTCGGCGGTAGTTCGGTACAATGTCTCGATCAGTATCCCCTTGTACCCGCTCGCGTCCCAGCGGAACGCCGGTCCGGCGGCAAAGGCGAAGTCGCGGACGCTGTCGGCGGTGAAGTGCCAGGCGATCGTGCCGCTCGCATGCGGCCGTGTCTTCGCCGCGTCGCCGGCTTCGTCGCGCGTTATGATCGCCACCGTGGTGTCGGACCGACGCGCCGCCGCGAGGCGGCGACGCTGCGTTGCGGTCAACGTCTGCGCGGAATTCATTAGTTGGCCAGTTGCCGAGACCACGTAGGTCGCTGGCACAGTGAGCATCACGTCGAAGCGGCCATACTCGAGATAGAATTCGCCGGCTCCGATGTACGGCTCGTGGTTCCAGCCGCGAACGTCGTCGTAGACCGCCATCCGCGGATACCACTGCGCCATCTCGTATAACGGGCCGTCATGCCCCATCCGGCCAGAACCGGACGCGGGTACCTTGAAAGACCAGCCGAGGGCGAGGTCGAGTGAGTCGCCAGCAGCGAGGGAACGCGGAAGGTCGAGCCGCATCGTCGTGCCGAATACCGTCGCCGCCGTCGCGCGACCGGCGATGCGAACGGTGTCGAGCGTCAACCCGCCAGCGAACCCACCGCAGGAAAAATCGAACGCCGAACCGAGGAAGACGAGCGGCGGCTGGTTCAGTTGATTGGTAATGCTCGCCGGCGCGCAAATATTCTGCTCGACGAACAACCAGAGATATGGCAGCGCATCGGGTGAATGATTGACATAGTGGATGACCTCGCGACCACGGAGCTCGTTCGCTCCCGGGTCGAGCGTCGCGGCGATGCGATAGTCGACGCGCTGCTGCCAGTATCGCGGACCTGGCCGCCCGGACGCGCTGCGGTAGACGTTAGGCGCGGGGAGCGCCAGCGGGCGAAAGGGCGAGCTGTCGGCAACGCTCGGCGCTGCCTGCGCTCCCACACGATCGCCGAATGCAGCGGCGGCGGCGAGCATCACGACGAATAGCAGTGCGGAACGGAGGCGTTGGTGTGGCATTCGGGTCTCGGCATGGGAAGTCAGCTTGGCTCGTGCTATCTGCGCAGCACTCCGTTCCCAGTCAAGGCGCCCCGTCCGCGCCGGCCCGTCACGATTCGGCAGGCGCCACTCGCCGACGCGGGTGCAGTCCCGTATCGTTCGCCCATGTTCGACGCCCCTCCCGAGCGCCGCGCCCGATCGAGGCCGCTGGCTCGCATCCCCTTCGACAAACTCAGGTTCGCTGCGCTACTGCTCCTGATCGCCGCCCGGTCGGCCGGCGCGCAAGCGCCCGCGCGCTACGACGGTCGCTCGCACCAGATCGACGTCAGCGTCCCTCGACTTGATGGCGAGATTCGCGTTGACGGTATCCTCGATGACGCGCTTTGGTCGCAAGCAGCGCGGCTCTCGGGCTTCTCGCAGTACCGGCCAGTGGATGGGCGCCCGGCCGACGACTCGACTGAGGTGCTCGTTTTCTACACCGCGGCGGCGATCCATTTTGGCATCCGGGCCTACGAGGCACACGGCAACGTCGTCCGCGCCACGCTGGCCGATCGCGACAACATCGCCGCCGACGACCGCATCCAGATCCTGCTCGACACGTACGACGACACGCGGCGCGCACTGCTCTTCGCGGTCAACCCGTTAGGCGTGCAGCAGGACGGCGTCCAGTCGGAGGGTTTCGATCCGTCACAATCGGCCGGTGGACGCTTCGACGGGATCGTCGACATCAGCCCCGACTTCAATTTTGAGTCGCGCGGCCATGTCACACCGTGGGGGTGGGAAGCCGAGGTCCGGATTCCCTTCAAGAGTCTCCGCTACCAGTCTGCCGATCCGCAGCGATGGGGGCTGCAGATCACACGCGTGACGCAGCATTCGGGGCACGAGGACACCTGGGCGCCCGCAGTCCGCGGCAATGCGAGCTTCCTCGTCCAGTCAGGACACCTCAACGGACTGACTGGATTGCACCGCGGCCTGGTGGTCGATCTCGATCCCGAGTTCACGACGTCGGTGGCGGGAGCGCCGGGGCCCGCCGGGTGGGACTACGCCAGCCCTAACGTTCGCGTCGGCGGCAACGTACGCTGGGGGATCACGCCGAACTATACGCTGAATGCGACGATCCGCCCCGATTTTTCGCAGGTCGAGAGCGACGTCGGCCAGGTGACGGTGAACGAGCGATTCGCCCTGTTCTTCCCTGAGAAGAGACCTTTCTTCCTCGATGGACTGGAGCAGTACGATACGCCGAATCGCCTGATCTACACCCGGCAGATCGGTGCGCCGCTCGCCGGCATCAAGCTCACCGGCAAGCAGGGGGGAACCGCAATCGCCTATCTCGGCGCAGTCGATGACAAGCGGCTCTCGCTCAGCGTCGGCAACTCGCCGGTGTTCAACCTGCTTCGGGTCCGCCGCGATATCGGGACTGGCTCGACGTTAGGCATCGTCCACACCGACCGCATAGACGGCGGGGATTACAATCGCGTGTCCGGGGTCGATGGCCGCGTGCTCTGGCGGAAGCTGTGGTTCTCGCAGGCGCAGATTGCCGCGTCGCAAACCGCCGACGCAGCCGGACGCCGGAACGGATTGCTCTGGGATGCGATCCTCGCCGACCGGACGGGGCGCTCGTATGGGAATCACTACTCGCTGCAGGGCATCAGCCGGGATTTCGAGACACAGAGCGGCTTCGTCCCACGGACGGGGATCGTGTCCGGACGAGCCGCCAACCGATTCAGCATCTACGGGCAACCGGGGGCGCGCATCGAACAAGTGACGACGTTCATCGTAGCCGATCCGGTCTGGCTGTACGACGAGTTTCCGCGCTCCGGCACCTTCGAAGGTGAGTTCACACAGTTTGCGTCGGCCAATCTGCGCGGCGGCTGGTCGCTGCGTGCGAAGATCACCGACTCACATCAGCGCTTCGATCAACAGTCATACGCTGGCTATCGGTACGTGCAGGGAGTCGACACGCTCGCACTGTCTCAGCCCCATGGCGTCTACGGATTGTGGAGCGGCTCAGTGGGTGGATCGACGCCGAACCGGGCATTGACGCTGAGCTTCGACGCGGGCTACGGCGGCGCGGTGATCTTCGCCGAGGCGGCGCGCGGACGCGCCAGCATTGCCAACCTGACGGCGGCCTGGCACCCTAACGCTGCGCTCCGTATTGCGACGAGTATCGTGCATCAACGGATCGCCCGCGACCGCGACGGGAGCCGCTTCTCCACAGCGACCATCCCGCGCATCAAGGCGGAATATCAACTGTCGCGCGCGATCTTTCTTCGCTACATCGGCCAGTATCGCGCCCAGGATCGAACGGCGCTCGTTGACGCTCGGACGGGGTTGCCGCTGCTGGCGTCGCCGGCAGGGACCGCTCGGTTCGGACCGTCGACCGCGCTCCTGGTGAACGACTTCCGCAACGACTTTCTCTTTTCCTACAAGCCGGCGCCGGGCACCGTGTTCTTCTTTGGCTACGGCGCCTCGCTCACCGAGCCAACGGCGTTTGCCCTGCGACCAGATGCCTTGCGGCGGATCTCGGATGGTTTCTTCCTCAAGGCCAGCTACCGCTATCGGCTGTAGCGGCCACGGGCGGAAACGAGGGGGCGGCACGACGTGCCGCCCCCTCGCGCACAATTCAGTGCGACTATTTCTTCGCGCCCTTTTTCGTCGTGATCCGGATGACGCCGTTCTTCGCCTCGGGCGCTGCGTAGAGCTCGGCAGCCGATTGGCCCTTGATCACCTCGACGCTGACGATGTCCGCCGGCGGAATCGCTTGCATCGCCGCCTCCGTCACGCGCACGCCATCAACCAGGACGACGCCGGCGAAGTTGTCGAACTGACGCGGTGCCATTCCATTGCCTTCGACCGTCGTCGAGTTCCCGTTCGGCGTGGTGATGATGCGAATCCGTTGTTCGCCCTGCGGCGCGGCCGCGGCGCCCGGCCTGCGCGTGGTGATCGCGACGAGCCCCTTGCCGTTAGGCGCTGACGGTCCCTTCGTCACCTCAACCGATGCGATCTGCTCGGGGGCGATCGCGTTTGCCTCGCCGGCCGACACCGTAGCGCCGTTCACGGTGTATTGCGCGTCCGCGGTGTCCTGCGGCAGGAGCGCGGACTGTCGCGCGACCGTCGCCGCGCTCGCCGCGGTCATGTCGTTGACCTGCGTCTGGGTGGGGAGCTTCGCCTCGCAGGCGGCGAGCAATGCAACGCCGGCGATGGCCGCGGTGAGCGCGTACCGGGCGGGAGACAGGCGGGAGGTGCGGAGCGTCATGGCAACGAGCCTTTGCTGGAGGTGAGACGATTCGTCGGCGAGCGCGGGCGCGCCGATGCGGAGGCCGGAACAGCGTCCGGCGAGGTCGATCAGGAGCAGCCCATACGATTGGGCCCCAATGCCGCGGCGCAACACCCGCCGATCGCAATCCAGTTCGACGGCGAGGCGGAGGCGCGACAACATCCACCAGACCGCGGGATGCCAGGGGACGATCACCGCAGCGACGCAGGCCGCGGCGAGCAGGAGCGGGTCGCGAGCGACGACGTGCTCGCGCTCGTGCACGAGGATGACGCGCTGCTCGTCGTTCGACCGTTCGAGCAGCCAGTCGGGCACTATGATCTCGGGCCGTACGAGACCGACGACTGCGGGGCCGGCGCCCGGCGCGACGCGAACGAGCGTCCCCTGCAGGCGAGCTTGCGGCCATCGGGCACGAGCTCGTGCGAATCGCGCGTAGACGACGCCGAACAGCAGGCACAGTGTAGCGCTGGCGCCGATCCACGCGATGATCAGCCAACGGTCCACACGGCCAGGGAGCGCGCGTCCGGCCGCAGACACCGTCCACCGAAGCGGCTCGCCGAGGGCACGAGCGACCGCCGCGGCACCAGCCATCGCGCGTTCCCGCCAGGCGAGCGCCGGCGCGGGCGCGGTCAGGCCGACCGATGCGCCGCCGGGCGACACCGCGAGCACGGTCTGGCGGTCGACGCGCTGCGGGGCGGTGATGATGAGGACCACCGTGAGGCCTAACGCGAGGGCCCAGACCCAGCGCACCGGGCGCCCGCCGGTGCGGAGGATCGGCTCCCCGATCGCCGCGACTGCGGCGAGCAGCAGACCGACGACCAGCCCATAGGCGACCCACGCCGCCATCGGGCTCATTTCTCCTCCTCCAGCCGGCGGGCGAGCAATCGGCGCATTCGTTCGAGCTCGTCCCGCCCGAGACCGCGATCGGACACGATCTGCGCGAACATCTTCTCCGCCGAGCCGTGGAAGATCGCGTCGCGGATGCGGGCGAGCGCGCTTCCCCCTGCCCGCTCGGCTTTCACCGTCGGGTGGTACCGATAGGCACGCCCCTCTGCCTCGTGCCGCACATAGCCCTTTTCCTCCAGGGTTTGGAGCGCCGACAGCACCGACGTGTAGGCGAGATCTTCGGGGAGTGCCTCGCGCACTTCGGTGACGGTCGCCGAGCCGAGGCGCCAGAGGATACTCATGACTTCGAGTTCGCGCGGCGGAAAGTAGATGTCGCTCATGCGAGTGGTGGGGGGGGTTGTGACTACTGCTCTTTCCGTAGGATATGACCGAGCGATCCGGCTGTCAACTGTATTTTCCGTAGGTCAAATGGCGCGAGCCTGGAGCGCGGTGGCGAGAGGCTTGCGAATCGCGTCGCCATGTTTCGCTGGATTGTCGGCCTCGTCGCCTCGATGAGCTACTTCGGTGTCGGACTGCTCATGGCAATCGAGAACGTCGTGCTGCCGCTGCCGTCGGAACTGATCATGCCGCTGGCTGGCTACCTGTCGCTGCGTGGGCACATGACGCTGTGGGGCGTGATTGCCGCGGGCGCAGCCGGATCGGTACTCGGTGCCCTGCCGCTCTACTATCTCGCGCGCACCGTTGGGGAGCGCCGCCTCAGTGCGTGGGTCGATCGGCACGGCCGATGGCTGCTTGTCCGCGGGCGCGACCTCGATCGGGCGAACGAGAAGTTCGCGCGGAACAACTTCAACTCGGTCGCATTGAGCCAGGTCCTCCCTGGAATCCGCGGGCTGATCGCCCTCCCCGCCGGGTTCGCGCGGATGCACGTCGGGTCGTTTCTCCTCGCGAATCTGGTTGGCACCGTGGTCTGGTGCAGCGCGCTGGCGATCGCGGGTCGCGAGCTCGGCGCGAATTTCGGGAAGATCCACAAGCTGCTCGGACCGATCGGCTGGGCCCTGCTCACGCTGCTTGTCGTCGCCGGTGCGGTCTGGGCGGCGCGCCACCGGCGCAAGTCGTGACCCGACCGGCCGCACGTTAGGCAGCCGCGGCCTCCGGCCGCTCGCTCGCGGTGGCCGGGCAGCGCGCTCGCGCCGCGCGCTCTTCAGCTGTTAACGGCGCGCGTCTCCTTCTCGTGCACGACCCGGGCGATGAAGTCGAGGAGCGAAACGATATCCTGTTTCTTCCCGGCCGCACCACGCGCCCGGACCGCAACCATCCCCTGCTCCGCCTCACGCTTGCCGATCACTGCCATGTACGGCACCTTCATCACCTCGCCATCGCGGACGCGATAGTTGAGCGTTTCATTCCGCGCATCGAGGTGGGCGCGAAGGCCCGCCGCCTTCATCATGTCCGCGGCCGCGGCGGCGTGATCACGCACGTCGTCGCTGATCGGGATTACCCGCACCTGTTCCGGCGCGAGCCAGACGGGAAACGCGCCGGCGTAGTGCTCGATCAGCCCGCCGACGAACCGCTCCATGCTGCCGACCAGCACACGATGCAGCATGTACGGGCGATGACGCGTGTTGTCATCGCCGATGTACTCGAGCTTGAACCGCTCGGGCAGGTTGAAGTCGAGCTGCACCGTTGGCCCCTGCCACTTCCGGCCGATCGCATCGATCAGCTTGAAGTCGAGCTTCGGCCCGTAGAACGCGCCGCCGCCTTCGTCCACCGTGTACTCCTGCCCGCGACTCTTCAACACCGCGGCCAGCGTCTCCTCCGCCCACGTCCACTGCTCCGGCTCGCCTAACGCTTTCTCGGGACGGGTCGACAGCTCGATGGTGTATGGATAGCCGAAGGTCTTCAACATCTCGTCCACGAGGTCGAGCAGGCGGGCGATCTCGTTGTCAATCTGTTCCTTCGTGCAGAAGACATGAGCATCGTCCTGGGTAAAGCCACGGACGCGCAACATCCCGTGCAGCACCCCGCTCCGCTCGTAGCGATACACCGTCCCGAACTCGGCGTAGCGGATCGGCAGGTCACGGTACGAGCGCTGATGGCTCTCGTAGATGCAGATATGCCCCGGGCAGTTCATCGGCTTTGGGCGGTACGCCGCGCCCTCGACCTCCATCGCCCCGAACATGTTCTCCTTGAAGTTGACGAGATGGCCGGAGATCTCGAACAGCTTCTCGCTGACGACGTGCGGGGTGTAGACCAGCTCGTAGCCATGGCGAAGTATCAGCTCCTTCTCGTAGGTCTCGATCTCGTTGCGCACAATGGCACCCTTCGGGTGCCAGAGAATGAGCCCGGGTCCCACCCGCTGATCAGTGCTGAACAGGTCGAGCGCCGCGCCTAACGTGCGATGGTCGCGCCGCTTCGCCTCGTCGAGCCGATGCAGGTGTGCCTCGAGATCCTCCTTCCTGAACCAGGCGGTTCCGTAGATGCGCTGCAGCATCGGGCGCTTCTCGTCGCCCCTCCAGTACGCGCCGGCATTGTGCGTCAGCTTGAAGTGCTG
Source organism: Gemmatimonadaceae bacterium (assembly GCA_031360575.1). Lineage (GTDB taxonomy): Bacteria > Gemmatimonadota > Gemmatimonadetes > Gemmatimonadales > Gemmatimonadaceae > JABFXC01. The sequence goes on from JANMBU010000104.1 coordinate 31,904, forward strand.
GATACGACCGGTATCGGGCAGGTGCGGCCCGCGACAGAGATCGATGAACGGTCCGTCCGTGTAGGTGCTGATGATCTCGTCGGCGCCGAGGTCGTCGATCCGTTCGAGCTTGAGCGCGTCGTCGGCAAAGCGCCGCTTCGCTTCGGTGCGATCGACTTCAGCGCGGACGAACGGAAGCTTCTCGGCGACGACCTTCCGCATCTCGGCCTCGAACTTTTCGAGGTCCTCGACGGTGAACGGCTGCGCGACACCGAAGTCGTAGTAGAACCCGTCTTCGATCGCCGGCCCGAAACCGATCTGCGCATCGGGGCGGAGCCGCCGCACCGCGGTTGCGAGCAGATGTGCCGCGGAATGACGCAACACGTCGAGCGCTTTGGCGTCCTTCTCGGTCAGCACTCGGAACGCCCCGCTCGCGCGAAGCGGCGTCACCAGATCCTGCACCTCGCCATTCACCTCGACCGCGACGGCAGCCTGCAACAGCCGCGGACCAATCGCGCCGACAACGTCGCGCGGAAGTGTTCCTGGCGGTACTTCGCGCACGGAGCCGTCGGGAAGGGTGAGGCGGAGCGGCGCGTCGGACGCGGGTCGGTCGATCATGATATTCGGGGACTCGGACTGGGGCGTGATCCTCAACCGCGGCGAGGCCGCGGTGCGATCGCCGTTACGTGTTGACCAGCGGCGAGATGGCGCGCCCGAAACGCACGTACAACCAGATGCCGAGCACGAGGACGATCGCGATTGCGCCCCAGATCATCAGGCGTGACAGCGGCACCGGTTCTTCAGGCGGTTGCAGTTGCGAATTCGGCATGGATCTCGAGGGCCCTCACCCAATACTCGGCGATATTTCGAGCACGGACGCGCGCGACGGACGATTCAATTTCGCCGCTGATCGCGTACCCGTAGGTGGCCTTGATCTTGCACCCCCTCGCCGGGGATCAGACGTGAAACTATAGTCACGCAACTCACTTCGCCACAGGTTCTTATGGCTTCCTTTCGCTATCGTGATCGCGGATCGTCGGGCGCCGGACTCGCACTCAGCGTTGGTGCAGGCGCGCTGGTGGGCTTCATCGCAGGTGCCTTCTTCGCGCAGCGCTCCGGTGGATTCGCCGCGCTCACTGAATCGCTGCGCGGCAGGTTCGGTCGTGGCGGCGTCGATGAAGCTGCAGACGGCGAGGAGTTCGATCTCGACGAGGACGAATTCGAGAGCGAGACCGACGAAGCGTACGTCGGCGCATCGCTTGAAGAAAACGTTCTCGAGGCATACATGAACGATCCGATCCTCAGCGAACGCGCCGTGGACATCGGCGAGATCGGCGAAGGGATCATCGAGCTCGCCGGCTGGGTCGAGACCGAAGACGAAGCCGAACACGCGGTGACGCTGGCGCGCGGCGTAGTCGGCGTGGATACCGTGGTCAATCGCCTCAACGTCGGCGAAGAAGAGGAGCAACTCGAGGAGAACTTCGAACGCTACTCGAGCGGCGACGACGCGCTCACCGAAGGACATTGGGAAGGCCAGCAGGTCGGCACCGGCGCGCGCCGCCAGGGTTCTTCCGCCGAGACGGACAGGCACGCCGATCCGCACACGGAGCTACAGGACAAGTGGCTGTCCGAACAAGCCGCGCTCGAGAATGCCGCCGAGGATACGGCGGGCAGCGCAGAGCGCCGCGCGCGTGCGAAGAAGAGCGTGAAGGGCGATCGCACTGGCGGTTCCCCGATCGCGCCGACCGGCGTTCCGAAGAGCGACCATGTCGCCGCCCCACTCGACGCGCCGCAGTCGAACGCGGTCTCGGATCCGTCGTCGAGTAAAGCGCCGTACCGCGCCGACTGACTGGATCGAACGACCGCCGGCAGGCATCCGCAGCAGCAGCCGGCGGATCGCGAAGGGACGCAGGATCGGGGGCACGCAACGCGGAACGAATTCGCGGGGCGTGCCCCTGAAGTGTTAGCCGTCGCGGCGCCGCCGAATCGGGAGAATCGCTTCCGGCGACACCGGGCCGTCCGTTAGCTTCAGGCTCCGGCCGCAGCAGCATACCCCTGCACGCTCGATGACAGCTTCCGCCCGCACGCCGCGCAGTCAACCGGCAGACCTTCCCGCGCAATACGACCCGGCCGCCACGGAGCGCGAACTGTACGCGCAGTGGACGCGCGCCGGCGTGTTCACGGCGCATCCGGAGCGGACGACACGGGCCGGCGGCGATGCGGAACCCTTCACGATCGTGATGCCGCCACCAAACGTGACGGCGATCCTCCACGTCGGGCACGGGTTGAACAACACCGTGCAGGACGTGTTGATCCGCTGGCGGCGAATGGCGGGCGACGAAGCGCTCTGGCTTCCCGGCACCGACCACGCCGGGATCGCGACGCAGAACGTCATCGAGAAGCAGCTGGCCACCGAAGGCAAGACGCGCTACGACCTCGGACGAGACGCCTTCGTCGCCCGCACCGAGGAGTTCGTGCGGACGACCGGCGGTGAGATCCTCGACCAGCTCAAGGCGATCGGCTCGTCATGCGACTGGACGCGCACGCGCTACACCCTCTCGCCCGAGCTCTCGGTCGCGGTGCGCGAAGCGTTCGTCCGGCTCTACGATGACGGGTTGATCTATCGCGGGCACCGCGTGATCCACTGGTGCCCACGCTGCCTGACGTCGCTCAGCGACGAGGAGGCCGAGCACGTCGAGGAGGAGGGCAAGCTCTATCACATCATGTACTCGCTGGCCGACGATCCATCGCAAGGCCTAACGGTAGCGACGACGCGCCCGGAGACGCTGCTCGGCGACGTTGCGGTCGCGGTGAATCCTGACGACGACCGCTACAGGGCGCTGGTCGGGCGGATGGTCACGCTGCCGGTGTCGGGGATCCGGATCCCGATCATCGCCGACGAGTACGCGGACCCCGCCTTCGGGACCGGTGTCGTCAAGATCACCCCCGCGCACGACCCGAACGACTTCGAAGTCGGGATGCGGCACAAGCTCGCGATGCCGGTGATCATGACGCCCGAGGGCACCATGGGCGAGGGCGCCGATGCGAGCGGCCGCGTTCCGGCGAAGCTGCGCGGTGTCGATCGGTTCGCGGCGCGCGCGATGATCGTCGACGAGCTGCGCGCGGACGGGAGCCTGATCAAGGTCGAATCGCACAGGCATTCCGTCCGCCACTGCTATCGCTGTGACACCGTCGTCGAGCCGCGGCTGTCGGATCAGTGGTTCGTCCGGATGAAGCCACTCGCCGAACCGGCGCTCGAGGCGGTGCGGTCGGGGCGCACCCGCATCCTCCCCGAGCGGCACGAGGCGGTCTACGTCAACTGGCTGGAGGGGATCCGCGACTGGAACATCTCGCGGCAGCTCTGGTGGGGGCATCGCGTGCCGGTCTTCTACTGCGACGCCTGCAAGTGGCAGGGCGCGCTGCGCGAAGATCCGCTCGGCTGCCCGAACTGCGACGGCACCGTCAGGCAGGACGACGACGTGCTCGACACCTGGTTCTCCTCCTGGCTCTGGCCGATCTCGACGTTAGGCTGGCCAAACGAAGCAGCGGCCGATCTGCGGGCATTCTATCCGGGCGACGTGCTGGTGACGGCGCCAGAGATCCTCTTCTTCTGGGTCGCCCGGATGATGATGGCCGGCTACCGGTTCATGGGCGATGCGCCGTTCCATACGGTCTACCTGCACGGCACGGCGCGCGATACCCAGCACCGGAAGATGTCCAAGTCGTTAGGCAACGGGATCGACCCGATCGATGTGGTCGCTCGCTACGGCGCCGACGCGCTGCGCTGGACGATCGTGTCGGGCCTTGGGATGGGCGCCGATGCGATCTTCGATCCGGCCGACCTCGAGAAGACGTTTGCACCGGGGCGCAATTTCGCGACGAAGCTCTGGAACATCGCGCGCTTCCTGCTGACGACGGCGGGCGACGAGGCGGTCGCGCCAATCGACTCGATCGACGAGAGCCGCCTGACGCGTGCCGATCGCTGGATCCTGTCGCGACTCGATATCGCGATCGCCGAATGCGACGCCGCGCTCGGCCCCTCGCGCGCCGCCGGCGGTCGCTGGGCCGAGGGCGATCGCCGGGCGGGAATGCGCCTCAACGAGTACGCCGAGAGCGCGCGGCGCTTCGTCTGGAACGAGCTCGCCGACTGGTACGTCGAGGCGAGCAAGTCCCGGCTGCAAGGCAGTGGCACCGATCGCGATGTCGCGCGCGCCGTGCTCGTGCATGCCTTCGACCAGGCACTGCGCCTGCTGCATCCGATCGTCCCGTTCATCACCGAAGCGCTCTGGCAACGGCTGCCCGGCCACGTCAACGGCGAGTTCATCGCGAACGCAGCATGGCCGGTGCGCCGCGGCATCGGCGACGAGTCGACGGGGTTCGACCTGGTTCAGGAGGTCATCGTCCGCATCCGCCAGTTGCGGTCCGACTTCGCGATCGTGCCGGGAAAGGCGGTGACGGTGCATGTTTTCCGAAGCGGCGCCGCGAATCCGGACAACGACGCGAACGCGCCGATCTTCGACGCAATCCTCCGCGACGAGCAGGCGACGATCGAGCGGCTCACACGAGCGACGCTGTCGCCGACCGCGGCTCCGGCCGGGGTGCCTAACGCGAAGGTGGCGGTCGCCGGTGGTGCTACCCTTGCCATGCTCCTCGACGGCGCCGTTGACGTTGAGCGCGAGCGAACCAAGTACGCCCGCGAGCTCGCCGAACTCGAACGGCAGCTGGATTCCCTCGAGAAGCGTCTCGCCAGCCCAGGATTCACCGGGAAGGCGAAGCCCGAAGTCGTCGAGAGCGAGCGCGCCAAGCTCGCCCAGTGGAGTGCGAAGCGCGAGCACCTCGTCGCGCTCGTCCAGTCGTTAGGCGGGTCCTGATGCCGGCAGTCGCGCGACTCATCACGGCAGCACGGCGGGCGGCGGTCGCGGGCGTTGCGGTCGCCATCGCCGCCGGTTGCGCCGAGGTTGGGCGCGGCCCGCGCGGAGGGCCGGAAGACCATCTTCCGCCCACGCTGCTCAAGGTCACGCCCGATACCGGCAAGCTGAATACACGTCCGAAGGAAGTCGTTTTCCGATTCGACGAGGTGGTCAGCGAGCGACCCGCGGGTGCGAATGGACTCGACGGATTGGTCGTGCTGTCCCCAAGCGACGGAGTGCCGCGCGTGTCATGGCACCGTCAGGCGATCACCGTCCGGCCGCGCCGCGGCTTCCGCGCGAACACCGCGTACAGCGTTACGCTGCTTCCCGGGATCTCCGACCTGCGCGGCAACGTGCGCAAGGCCGCGGCAACGACGTTCTTCTCGACTGGCGGCGAGATCCCGGCGACCGCGTTGCGCGGAATCGTCTTCGACTGGGTCACGGGTCGGCCGGCCGCCAACGCGCTCGTCCAGGCGTTCCGCCGGGGTGATACCACGTTCGCCTGGATCGCGACCACCGATTCGGTCGGGCGGTTCGAGATTCGCGCGTTCCCGGCCGGCAGCTACCTCGTGCGTGCCTCGATCGACGCCAACAACAACCGCGCGCTCGACCGGCGCGAGGCATACGACACCCTCGGCGCGGCGATCGCCGACAGCGCGCGCGTCGAGCTGCTCGCGTTCGTCCACGACAGCCTTGGCCCACGCATCGACCGCCTCTCAGTCGAGGACTCGCTCACACTTCACCTCGTCTTCGACCAGCCGTTCGACCCACAGCATCCGGTGACGACCGCATCGTTTACGCTGCTCCGGTCCGACTCGAGCAGCGTACCGATCGTCGCGTTGCTCACCGATTCGGCGTTCACCCTGGAGAAGGCCGCGGCCGCGCGGGCGCGCGGCGATTCAGCGCAGGCCGCGGCCGCTCGGCGCGCCGGACGCGACAGCGCCAAGGTCGCGCCATCACCTAACGTTCCAGCTCCGGTCGGATCGGCGGTCCCGTTGCCCCGGCGCCGGGGCGCGGCGCCGACGGCCCGCGACACCACGCCGCTCCCGAAACCAAGCCGGCCATCGCCGGTCCCTGATGTCATCATCCGGCTCGGTGCCCCACTCTCCCCAGGCAGTGCGTATCGCCTGCGAGCCATCGCGGTGCGCGGGCTCGCCGGCGAGCCGCGAACGAGCGACCGGGTCTTCTCGGTGCCGCGTCCGCCGCCGCCGAGCAGCCGCGACAGCGCGGCAATTCGCCTTCCGCCTAACGCGCGCCCCGACACGTCGAGAGTGCGGCGACCGGCACCGGCCAGTCCCCCGCGCGCACCATGACGAACGATCCGCGGCGGCAGCTGCCAAGCGTCGGTGCGCTCCTCGAGAGCGATGCACTGCGTGCTGTGCTGGCCGGCCAGCCACGCGGCCTGGTGACCGACGCCGTACGCGACGCGATCGACGACGCGCGCCGCCAGCCGGCGTCGGCGCCGGCCAGCGAGGTCGATTGGGCGAGCGCCGTGCAGCGTGCGCTCGAGCTCCGTCTGCTCCCCTCACTGCGCCCGGTGATCAACGCGACGGGCGTGGTGCTCCACACCAACCTTGGCCGCGCGCCGCTGGCGAATGTCGCGCGCGATGCCGTCGTCGCGATCAGCGACGGCTTCAGCAATCTGGAATACGATCTCGGTGCCGGTACCCGCGGGTCGCGGCACTCCCATGCCGTGCCGCTCCTCCGCGAGCTCACCGGGGGGGAGGATGCGATCGTCGTCAACAACTGCGCGGCGGCGCTCGTCCTCGCGCTCGACGCGCTGTCGCGCGGCCGTGAGGCGATCGTATCACGCGGCGAGCTGATCGAGATCGGCGGCAGCTTCCGCGTACCCGACATCATGGCGAAGAGTGGGGCGACGCTGGTCGAGATCGGGACGACCAACCGCACGCACCTCGACGACTACCGGCGCGCACTCGGGCCGGCGACCGGCGCCATCCTCAAGGTGCACCGCGGCAATTTTGCGCAGAGTGGATTCGTCGCCGAGGCGTCCATCCGCGACCTGCTCCCACTGGCCCGTGAGGCCGGAGTTCCACTGATTCATGACCTCGGCAGCGGGTTGCTGGTGCCGCTCGACGACTACGGCCTGACCGGCGAGATCACCGCCCGCGACGCGTTAGGCGCCGGGGCCTCGCTCGTGCTGATGAGCGGCGACAAGCTGCTCGGCGGCCCGCAGGCGGGGATCATCGTCGGCGAGGCGGCGCTGATCGGCCGCCTTCGCGCCAATCCGCTGGCCCGCGCACTGCGCGTCGACAAGATGACGCTGGCCGCGCTCGAGGCAACCCTCGCCCTCTATCGCGACCCGCCGCGCGCCTTCCGCGAGATCCCTGCCCTGGCGATGCTGACTGCATCGGCCACTGCGGTCCGCCAGCGCGCCGAGGCGATCGCCGCCGCGTTAGGCGGCGTGGCGGGCATCGCCGTTCGCGTGATTGAGAGCACGGCGACCGTTGGCGGCGGTGCGTTTCCGACGGCACGCATTCCGTCGTTCGCGATCGCGCTCAGCCGCGGCGGCGGTGACGGCTCCGACGCATTGGCGACACAGCTCCGTCGCGGTACACTTCCGGTCGTCGGACGCATCGAAGATGGGACGCTGCTGCTCGATGTCCGGAGCGTTCCGGCGGCACACGACGCGATGCTCATCGGCGCACTGCGCGCCACGTTAGGTGCAGCGCGATGACCGACGTGAAGCGTGCGGCGTTCCTCGATCGCGACGGAACGCTGATCGTTGACGCCGACTTTCTCGCGCACCCGGACGGCGTTCAGTTGATTCCCAGTGCAACCGACGCGGTGCGCCGCCTGAACGACGCGGGGGTCACGGTGGTGGTGGTGACCAACCAGTCCGGCATTGCACGTGGGCTGCTCACCGAGGATGATTACACCCGCGTCGAGGAGCGGGTGCGTCTGCTGTTCGCCGAGGCGGGTGCGCGTATCGACGCGACCTATCATTGCCCCCATCACCCGGCGATCACCGGTCCCTGCGACTGTCGCAAGCCGTCGGTCGGGATGTACGAGAACGCGCGCGACGACCTCGCACTCGACACTGCCGCCTCGCTGTACGTCGGCGATCGCTGGCGCGACGTCGCCCCGGGGATCGCCTTTGGCGGACGGGCGTTCCTCGTCACGAGCAGCGCGACCCCGCACGACGACCTGATGCGCGCCGAGCGCGATGCCGAGACGGCGCCGACGCTCGGCGACGCCGTCGAGCGCTATCTCGCCGGTAATTAGTATCGTGTTGGTACTATTTCGCCGATGACCGCACGCAAACGGGTTGCCGTGCTGGCGTCGGGCGGCGGGTCGAACCTCCAGGCGCTGCTCGACCACTTCGCGGCACTCGGTGACCGCCGGTCGGCCGACGTCGCGCTGGTGGCGGGCAACCGGGCGCAGGCGGGCGCGCTCGAGCGCGCGCGGAGCGCCGGTATTGCCAGCGTCGTCGCCAGCCCCGACGCGACGGCGGCGGTACTCGCCGAGCATGCGATCGAGCTCGTCGTCCTCGCCGGGTATCTCGCGTTCGTCCCGGCAGCGGTGACCGCGCGCTGGGCCGGCCGGATCATCAACATCCATCCAGCGCTGCTTCCAGCGTTCGGGGGACCCGGCTTGTACGGGCTTCGGGTCCACCGGGCGGTGCTCGAGGCCGGCGTCCGCGTCAGCGGCGCGACGGTGCATTTCGTCGATGCCGAATACGATCGCGGCCCGATCATCGCGCAGTGGCCCGTCCCCGTGGCTGCAGGTGACACCGCTGAGAGCCTGGCCGCGCGCGTGTTGCGTGTCGAGCACGCACTCCTGCCGCGCGCGGTCGACGCGCTCGCGCGCGGCGCAGTCTCACTCGCTGCGGATGGTCGCGTCCTCGGCGGCGCTGCGCGCGCGCCGCAGTCGCCGTTTGCGATGGAAATGCCTGACGATCTCACACTTGCTTCGGAAATCGATGCGCTATTCGCTGCCTGACGGCCGCACGTTCGTAACTGCCGCGCTACTTGTATCGTGCTCGGCGCTCGGCGCGCAGGAAGTCACGCCGGCCGACCGGAATGCCATCCTCGACGCGGTCGCGAGCTGGATTGCGCTCGATGTGACGCCCGGTCGCGAAGCGCTCGCGGCGCCGCAGCTCACCGCGCTCGGCTTCGCGCACGCGCCACTGGACGGATACATGATCCGGCGCGGCCATGGTTTTCCGCGGCGCGTCGTTGCCTGTGCGCTCGACGCAGCGGGGTACGTGGTCAGCGGGATCACCGATGAGGGCTACCTGCGGCTGCAGGTCAGTGGCAACGCGCGGCGGCATCCGTTGTGGGACCAGTTTCACGAGGGTCAGCGCATTCGGGTGCGCACCGCCCGGGGGGTGGTCCCTGGGGTAATCGCGGTGCGCAGCACGCACCTCTGGCGCGGGCGAACGGCCGAGACCGCGCTCGCAACGCTCGAGACGTTCTACGTCGACGTCGGTGCGCGCACCAGCGGCGAGGTCGCACAACTCGGAATCGCCCTCCTCGATCCGGTCGCGCGCGACCAGGACGGATGGCGCTACGCAGACATGGTTGCGGGCCCCGGAGCGGCGGCACGCGCCGGCTGCGCGGCGATCGCAGCGGCGTCCCGCCTGACGCCCACCCGCGGCGAGACCATCTACCTCCTATCAGCGCAGGGAACGTTCGAGTTCAGTGGATTGTCGGCCGCGCTCGCGGCGATCGGCCCGGTCGATTCGCTCATCGTCGTCGATCCGACGCTCGCCGGCGCGGATAGCGGCGAGGCGGGCGTACAGATTGCTCGTCGCACTCCGACCGCTGATGAGTTCTCGCTATCGCCACGAATTCATGTCGCCGCGAAGAGCACGATCGGCGTGCGAACCAGCTTTCGCGGCTCGCTGGTGGAGAGCATCGCGGCCGATGATGCGGTCGAGTTGTTCAGCGAAGTCGGGCGCGCGGCCGGCGTTGCGGGGAATTCGCCTCCGGTCGCGCTGGCGGCGACTCCTCCAGGCACGCGACCGGCGACCGGCGACTCGCTCGGCGCGCTCGCCAGCCTGCTGACGACGCTCACCAACACCTATGGCGTCTCGGAGCACGAGGGGCTGGTCCGGGCGGCGGTGCTGCAGGCACTCCCCGCATCGGCGCGACAGCGCGCGCAGGTGGACAGTATGGGGAACATCGTGCTCGCGTTAGGCCCGGCGCGTGATACCGTCGTGTTCATCGCTCATCTCGACGAGATCGGGTTCGAGATCACGAAGATCGCCGGCGACGGCACACTATCGTTGCGGACGCGCGGCGGCTTCTTCCGGTCGCTCTGGGAAGGCCAGCCTGCCCTGCTCCATTTCGACGGTGCACCGCGCGGTGCATCATGCGCGCTTCGCTTCGGCCGCGGCGCGGCCGCGCGCGCGGCGGCCGGTGTGTTCGTACCGCGGGCAATCGCGAGCACGAAGCAGCCGAGCGAAGTCACTGCCTGGATGGGCATAGATTCGGCCGCGCTCGCCGAGTGCGGCGTGGCGGCGGGGATGAGCCTCACCGGGGTGAAGCATGCGACGCCACTCGCTGGCAGCCGATTCACTGCCCGCTCGATCGACGATCGGGCCGGATGTACCGCGCTGATTCTCGCGGTGCGGGCGCTCGACGAGCGGAAGCTCGACCACGCGGTGCTCTTCGTCTGGTCAGTGCAGGAGGAGACCGCGCTCGGCGGGGCGGCCTACGTTGCGGCGCGGTTCGGTCCGACCGTCAGGCGCGTTCACGCCGTGGACACGTTCGTCTCGGCGGATTCACCACTCGAGAGCCCGCGGTTCGCGCTGACGCCGATCGGGCGCGGTGCCGTGGTGCGCGCGCTCGACAACTCGAGCGCGACGCCGGCGGCTGAAGTGAGCCGCGTCGTGTCGATCGCCGCGGCAAAGCACATCCCGCTCCAGGCCGGCACCACCAACGGCGGCAACGACGGCTCGGAGCTGGCCCGCTTCGGCGCAGTGAACGTCCCCATCTCCTGGCCACTGCGCTACAGCCACTCCCCGGCCGAGGTCATCGACTTGCGCGACGTTGCCGCGCTGGCGCGCCTGGTCGGCGCGCTGGCCGTGGCACGTTAGGCCTCACGCTCCACTGATCTGACTCGCATACACCAATCCGCATCAATGCGCGCACTGCTTTCCGTTTCCGACAAGACCGGGCTCGTCGACCTGGCGCGCGAGCTCGTTGCCCGCGGCTGGGACCTCGTCTCCACCGGCGGTACGGCCAAGGCGATCCGCGATGCGCGGATCGCCGTCCGCGACATCAGCGAGGTGACCGGCTTTCCCGAAATGATGGACGGACGGGTGAAGACGCTGCACCCGCTCGTGCATGGTGGGCTGCTCGCCCGGCGCGACCTCCCGGAGCATGTCGCCTCGATGCGCGCGCACGGGATCGAGCCGATCGACCTCGTCGTCGTGAATCTGTATCCGTTCCGCGCGACGGCCGCCAAGGCTGGAGTCGCCCCCGACGCAGTCATCGAGCAGATCGACATCGGTGGCCCATCGATGCTCCGCTCAGCGGCGAAGAACTTTGCGTCGGTGACCGTCGTCGTCGACCCTGCTGATTACGGACGCGTGCTCGCGGCGCTCCCCGCCGGCGCGGCCGCCCCGACGAGTGATGCTTCCGCCCTCATGCTGCGACGTGATCTCGCCGAGAAGGCGTTCGCCCACACCGCAGCGTATGACGCCGCGATTTCCGGATGGTTCGCCCGGCAGCGCGGCGACGCATTTCCGGATGAGATGTCGATTGCGGTCCGCAAGGCGCAGTCGCTACGCTACGGCGAGAACCCCGGGCAGCGTGCGGCGTTCTACACGACCTGGGACGGCGGCGGACTGCAGGGACTCGCGCAGCGCGGTGGCAAGGAGCTGTCGTTCAACAACCTGCTCGATCTCGACGGCGCACTGCTCGCGGCCGAACCGTTTGGCGGTGAGACCTGCTGCGCGATCATCAAGCACACGACGCCGTGCGGCATCGCCACGGGCCGCGATGCCCTCGACGCGTACCGTAAGGCACTCGCCTGCGATCCCGTATCGGCATTCGGATCGGTGATCGCATTCACCGTTCCCGTCGACGACGCGACCGCCGAGGCGGTGTCGGCGCTGTTCGTCGAGTGCATCGTCGCGCCGACGTTCAGCGCCGGCGCGGTCGAGATTCTCGGGCGCAAGAAGAACCTGCGCGTGCTCGAGGGTGCGGCGAGTTGGCGCACAGGGGAACTCGACTTCAAGCGCGTGCGCGGTGGCTTCCTCGCCCAGGAGCGCGCGCCGCTGGCGAAGGCCGACGACGTTTGGAAGGTCGTCACCGAGCGCGCGCCGACGGACGCCGAGTCGCGCGACCTCGCCTTTGCGTGGCGCGCGGTGTCGAGCGTCAAGTCGAACGCGATCCTGCTCGCCCGCGACGGCGCAAGCATCGGGATCGGTGCCGGCCAGATGTCGCGAGTCGACGCCGCGTTCATGGCGGTGCACAAGGCACAACAGGCGGGGCACGAGACCAAGGGCGCAGCGCTCGGCTCGGACGCCTTCTTCCCGTTCCGCGATGGAATCGACCAGGCGGCGAGTGCCGGAGTCACGGCGATCGTCCAGCCCGGGGGATCTGTTCGGGACGATGAAGTGATCGCCGCAGCAAACCAACATGGCATCGCCATGGTACTAACTGGACAGCGTCTCTTCCGTCACTGAGCCGCACTCGCCATTTTCAATGGCTAGGGGGCGTCGCGACCGGCGACGCCCGCCGCATACCCACCGGACTGAATGGCCCAGATACAGCAGACCCCACCGCAGGAGATCGAGACTCCGCCGTCGTACCTGGCCGCCGGCCTGACGACGCTCGGCGTTTTCCTCCTCTATCTCATAACGCTCGCGCCGTCCACGGCGATGTGGGACACGAGCGAATACATCGCGGCCGCCTACACGCTCGGGTTGCCCCATCCACCGGGGAACCCGTTTTTCGTGCTGATCGGTCGCGTGTTCACGCTGCTGCCGATCGCACCTGGAATCGCCACGCGGGTGAACGTGCTGGCCGCCCTGTCGAGCGCGGTGGCGGCGGGCTCCTGGTTCCTGATCACTGAGCGCGTGCTCGTCGGTTGGTTTCCACTGCGATGGCAGCGCATCGTCGGCGGAATGCTCGCCGCACTGCTCGGCGCGACGGCGTTCACGGTCTGGAACCAGTCCGTCGTGAACGAGAAGGTCTATACGGTGTCGCTCGCGTTCTTTGCGATCGTCGCGTGGCTTTCGGTGCGTTGGGCCGATGCGCCGCATGGCAAAAAGGCCGATCGCATTCTTGTGCTCATTGCATACCTGATCGGGCTCGGCTACGCCAATCACCCGGCGGGGTTTCTGGTCGCGCCCGCGGTCGGCGTCGTCGTGCTCGCACGGCGCTGGGAGACGATCCTTCGCTGGAAGCTGCTGCTCGCCGGCGCTGGTGCACTGGTGTTAGGCATGTCGGTGTTCGGGACGCAGCCGATCCGCGCCGCGCACTTCCCACCAATCAACGAGGGTGAGCCGACGGCGTGCACCGATGGCCCGAAATTCGGCTGCACTTTCTCGAAGCTGACGTATGACCGCTTCATGTACAACTTCAATCGCGAGCAGTACGGCAAGCCCGGGTTGAGCGATCGTCAGGCACCGTTCACCGCGCAGGTGGACATGTGGTGGACATACTTCCGCTGGCAATGGATGCGCGACTCGAAGGATGCGAATGCGCCGGTGCAGACCGCGCTCGCGGTCGCGTTCCTGATGCTCGGGTTGCTCGGCGGGTGGGTGCACTACACCCGCGACCGACGAAGTTTCTGGTTCTTCGGACCGTTGATATTCACGGTCACGTTGATGTTGATCTACTACATGAACTTCAAGTACGGTTACTCGCAGGCGCCGGAGCTCGGGCAGAGCGTACCGCGTGAAGTGCGCGACCGCGATTACTTCTATCTCTGGAGCTACTCGGCGTGGAGCGTGTGGGCAGCGCTCGGCCTGATCTGGGTCTGGGAGACGGTCGCCGCCGCGTTCGGATCCGATCGCATCCGCGTCGGAACCCAGATGATCGAGCAGCCGCAGCGCCGGAGCCTCGTGCTTGCCTCACCGTTGCTGGTCATCGCGCTCATCCCGTTGTTCGCCAACTGGACCACCGCGTCGCGCGCTGGCCAGACCGACACGCGTGACTTCGCGGCCGACCTGCTCAACTCCGTCGAGCCGTACGGAGTGCTGATCACGGTCGGCGACAACGACACCTTCCCGCTCTGGTACGCGCAGGAAGTCGAAGGCATCCGCCGTGACGTCACCGTTGCGAACACGTCACTGCTCAACACCGACTGGTACGTCAGGCAGCTCGTGCGCCGCCCTGTCTACTCGTACGATCCGGCGAAGGGCCCGAAGGTATACAGCACGCAGAACTGGACGAAGCCGGGGACCGGCCCGCTCAACATGACGGTCGCCGAGGTCGACGGCGTGCCGCTGGTCGCCGACGTGGCGCAGGCGGCGCTGTTCACCGCGGGGAATGTCAGGGCGATCATCACGCCGCGACAGCTGACACGCGCCGACATCATCGTGCTGCGCATCATCAAGGATGCGGCAGGCACGGTGCGCCCGATCTACTTCAGCCGCACGTCGGGCGGATACGCCGCGGAGCTCGGCATGGGGCAGTACACGTTGACGCAGGGACTCGCCAAGAAGCTGGTGAATGGCGAGATCCACGCGAGCCACGATACGCTGGCGATCGGCGGCGAGGGGTACCTCGACGTTAGGCGGACGAAGCTGCTCTGGGACAGCGTCTTCACGGCGACGAAGTCGATTGCGCGCCGCTCCGACTGGGTGGACCAGCCGTCGGTCGGGATTCCTTACCTCTATGTCTCGACCGGCGCGATCCTCTCCGAGGCGCTGCAGAAGGTGGGCGAGCCGCAGGACGCCAACCGCGTGATGAACGAGGCGCGCGCCGTCGCCAAGGCGACTCGCCTCGATGACCTGCTCGCGCGCTTTGAGCAGTCCGACCGGCCCGCGGCGCCGTCTGCCGACAGTGCCGGTCAGGTGGAAATTCCTCTGGCGCCGAAGACGGCGCCCCCGCTTCCGCGAAAAAGCACCGCAAAACCGTAAGCGAGGGCGGCTGTGTGGCGGGCGGGCGTCGACCGATGTGATCCGCGTCGCCGCCCGCTCGTTGCATTGCGTTGCAATCGACGGTTGTTTCCGGCGCCCGGTCTCGCATAAATTTCGGCGCGTCCACTTTGCGACGCAGCCCGCGCGCCGACCTTTCGAGGTGCCGGGAACATTACGGTCTCCTCCCCCCGGAGCTTCAATGAGACGCAGTCTCCGAGTCGCGCTTCGCGCGACTCTCCTCGCATCACTCGTCGCCGGCAGCCGCATGGCGCACGCGCAGGAGGCGACGACCACCGCCACCGTGCGCGGCGTCGTCACCGGTAGCCAGGCCGGCATCGCCGGCGCCAGCGTTATTGCGATCAACGCCGAAACGGGAGTGCGCCGCGGCGTGCAGACCGACGATCGCGGACGCTATCAACTGCCCTTCCTTCCCCCCGGCACCTACACGCTGCGCGCACAGCGCATCGGCTATCGCCCGATCGAGCGGACGGACGTTCGCATGTCGATCAGCGAAGTGGTGCGCGAGGATTTCGATCTCGAGGCCGCGCCGGTGCAGCTCGAAACGCAGCGCGTCATCGCCGAGAACACGCCGCTGATCGAGCACCAGAAGACCGGCGCGAGCATGCGCATCAGCGAAACGCAGTTGCGCGACCTGCCGACAAACGGTCGCAACTTCAAGGATCTCGTCGTGCTTGCCCCGGGCACGAGCGACATCGGTCGGACCGGCGCTGGGGGTGGCCAGTCGATCGGTGGTGGTCGCACAGCATCGACGAACGTGCTGATGGATGGCGTGAACAACAACCAGTCGTTCTTCGGCGGCGATGCGCGCGGCGGTGATCGCGCGCCCTTCTCGTTCTCGATCGAGGCGGTGAAGGAGATCCAGGTGATCAATGCCGCCTACGACGTCGAGCGTGGCAACTTCACCGGTGGAACGGTGAACGCGGTGACGAAGAGCGGGACCAATGAATTCAGTGGCGCGGTGTTCGGCTTCGCCCGCCGCGCCGACCTCGGTGGCGTGCAGCTGACCGCGCGCGATTTCCTCGGCCGTCCGCCAACGGATTTCGCGAAGAGCCAGTACGGATTCTCGCTCGGCGGCCCGATCGTCCGCAACAAGGCGCACTTCTTCATCGCCGTTGACCGGCAGACGGCCGCCGATCCGAAGAACGTGCTGAACGTCTCGAGCGACATCGCGTCGCAGCGTGCCGGCCGGATCAGCCCGACGCTGCGCGATTCACTGCTCAAGACGGCGCGCACCGTCTACGGGTGGGACCTGAGCGGCGAATTGGGCAAGCTCACCGCCAACGTCGACGAGAGCAGCGTGTTCGGTCGTGTCGACTGGCAGCTGAACAACACTCACACCCTGACGCTCCGGCACAACTACCTCAACTTCACGCAGCGCAACGATCGGCTCGCGAACACGGCGACGTCGACCGACCTCGTTTCGAATGCCGGCCCGTACAAGACGAGCGCGAACAGCTTCGTCGCATCGCTGCAGTCGGTGTTCGGTGCACTGACCAACGAGTTCCGCGGACAGTACGCCACGGAGATCAAGCCGCGCCCCGCGAACCCGTCGCCGTTCTTCGGCACGACGACGCCGCAGGTGATCATCCGGAACATCGTCACGAAGTTCTCGCCGACGGACAGCGTGCGAACAGACGTCGTCTTCGGCACCGATCCCATCCTCGCCGCGAACTACCTGTCGGAGCGCACGGTGGAGCTGATCGACAACGTCCGCTGGACGCGCGGCGATCACACCGTCAAGCTCGGCGCGACGACGATGCGCGAGCACGTCTACAACAACTTCTTCAACAACGCGCTCGGCAGCTTCATCTTCGACTCACTCGGTGCGTTCGCGCGCGGGACACCAGCGGCGTTCAGCCGAGCACTTCCCGGCGCCAGCGGCGCACTGCCGATCGCCGAGTTCAACGTCTGGGAGAGCGCGGCCTACGCGCAGGACGAGTGGCAGGTATCCCCGCGGTTCTTCATGACGTACGGTCTCCGTTATGATCTCGCGGCGTACCCCACCAAGCCAGTTGACAACCCGGCGGTGACGGCGGCGTTTCCTGGCGTTGACGTACGCCGCCGACCGACGGACAACAACAACATCTCCCCTCGTGTCGGCTTCACCTTCGATCCGGCGGCTGATGGCCGGCAGGTTGTCCGCGGGGGAACGGGGTTGTTCTACGGACGCTCGCCGTACGTGCTGGCCTCCAATGTCCTTGCCAACACGGGGCTCAACCAGCGCGTCCTCAGCTGCAACACGCCTAACGTCCCGGCGCCGAACTTCCCCGGCTATGCACGCGATCCGTCGACGATCCCGACGCAGTGCACCGGCGGCACCTTCGGCATCGCCGAGGTGAACGCGTTCGACAAGAACTTCAACCAGTCGTCGGCGTGGAAGTCGAACCTCGGCTATGACCGCCTGATCGCGACCGACTGGCGGGTCGGCGTCGAGGGGGTGTATTCGGTGCTGCGCGACCAGTACGTGGCGCAGGACATCAACCTGAACACGACGCCGCGGTTCACGATCGAGGGCGGGATTCCCGTCTTTGCACCGGTGACCGCGATCAACACCGCCGGCCGCTTCAATGCAACCGGGTCACGCATCAACACTGCGTTCAACCAGGTCGCGCTCCAGGGATCGGGCGGATCGGGCAGGTCGTTCCAGGGAATCGCGACACTGAACGGTCGCGCGCGCTGGGGCAGCCTGTACGCGGCGTACACCTACGATCACACCCGCGACAACGGCTCGACGTCGTGCTGCATCGCGATCTTCGACATGTTCAACTCGACGCGCACCTTCGGCAACCCGAACAATTTCTCGGGGCAGACCGGACCGGCGACCTATAGCCGGACGCACACGATCGTCGTATCGCCGTCGTTCACGATTCCCTACGGCGTGCTGCTCAGCGGGATCTATCGTGGCTACACCGGCCTGCCATACACGCCGATCTACGGCGCGGACATCAACGGCGACAAGGCGACGAACGACCGGCTCTACGTGCCGACCACTGCGCAGACCGCGTCATACGCCTTCGCGGCGGGCTCGGACGCGGCGACGCTCGATCGGGTGATCGCCGGCAACGCGTGCCTCAGCGCGAATCGCGGGAAGGTGATCGATCGCAACAGCTGCCGGAACCCGTGGACGAACGTGCTCGATGCACGCTTGTCGAAGAAGTTCACGACGTATCGGCGTCAGGGTATCGAGGTCGTCGCCGATTTCTTCAATGTGCTGAACGGCGTGAACAAGAAGTGGGGGCAGCGGAACGAGGTTTCCTTCGGCAACCAGGCGCTGCTTACGCCGACCGCGTTCAGCACGCTGAGCGGCGCCCCGCAGTTTCGATATCGGGTCAACACCGCCTTCGGCCGGGCGACGCCGGACAGCTTCCTGACCAGCCAGTTCCAGATGCAGCTCGGACTTCGCTACGCATTCTGAGCGAGTCATACGCGGCTGGACCGCGCACAATGAATCACGGAACAGCCCCGGTCGCGCTCGCGACCGGGGCTGTTCTGCCTAACGCTGGGCGTCGCCTGGCAAGCGCGGGGAACCCACGGCGGGGAGGGAATGGCGACCAACACGCGCCTGACTTCGAACGTTTATCCCTCGCACGACGGCTTCGCCGCCCCGGCTTGAGGGAAATTCATCATCTCTAATGCGCGGCGCTGGGCGGAGTGGTACGTTCTCGATATGGGGGTCAGCGACTGTGCGCTGGCCGGCTGCCGCGCCGACGTCGCGTGTGGCCTCGCCCGAACGCACCATTTCGCCGAACTCGTGGCGCAACCCGCGCATGCAGCCTCGTCGCCGTCTGAACCATCGCGCGTAGCCGCGCGCCGGCTTGTCGCGCGCGAACTTCCCGCGGAGGACGATGACGCCGCTCTGCTCGCGGCCGTCGACCGCGTGTGCGGGCGCGTCGTCGATAGCCTCACGCGCTGGTTCGGGCCATACGGCGCGCTTGCCCTGCTTACGCGCGCGCTTGCGCGCGCTCAGAGCGTCCAGCCTTCGCTCGCCGAGATCTCGGTGAACAGCACGGCGTCCCCGTCGCTCAGTGGATTCGGTACAAGCGCAACCGTCCATGGTGTGCAGGCAACGGCTGACGGAGCCATCGCGCTGCTGGCCGTGCTCACTGACCTGATCGGACGGCTGATCGGCTCCGATCTCGCTGAGACCCTCCTCGAACAAAGCGCGCCCGGCGTGTCGGCGCCAGGCACCGATCACCAGACGGCAACGAATCCATGATCGACGATACGAACGCAAGCGCCGGAAGCAGCGGCCGTCCGTCGCCGCGGCGCGCAAGCACACCCTCGGAGCGCGTGTTTCGCCACCTCCCGACGGGGGTGCCCGGCCTCGACGCGGTACTCGGCGGCGGATTGCCGGAATTTTCCTTCAACATGTTGGCGGGCGGACCCGGCGCCGGGAAGACCACGCTCGCGCAGCAGATCCTGTTCGCGAATGCAACCCCCGCCAGGCCCGCACTGTACTTCACCGTGCTTGGCGAGCCGACGGTGAAGATGCTTCGCTATCAGCGGCAGTTCAGCTTCTTCCGCCGGGAGCTGATCGGCTCGGCGGTGCATTTTCTCAATCTCAGCCAGGAAGTGCTCAGCGGCGATCTCGGCGCGGTCCTCGCCCGGATGACGACCGAGGTCGAGCGCCTAACGCCGGGGATCGTCGTCGTCGATTCATTCCGGACGATTCGCGGCACGGGCATTGAGGTAACCCCGGAGGGAAGCCACCCGACCGACCGGTTGTTGGAACTCGAGCAATTCATCCAGCGGCTGGCGCTGCACCTCACCTCGTGGGAGGTGACATCGCTGCTGATCGGCGAGTACGATGAGCCCGAGCAGCGGCAGCCACTCTTCACGATCGCCGACGGTATCGTCTGGCTTTCGCAGGCCACCGATCGCAACTCGGTCGTTCGCAAGCTGCAAGCAGTCAAGATTCGTGGGCAGGCGCAGATGCCCGGGCTGCATACCTTTCGCATCACCGACGACGGTCTGCAGGTGTTCCCGCGGATCCCCGACCAGCAGTGGGGCCGTCGCGAAGGCCGCGCGCGTGGACAGGAGCGTTTGTCGACCGGCGTTCCTGGACTCGACGCGATCATGGGCGGGGGCGTTCCCGCCGGCGACGCATTGATGCTCGCCGGACCGACGGGCGCGGGCAAGTCAACGTTCGGGATGTTGTTCGCCGCCGAGGGATTGCGACGCGGCGAAGCCGTCGTCGTCGCCGGCTTTGAGGAGTATCCGGAGGCCTATCTTGCGCGACTACGCGCGTTCAACGTGGATCCCGACGCGATGATCGCCGCGAACAAGTTGCGTATCACGTACCTGCGGCCACTCGACCTGTCGGTGGACGAGACGCTGTCCGACATCCTCACCAGCGTGCGTGAGACTGGAGCGACCCGGGTCGTGATTGACTCGCTCACCGGATTCGAGGTTGCACTGGCACCCACCTTCCGTGAGGATTTCCGCGAGTCGCTGTATCGATTGGTCGGCGCACTGACCGCGAGCGAGGTCACTGTGTTCATGATCCTCGAGGCATTGGCGATGTCCCCCGACATGGGTTTCACCGGTCAGCAGGTTTCGTTCATCACCGACGACATCATCGTTCAGCGCTTCGTCGAGATCGACGGGCAGATGGAGAAGCTGCTAGCAGTGGTGAAGATGCGTCGCAGCCAACACAGCCAGGAATTCTGGCAATACAGCATCAGTGGAACGGGTGCGACGATGCGCGAACCGCTGCGCGGCTATCATGGCATCCTGACGGGCACACCGGAGCGCCGCGCCGCCGGCGCTGGATCCGGATACGCAGGCCTAACGGGTGCCGAGGCGACCGTCCTCGATGCCCTTGTCCGACTGGGCGAGACGTCACTCGACGGCTTGGCGACGAACGCCGGCGTGTCCCAGGCGGAGACAGTGGTGGTCGTCGAGCGGCTCGTGGCGCTAGCGTACGCGGCGCGCATCGGTGGAAAGGACGGGTCGAGCATTCGCTACCGGGCGATCGCGCGGGCGGCGGTTCCGTGACCATCAGGGGCGGACCACGGTGATCGACGGAGGGCGGCGCACGGACGCCGCCGGCGCGTTAGGCAACACTCCGGCCACCGAAGCTGTTGCGCCCGACGTTCCGCTGCGGCTGGTGGCTGAGCGCATCCTGCTCAGCGCCCTGCGCGAGCAGGACGCGGCAGTCGCGGCGGAAGCCGCACGCGAACGCGCACAGTTTCTCGCCGACGCCAGCCTTCGCTTTGGGGCGTCGCTCGATCAGGAGCTCACCTATGCGGCGATCGCCGGCGTTTCGCTGCCCGGGCTCGATGCATGGTGTGTCGTCGACGTGGTGGAGACCGGGGGCGGGCTGCGCCGGCTCGCCGTCATCCACCCCGACGAGGACAAGCACGCCCTCGCTCGCGGTTTGGCGGGACGCTGGACGCCCATCGCCGACGACTCGATCGGAGTGCCCGCCATCGAACGCACCCGCGTCCCCGTTGTCATCGTCGAGCGCGCCGGCGTGGCGGTGTCCGCCGCCGCGCGCGATCCGGAGACACTCCGCGTGCTGGGCGAATTGGGCGCAGGC
The DNA here is from genome assembly GCA_031360575.1 of Gemmatimonadaceae bacterium. Taxonomy (GTDB): domain Bacteria; phylum Gemmatimonadota; class Gemmatimonadetes; order Gemmatimonadales; family Gemmatimonadaceae; genus JABFXC01. Next base: position 53,415 of record JANMBU010000104.1, read on the forward strand.
GCGCTGCTTATCGTGCCGATCGTCGCGCACGATAAGCTGCTCGGCGCAATCACCTTTGTGAGCCACCCCGGCGCGCAGATTTTTTCGGCCGACGACATCAAGTTCGGCGAACAGATCGCGGCGCGCTGCGGTCAGGCGCTCGAGGCGGCGCATCTTTATGCGGCGGCCCGCGCTGCATGGACGGAGGCGGAGGCAGCGCGTGCCGACGCGATTGCCGCGCGTGCGGCCGCCGAGGCATCAAATGCAACCAAGGCAAAGTTCCTTGGGACCATGTCGCACGAGCTGCGCACGCCCCTCAACGCGATCGGTGGGTATGCGCAACTCCTCGCGCTCGGCATTCGCGGGCCAATCACCCCCGAGCAGCACCACGACCTCCTGAGCATCCAGCGCAGCCAGGCGCACCTGCTTGGACTCGTCGACTCGGTGCTGAATTACGCGCAGCTCGAGGCCGGCCGTGTGATGTATGCAATGGAGGACATCGAGTTGGGCCAACTGGTTGGCGGCGTTCATGCACTCGTCGCACCGCAGATGCAGGGGAAGAAGGTCGGCTATTCGCTTCTCCCGTGCGATTCGTCGCTGATCGTGCGAGCGGACGCTGCGAAGCTTCGGCAGATCATTCTGAATCTTCTTGGCAACGCGACCAAGTTCACGGCGGTGGGCGGCCACATCACCGTCTCATGCGCCATGGGAATCGTCGACACGACCGCCGCCGGGGACGACCTGCCAGCGATGCATTCGGTGCGTGTTTTGGACACCGGGTCGGGGATCCCTGCAGACAAGCTCGAGACAATCTTCGAGCCGTTTGTCCAGGTCAATCGCACGCTGTCTTCGCCTGACATCGGCGTCGGACTCGGGCTCGCCATCAGCCGCGAGCTGGCGCGCGGCATGGGAGGCGACCTCACGGTCTCGAGCACGCCGGGAGTCGGGACGACGTTCACACTTACGCTCCCCGCGGCGGCTGGATCGCACTGAATCATTCGCCAGCGGCTACCGAATGCGGTGATGCGGCCGCTTGCGCGAAGCACGGCGCGCGGGCGAATGTTCGTCGGTCGGGAGGGCTGGCAGAATGGCTAATGCAGCGGTCTTGAAAACCGCCGTCGCGAGAGCGACTTACAGGTTCGAGTCCTGTGCCCTCCGTTGAGCAGTGCGAACCGCGAGCGGTTGACCCGCCCGGCGGCGCGCGGTAGTTTCAGACTCTCGAGGCGCGCGGCGCTCCTGTCGCGCGCCTCTGTCACGGAGAGATGGCCGAGTGGCTGAAGGCACCGGTTTGCTAAACCGGCATACGGGTTTACGCCTGTATCGAGGGTTCGAATCCCTCTCTCTCCGTTTTTTCCCCCAGTCGCGCCTAACGCATGAGTGACATTCGGCCGCCGCGGGTGCGCTTCGCGCCCTCGCCTACCGGCTATCTCCACGTCGGGGGCGCGCGCACGGCGCTGTTCAACTGGCTCTACGTGAAGAAGCACGGCGGCCAGTTCCTGCTGCGCATTGAAGACACCGACAAGGCGCGCAGCACCGACGAGAGCACCCGCGCGATCTTCGACGGCCTCGAGTGGCTCGGTCTCGGTTGGGACGAGGAGCCTGTCTACCAGGGGGCACACCTCGAGCGCCATCGGGCCGACGCCGACCGCCTGCTCGCCAATGGCAGCGTCTACCGCTGCTTCTGCACGCCGGCCGAGCTCGACGTTAGGCGGAAGGAAGCCGAGGCGCGGAAGGAGAGTTTCAAGTACGATCGCCGCTGCGACCGGCTCTCGACGGCCGACGTCGCGGCCAGGGTCACCGCCGGCACGCCGCACGTGCTCCGCTTCCGCGTTCCCGATGGCACGACCGAGTGGGAGGATCTCGTCCACGAGCGGATCGCCTTCCCGAACAAGGACATCGAGGACTTCGTCATCATCCGCTCCGACCGGACGCCGATCTACAACATGGCCGTCGTCTCCGACGACATCGCGATGCGGATCACCCTGGTCATGCGCGGCGACGATCACATCTCGAACACACCGAAGCAGATCCTGCTCTACCGCGCGTTAGGCGAGCCGCTGCCGACCTTCGCGCACCTGCCGATGATCCATGGGCTCGATGGCAAGAAGCTGAGCAAGCGGCACGGCGCGACAGCCGTTGGCGACTATCAGCACCTCGGGATCCTGCCCGGCGCGATGCGGAACTTTCTCGCGCTGCTCGGTTGGTCGCCTGGCGGCGATCGCGAAGTGATGACGATGGACGAGATGATCGAGCTGTTCGCGATCGACGGCCTGCAGAAAAAGGCCGCCGTCTTCGACACGAAGAAGCTCGAGTGGATGAATGGCCAACACCTCAGCCGGACTCCGGCCGCCGAGCTCGCGCCGCTGGTGACGCCGATGCTCATCGCCGCGGAGCTGGTGAAGGAGGCGGATCTGGAGCGAAAGCGCGACTGGTACCTTGCGCTCCTCGACCTGCTCAAGGTGCGAGCGCGGACTACCGGCGAGATCGTGCATCAGGCGCGCCCGTACTTCAGCGACGAGATCGACTACGACCCTGACGCGGTGGCCAAGCAGTGGAAGGATGCCCCGGCGACGAGAGACATCCTGAAGGCGACGCGTGAGCGCCTCGCGCACACCACGTGGGAGCCTGCTGCGATGGAAGAGGCCTTGCGAACGCTTGCCGAGGAGCGGAGCACCACCGGAGGGAAGCTTTTTCAGCCGCTGCGCGTCGCGCTCACCGGGCTGACAGTGAGCCCGGGGATCTTCGACGTGCTGATGATGCTCGGCCCGGATCGGGCGCTGCGCCGGATCGAGAGCGCAGAGCGCTGGCTCGACAAGGATACGAAATCCGTATCGATGTGAATATTGACGTCGCGGCGGACGCGGCCATACATTGACGCAAGTAACAGGTCGTGTCATTTTCGCCGGGTGGCCAGGCATGGCGCCCGGCGACGCTTTTGGCAAAGGTCTCCAATGACGGAGCCGCTTTCCCCGCTCGAGCAGAAAGTCTATCACTACCTGATCGACTTCCTCGCGGAAAACACTTATCAGCCGAGCATCCGGGACATTGCCCGGAAGTTCCGGATCAAGTCGACGAAGACCGTATCGGACTTGCTCCACGGGCTCGCTGAAAAGGGCTACATCCAGCGCGATCGCGCCCGCTCGCGCGGCGTGAAGCTGCTCGGCGTTGGCGGGATGGCGAGCGTGCAGCCGGTCCCGTATTACGGGAAGATCCACGCCGGCGAGCCGACATTCCTCCCGGAGAATCGGGTCAGCTACATCACGATGGACCGCCGATTCCTCCCGTCCGAAGACTCGCTCTTCCTCAAGGTGGTCGGCGACAGCATGAACGGCCGCGGCATTCTCGATGGCGACTACGTGCTCGTGTCGCAGTCGCGGCGGGCGCAGGACGGCGACATCGTTGCCGCGCGGCTTGGCGACGAAGCCACCGTGAAGACGCTGACCCACCGCGGCGCGACGACGGTGCTCGAGCCGGCGAATCCCGCCGACCGCCCGATCAGCGTCGGGCCTAACGATGACTTTGCGGTGCTCGGCGTCGTCTGCGGGGTGTTCCGGCCCTTCTGCGAGGAAGTGGCCGAGGCGCTGCCGGGGGGCGACGGCGCGTAGCAGCCCGCCGCTGCCCCCTGCCTAACGCGTGCCGGCGGCCTGCGGGCCAGCGATCTCGCTGCCGTGCTTCGAGGCGTCGGCTTCGCGCCGCTCGCGCTCCTTCCGCTCGCGGATCGCCTTCACGGCGTTGCGGAACTGCTCCTCGTTCAGGCGGCGGTGCGTCTGGTCGAACATCTCGGCGGCGATCATGTTCCGCTCGCGGTCGCGGCTGATGTCACCCTGGTACTTCGCCAACGGCAGTTGATAGAGCAGCGCGCTCGGCAGCGAGAACTTGCCGAGGTGGATCTTGTTCTTGTCGATACCGTATTCCTGGCCACCGCGGTTGTAGATCCACGCCGGTCGCTCACCGGGACCGACCTGTCCGCGCTCGGCGAGGTTGAGGGAATCCTGGTACTGCCCGAGCCGCGAGGCGAAGACGCTGTCACGCCGTTCGTCGTCGGTCTTCGGGGCGCCGATGAGCGGGCCCGTCTCTGACCAGAGCCGGCCATCACCGAAGGCAGGCTGCACCCCGCGAAGCATGCCTCCGCCGCCGATCAAGGGGCCGCTGCCACCAGGTTCACTCGGTGTCACGCTGATCCGCGGCGCGGGCGGCAGTGTCGTCGGCACGGTGATCGGCGCGCGGAGCATCGGCGCGGTCCCGACGTCAGGCGCGGCCTTGCGGTTGTCGCCGCCGTCGACCTGCGCGCGGGCGACCGTCGTGTCGCGCGGCCGCGTCAGCGGGACGTAGATCAGCTTTTCCGGAGATGGCGGGATCACGCGCGCGTCCTGCTGGAAGAACGACCCGAGCGTTCCCGGTACGAGCACGATGCGAACGAGCAGCGCGACCGCGACGATGTGCAGCGCGAGCGATGTCGCCGGCCAGCGGTAGTCGCGCCGCTGCGGAGGCATCCTCACGCGAGCTCGCCCTGCATCCGGGTGAGCAGGCGTCCGGCACGAGCGGCCGCCTCACGGAGCCGGTCCGGGGCGGTGACGAACGAGACGCGGAAGTAGCCTTCACCGCCGCTGCCTAACGCGGAGCCGGGAAGGACGACGACGCCCTCTTCGTCAAGCAACCGGTCGGCGAACGGGCGGCTGGCAATCGCGGGCGGCAGCGGGCACCAGAGGTACATCGCGGCACGCGGCGTAGCGCAGGGAAAGCCAGCGGCGCGGAACGCATCGGCAGCGGCATCCCGGCGCTCGCGGAATACCGCGACGTTCCCCGGGACCCAGCTTGCCCAGCTTTCCAGCGCGGCTACCCCCGCTGCCTGCACCGCCATGAATGCCCCCGTGTCAACGAACGTCTTCACCTTCGACAGCGCGGCGGCGATCGGTGGTCTCGCCACTGCCCAACCGCAACGCCAGCCCGTCATGTTGTACGTCTTCGAGAGCGAATGGAACTCGATCGCGACTTCGTCCGCTCCGTCGATCTCGAAGATGCTCGGTGGCCGATAGCCGTCATAGGCCAGCTCCGAGTAGGCATTGTCGTACACCAGCACGATATCGAGTTCCCTGCACCGTGCGACGATCCGCTCCAGATAGTACAACGGCGCAATCGCCGCCGTTGGATTGTTCGGATAGTTCAAATACAGAATCCGCGCCCGCCCGAGTAGTTCCGCCGGGATGTCGTCGAGCTCGACGAGAAAATCGCGTTCGGGGCGCAGCGGCACGGTCCAGGCGGTACCCTCGCCAAGCAACGTCCCGCCAAGGTACGCCAGATAGCCGGGTTCGGGAATGATCGTCAGGTCGCCGACGCCGACGTAGGCCAGCGCGAGGTGGGCGATCCCCTCCTTCGAACCGATGAGCGGGACGATTTCCGTGTACGGGTCGAACCGCACGCCGAAGCGTTGCTGCATCCACGCCGAGATCGCTTCGCGATAGGCGGGAAGGCCGATTCCGAAGCCGTAGCGACTCATCGCGGGTACGTCGGCGGCAGACTTGAGTGCGGCGATCGCCGCCGGCGGCGGGGCGAGGTCGGCGTCGCCCGCACCGAGATCGATGACGTCGACTCCGCGCGCGAGCAGCTCGCGCTTTCGGGCCGGGACGTGCGCGCCGGGATAGGCCGGCAGCGTCGCGAACCGGGGCGCGAGGCGAGGCATCAGTGATCAGCCTTCACACCATTGCTCACCCGGCTGATCCCGGGAATCTCCACCTCGACCATGTCACCCGGCGCGAGCGGTGCGACGCCGGCCGGCGTACCGGTCGCGACGAGGTCGCCCGGTTCCAGCGTCATGACATGGGAGATGTAGGAGAGCACGGCCGCGATCGAGAACACCATGTCCGATGCGATGCCGCGTTGCTTCTCGACGCCGTTGACCCTCGTGATGACCGTCAGGCTCGCAAGATCGGCCGGTGCAGCGCCGGCGACGCCTAACGGGCAAAAGCTGTCGAACCCCTTGGCGCGCGTCCACTGGCCGTCCTTGTTCTGCAGGTCGCGCGCGGTGACGTCGTTGACAGCGACGATGCCTCCGATCGCCCGGACCGCCTCCGCTTCACTCGCCCGCCGGAGCGTCTCGCCGATGATGATCCCGATCTCGCCCTCGAACTCGACGCGCGACGACACCGCGGGAAGCACGATCGGATCACCATTGCCGATGATGCTCGACGGCGGCTTGAGGAAGATAAGCGGCTCCTTCGGTACCTCGTTGCCGAGCTCCTTGGCATGATCTCGATAATTGCGGCCGACGCAGACGATTTTTCCTGGAAGCATGAGCCGTGAGATGGCGAGTGGTGATGCCGGTCGAGTGGTTGTTGACGTATGCGGCCGGCGGACGACGCTACGTCTCGTCGCCCCGGTAGAAGATACGGATTTCATCGCGAATCTTCGACCACGAAGTGAAAAGTCGTCGCGCCGGTGGGAGTGCGTTGACGAGGGATCGGCCGTACGGCTTGCTGGTCGCCCGCGGGTCGGCGAGGACGACCACGCCGCGGTCGGTCGCGGTGCGGATCAGGCGCCCGAAGCCCTGCTTCAGACGAAGCGCGGCGTGCGGCAGCATGTACTCGGTGAACGCGTCGCCGCCGCGCGCCTCGATCGACTCGCAGTGCGCCGCGGTCACCGGCTCGGTTGGCACGCGGAAGGGAAAGCGCGAGATGAGCAGGCCGCGCAGCGCGCGACCGGGCACATCGACGCCTTCCCAGAACGAGGCGGTGCCGAGGAGAAGCGCACGGCCATTCTCGCGGAAGCGGCGAAGCAGCGCGTCGCGCGAGTCTTCGCCGTGGACGAGGAGCGGCCAGCGGCGCTCGGCGCCACGCGCGCGGAGCTCGACCGCCGCGGCGCGCAGGTCCTTGTGGCTGGTGAAGAGGATGAACAGTCCACCGTCCGCCGCGTCGGCGAGGTCAATCGTCGCCCCGACCACGGCCTGGAAGTGGCCGGCAGCGTCAACGTTAGGCGCGGGGAAGTCGCCGGGAACGGCGAGGATCGAGTGCGCGGCGTAGTCGAACGGCGACGGGAAGACGTCGGTGTGGGGCACCATGTCGCCCTCGTCGAGACCGAGACGCGCCGCGAGAAAGTCGAATCGGTTGTCGGTGGCCAGCGTCGCGCTGGTGATCACCGCCGTCTGCACCCGCGCAAACAGGTCTTCACGGAGGATCGGCGCGAGATCGAGCGGGACGGCAGACACCGCGACGCCGCGATCGCGGCCGCGCGCCTCGATCCAGCGCACCGTGGGATCGGCGTCGGGCGGGGGACGCAGCGCATTGCGCAGCGAATCGCCTGATGTCTGCAGCCGCTTGCCGACCATCCGGATCTCGTTGAGCAGCGGCGCGACCGATTCTTCGAGCTTGCCGCTCCCCTCGAGCCGCTCGCGCACCACGCGCAGCCCGTCGTGCAGCAGCTCGAGCTCGGCGAGCAGTTCGCTCAGCGCGTCATCGAGTCCGCCCTTCCAGGCCGGATGCTGAGCGAAATCGTCGGTGAGCCGCATCATGCTGACGCCGCTCTCGAGCAGCACGGTGTCGAGCAGGTCGAAGACCAGCGCGCCGCGTTCGCGGGCCGCGTGTACCGCCGGCGCGAGTCGCTGGTTCACCAGGTCGAGACTGGCCGCGCTGAGGAGGTCGGTCTGCGAGGACAGGCGCCCGACGAGCGACGCGAGCAATCCCCGCCCCTGCTTCCGCTCGAGCCGGTTGAACGAACGAACCAGCGCACGCCGCGTGACGGTTGCGCCAAGGTGGCCGGCCGCCGCGTCCTCGAGATGGTGGCCTTCGTCGATCACCAGCCGGTCATACGCGGGGAGGACAGCGGCCTCGTCCCAGTTCTGGGTTGCCCGCCTAACGGCGACGTCGCTGAGGAGCAGGTGGTGGTTGACGACGACGACGTCCGCCTTCGCCGCCTCACGGCGCGCCGCGAAGACGAAGCACTTCTGGTACGCCGGGCATTGCAGCCGGGTGCAGAGATCGGGCTCGGCCGCGACCTCGTCCCAGATCTCGGGGCGTGGTGGCGTGGCGAGATCGGCCACCGAGCCGTCGGTCGTGCGCTCCGCCCAAGCGGCGATCGCCGAGAGCTCGTCGCGCTCGGCGAAATCGAGCAGGGTGCCCTCGTTGGAGCGCGCCTGCTCGAGGCGCGTCAGGCAGAGGTAGTTGCGCCAGCCCTTGAGCATCGCAAAGCGCACCGGCTGGTCGCTCAGCGCCTTCGCGAGAAAGGGCAGATCCTTGCCGATCAGCTGCTCCTGCAGGTTGATCGTGTTGGTGCTGACGACGGTGCGCTCCCCGTTGGCGGCCGCCCAGCGGAGCGCCGGGAGGAGATAGCCTAACGATTTACCGACTCCCGTCCCTGCCTCGAGCAGCCCAATCCCTCCCTCGCTGTAGAGCCGCGCGATAGTCGTCGCCATCCGGCGCTGGCTCGGACGATCCTCGTACGCGGCGTGCTGCCGGGCCACCGGCCCGCCGGGCCCGAGGTCGGCGTCGATCGCCGCCGGATCGAGCGCCACCAGCGGGTTGTGGCGCGGTACTTCGACGACGACGTAGAGCTCCGTCGCCGCATTGTCGACGATGCCGAAGCCGACACCATCATCGTGGATCCGCGCCGCGATGTGGAGGTCGGCCGGCGACGGTTCGAGCAGCCCAGATGGGTGATTGTGGACGAGAATCTCGCCACGCTTCGCGAAGCCGGGCAGCGCGAGCACCTGGCCGACGTCGCCCCGAGCGACGACGCGCGCCGTGTTGACGCGCCCGTCGTCATCCACGGTGCAGACGAAACACACCTCGCGGCCCCCAGCGAGACGGATGGCGGCACGGATCGCCGCCGCCGCTCGCGTGTCGAGCCGGTCGTCGGTGCTGACGGGAAGCTGCTGACGAAGGGCGGGTGGAATCACGCTGAAAGGTAGCACGAAGAGACTCCGAAGGGGCGTCTCGACGGTGCGTGATTTTCAGGTCTTGAGCGGCTTCTTCTTCGCGGCTGGAAAGAGCACGTTGTTGAGGATGAGTCGATAGCCCGCGGAGTTCGGGTGCAGCGCAAGGTCAGTCGGTGCGCTGCCGACGACGTGCTGCGGATCCTCGGGGTCGTGCCCGCCGAGGAAGGTCCACGAGCCCTTGCCGTAATCGCCATGAATGTACTTCACCCATGGCGCACCCTCCTCGCTGGCGAGCACGGTGACGCCCGGCTTGAGCGTCGCCCGGGTGAAGCTCGTCGTGACACCGTAGAAGTCGCTGATCGTCGCCTGATGATCCTGCACCAGCATCGAGGCGACCGGATCGAACTTGGCGGCGAACCCGAAGAGCGTGAACTGGCCTAACGGTTGACGTTGCCCGGGTGCATTCACCTGGTGGCCGTCGATGTCGCTCATCGAGCCGACGAGCGGCGACGCGACGACGTGCGCGTTGCGGAAGGCCATCGTCCGCGACCAGTCCATCTTTGCGTCGGCCTGCGGATCGACCGCCGAGCCGTCGGCGTACTCGTTGGCGATGTCGACGTCGTGACCGGCGATCGCCAGTTCGAGCGTCTCGGTCGCTCCGCACATCGCGAAGAGGAAGCCGCCCGTCTCGACGAAGCGCCGGATCTTTTCCGCGACATCCTTCTTCAGCGCCGGGATGTTGGCGAAGCCATAGCGTTGCGCGGT
>JANMBU010000056.1:0-86842 GCA_031360575.1 Gemmatimonadaceae bacterium
GCCAAAACCGACCGCTATGTCGGGAAGATCCTGCACGTGAAAGCCGGGCACGCGCTCTCAGTGCAGTATCACAACAAGAAGGACGAGACGGTCTACCTGCTGGCCGGTGAACTGATCTACTGGGTGAAGTTGCCCGGCACCGAAGAGCTGAAGGACATGAAGCTGAAAGTCGGGGACGCCTTCCGGATTACCCCGGGAACGGTGCATTACATGGAAGCAGTGACCGATTGCGACGTGCTCGAAGCTTCCACTCCGGAGCTCGACGACGTCGTACGACTCGAGGATCGCTACGGACGCGAAGGGACGAGCAAAGCATGAAGGTCATCATACCGCTGGCCGGCAAGGGAACGCGCCTCCGTCCGCACACGCACGTCACGCCGAAGCCGATGTTGAAGATCGCCGGCAAGCCGGTGATGGACTACATCCTCGATGACCTGCAGAAACTCGGCGGCGTCGATCAGATCATCTACATCACCGGGCACCTCAAGGAGAAGGTCGAGGCGCACGTAAAGGCGAAGTACAAGTTCAATTCGGTGTTCGTCGAGCAGCGCGTGCAGGATGGAACCGCTGGCGCGGTGCAACTGGCGAAGCCGTTCGTCGACGAGCCGGTGCTGATCATCTTTGTCGATACGATCTTCGATGCGGACCTGTCGGTGATCAAGACCCTCGACGTCGACGGGATCATCTGGACGAAGGAAGTCGAGGATTATCAGCGATTCGGCGTCGTCGTCACCGATGCCGATGGCAACATGACGAAGATCGTCGAGAAGCCGACGACGCCGATCTCGAAGCGCGCGAACATCGGGCTGTACTACGTGCGCAACTGGCGGTTGCTCTTCGAGGGGATCGAGCACGTGCTGAAGTCGCCGGCCAACCAGGGCGAGTTCTATCTCACCGATGCGTTCCAGTACATGATCGAGAAGGGCGCAAAGATTCGCGTGATCGACGTCGAGGGATGGTACGATGCGGGCAAGCTCGACACCCTGCTCGAGACCAACCGGGTAATCCTCGGGCGCGGCAAGGCGAGCCGGCCGGCCGGCGCCGATGCGGCGACCACGATCGTCAACCCGGTTTACGTCGAGGAGGGGGTGACGATCCGCAACTCGCGGATCGGGCCTAACGTTTCGATCGGGAAGGGGAGCAGCGTCGACCACTGCGAGCTCCGCGACACCATCATCGGCGTGAAGTCGAAGCTGAGCAAGGCGAAGCTGGTCAACTCGCTGATCGGCGACGAAGTCGTGATCAGCGGGGTGAATGGCGAGCTCACGGTCGGCGACCACTCGGAAATCCGGGCCACGGCGCACAAGGAGTAGGGTGGCACACCCGGTGTGGTCACCGGCGCCGTCGCAGATTCGCGATGCGCAGATGACCGCGTTCATGCGCTTCGCGCGGGAGCATGGCGCCGACGGAGTTCTCGATTACCCGGGGCTCTATCGCTGGTCGATCGAGCATCCGGCGCAGTTCTGGCCGGCGATCTGGAAGTGGTGCGATGTCGTGTGTGCGGAGCGCGATCGCGGCGAGCCATGGGACGAGGTTGTGATCGGGCTCGATCGGATGGCGCCGCCGGATCCCGAGATCGGCCCGCGCTGGTTCAGCGGCGCGCGCCTCAACTTCGCCGAGAACCTGCTCCGCCATCGGGGGCCCGAGGCGGCAATCACCGCGTGGAACGAGCAGGGATGCTATCGCTCACTGTCGTTCGACGAGCTGCGCGACGAGGTCGCGCGGGTTGCGCGGGCGCTGCGAGCGATGGGGGTCAGACGCGGCGACCGCATCGCCGGCTTTCTCCCTAACGTTCCGGAGGCGGTGATCGCGATGCTGGCAACGGCGAGCATCGGCGCGCTCTGGTCGTCGTGCTCGCCCGATTTCGGGGTGAAGGGAGTGCTCGACCGCTTCGGCCAGATTGAGCCGAGGGTGTTGTTCTGCGCCGACGGCTATCGCTACGCGGGGAAAGAGATCGACTGCCTCGAGCGGGTGCGCGAGATCGTCGACGCGCTGCCGCAGCTCGAGCGGGTGGTCGTCGTACCCTATCTCACTCCCGATCCCGACGCGCGGATGATCCGCCGCGCGGTGGGGTGGCGCGACTTCGCCCCGGACGACGAATTTCCCCCGCCGCTCGAATTCGAGCGGCTGCCCTTTGACCACCCGCTCTACCTCCTCTACTCGTCGGGAACGACGGGCCTGCCGAAGTGCATGGTGCACGGCGCGGGTGGCACACTGCTCCAGCACCTCAAGGAGCTGGCCCTTCATACCGACATCGGAGAGGGTGACCGGCTGTTCTACTTCACCACCTGCGGATGGATGATGTGGAACTGGATGGTCAGCGCGCTCGCGTTAGGCGCGAGCGTCGTGCTCTACGACGGTGCGCCGCTGGCGCCCGATCCGGCAATTCTCTGGAAGATGGCCGAGCGCGAGCGGGTGACGGTGTTCGGCACGAGCGCGAAATACCTCGCGCTCCTCGAGAAGACCGGCCTCGAGCCGGCGAAATCCTACGACCTCGGCGCGCTGACGGCGGTACTGTCCACCGGGAGCCCGCTGGCCGTCCACAGCTACGACTTTGTCGCGCGGGCGATCGGTGCCGACGTGCGGCTGAGCAGCATCAGCGGCGGCACCGACATCGTCTCCTGCTTCGCGTTAGGCAACCCGATTACCCCGGTGTGGCGGGGCGAGCTGCAGTCGCGCGGACTGGGGATGGCAGTCGAGATCTGGGATGAGGCGGGGCGGCCGGTGACTGGCGTGAGCGGAGAGCTGGTCTGCACACGGCCCTTCCCGAGCATGCCGCTGGCGTTCTGGCGCGACCCCGATGGGGCGAAGTACCGCGCGGCATATTTCGACTACTATCCTAACGTCTGGCGACATGGCGACTGGGCGGAGCACACCGAACACGATGGCCTGGTGATCCATGGCCGGAGCGATGCGACGCTGAATCCGGGCGGGGTTCGCATCGGCACGGCGGAGCTCTATCGCCAGGTCGAGCAATTGCCAGAGGTAATCGAGAGTCTGGCGATCGAGCAGATGGTGGGCGAAGATGAGTCGCGCGTCGTACTCTTTGTCCGGCTCCGCGACGGTGTGCTGCTGACCGACGCGCTGCGCGATGAGATTCGTCGCCGCATCCGCGAGCACACGAGCCCACACCACGTGCCGAAGAAAATCGTGCAGGTCACCGACCTCCCGCGAACGATCAGCGGCAAGATCAGCGAGCTCGCCGTGCGGGACGTCGTCCACGGGCGGGCGGTGAAGAACAGCGACGCGCTAGCCAACCCGACGTCGCTCGGGCTCTTCCGCGACATGCCGGAGCTGCGCGACTGATGCCGATCGGCCGGAAGTACCTGCGCGGCCACGAGGATGGCTTCGAATGGCGTGGCCGCGAGGTGTCGCGGCTCGAAGGGCTGAGCGACGCGGTGTTCGGCTTCGCAACCACGCTGCTCGTCGTCTCGCTCGAGGTGCCACGAAGCGTGGAGGAACTGTTGCACGCAATGCGCGGATTCGTCGGCTTCGCACTCAGCTTCGCGCTGCTCTTCCGGCTCTGGGGGTATCAGTATCGCTTTTTCCGCCGTTATGGTCTCGAGGATCCGACGACCATCCGCTTGAATGGGGTGCTGCTGTTCGTCGTGCTGTTCTTCGTCTATCCGCTCAAGTTCCTGACGCAGGCGCTGACGGATTTCTTCTTCAACGACACGTTCGCCGGCCTGCGCCCGGGCATGCTCACGCGTGCGCTCGCAGGGGGCGGGTTCGATCTGCTGCTGATGTTCTACGCCGGCTTCGGCACGGTCTTCCTCGTCCTCGGGCTGATGTACCTGCACGCCTATCGCTTGCGCGAGCAGATCGGACTGAATGAGCTCGAGTCGCTCGATACCCGGATCACCTGCGAGCGTCTGATGCTGCCACTCCCGGTGTTTCCGCTCGGCGTCGGGTTGATGTGGTTGGCGTCGCTCGACAAGGAGACGCTGACCTCCGTAGCCGGAAAGCGGACCGTGATTGCTGTCGCGCTGCTTGGTGACGCGGCGATGTTCGCGTACCTCGGCTGGGCTGTGTGGCGCGTGAGGAAACTGAAAAGCCGCCGGGACGCCCTGGAACAGGCGATGATCGACGCCGACCGCGGTGACTCGGGGCACATCCTCCCGGTGGCGGTGTAAGTCCGCGCCCAGTCCGCGCGCTGATAATTCACGGCGCCGGCGTTAGATTTATCCCGGTGGCGCGCCGCCGCTCCTGACTCGCAGCCGTTCGAGGAGATTTCGTGACATCAGCGCAGATTGACCGCAGCGCAGCCGGGCTGACGACGACGAAGGCACCCTTCATCGAGCAGGCGAAGGCCAACGGGCAGCTCTACATCGAGCAGCCGTACGCGCTGTACAATGCCGATAACCACGAAGCGTGGCGGCGTCTCTACGAGCGGATGGCGCCGCGCTGGGCGCGCTACGCGAACCACCGGTTTCTCCAGGGGATCGAGAATCTCTGCCTGAATCCCGCGCAGGTGCCGCGCCTCGAGGACGTCAACAAGTTCATGGCGCCGTTGACCGGATTCCGCGCCAAGCCAGTGAGTGGTTACGTCCCCGCCTACCTCTTCTTCGATTGCCTGCGCCAGCGCGAGTTCCCGACGACGATCACGATTCGCGACACGGCGAACATCGATTATCTCCCCGAACCCGACATCTTCCACGACATCGCCGGCCATGTCCCGATGCATACGGACAAGGCGTTTGCCGACACGCTCGCCCGCTTCGGCGATGCAGCGCGAACAGCAGCGGAGATCGTGGCCGGGGTGAAGGATCGCGATGAGCGAGTGCGGCGAGTGACCAGCATCTTCAAGGCGCTCGCCCGATTCTTCTGGTTCACGATCGAGTTCGGGTTGATGAAGGCGCAGGACGGGAAGGGACTCAAGGTCTACGGCAGCGGACTGCTCTCGAGCTACGGCGAGATCGCGCACTCGATCGACAGCCCCGAGGTGCAGCGCTTTCCTTTCCAGCTCGAATGGGTGGTCAACCAGTACTTCGAGATCGACAAATATCAGCCTCTCCTCTACTACGTGGACAGCTTCGATCACCTCTTCCAGCTGGTGAACACGCTGGAACAATGGATGAAGGAGGGAAAGCTCGACAACGTCTCGCCGGGTGAGCCGAGCATGAGCACGGCGGACGTCAACAGCTTCCTCGAGGCAGGCCACGCAGCGTGAGGCGTGCGGCCGGCAACGCCTGACGATGCCGGCCGCTGACGTGAACAGCGCATCGCGATCTACAACCGGGTAATACCCTGGACGGAGTGATTCCCATGGCGACGACGATCGAAACCGCACCGAACGCGGCACCGGCGACCGACACGTTCCCGATCAACGGGACGGACTACATCGAGTTTTACGTCGGCAATGCGAAGCAGGCGGCGCACTTCTACCGCTCGGCGTTCGGCTTCCAGCTGGTCGGCTACCGTGGGCCGGAGACAGGCGTGCGCGACCGCGCCAGCTATCTGCTGCAGCAGGACAAGATCCGCTTCGTCATGACGACGCCGATTCGCCCCGACATCAGTGAAGAGTCGAAGGTGATCGCCGCGCACATCGACCGGCACGGCGATGGCGTCCGCGACCTCGCGCTCTGGGTGGACGATGCTCGCGATGCGTTCCGAAAGGCGGTCGAGCGGGGCGCGGTGCCGGTGCACCAGCCGCGCGTGCTGAAGGACAGCGACGGCGAGATCGTCATTGCCTCGTTCCAGACCTACGGCGAGACAATCCACTCGCTTGTTGAGCGAAAGAACTACAAGGGCTTGTTCATGCCCGGCTTCGTTCCCGTAAAGCCGTACTGCAACCCCGCGCCCGTCGGGCTGAAGTACGTCGACCATTGCGTCGGCAACGTCGAGCTGGGGAAGATGAACGTCTGGGTCGAGTTCTACGCGCACGTCATGGGGTTCCGCAACCTGCTTACCTTCGACGATGAGGACATCTCGACGGAGTACTCGTCGCTGATGTCGAAGGTGATGGCCAATGGAAACGACCGGATCAAGTTCCCGATCAACGAGCCAGCGTCAGGCAAGAAGAAGTCGCAGATCGAGGAATACCTGGACTTCTACGGCGGCCCCGGGGTGCAGCACATGGCGCTGGCCACCGACGACATCGTCAAGACGGTGACGCAGCTTCGCGACCGCGGCGTCGAGTTCCTGTCGGCGCCGACGACCTACTACGCTGAGCTGCAGCAGCGGGTCGGGAAGATCGATGAACCGCTCGACGTGCTCGCATCGTTAGGCATCCTCGTCGATCGCGATCCCGATGGCTACCTGCTCCAGATCTTCACCAAGCCGGTCGAGGATCGTCCGACCGTGTTCTACGAGATAATCCAGCGAAAGGGCGCCAAGAGCTTCGGGAAGGGGAACTTCAAGGCACTGTTCGAATCGATCGAGCTGGAGCAGGCAAAGCGCGGGAATTTGTAGTCGTCGAGGCTGACACCGTGCTCGTCACCTTTGTGCGGCCCGGCGGTGCGCGCGGCGGCGTCGGCACCGGCGAGAACGCCTGCGTCGGGCTGCTGTCGGCGGACGGCGGACGGGTGGCCGACCTGACCGCGATCGGAATGGAAGACGTGTTCGCGGCGCTCCCTCGCGTGGCGCAACTCGAGCGGCTGCTCACGCACCTGACGGCAACACCGGGCGCCGTCTCGTACGATGTCGGGAGCGTCCGGCTGCTGGCGCCCGTGCCCTACGCCCGCCTGGTGCGCGACGTGGCGGCGGTCGCGCCTGACGGCGCCGATGTTGCAGCGCTGCGCTTCAGCGATCCGCGAGAGATCGCCGGGCCCGGCGCACGCATCTCGGTGGATGGCAGCGAGCTGCTCGCCGTCGGCGTCATCGCAGCGATCGGTACCGGCGGACGCGACATCGCCGCGGACGACGGCATCGCGCACCTCGCCGGCGTGACGATGTTCGCCGAGTGGCGGAGCGCCGATCCCGACGCCGAGGTGGCGAGCGACCGGCTGCTCAGCGGGCCCGCGCTTGCGCCGATGACGGCGTTGACCGACGATGCCGAGCTGCTGGTGACGGTGCCGCGCGAGAGCGTCCGCCGTATACCGCTGGCCGGCGCCAGTAAAGCGTTAGGCGCCGCGGTCGCCGCGGCGTCCGCCCGCTACACGCTGCGCGCCGGCGACCTGTTCCTCCACGACGCCGGAGTCGTTGACTCGCTGCTCGGCGCGCGGGAGTCAGGCGAGATCACCATCGATGGACCGTCGGGCACACTGTCGCACACCGCGACGCGATCGGATTGACGCGCGGCGGCCGCGGCAGGCTCGCCGCAACCGGGACGAAGCGGACTTACCCAAGGGACACGACGCCATGCCATTCTATCACACGTTAGGCAGGATTCCCCGCAAGCGCCACATCGCCTTCCGGAAACCGGACGGCGGTCTCTACGCCGAGCAACTGGTCGGCCACGAGGGATTCACCGGCACGTCGGCGCTGCTCTACCACACCCATCCGCCGACGACCATCAGCTCAGTGCGCCGGGTGAAGGAGATGCCATTCGTCGCCGATGAAGACCAGACGCTGCGCCACCGGCATTTCCGCACCGCCCAGGCGAAGAAGGGGGGCAGCGCGACGCTCGATCGCATTCCCCTGCTCTTCAACGCCGACGTCGCGATGCTCTACGTCGAGCCGGATAAGGTCGATACCCATTTCTATCGCAACGCGCAGGCGGACGAGCTGGTTTACGTCGCGAAGGGGAAGGGAACCCTCGACACGCAGTATGGCGAGCTCCCGTTCAGCGAGGGCGACTACCTGGTGATCCATCGCGGCATCATGCACCAGTACCGTTTCGAGAAGGGCGCCGAGCAGGCGAAGCTGCTCGTCATGGAGAGCCGCGGTCACGTGCGCTGGCCGAAGCGCTATCGGAACGAGTTCGGGCAGCTCATCGAGGGCGCGCCATTTTCCGAGCGTGACGTGCGCGTACCGACAAACCTGAAGACGCACGACGAGAAGGGTGACTTCTCGATCTACGTCAAGCAGTACGACGGGATCAACGAGCTGGTGCTCGATCATCACCCGTTCGACGTGATCGGCTGGGATGGATATTTCTATCCGTGGGCGTTCAACATCCGCGACTTCGAGCCGATCGTGGGACGCGTGCACCAGCCGCCCCCGGTGCACCAGACCTTCCAAGGCGACGGCTTCGTCGTCTGCTCGTTCTGCCCGCGGCCGTATGACTTCGATCCCGAAGCGGTGCCCGCGCCCTACAACCACAGCAACGTCGACTCCGACGAAGTGCTGTACTACGCCTCGAGCGAATTCATGTCGCGGAAGGGGATCGAGTTCGGCAGCATCACGCACCACCCGGACGGGTTGCCTCACGGTCCGCATCCGGGGCGCGCCGAGGCGAGCATCGGCGCCAAGTTCACCGACGAGCTGGCGGTGATGATGGATACCTTCCGCCCGCTCAAGGTCGCGAAGCAGGCACTCGACTTCGAAGATCCGAAGTACCACCGAAGCTGGATCGACGCACAGCACATGCAATTCAATCCACCGACGTCGTGACGGAGTTGGCCGACGTCGACCGCCGTCGAGCAATTCCGACCTTCACCGCGAGCGCCTGACGCGTGCCACGCCTGACCGACCGCTTCAACAGTCTTCCCGTCTACGCGCTCGCGGCCATTCCGCAGAAGAAGCGCGACCTGCTCGCCCGTGGCGTCGACGTCATCGACCTCGGCGCCGGCGACGCCGATCTCGCTGCGCCCGAAGCAGCGATGCGCGCCCTCACCGAAGGGGCGCGCACGCCAGCGCTCAACCGTTATGGTTTCGGGCTCGGGCACGTCCCGTATCGTGAGGCAATCAGCGCCTGGATGCAGGCGCGCTTCGGCCACCGCTTCGATCCCCTGACGCAAGTCGTCCCGCTGATCGGGTCGAAGGAGGGCATCGTCCACCTCGCATTGGCCTATCTCCAGGAGGGCGACGTCGCGATCATACCGGAACCGGGTTATGGAGCGTACATCGGGGGTACGCTCCTGTCCGGGGCCACAGCGTACAAGTACGCGCTCCGCCCGCGGACGAACTTCCTCGTGGATCTCGACGAGATCCCGCACGACGTGCTGGCGAAGACGCGGATGCTCTACCTCAACTATCCGAACAACCCGACCGCCGCGATCGCCCCGAAGAGTTATCTCGAGAAGGTCGTTCGCATCTGCCGCGACCGCGACATCCTGCTCGTCTATGACAACGCGTATTCCGAGCTGACCTTCGACGGCTACGTCGCGCCGAGCATCTTCGACATCGATGGCGCCGACACGGTGGCGATCGAGTTCCACTCGCTGTCGAAGACATACAACATGACGGGCTGGCGCTGCGGATGGGCGGTGGGCAACACCGCGCTCTGCGCCGCGCTCGCGAAGACGAAGTCATTCATCGACACCGGCCAGTTCATGGCCGTGCAGGCGGCCGGGGTGGCCGCGCTGCAAAGCTGGCGCGAGTTCGTCCCGCGCAATGTCGCCGTGTTCCAGGAGCGCCGCGACGCGGCCGTCGCCGCGTTTCGCGCGAACGGCTTCAGTTGCGACACGCCGCAGGCGAGCATGTATCTCTGCATCCCGCTGCCCGCGGGAATGACGAGCGCATCCTTCGCCGATCGGCTGATGGAAGACGAGGGCGTGATCGTCCTCCCCGGCTCGGCTTTCGGCGCCGGCGGTGAGGGCTTTTTCCGGATCTCGTTCATCGCCGGCCCGGCGCGGATCGCCGAAGCAGCGGGCCGGGCCGGGCGGGTGCTGGCGGCGATGGGCGCCGGGGTTACTTAGTATCAATCGATACTAATGTGGCCCCTGGTATCGGAGAGGCCGGCCGTCGCGCAGACCACGGTCAGCAGCCGCGCGATGCCGGCACTCCCGTCGACGTTCTCGAACCACTCTCGCGGGGTGTGCGCATCGCCGCCATGGCCGCCGGCGCCTAACGCGATGGCCGGAATTCCCAGCGCGATCGGGACGTTGGCGTCGGTCGACGCGGCCGCGAGCTCCGGCACGCGGCCGATCAGCCGTGTCGCCTCGACCGCGATCGCGACGAGCGCATGCGACTCGGCGGTCTCGCCAGCCGGGCGGTCGCCGATCAGCTCGACCGTGCTCGCCAGCGGCGGCGTTCCGCGGGCGCGCCGATCATTCTCCTCGCCAAGCGCGGCGTCGATGAGGCCGCGGACCTCGAGGCTGAGTTGCTCGAGCACGAGCTGGGACACCGATCGGAGATCGATCTCGACCAGCGCTTCGCCGGGTATCGCATTGATCGACACTCCGCCAATGATCCGCGTTACGCTCAGCGTCGTCCGCGGTTCGGCGGGTATGTCGAGCGCGGCCACCATCGCCGCAACGCATCCTGCTGCATTGAGCGGATTCGGCAACCCGTATGCGGACCAGCTGTGCCCACCGGAGCCAGTGAACATGATTCGCCAACGACGGGACCCGACCGCGCGGTGCACGACGCGCTCATCGCCCGGTCCATCCACGATCAGCGCAGCGTGCGCGTGACGGCCGTTGTCGCTCGTGAAGTAGTGCTTCGCTCCACGCAGATCGCCGAGCGCTTCCTCGCCAACCGTAGCCAGCCAGACGATCGGTCGCCGCGGCTGGAGCCCGGCGCGCTGTATCGTCTCGGCGAGCGCGATCATCGCGGCGAGTCCGCGCGCGTTGTCGCCGATGCCGCGCCCGATCAGCCGCGATCCGTCGGTCCTGATGGTGACGTCGTCCGCGGCGGCGAACACGGTGTCGAGGTGTGCGCAGACGACCACCTGCGCGCTGTCGGAGGTCCCCCGCATCTGCCCGATAACGTTACCGACTGCATCGATTTCGACGTGCAAGCCGGCGTTTCGCAGCCGGGACGCGATGTGGCGCGCCCGCTCGCCTTCCATCCCGGTCGGCGACGGAATCTCGCTCAGCGCGATCTGCGATTCGACCAAGGCAGCATCGTTCGCAACGAGCAGCGCGCGCGCGTCGCGGAGCAACTCGTGCGTGCGGTGGGTTGCGGTTGCCTCGATAGTGTTCGCTGGCATGTTGCTGTTATCTCGCGTGGCCACCAGGTGGCCGCAAGGGTTCTCGCATGATGAAACCGGAATCGCCCGACCTGCGCGGGGCACCGCCCGCCGCAAAGCTGAAGCTGCCGCGCACCGTATTCGCGCTCGCTCTCGTCAGCCTGCTCACTGACGCGTCGAGCGAGATCATCTACCCGCTCCTTCCCCTCTTTCTGACCGCCACACTCGGCGCCAGCGCTGCGACGCTCGGCGTGATCGAGGGTGCCGCTGAGACGACCGCGTCGCTCCTCAAGCTGGCCAGCGGATGGTGGTCGGATCGCATCAAGCGGCGGAAGACGCTGGTGGTGATCGGTTACACGATCGCGTCGGTGGCGCGCCCGCTCGTCGCGCTCGCGCAGAGCGCGGGCCAGGTGCTCGCCATCCGTGTGAGCGACCGTGTGGGGAAGGGAATTCGCAGCTCTCCGCGCGACGCGCTGCTCGCCGACGCGGTCGCGCCGGCGCAGCGAGGGCGCGCCTTCGGGCTGCACCGCGCGGCCGACCATCTCGGCGCGGTCATCGGACCGCTCCTCGCATTTGCCGTCCTGCGCTGGACGACGCTGACGCTCCGGCAACTGTTTCTGCTCGCGGCGATTCCCGGCGCGTTGGCGGTGATCGCCTTGATCGTCGGCGTCCGGGAGGAGCCGCGCGCCATCGCCGCCACCGTGCCTAACGGCGCGCCAGCAGCCACGCGCCCGACACTGGCCGGCGGCCTGCCCGGCCGGTTCTGGGGATTCCTCGGCGTGCTGCTGCTCTTCACGCTTGGGAATTCGAGCGATGCGTTCCTGCTGCTCCGCGCGTCGCAGATCGGCGTCGCGACCGCGCTGCTGCCCATTCTCTGGGCGATGCTGCACGTCGTGAAGTCGGCAACGAGCACGCCGGGCGGGACGTTGAGCGATCGCGTCGGACGCGCCCCACTGATCATCGCGGGATGGCTGATCTACGCAGCAGTATACCTCGGCTTCGGCCGCGCGACGGCGACCTGGCAGGCGTGGGCGCTGTTCGCGATCTACGGGACCTATTTCGGGTTGACCGAAGGCGTGGAGAAGGCGCTTGTTGCCGACCTCGTCCCAGAGGAGAAGCGCGGGGCGGGCTTCGGCTGGTACAACCTGGCGATCGGCCTCGGTGCGCTGCCTGCGTCCGTGATCTTCGGTGCGGTCTGGGATCGCTACGGCGCGGCGCGCGCGTTCGAGATGGGGGCGGCGTTCAGCGCGGTGGCTGCGGTTACGCTCCTCGTGGTGGTGCCGAGACGGCGGACGAAGGTCGCATCGGAACGTTAGGCATGCGCCTTACCGCGGGCTGAAGTTCACCTGCATCCGCTTCAACTCGCAAATTGGCTGGCGTCCTTCGCGCGCCGGCGAGAACCGGACGTGTGGAAGTATGATGTCCACGCTGGAAGCCGCGATGTTGTCCATCCCCCGCGGCGAGACGATCGATGCGGGGTCAACGTGCCCGGCCGAGTCCACGGTGAACTGGAGCCACCAGGTACCCGGTGGGGCATTGCCGACGATGTGGAGAATCGGCATCGACGCCGACCCACGGAGTTGCGCGCTCCAAATCACAGCTTTCGTCGTCCTATTTCGCTTCAGGGGGCCGGCGCTCGCTGCACGCGTCGCGTCGGCCGTCACGCCGGTCGGATACGCAGGCTGTACGTCCTCGCTTGCGAACACCGGCGACATCAGGAGCTGGTCGGTGAACCGAACCGGGTAGACGTGCTGCTTCGACTCGTCAGGCTGCGCCGATTCGAGCGGGCCCGTCACCGGCGCCCAGCCGAACGCCTCAACCCGGACCGCATACGTTCCGGGACGTGGCGCGTGAAGGACGAACAGGCCTCGCGCGTCAGTCCGGCCGGTAGCGACAGTGTTCTGCAGGCTATCCTCGAGTGCGACGCGCGCACAGCCTAACGGTTTTCTGCTATCAGCATCGACGGTGACGCCCTCGAAGACCGGCGCGTGCGGATCGACGGGGAAGGCGACGATCACCGGATAGTCGACGACGTCCGCCGGGAGCTGCGTCAGTATCTGCTGCGCTTCGTCCGAGAGACGAAAGCGAACGATAGCCCTCCCCGGGGTGCGAGCGACCAGCGTTGATGGGGCGAGGAACCCAACTGCGGCTCCGCCCGGAACCTGATAACGCACCCACTGCGTCTGTCCGAGTACCACGCCCATACTGTCGAGCAGCAACAGGTGAACCTGCTGAAGATCTGCGCGGGTGCCGGGCGTGAGCACGAGCGAATCCGGGGAGACACGCAGTGACCGCGCCCTCCCGCTGAGAGCGGCGAAGTCGCTCCGCGAAAGCTCATTGAAGTGCGGCCCACGCGGATCGCGCTGAAGCGAGTCTGAACGCTGGATGGCCGCGAGACGCGTCCGCGCTTGCTCGTCGCCATTGGCGGCGAGCGCGTTCAGCGCATTGATCCCCGCGGAATCGGCGTGCCAGCTGAATCCGAAATTATAGCCGAACGCTCTCTCCGGATCGCTCGCCTCGACCCGAGCGGCCAGTTGGCGCTCGCCAGGGCCAACCCGGAGGTTCATCGAGTGTTGCCCGCAGGACTGCTTGACGTTCTCACAATTGGTGAGATTGATGCTGAACACGCGGACCGCAACTGTCGACCGGTTCTCGACGAAAAAAAGGTGTGCCGGCGGAATCCCTCCTCGCTCCTCGGTGGTCGAAAAGACAGTCTCGTGGGTCGGGGCGACGTACGGCCGCTGCGCTGTCTGGGCGCAGCCAAGGAGGAGCAGAGCCACAGCAGCACGAGGGAGCCTGGACGTGAATTCGTATCGCATGTCTGGGATTGGTGGCCGCGAGAGAGCGTAGGGCGGATCGGCGCCCATGGCGAACGGGGTCGCCAGATCCTAACGCTCGGATGGCACAGGTCAATAGGGGCGCGCGACTCGCCGCGCCGATCGGGTTCGAACCAATGGAGACGCTGGCCTAACGCCTCGCGACCGCCAAGCTGCGGATTCCGGGCTTACTCCGATGGTGCGGAGGCGCACCGGACGTGGCATCGAGCGGCGTCAGTCGTCGTTACGCGCGGCCGCGAACCCCGGAGATCGCGGAGGCTGGCACCCCGCGAACCGGTGGTCAACGGCGCTCCGTTCCGCTCTGCCCTGTGCACCATCGCCCCGTTAGCTTCATAACAACCCTCCACCCCGGATTTGCGTGAGACCTCCGAAGCTCGTGGCGATCGTCGCGCCGGTGCTCGCCGCGCTCGGCCTCGCTGCCGCAATCGCCGGTTGCAGCAAACCCGCGCCGCAGCCGCCGTCTCCCGTCGCGGCGCCGGTGAGCGACGTAGCGCCGCCGGCTCAAATGCCACCCCGCCGCGTCAGCCCGCTCGCCGGACTCGCTGGGCAGCACGTGGTGGTCCTCCCGGTTCACTACCTCCGCGCCGACACGCTGGGCTGGTCCGCGCACATCACCGAACCGCGCGCGACGCTCGCCGCGCTCGACAGCGCGATCGAACGCGCGCTCTCCGAGCGCGGTTTCCGTACGGATTGGACGTACCCGCCCGCGCTCGCGCGTTCAGCGCGCCGCAATGCCGGTTACGTCAGCGATCCGTACTCGCTCGCTGGTGAACGCCTCCGGTTCGGCGCGCGCGCGACCGACGGCAGTGTCGCCGAGCCGCTCGCGTCACAGCTGCGCAGCATCGTCGCGATCACCGACGCGCGATACGCGCTCTTTCCCGTCGAGCTGCGCTTTGAGCGGTTGACCGATGGCCGCGCGCGTCCAGTGCTGCGGCTCGCCCTGCTCGATGCGCGTGGCGCGTCAGTTCGCTGGATGGGTGACGTCCGCGGCGCGGCCGCAAACGAATTTTCTCAGGCGACGCTCGAAAGCGTCGCCTTCGCCTTCGCTGATCTCGTCGCTGCTCCCTGAGCGCGGAACTCATTCTTCGTCATGCCCACTCACGTAACGCTCATCCCCGGCGATGGAATCGGGCCAGGGATCACTGACGCCACCGTGCGCATCCTCGACGCGGCCGGCTGTGACTTCGTCTACGATCGACAGGTGGCGGGCCTCGCCGGTGTCTCCGCGGTCAACGATCCGATGCCCGAGGCGACGCTCGCGTCGATCCGCCGCACGCGACTCGCCCTCAAGGGCCCCCTCGAGACGCCGGTCGGTGGCGGTTATCGCTCGGTGAACGTTGCCCTCCGGAAGACCTTCGACCTCTACGCGAACGTGCGACCGGCGCACACCATCCGGCCCGGCGGCCGTTATGACAACGTCGACATCGTGCTCATTCGCGAGAACACCGAGGGGCTGTACATCGGGATCGAGCATTACGTCCCGATCGCCGGCGATCCAAAAGCCGCGGCGGAATCGGTCGCGCTGATCACGCGGGCCGGTTCGGAGCGCATCGTCCGCTACGCATTCGAGTACGCGGTCTCGCACAAGCGGAAGCGCGTCACGCTGGTCCACAAGGCGAACATTCTCAAGTTCTCGCAGGGGCTCTTTCTCGACGTCGGCCGCGAGATCGCCAAGGAGTACGCCGGACGCGTCGAGTTCGACGATCGGATCGTCGATGCTTGCGCGATGCAACTCGTGATGAAGCCCGAGACCTTCGACGTGATCGTCACGACGAACCTTTTTGGCGACATTCTTTCCGACGAGATCTCCGGCCTCGTCGGGGGACTTGGCCTCGCACCCGGCGCCAACATCGGGGCGCGGGCGGCGCTCTTCGAAGCGGTGCACGGAACCGCCCCGGACATCGCCGGAAAGGGCGTCGCGAATCCGGGAGCCCTCGTGCTCGCGGCATGCATGATGCTCGATCACATCGGCGACAGCACGCGCGCCGATCGCATCCGCAACGCACTGACGCGCGTCATCCGCGAGGGAAAGACCCTCACCCGCGACCTCGGCGGCACCGCCAACACCGACCAGTTCACTGACGCGATCATTGCCGCACTCTGAATGAGGATCTTTCACGTCTCCGACCTGCACTTCGGGCGACCGGCGGTTCCCGAGCAGATCGACGCGATCGAGGCGATGATCCAGCGCGACCGTTATGACGTCGTCGCCATCTCCGGCGACGTCTCGCAGCGGGCCCGCGCCGGTGAGTTCCAGCGGGCGAAGGCGTTCATCCGCGACGCCGACAAGGTCAGCCACACCATCTGCGTGCCGGGCAACCACGACGTCCGCTGGTGGTTCGCTCCGCTCGGTCTCGGCGATGAGATGAGGATGTACGAGGGCTACCGCGCCTACATCTCCGCCGAGCTGGAGCCAGTGCTGCGGCTGCCCGGCGCGACAATCGTCGGGCTGAACACGTCGCACGGCATCACCCGCCAGACGCTCACCTGGAACCTCCGCGACCTGTCGATCATCGGATATCTCACGCGCGCGCAGATCGCGCACGCTCGCACCGAGTTCGAGAAATCGCCGGCTGGCGACACTCGCGTCATCGTGATGCACCACAACCCGGTGAAGGGCGAACTCTCGCAGCGGCATGGACTCAAGAGCACCCGCAAGATCCTTGGTGCGTTCGCCGAGATGGGTGTCGATGCGGTGCTCTGCGGACATGATCATCAGGAAGCGATCCACTTCGTGGAGCACACGAAGAAGGGGACGGTCATTTCCACCGCGGGTACCGTCTCCAATCGCTCGCGCGGCGGGCGGCCATCGTCGCTGAACGTCCTCGACATCGAGCACAAGCAGGTGGAGACGACGACCTACGTGTGGACTCCGGAGCGACGAGAATTCGTCGCCGGAGCGGTGAAGTGCTACACGCGCTAGCTCGCTTCATCGGCCGGTCCCGCACCGACCCGTCGCAGCTCTCGTTCGACCTCGCTGTCCCCGCGCGCACCGCGGATGATTTGCTCTCCCGCCTTCGGGCCCTCGGTCTTCGCCGCATCGCGACGTTGACGCTCACGCGCAACCGGGCCGTCATGGTGAGCTACCGCGGCGGCGAGCTGCGCGTGCACGAGGCCTACCTCGCCGCGGAAGTCGCGGTGCTGCGGGCAATCGTGCGATTCGTCGAGGGTCGCACGCGGGCCGAGCGCCGCGCAGCGCAGCGCGATATCATGGCGCACGAGATTCCGACAATTGCGCGCAAGATCACGCGCGAGCGCACCGCTCCGCAGGATCTTCCGTTGGCCGCGCGCCTCGCCGAGGTTCATCGCGACCTCAATGCGCGCCATTTTGGCGACAGCCTCACCGAAATCCCCATTCGCGTCTCGCGGAGGATGCGTTCCCGGCTCGGTCATTACACCGCCGCGACTCCCGCCGGCGATAGCGCGGAGATCGCGATCAGCCGATCACACCTGCGGCGCCATGGGTGGGACGAGACGCTCCACACACTCCTCCACGAAATGGTGCATCAGTGGCAGGACGAGACCGGGCGCAGCATCGACCATGGTACGACGTTCCGCGCCAAGGCTCGCGAAGTCGGCATCGAAGCCGCCGCCCGGCGAATGGTCTGCGCACCCGCCCCGAGGATCGCGCGCTCGGCTTGAATCCCCGGTGGCAGGAGGCGACCTTTGAGGCTCTCCCCATCCCCACGATTCGTGACTTCCGACTACTTCAATATCGACAGCGCGCTTTCCGAAGAGGAACGCGCCGTTCGCGACAGCGTCCACAAGTTTGTCGACGACAGCATCATGCCGATCATCGGCGATGCGTACGTCCAGGGCAAGTTTCCGAAGCAGATCATCCCGGGCCTCGCTGAGCTGGGCGTGTTCGGCGCGAATCTTCCCGAGGAGTACGGCTGCGCGGGACTGAACAACGTCGCCTATGGCCTGATCATGCAGGAGCTCGAGCGGGGTGATTCGGGCATCCGTTCGTTCGCCAGCGTGCAGGGTGCGTTGGTGATGTATCCCATCTACGCGTTCGGGAGCGAGGAGCAGAAGCGGCACTACCTCCCGAAGATGGCCGGCGGCGAGATCATCGGATGCTTCGGCTTGACCGAGCCCGATTACGGATCGAATCCGTCGGGGATGATCACGATGGCAAAGGAGCAGGCCGACGGAACGTGGGTGATCAACGGCTCGAAGATGTGGATCACCAATGGCTCGCAGGCGAAGGTCGCGATCGTCTGGGCGAAGACGAACGGCGATCCCGAGGCGAGCTCGATCCGCGGCTTCATCGTCCCCACCGACGCGAAGGGGTTCACCGCGAAGGACCAGAAGGGCAAGCTGTCGCTCCGCGCCTCCGACACGAGCGAGCTGGTGCTCGACGACGTCCGTGTCGCCGCTGACGCGCTCCTCCCGAAGTCCGGCGGCATCAAGAGCCCGCTCATGTGCCTGACGCAGGCGCGTTATGGGATCTCCTGGGGAGCGTTAGGCGCGGCGATCGGCTGCTACGAGGAGGCGCTCGCCTACTCGAAGACGAGGATCATGTTCGGCAAGCCGATCGGCGGCTTCCAGCTGCAGCAGGCCCGCCTCGCCGACATGATCACCGAGATCGTGAAGGGTCAGCTCCTCTCCCTCCACCTCGGCCGCCTCAAGGACGCCGGCACGTACACGCCGCAGCAGGTCTCGCTGGCCAAGCGCAACAACGTCAACATCGCGACGAATATCGCCCGCGAGGCACGCCGCCTGCTCGGCGGTAATGGCATCCTCGCCGAATACGCCTCGATGCGCCACATGGCCAACCTCGAGAGCGTGTACACGTACGAGGGGACGCACGACGTTCATACGCTGATCATCGGGCAGGCGGTCACCGGTCTCGCGGCGTTTGAATGAGGGTCAGCACGGCGATGAGAGATGAGCGAGGCTCCGATAGCGCGACAAGAGCAGCGAGAAACCGCCGGGCTGAGCGGCAACGGTAGGGCGTGCAGGTAGCTATGTCGTCTTTTCGCCTCTCATCTCTTCGCTCTCGATCGGGTCCTCTCTCCTCTCTCATCGCAGTGTCATAGCCAGTCCTGCTCCTCGCCACCCAAGTCCTCGGAGTAACACGTTGCGAATCGCGGTCTGCATCAAGCGCGTCCCCGTGATGGATGTGAAGTTCCGGATCGCCGCCGATGGGAAGTCGGTCGACGAAACGGGGCTCAAGTTCGACGTGAACGACTTCGACCTCTGGGCCGTCGAGGCGGCGTTGCAGCTCAAGGAAAAAACCGGCGACGGCGAAGTCGCGGTCTTCTCGCTCGGGCCCGACGCGGTTCAGGAGCAGATCCGGAAGGCGTTGAGCATGGGCGCCGATCGCGGAGTGCACCTCAAGGCTGATGGTACCAGCGCCGATCCGCTCTCCATCGCGCGCGCACTCGCTGCGGAGCTCAAGGCGACCGCATGGGACGTGATCTTCTTCGGGCGGATGGCGATCGACAGTGCCGACCAGTCAGTCGGGCCGATGGTCGCCGAGCTGCTCGGGCTGCCCTGCGTCAGTGCGATCTCGTCGCTCGAGATCGCGAACGGGCGCGGTACCGCGAAGCGCGAGCTCGAAGGCGCGAGCGAGATCGTCGACTTTCCGCTTCCCGTCGTGCTCACGGTCGATGAGGGGCTCAACAAGGAACGTCTTCCCTCGCTCAAGGGGATCATGGCGGCGAAGAAGAAACCCCTCGAGTCGAAGCCGGCGCCGATCAACGGTGCGACGGTCAACGTGGTGAAGATGGAGCTTCCCCCCGAGCGTGTCGGCGGGCGAATCATCGGCGAGGGCGCTGCCGCGGTGCCGGAGCTGATCCGGCTCCTCCAGACCGAGGCGAAGGTCCTCTGATGGCGAACATCTTTGCCTTCGCCGAGCAGCGCGGCGGCGAGCTGCGGAAGGTCGCGCTCGAGGCCGTCACCGCGGCGCGCACTCTCGCCGACGCGACCGGTGGCGGGGAAGTGCACGTGCTACTTGTCGGCGCTCCCGGAATCGGCGGCAAGGCGGCAACGTTAGGCGCGCACGGCGCCGACGTCGTCCATGTCTGCGAGCACGCGGCGTTCGCCAACGCCAACCCGGAAGCTGCCGCCGCGCTGGCTGCCGCTCTCCTCGCCCAGCTGGCCGCCCGCGCCGGCGTCTTTGCCGCGTCGGCGGAGGGGCGCGACCTCGCGCCGCGCGCTGCCGCCAAGCTCGGCGTCGGCCTCGCCTCCGACGTGACCGAATTCTCGGTCGCCGGGGACGCGATCCATGTCCGCCACCCGACCCACACCGGCAAGGTCATCGCCACCCTCGCCCTCACCGGGACCCCGGCGCTGTTCGCCGTCAGGCCTAACGTCTTCGCGCCGGTGCCCAACGCGAAAGCCGGGCGGGTCGAGACGATTGCGCCGGCCGCTGACCCCGCCGCCTCGCGCGTCGTCGTCAAGGAGCTGCGGGGCGGCGGCAAGGCGAAGCTCGACCTCTCCGAGGCCCCGGTCATCGTCAGCGGAGGGCGCGGCCTCAAGGCCGCCGAAAACTTCAAGCTCGTTGAAGATCTCGCCGCGGCGTTCGGCAATGCGGCCGTCGGCGCGACCCGCGCCGTCACCGACGACGGCTGGCGCCCGCACAGCGACCAGATCGGCCAGACCGGCCGCGTCGTCAGCCCGGATCTCTACGTCGCGGTCGGCATCTCCGGCGCCATCCAGCACCTGGCCGGCATGCGCACCTCGCGCACCATCGTCGCCATCAACAAGGACAAGGAAGCGCCGATCTTCAAGCTCGCCGATTATGGCATCGTCGGCGACGTGTTCGAGATCATGCCCGCGCTGATCGAAGCCGTGCGCGCCGCGCGAGCACAGAAGCACTGATCGCGCGCCGATGAGCCCCTCGAACATCGTCTTCGTCCTCTTCGTCATCGCGGCGACGGGGTTCTTCGCCCTCAACGTGCAGCGGCTCGTCGGCTACATGCGCATCGGTCTTCCGGACGATCGCACCGATCGTCCGCTGCGCCGACTCGGCAACGTCTTCGGGATCGCAATCGGCCAGAGCAAGATCCTCCGCGAGCCGGTCGCCGGCGTGATGCACGCGATGATCTTCTGGGGCTTCATGGTATTGACCGTGGGGACGATCGAGTTCGTCCTCGACGGCATCTTCCCCGGCTTCTCGCTCGCGTTCCTGCCCACACCGATCTACCGCCTCTACGCGCTGTCGCAGGATGTCTTCGTGCTGCTCGTACTCGCGGCGATCGCGTTCGCGTTCTATCGGCGCCTCGTCCTCCATCCGCGGCGCCTCGAAGGCGATAACCTCGAACACGCCGACGCGCTGATCATCCTCGGGATGATTGGCGGTCTGATGGTCTCGTACCTGTTCGCCAACGGCTTCCTCGCGGCGCTGCACCCCGACGCGGTCGCCCCAGAAAAGTTCGCGTCGCACATCCTCGGCGGCGTTTTCGCGCATGTCAGTTCTCGCACCGCGCACGTCGGGTACGACGTCAGCTGGTGGACACACGGCCTGCTCGTCTTCGGCTTCCTCAATTACCTCCCGTATTCGAAGCACCTCCACGTCGCCACATCGATCCCTAACGTTTATCTCTCCAACACGTCGGGTCCCTGGCAGAAGGGCGTGATGAAAGGGATGGACCTCGAGGCGGAGAACGCCGAGCAGTTCGGCGCTTCCGACGTGAATCACCTGTCGTGGAAGAATCTTCTCGACGGTTACTCCTGCACCGAGTGCGGGCGCTGCACGGCGGCCTGCCCGGCGAACATCACCGGCAAGCTCCTCAGTCCACGGAAGATCGTCGTCAACACCCGCCAGCGGCTGATGGAAAAAGGCCCGGTCGTCACCGGCGACCGGATGGAGTTTGCGCATCCGATGCTGGTCCACGGCGAAGGCGCTGACGGCGGCGCGGTCACGGTCGCCGAGATCCTCGATGAGCGCCGCCTCCTCGACACCTTCATCACCGAGGACGAGCTCTGGGCGTGCACGAGCTGTCGCGCCTGCGTGCAGGAATGCCCGGTCGGCATCGATCAGCTCGAGATCATCAACGAGATGCGCCGCCATCTCGTGCTGATGGAGTCGCGTTTCCCCCCCGAAGTCCAGCCGACCTTCCAGTCGCTCGAGCGCAATGGCAGCCCCTGGGCATTCAGCGCCGGCGATCGCGCGAAGTGGGCCGAAGGTCTCGAAGTCCCCACGATGGCCGAGATGGTCGAGCGCGGCGAGCAACCGGAGATCCTCTTCTGGGTCGGCTGCATGGGATCGTTCGACGATCGCGCGAAAAAAATCGCTGTCGCCGTCGCCCGTATCCTGACCGCCGCCGGAATCAAGTTCGCCATCCTCGGCCAGGAGGAGAGCTGCAACGGTGACCCGGCCCGGCGGTTAGGCAACGAGTATCTCTACCAGATGCTGGCCAAGCAGAACATCGAAACCCTCGACCGCTACGGCGTGAAGACGGTGCTCACCAGCTGCCCGCACTGCTTCCACCAGATCGGCAACGAGTACCCCCAGCTCGGCGGCAACTACGACGTCGTCCACCACTCGACCTACATCGAGAAGCTGCTGGCCGACGAACGCGTCCCGTTAGGCGACGGCGACCGGAAGACCCTGCGCATCGTCTATCACGACTCGTGCTATCTCGGCCGCTACAACGACGTCTACGATGCGCCGCGCGACACCCTCAAGCGCTCGCTGCCCGTCATCACCCTGCTCGAGGCGCCGCGCTCTCGCGATCGTGGCCTCTGCTGCGGCGCCGGGGGCGGGCGGATGTTCATGGAAGAGAAGGAAGGGAAGCGCATCAACATCGAGCGCACCGAGGAGCTTCTCGCCACTGGCGCCGATGAGATCGCGGTCGCCTGCCCTTTCTGCATGACGATGATGTCCGACGGGCTCAAGGCAAAGGAATCAACCGTCCCCGTGCGCGACATTGCCGAAGTCGTCGCGGCTCAGCTATCCGCTCAGCCCCGCGCTGGCCAGCGAATCTCGTAGAGATCGATCGTCTGCCTGACGGTCCCTTCCTCGTACGGGAGTCGCCGCACGCGCTCGATCGTCAGGCCTGACGCCGGCACGGCGTCGACGAACGCCGGCGCCGCCATCCGTCCCGGATCGGCCACGATCGCCACACCGCCGGGGACGAGCGTCAGCGACAGCGTCTTCGCGACCAGTTCCGCGTACGGTCGCTCGTACAGTACGTCCGATGCGATGACCACGTCGTACCTCGGCAGCGTCGCCGGGATCGCCCGCCAGTCGAGATGCAGCACTGCGATCCGCTGCCGGCTCGCGTGCCAGGCGTTGACCTCCGCGAACCGCAGAGCGTCGTCGTAGTAATCGCTCGCCGTCACCGCAAATCCCGCCAGCGCCGCCGCCGAGGCCACCAGCCCGGCGCCGCACCCCAGTTCGAGCAGCGACCGCCGCGCGCCCGGGCCGAGCACCGAGTCCGCGCCAACCAGGTGCCGGGCCAGCTCGAACGACGACGGCCACGGCTCGGCCCAGTAGGGGAGGCGCTCGTCCGTCAGGTAGTCCTCCTCGCTGATCAGCTCATCCGAGCTCGCCGGGTGCGCCAGCGAGAGTGTCGTCTGGCCTAACGCAACGCGCGTGTCGGTCACCCGGAACCGGCGCCGCAGCGACGCCTCGATGCGGGCGACGTCGCGGGCGTCGCTCAAGCAACGTCCGTCGCGCGTATCCGGAGGGCCCTGTCCATCGCGACCGCGCCACGCAGCGGGATCGCGGCGACCATCGTGCCCGCCGGCAGGTACTCGGCCCCGGCTGGGATCACCAGCAGTGCGTCCGCCCGTGCCATCGACGACATCAGCCCCGAGCCCTGTGGCCCGGTGAGCTCGGCCACGAACCCGCCGCTATAGGGCGTGAGCCGCGCCCGCAGCAGGAGAGTCATTCCTGCCGCACCCTGAATCGCTGTGCCTAACCGCACGGTCACCGGGGCCCTGTGCACCGCACGCACGCCCTGCAGCCGCAACACCGCCGGTCGCACGAACAGCTCGCCGGTGATCGCCGCCGAGACCGGATTGCCGGGGAGCCCGAGCCATGGCGTGCCGGCCACCGCGCCGAACGCGAGCTGTGAGCCTGGGCGCGCACTGATTCGCCAGAAGTCGATTCGCCCCAGCTCTTCGATTACTGACTTCGTGTGATCGTGCTCGCCGACCGACACACCCGCCGTCGTGACGACCAGGTCCGCTTGCGACGCCGCATCGGCTACCATGGCGCGAATACGCGTGCGATCGTCCGGCGCCACACCGAGGTCGAGCACCTGCCCACCCGCCTCACGGACGATGGCACCCAGCACGTATCCATTGGTCGCGATGATGCGCTCGCCACGGCGCACTTCAGCGAAACGATCGACGCTCGTCAGCTCATCGCCCGAACCGACCAGCGCGACCACCGGCCGCCGCGCCACCCGAGGCCGTGCACAGCCAACACCGGCGAGCAGCGCGAGCAACGCCGCCGTCACCACGGTGCCGTGCTCGGCGACGACACTTCCGGCCGCGACGTCCTCACCGCCCGGCCGGACGTTGCGCCCGGCATCGCGCGCCGAGTTGATCGAGACGGTCGTCGTGCCGCGGTCCGTGTCCTCGACGCGGATCACGCTGTCGGCTCCCGAGGGAATGGGCGCGCCGGTCATGATCCTGATAGCCTCGCCCGCGCCAAGCGCGAGCGTCGACCGCTGGCCGGCGGCGACAGTCCCGATCACGCGGAGCGCTGCCGGCCTGCCTGCGTGCGCGTCGCTGACGTCGGCAGCGCGGACCGCGTATCCGTCCATTGCCGAGTTGTCCCACGGCGGGAGTGCCACCTCTGACGAGACATCGGCCGCGAGCACCCTGCCTGACGCGTCGGCGAGCGATATCTCCTCGCTCTCGACCTGCCGCAGTCCGGCGAGGATTGCCTCCGCGGCGGCCGTGATGTCGAGCACAGCGAGCTGCCTAACGCCCGGGCGGCGCGAGGCGCATGCCAGCCAGCCGCGCGGCGATCATGTTCTGCACGGCTTCGACATCCACGGTCGGCACCGTCCAGTTGTTGCAGAGCATGCTGAAGATCAACATCCGACCGTCCATCGTCGTGGCGTAGCCTGACAGCGATCTCGCCTTGTCGACGAATCCGGTCTTTGCATGCACATTGCCTTCGGCGGCGGTGCCCTTCATCCGGTTGGAGATGGTGCCGTCGACACCGGCGATGGGAAGTGCATCGTAGAACACGTGGAACGCCGTGTCCGACCGGATCGCCGCCAGGACCCGTACGATTGTCTCCGGAGAGAGATAATCGTGGCGCGACAACCCGCTCCCATCGCGAATGGCGTAACCGCCGTCCCTCGCGCCCCACGCTGCGAGCTGCTGCTCAAGCACCCTTCGCGCGCTGTCCGCCGACCCGACGCCCGTGCGCTCCAGCGCCATCGTCTTGAAGAGCACCTCGGCGATCTGGTTCTGCGAAGGCTTCTCCATCGCCGGGAGAATCTCCCGCAACGCCGGCGAGCGCGTGGTAAAGATGGTGTCGCCATGAATCAGTGTGTCGGTAGTGGTTCGCCCGTCGATCCGGATCCCGCGATCGGCCAGGGCTTCGCCGAGTGCGTCGAGATATGAAGCGTCAGGCACGCGAAAGGCCACATCGTCGCTCGTGCTGTCGCCCACCTGGATCGTTCCCTCGACGAGCGCGCCACCGCCGATGCTGTCCCAGCGAAAAGTCGGCGCCTTGGCTGCCGGCGAGCCAGGCGCCGCGCGCGCCACTGTTGTCGCCGCGACGCGGACCTTCGGGCTCCGCCGCGCTGGACGCGTCTCGATGCTGACCGCCGACCCCGGGCGCGCTCCGCCGCGCGCGATGATCGTCGCGAACCCTTCGTTGAACAGCAGCTCGTCGACTCCGGCGCCGTACGCGTAATCGAGGTCGTCCCAGTCCCAGCCAAAGCCTAACGTCGGTCCGGGAAATGCGTCGCCCGCCGCGAGTAGGCGCCCGGTGATCCGTGCGATCCCGTGCGCGCGGAGCGAGTCCGCCAGCTCGCGGAGCGGGATCATCGCGTCTTTTCGCATCTGATCGCTGATCGTCGGGTCGCCGCGTCCGACCACCACCAGGTCTCCGCGCAGCGTCGAGTCGCGCACCATGCCGCGCGCCACGAACGTCGTGCGGAACTGATAATCCGCGCCGAGCTGCGTCAATGCTGCCGCGCCGGTGATGATCTTCATGTTCGACGCCGGCATGAACAGCTTGCCGGCGTTGCGCGAGTAGAGCGTATCGCCGCTCACCGGATCGACGATCAGGACACCCCAGTGTGCGTTGGCGAACTTCGGCGAGTCGACCGCGCTGTCGATCGCGGCGCGCAGCATCGAGCGATCGCCCGCGTCCGCCCGGGCGCCTGGCAGCACGCCCTCATGCGGAATCGCCGCCGGTACCGGACGCGTCGACACAGGGGGCGAACACGCGGTGAGTGCGGCGACGGCGAGCAGAAATGGGGCAACGCGCATCAGCGTCTTGGTCGGAGACAGGTGATCATCGGGGATCGAGTAGTTGCATCAACGCGTCGCTGGCGGCCCGGCGCGCCGCGCCGCGTCGAGTTGCTCTGAAGTGTTGATGCTGGCGAATGGCGACGACTCGTCGGTCTCCGCGCGGGTCACTAGCTGAAGTCGAAGTGCGCCTAACGTTGCGCGCGGGCTCCGCTCGCCACCGGCGAATGCAGCGGCCAGTGCTGGCAGCGCCGTTGCCCGGTAGAGCCCGCACAGGGGCTCGACCCGCCCTTCGCTCTGCCAGAGCACCGCGTCCGCGTCACTCGGCGCGTGAAGGAGTGGCTGCAGGTCCGCGGCCGTGACGAATGGCATGTCCCAGGCAACGATCAGCGTATCGCGCCCGCTCGCGCCCAGTGCCGTCACGATCGCCCCTAACGGTCCATCTCCCGGCGACGCGTCTGGCACCAGCCGCCAATCGGGAAGCGTTGCCGCGATCACCGGCGGCGCCCCGATCAGCAGCAGCTCGCCGGCAATGTCACGGAGTGCGCTCGCGACCCGGTCGATGATCCGCACCCCGCCGATGAGCTCCAGCCCCTTCGGCCGTCCGCCGAAGCGGAGCGCCCGCCCACCGGCGAGAATCGCCCCCGCCGGCCGCAGGCCCGCGTCGCCGGTCACTCGCCCGCCGTGTAGGTGGCTCGCAGCGTCTCGTCCTCAGCCACCGAAACCGAAATGACCGTGGCCGCGCTGCCTAACGCGCGCTGTACCCGCTCGAGAATGAATCGCGCCAGGTTCTCGCCGCTCGGCACGAGCAGTCCGTCGGCGAACTCGCGGACGTCGAGATTGATGTTCCGATGGTCGAACCGCTCCCGCACCTCGGTTTGCAGCGCGCGATCGAGCGCGCCGAGATCGACGACAAACCCGGTCAGCGCATCGACATGGCCGCTCACCGTCACGTCGCAAACGTAGCTGTGCCCGTGATAGCTCGGTCGCGCACAGAGGCCGAACGCCGCGGCGTTCCGCGCATCGTCCCACTCGGGACGACGGTAGCGGTGCGCGGCGGCAAAGGTCACGCGGCGGGTGAGCGTCGTAGTCGGCATTCAAAAAGAAAATGTCCGGCTCTCACGAGCCGGACAAGCCTTTTGCAGGTAGCGCGTCAGCGCGCGTCGCCCATGTCGCGGCCTTCCGGCGTCGGCGAATCCGGCGGAACCCACGCCGTTCCATCCTCGATTGCGCGCTGCACGTCGGTCGTCCCGTAGAGCCGCGCATCGAGATCCTCCTCGAGATGCTCGGCTTCCGGCGACAGGGAGACCGCGCGATCGCCGAGCAGGAGCCCCTCAGTGCGCTGCTCGTCCACCAGGTGCTCGTCGATTGCCATCGGGCTGATTGCGCGCAGCTGCGGATCGACCGCGAGCAGGTTCTCGTACTGCTCGATCCCCAGCACGTCGGTCACCACGTGCTCCGCGATCCGCTGTTCCGCCTCGGTTCCAACACTGCCCGACAGCGTGACGAAACCGTCCTCGACCCGCACCGAGATCTCGTGCGCATCCACACCCGTTTCGCCGGCGAGGTGAGTACGAACCAGATCACGCAACTCGTCATCGTTCAGGTCGTCGAGGTCGTGAATGTCTTCGAAATCATGCGCCATGGTGTGCTGCTCCTCGAACGTGAGACGACGAGCACGGCACGCTGCCGGACCCGCCTTGCCTTAGCGCAGAAAGCGGTACGTGAGGCCGAGCGTGAGCCCCGCGTTGTGCCGCCAGCTCGATGCTGAGGCGTTTGGCTTGAGGACGGACAGAGTCGTCGCTGTCGAGATGTACGAGCTTGGATACTTGATCGCGAACAGGTAGTCGGTGACGTCGCCGCGCACCTCCAACCGGCTGAAGCGGCCACCCGGCACGTAGCGAATCCCGCCGCCGAAGGAAAGTGCAAAGGTGGTGCCGGACGTCCCACCGAACTTGTAGTTCCCAATATCCGACGCCGGCTTCAAGTCCGACGCGACTCCGCCGCCGAACATGATCAGAGGAACCAGTCCATGCCAGCTGCGCTGGCCGGTGAGGTTCAGGGTGATGTCGACGTCGGTCAGCAGCAGCGGAGCCGACACGTCCCCAAGCAGCCGCGTCGCCTTTGGCTGCCGAGGATCGATGACGTGACGCTTCGATGATGTCGCTGCACTGCGAACCGTGAGCTGCGCCGGCCCGGCGAGCTGCAGGTCATAACGCAGGCCGATCATCGGTGCACTGCGCGGGGCCACTCCGGCCGGATCGATCGCCGCGTTGTACCAGCCGGCGAACGTTGTCAGCCCCTGGCGCCAAGGCACATCGTGATAGGGACTCTTCGCCGGATCGTATCCGACCTGCGCCGCGAGAGGGCGCGTGATCGCCAGCAACCCGAGTGAGAACAACATCGCTGCAACTGCCGTCTTTCGCTTCACGTGCGTGGTCCATCCTGTCGAAGGTCGATGCCGGTCATTTCCGCCGGCCGCTCGATGCCGAGCATCGAGAGAATTGTCGGTCCTATGTCGCACAACGCGCTGCCTGATCGCAGCCTCCGCTCCCCCTCCGGGTCGACGATCACCAGCGGTACCGGGTTCGTCGTGTGCGCGGTGTGCGGTCCGCCGGTTTCCGGGTCGATCATCATCTCGCAGTTGCCATGGTCCGCCGTCACCAGCAGCCGCGCGCCCGCGTTCTCGGCGGCTGCAACGACTCGCGTTAGGCACTCGTCGACGGTTTCCACCGCACGAATCGTCGCCGGTAGCGATCCGCTGTGCCCGACCATGTCGCCATTCGCGTAGTTGCAGAGCACGAAGTCGTGATCACCCCGGGCCAGCGCGCCGCAGAGCACGTCGGTCACCCCGTGCGCACTCATCTCCGGCGCGAGATCGTACGTCGCGACCTTCTGGCTCTGCACCAGCAGCCGCTCCTCGCCCGGATACGGCGGTTCTACCCCGCCATTGAAGAAATAGGTCACGTGCGCGTACTTCTCGGTCTCCGCCGTCCGGAACATCGTCAGCCCCTCGCCGCTCACCACCTCGGCAACAATGCGCGCCATCGACTGCGGCGCGAAGGCAACCGGAAGGTCGAACGTCTGGTCGTACTGCGTCATCGTCACGACGTGAAGCTTTGGCCGCTTCGAGACGTCGAATCCATCAAAGTTCGGCAGCGTCAACGCGCGCACGATCTGCCGCATCCGGTCCGAGCGGTAGTTGAAGCAGATCACCGAGTCGCCAGCGCGCATCGGAGCGACAGCGCCGGCGTCGTCGACAACGGTTACCGGCGGGATGAATTCGTCAGTCACGCCACCTTCGTAGGACGCGCGAATCGCTCCAAGCGGATCTCGCACCGTCGTCGCAACACCGTCCACGGCGGCGCGATAGAACTTCTCCGTGCGCTCCCACCGCTTGTCGCGATCCATCCCGAAGTAGCGGCCACCGAGACTCGCCAATCGCGCGCGCCCCTTCGCCTTC
Organism: Gemmatimonadaceae bacterium; assembly: GCA_031360575.1. Taxonomy (GTDB): domain Bacteria; phylum Gemmatimonadota; class Gemmatimonadetes; order Gemmatimonadales; family Gemmatimonadaceae; genus JABFXC01. Next base: position 29,651 of record JANMBU010000056.1, read on the forward strand.
GCGAGCAGGTCCCCCATGTAGCCGAGTCCGGACGTCGGAAGCGTATCACGGCCGTCCATCAGCGCGTGGATGGCCACTCGCTTCACTCCCTCCCGCTCGGCGAGGTCGAGCAGCGCGAAGAGGTGCGTGTCCACGCCATGCACTCCGCCCTTGCCAACCAACCCGAGGAGATGGAGGGTCCCGCCGTTCTTCTTCACCCGCTGGCACGCGTCCACGAAGGCAGGATTGGCGAAGAAGCCCCCGTCCTTGATCGACTGCGTGATACGCACGAGATCCTGCATCACCACGCGGCCTGCGCCGAGGTTGAGATGTCCGACCTCACTGTTGCCCATCTGTCCCTCGGGCAGTCCAACGGCGAGGCCGGACGCCTCGAGCAGCGTGCGCGATCCGCGCTTCCAGAGCGCGTCCCACGTCGGCGTGCTCGATAGCGCGATCGCATTACCCTCGCGCGACTCGCGGTATCCCCAGCCATCCAGAACGACCAGCACGACTGGTCGCTTCGCTCTCCCCGCCATCTATGCTCTCTCTCGTTCGCGTGATATAATCGAACTCGACGTGCTCAAATGTACCCGGCCCCACATCCACACGCGACATGGCATCGCGCCCAGCGTCGGCATCCGGCGCGAGCTCGCTTTGCTGTGTGCCCTCGCCCTCGCGCTCTTCACGGCCACTGACGCGGCCGCGCAGGTCGTCGCCAGTCGCGACGTCGAGCTTCTCGTTGTACCCGGCGGGCGCGCGGTCGCGACGGTTCGAAAGGGGACTTCCATCAGCACGGCAGCGGTGCGTGGTGTGTACGTGCAGGCCACGCTCGACGGTTGGATCGCTGCGGCGTTACTCGGTGCGTCGCGCGACTCGTTCGCGCTGACCGTCAAACCGGGTGGCGGCGTACGGCTTCGCGCCACCGCCAACCCGCAGGCGCCGATAGTTGCCGATCTTCGCGGCGGCATGGGGTTGAACGAAGTCGAGCGTCAGGGCCCATGGGTCCACGTTCGGCGCAGCGGTTGGCTCAAGTCCGCGGATGTCGCGTCGCCTTCTGTAGTCTCAGCGAGTACCTCGAGTGCGTCAGCGACAAAGGCCGCGACGGCGACGCCGGCCGCCATGAACGCTGCACCGCCGATCGCGCCGGACACCGACCGGAATGGATTTGTACTTACTCCCATCGCGGCAACGTCGCTCGCGGCGTCGCCTGCCGGAGAGCGCATTGGCTCACTCGGACCCGGTGCTCGCGCGATGGTCACTGCGCGCGAGCGAGGCTGGGTGCGGGTCCGCGTGGAGGGGTGGGTTCGCGAGGCTGATCTTTCGGTCGCCGACACCGCGCTGCGCGGGGCGCTCAGTGCTGCCGACCTGCGCGCCGATCCCGATGCCGTCGCCGGACGCTTGGTTCACTGGGAAGTCGAAGTGCTTGCCCACCAGGTCGGCGACCCGCTCCGAAAGGGACTGGCCGATCAGGAGCCGTACCTGCTTGCTCAGGGACCAGCCGGTGAGAATGCGCTGCTCTACCTCGCGATCCCTCCGGCCCTCGCTTCGACGGCGCGCGAGATCCCGGATCTTGCGCGCGCGATCATCACCGCGCGCGTCAGAGTTGGAAAGAGCGAGCCGGTAGGAATACCGGTGCTCGAGTTGCTGACGATCGTCGGGCGCTGAGCGGTCGCCAAGCGCCATCGCACTCCGGTACTGCCTTTGCTTTATCATCCACAGCGGCCATAGCCGCTGTACCCCAGCCACGTGCAAATACCGATGGAACCAAACGATCCGGCGACGCCAGCAATCCCGTCACGACACGAGACCCCGCTGCACGTCCCGTCGTCGGACTTACCGCCGCCCCCGTTCGGGGGTCCGCCGCCGTTCGCAGAGCGACGGCGCCGCGGATGGGGTGAGTTCCGCCACGCCTACCCTGGCATCCTCGCGACCATGGGGCTGGCCTTCGTTGTGATGCTCACGGCTGACGTCTGGCTGGTCTATAAGCGCCATTACTACACGGCCGAAATCGCCCGGCTTCGGTCTGGAATGAGCGATGCCGAAAAGAAGCAGGCCGACGTCGTGATTGCGACCGAAGAAAACAAGCTTCGCGTCGCTGTCGCACTCATCAAGCGTCAGGCGCAGGGCGACAAGGAAATCCACGTCTCGATCGCCGTCGATTCATCACGGATGCTGCTCGAGCAGGAGGGCGCGCTGCTGCGCGAGATGCCTGTCGAGATCGCGGCCGCGAAGATCATCGGATCGGGACCGGATACCGTGCGGATGTCGCCCCCCCGCGGGGCTCGTACCGTCGAGCGCGTCCTCGAAGGGGGAAAGTGGGAAGTGCCGAAGTGGGTTTACACGGATCGTGGGCTTTCAACGCCTGCTGACCGATCGGTCAAGGGCGCACTTGGACCTGCCGCAATCCTCCTGAATGGCGGGACAGTCATCTATTCAATGCCGTCCGTCGGACCGCTGGCCGATCCGAACTACATCCTGCCGGGTAGTATCCGTGCACGCTCTGCCGACATCCGAGCCATCGCCCCGAATCTCAAGCCCGGCCGCACCGTTTACCTCTACTGAACTGACAATGGCATTCGAATTCTTCCGCCATGGCGGACGCGTTGCGTGGGGCCTGATCACCGGTGTCATCGTCGCTATCGGCGCCAGTGTCCTGCTCGTCACCCACACCGCCGAAGCGCGTTACGAGCGTGACGTCACGCGCATGGTCTTCAACCACACCCTCGAGACCCTCGAGGATGTGAAGAAGGGCGTCGGGGCGACGAACGATACCCTTGAAGCAGTCCTGTCCACGGCCGATGAATCGCCCGGAGAACGGCCATACATCGTCGTCTCCATCGCCGAAAACCGGATCTGGTACAAGCAGGGAAACCAGACCATGTTCACCACCCAGGTCGCCACCGGCAGTGGCAAGGAACTCGATCACGAGGGCGGCGGCTCGCACTGGAAGTTCGAGACCCCACGCGGACGACTCGTCGTTCAGGGCAAGGAGGCTGACCCGGTGTGGGTGCCGCCCGACTGGCACTACGTCGAGATGGCGAAGAAGAAGCACCTGGGGCTCGTCAAGCTGCAGCGGGGGCAGGAAATTCCCGCTCCCGACGGCTCGACGATCACGGTCGATGGGAATGACGTCGTCAAGAAATACCCCGATGGCCGGATCGTACCGATCGAAGTCGTCGAGGGCAGGGAAATCTCCGCCGGCGGGAACGTCATCATCCCGCCATATGGCACGAATCAACGCAAATACAAGGGCGTCCTCGGCACCTATCGCCTGGAGATGGGAGATGGATACGGCATCCACGGCACCGACGATCCGGCGTCGATTGGCCATTCGGCCAGCCACGGGTGCGTGCGTCTCCGCAATGAAGACATCGAGACCCTTTATCGAATGGTGCCCGTCGGCACCCCGGTGTTCATCTATTGAACCTGTCCGACCGGTCAGCACTCGGCCGCAATTTCAAAAATTAGTGTTGGAAGTTTTACCTCTTGAAGGTCTATACTGTCTTCAGAGCAGGTTGTACCCCCGCTGAGGCGGGGCTCCTTGCCAAGGGCAAGTCGGTTGAGGTCCGGCCGACACGCAAAGCCGTGAGATGGCGGTGACCCAGTCACCGCCGTCAGTCTGGTTACCAGGGAGATCGAAAATGGCGGGTGTAAAGACAGTCAGCCGCGCGTTCGCGCGAACGCTCTGGATTGGCGGCATCACCGCGTCGGCCATCGGTGCGTCCAGGGGCGCCGCCCTGGCAGCCGGCGTCGATGCGGCGACCACGACCATCTCGAGCCTGCCCCACGATGTCGTGTACGGACGCAGCGGGAAGTTGCGCGTTCGTTTCGTGTCGGCGCGGCGCGGTGCCTTCGCGCTCCCGATCCTCAGTCGCCTCTTCGGCGACAACGCGGCGCGCACGCCCGGTGTCTACACGATGCCCGATAGCGACGCGGCCGAACCGATTACCTTCGTTACCCTGCTCCCGTTCGAGACAAAGAGCCAGGGCACCGTCGGGTCGTACCGCATCGGCTATTGGCCCGAAGAGCGCGGGCGGCTCCGCTCAGAGGCGTACGAAAATCCCGATGGGTTCGTCGTCGTCACGCCCGAGAACCAGGACCTCCAGATCTCTGAACACTTCCGGCTGCGCGACTTCCTCACCCATGATCAGCAAGATGTCTGGCCGAAGTACATGGTCCTCGAAGATGCGTTGGTCGACAAGCTGGAGCTGGTGATTCAGGACCTGCAGGTTCACGGCGTGCGCGTCGATCGCATGCGTGTCATGTCCGGCTTCCGCACCCCCGAGTACAACGCGCGAGGCGTCGGGCGGAAGGGTGGTCGTGCGAAGGACAGCCGCCATCAGTTCGGTGACGCCGCTGACGTATTCGTCGACAACGACGGCGACGGGCGCATGGACGACCTCAATCACGACCACCGGATCGACTCGCGTGACGCGAAGGTCATCGTCGCTGCGGTCGAGCGCGTCGAGCGGGCCTACCCCGAGCTTGCTGGCGGCGGCGGCGTCTACCGCGCAACCCGCGCCCACGGACCGTTCGCGCACATCGACGCGCGCGGCCGCCGCGCGCGCTGGAGCCGCAGCTGATGGCGCTTGATCGCCGCACTTCGCGCGCGCCGGTGCGGCGCGATCGCGCAGGGTGGCTGACCGTCGTTGCCTTCGCTACCGCAGCTCTCGCTGTCATCGAGCTCCATCAGCCACCGCAGTCGGGATTGCCCAAGCCCTTCGAGTCGCTCGCGATCGTCAAGGCGATGGGTGTCGCGCCGAGCGCTGACGCGTACGGGACCAGCGGCGCGGTCAAGCTCCGCGTCGTTCTTCCCGGAGAGCGGGTCGAGTATCCGCTCGAGGTCGAGGGTGACCCGGCCAAGCTCACCTATTCGTGGGTACGCACCGGAACCGACTCACTCGCTGGCGCCCCCGCCCCGCTGAGTGGTGCTGAACTGGTCGCGCCGCAGGCGCCGGGCATGTACCATCTTGCGCTGATCAGCGGTGGCCAGCGTCGGGTGATCCCCCAGATGACCGTCGCGGTCCTCGTGCCCTTCGCGGACAAGCTCGGTGCGACGTTGAACGGTTATGAGATCGGCACATATCTCGCCGAGCGCGTGACCGGTCCTCATCATGACGCCCCCGAGGGATTTCTCGAGGTCGGGGCCAACGACGTGGACATGCAGGTGACCACTCACCTCCGAGTTTCTGACTTCCTCACCCACGACGGCCAGTCGTCGTGGCCACGATATGTCGCGCTGCAGCCAAAACTTCTCGACAAGCTCGAGTTGGTGATCGCGCAGGTCAGCCGGATGCAGGGCAGTGATCGCGAAGGCGCACGCTCCGTCGCGCTCGACGTGCACTCGGGCTTCCGCACGCCGAGCCACAACCGCGGAGTACGTCGTTCAGCACGCGACAGCCGCCACCAGTACGGCGATGCCGCGGACGTCGCGATCGACGCTAACTTCGATGGGCGTTACACGGCCGCCGACAGCCGACTGGTCGCCCTTGCGGTCGAGATGGTCGAACAGGATCATCCGGAGCTACGCGGCGGCATGGGTGTATATACCAGTCGCCGTTACAGCACGCCGTACGTCCACATCGACGCACGCGGAAAGAGAGCGCGCTGGCGAGGCTGAGCGCGTCGAACGGCACGACCCTGGGAGAGCGACGCCATGCAACCGCACCTGCGCGACCGGATCATTCGCAAGCTGGAGACTCTCTCCGACGAGCGCGGCTACCAGATCCTCGACTACGTCGAGTTCCTCGACTCGCGATACGCTGAGCGCCCCGCGCCGCCCGCCTCGATCTTTCAGCGCTTCGGCGACGCGGTCGAAGATTCCCTCCGCGCCGGGAAGGTCTCGGCGACGACCATCTCCAAAGCGATGGGATTCATGGGGCAGGCCATGTCCGCGCTCGAAGGAGTCGCCGCTGCTGGCAAGTCTGTTGCGAGTGACATTGCCGGCGCCGCTGGCATGAACGGTCCCCGACCGATGGGAACCCCAACGCCGAGTGGCCCCGCGGCCAGCGCACCCAGCGCCCCGACGACGCCAGGTACATCGAGGTCCGGAGAGCAGCCCACGTGAGCCCACGAGCCGAAGGGACGACCGCACGCCGTCGCGGTAGCAGCACCCGAGCGTCCGCCGCCGCCCCGAGCGCGGCGATTCCCGTGCAGGAAGCCGAGGTCGAGGATGGCATGATCAACCCTCGTCGCGGGGCAAAGAAGACGATGATGCACTACATCCGGCAGCTGCCTAACTATTTGCGGCTGCTGATCGGCCTGATGACAGATCCGCGCGTATCGGGCGTCGACAAGCTGATCGTCGCCGGCGCCATGGCGTACATCGTCATGCCCTTCGACCTCATTCCGGACTTCATCCCGTTCATCGGTGAAGTCGATGACGTCTACCTGCTCGTCCTCGCGCTGCAGCGGCTCATCAGCAACGCCGGCCGTTCGACGCTCCTCGCGCATTGGTCGGGCGAGTCCGAAGATCTCGCAGACATGAACCTTCGCGCTGTGTTCTCCGCTGCCGCATTCTTTCTCCCGGGTCGAATCCGCCGCCGGCTTCGCGGGATGACCCGCTAGCCGTAGCAGCCCGCCACGGCTACCTTTCGCCATGGCGACCACGATTCCTTCATCGTCACGGCCCGCTTTACCGGATCGCTCCGGGAGCGGGCCGTCGCGTATCGAGCAGCTCGGCTCCCACGCGCGCGTGCGTGCCGAAGCCTCCCTGACGTTCGACGACGTCCTTCTCGCGCCGCGTCATTCACTGACGCATCCGCGCGATGTCAGCACCGCGACCCGGTTCACGCGCGGCATCGCGCTCAATGTCCCACTCGTCTCGGCGGCGATGGATACGGTCACCGAGTCGGAAATGGCTATCGCGATGGCGCGCGCTGGCGGGATCGGCGTGCTCCACAAGAACATGTCGATCGACCGTCAGGCAGCCGAGGTCGATCGGGTAAAGCGGTCGGAAAGCGGGATGATCATGAACCCGATCACCCTCCATCCCGACGCGACGCTCCGGGAAGCCAGCGCACTGATGCAGCGCTTTCGTATCTCCGGTGTTCCGGTCGTCGACCGCGACGGAAAACTCGTCGGAATCATCACCAACCGCGACCTGCAATTCGAGCGCAATCTCGATCGCCCGCTCCGTGAGGCGATGACCCGCGAGCGGCTCGTCACTGCGCCGATTGGCACCACCCTCGAGGAGGCCGAACGGATTCTCGGCAGAAATCGCATCGAGAAGCTGCCAGTTGTCGATGGTGACGGGAAGCTCACCGGGTTGATCACCGTCAAGGACATTCACAAGCGGCGCCAGTTTCCTAACGCTAACAAGGACCATCACGGCCGGCTCCGTGTCGCCGCGGCGGTCGGCTCGGGCGGCGACGTGATGGCACGCGCCCGCGCACTCGTCGATGCCGGCGTCGACGTGCTCGTCGTCGATACCGCACATGGCCACGCCGACGCCGTGCTCGTCGCCACGGCAAAGCTGCGGGACCTGCTCCCTGACGTGCAGCTCGTTGCCGGCAACGTCGCGACGCGCGAGGGCGCGCGCGCTCTCGTCGAGCGCGGCGTGGACGCGGTCAAGGTTGGAGTCGGACCCGGCTCGATCTGCACCACACGAGTCGTCACCGGTGTCGGCGTCCCGCAGCTCACTGCCGTCATGGACGCGGTCGATGGAGCCGGCGACATCCCGGTCATCGCCGACGGCGGGATCAAGTACTCCGGGGACATCGTCAAGGCGCTGGCGGCCGGCGCCGCAAGCGTTATGATGGGCTCAATGCTCGCCGGCACCGAAGAGAGCCCCGGTGAGTCGTTTCTGCTCGAAGGGCGGCGCTTCAAGATGGTGCGCGGAATGGGCTCGCTCTCGGCGATGCAGGATGGCAGCGCCGATCGCTACTTCCAGGAAGGCGAGATGTCGCTCAAGAAGCTGGTGCCCGAGGGAATCGAAGGTCGTGTTCCCTATCGCGGTCCGGTTGACGACGTGCTCTATCAGATGATCGGCGGTCTTCGCTCAGGGATGGGCTATGTCGGCTGCGGCGATATCGACGCGCTTCGCACCCAGACGGAATTCGTGCGCATCACCACCGCCGGCCTCCGGGAATCACACCCGCACGACGTCACGATCACGCGCGAAGCGCCGAACTACAGCTCCTGAAGCCGATCAGTGCGGCGCGATTTCCCGTGCGGCGCCGTGAATAACGGCGCCGCACGCATTTCCCCTCGTGTTCACGGGGAAATTCGCTTGACAAAGCCGCAGCCCGAGCCGCAATTTCCCGCGCGGTTGATACCCACCTCGCTGGGCCGGCGCCTCTGGTTCCCTCGCCTGTCCCTAACGCCCTGGAGAACACCAGTATGGGTTTGTGGTCTACGAAGAGCATGGCGTCGCTGCAGAACGAGGCGACCGCTGAGGGCGAACACGCTCTCAAGCGCGCACTTGGCGCGACGAACCTCGTCCTCCTCGGCATTGGCGCAATCATCGGAGCGGGCATTTTTGTCCTCACTGGTACCGCAGCCGCGCAGTACGCCGGCAACGCCGTCGTGCTGTCGTTCATTCTTGCGGGACTGGCATGCGCGTTCGCGGGGCTATGCTACGCCGAATTCGCGTCGATGATTCCGATCGCCGGCAGTGCGTACACCTACGGCTATGCGACGCTCGGCGAATTCGTCGCCTGGATCATCGGGTGGGATCTGATCCTCGAGTATCTGCTCGGGGCCTCGACGGTCGCTGTCGGATGGGCAGGCTATCTCACTGAGTTTCTCAGGAAGCTCGGCGCACCGTTCCCGAAGGAAATTTCCGGAGCGCCATTCGCCTACGCCGACGGGCACTTTACGCGAACGGCATCGGTAGTCAACTTGCCGGCCATGCTGCTGATCGGACTGCTCACGGTCATCCTCGTAATCGGAATCAAGGAGTCGGCGCGCTTCAATAACGTGATTGTGTTTCTGAAAGTCGCGATCGTGCTGCTCGTGATCGTGTTCGGGTTCATGTTCGTCAACACCGCCAACTGGCATCCGTTCATCACTCCGTCGGAAGGACCGGGCAAGTTCGGCTGGGATGGAATCGCTCGCGGCGCAGGCGTGATCTTCTTCGCCTACATCGGATTCGACGCAGTGTCTACTACCGCGCAGGAAGCAAAGAATCCGCAACGCGACATGCCGATTGGCATTCTCGGCTCGCTCGCCGTCTGCACGGTACTCTACATCCTGATGGCGCTGGTGATGACGGGACTCGTTCCCTTCCGGCAGCTCAACGTTCCGAATCCGGTGCAGGTCGCCCTCGAGGCCGCCGGCCCGGGACTCGCGTGGCTCAACTTCTTCGTCGGTATCGGCGCAATTCTCGGACTGGCCTCGGTTGTTCTGGTGATGTTGATGGGACAGCCGCGCGTCTTCTTCGCAATGGCTCGCGATGGGTTGATGCCCTCCGTCTTCGGCAAGGTGCATCCGCGGTTCAAGACGCCATACGTCACGACGATACTCACCGGCATCGTTGCCGCTGTTCCGGCTGGTTTCCTGCCGATCGAGGAGCTCGGCAAGCTCGTCTCGATTGGTACGTTGCTCGCCTTCGTCATCGTCTGCGCCGGGACGCTCGTATTGCGGTACAAGCGCCCCGATCTCCACCGCCCTTTCAAGACTCCGCTCGTCCCCCTCGTACCGATCCTCGGCATCCTCGCCTGCGGGTACCTCATGTACTCGCTGCCGCGTCAGACGTGGGAGCGGTTGATCATCTGGATGGTCCTCGGTCTCGTGATCTATTTCGCCTACAGCAGATCGCACTCGAAGATCGGACGTGCCGAAGCATCGGGCGTGAAGAGCGACTGATCGGTCGACGTTAGGCAACTACAGACGCGGCGCCCGGCGGTCCTGCGGGCGCCGTGTCCGTTCCATCAACACCGCTGCGAGTGCCACTCTCTACGCTCCTCTCCGTTGCAGATCACCGTCGTGCCGACATCGAGCGGCTCGCCGGTGCGCTGCGCCCGGGGCTGAAGGTCGCGCTCGCGACGCATATCAGCGCCGACGGTGATGGCTGCGGGTCCGGGACGGCGCTTGCCCGCCTGCTGGCACAGCGCGGAATGCGGCCATTCATCGTCAACCCGACGCCGTGGCCGGACATGTACGACTTCCTCCTCGGCGCGGATGTCGCCGACCGGAGCGCCGAGGGAGCCGCCGCGCTCCGCGATGCCGATGTCCTGATCGTCCATGACATCAGCGACGTAAAGCGCTTGGGCGGGCTCGCCGAGGCCGTTCGCCGCCTGACGATTCCGAAGCTCGTGATCGATCACCACCTGCCAAGCGATGAGCCCCCGAGCGACGTCACGCTGAGCGACACCACCGCCTGCGCAACCGGCGAACTGGTGTTCGATTTCGCCTCGGTGCTCGGTCTGGAACTCACGGCGCCGATCGCCCGCTCACTTTACGCCGCGATACTCACCGACACCGGCGGCTTTCGCTTCAGCAACACGACGCCGCGCTGTCACGCGATCGCCGCAGCGCTCCTCGCTGCCGGCGTGGATCCTGAGGAGATGTACACCCGCATCTACGCGTCGGCCCCGATTGGCCGCCTGCAATTGCTCGGCGAAGCGCTGGAGACGCTCGGAATAGACCGCGCACACGGGATTACCTGGATTTCGGTTGCGTCCGGTGCGCTGGAGCGCCACGAAGTTCGCAGCGAAGATCTCGATGGCATCGTCGAGCATGCGCGGTCGGTGTCGGGCACGCGGCTCGCACTTTTCTTCCGCGATCTTGGCCACGGCAAGGTGAAGGTGTCGTTTCGCAGCACCGGTGACGTCGATGTCAACCGGTTCGCCCGGCAGTTCGGCGGCGGCGGTCACGCAAAGGCGGCAGGCGCGCTCGTCGCCGGCTCGCTCGAGAGCGTCCGGGAATCCGTCGTCGGCGCCGCACGCGTCTACCTCGCCGCCCCGCAGCCGGCGACTCTCGAAAGCTGAACGCCGAGTGGCCACGGTACGCGTCGCCGACCGCGGCGCGTTAGCTTTCTCAATTGGGCGATCGTTCCGCAGGACGTCCCGGACGCGCCCACCCTCAGAATCGCTGACAATTCCGATGGCCCAGAATCTTCAGGAGCGCGTCGTCACGGCGCTCTCCGCAGTGCAAAGCGCCCGCGCCAGAACCGATGTCCTGAATGCGTCGATGATTCGTGACCTCGCGACCACCGTCGACGGGAAGATCCGCCTAACGGTGCTTCTCACGCCTCAGGATGACGCCGGCATCGTTCGCGAAATCCGGCAAGCCGTCGAGCGCGTTGACGGCGTCACCGACGTGCGAGTCGATGTGAAGGACGCGACGGAGCGGGCAACGGGTGGTGCGACGCCGCCACCGCGCAGCATGTCGGCAGCGGCGCCGTCCCCGAGCGGCCGCATGCTCCCAGTGATGGACAATGCCCCCAAGGCGCCGGCACGCGGCTCAGTGCCGGCCCCGGTCGCTTACCCGAAGCTTGGCCGCATCATCGCAGTCTCGAGCGGGAAGGGTGGCGTCGGCAAATCCACGGTCTGTGTCAACCTCGCCGTGTCGCTCGCTCGCGATGGTGCGCGCGTTGGAATCCTCGACGCCGACATTTATGGGCCGAACATTCCGCGCATGATGGGCGTGATGGAAGCGCCGCGCGTCATCGGCGACCGCATCATGCCACTCGAGGCGCACGGCGTGAAGATCATGAGCCTCGGCTTCATCATCGAGCGCGATCAGCCTGCCATCTGGCGCGGCCCGATCGTCATGAAGATCATCACGCAATTTCTCGGCGACGTCGACTGGGGTCAGCTCGACTACCTCTTCGTCGACATGCCGCCGGGAACAGGTGACGCGCAGCTTTCGCTCGTCCAGGCGACCAACGTGCACGGTGCGATCATCGTCACGACCCCGCAGGAAGTGTCAGTCGGTGATGCGTTGCGCGGCGCAAAGATGTTCCAGCGTGTCGGCGTGCCCGTGCTGGGCATCGTGGAGAACATGAGTTGGCTCGAGTGCCCGCATTGCGGGAAGCCGACCGCGCTGTTCGGCAGCGGCGGCGGCCAACGGCTCGCCGATGAACTCGAGCTACCCCTCCTCGGCCAGATCCCGCTCGCGCCAGCGGTGACCCAGGGCGGCGATACTGGAGCGCCGATCGTCGTGGCCGACGCCCGTTCAGCGCCGGCCGTCGCTCTCGGAAAGATTGCGGTCGCTGTCGCGGCGAATGCCGCTGCTGTGGCAGGAGCAACCGCGCCGAGCGAGTGAGTAGCCAGCCGCCAGTCGTCGACGAAACCCGCGCCACCGATCCTCGCTCGGCCTCGGCGCTGCCGATGGAGCCTCACGACGGCGGCACGCTGTACATCACCGCCGAACACATTGCGGGAGCCGGTGCCGGCGCGCTCGCCAGCGGGCCGTTAGGGAGGACGCTCCTGCGGATCGCACTCCCCGCGGTCGCCTCGATGCTGCTGATGACGATCTTTTCCTCGGTCGATGCCTACTGGGTCGGCACGCGGATCGGATCGCCGGGACTCGCCGCGGTCACGGCCGCGGTATTCTGGATCTGGCTCATCGTCTCGATCGCCGAAATGGTCAGCGTCGGGCTGACCGCCGTGGCGGCCCGACGGCATGGCGAGGGCCGGCCCCTCGAAGCGGCGCGAACGAGTGGTGACGCGCTCCTGCTTGCGCTCGCACTCGGCATCGTGATCGGTAGCGCGGGATTGTTCGTACTCCCGTCGTTGTTCGCAGTCATGGGGACGCCGGCGGAGGTCACCGCCCTCGGCATGCGGTACCTCGGCACCTATTTGGTGGGCGCGCCGCTGATCTTCGGCTTCTTCGTGGTCGACGCCACGTTCCGCGCTGCCGGGGACAGCCGCACCCCGTTCCTGCTCCTCTCGACATCCGTCATCGCAACGCTCGTCCTCGATCCGGTGCTGATCCTCGGCCTGCTCGGGGCGCCCTCGCTCGGGATCCGTGGTGCTGCGATTGCAACGCTGACGACGCGCGGCATCGTCTTCGCGATCGGACTGATGATACTGCGCCGCCGCCGGATGTTGACGCTCGGCGCACCGCGGCGCGCTGCAACGCTCGCCATCGTGCGCGTCGGGCTCCCGACAGCGGCGACCGGCGTGTTCTTCTCGCTGATCTACGTCGCAATCGCACGCATCGCGACCCCGTTCGGCACCCCCGCGCTCGCAGCGTTAGGCATCGGTCACCGGGTGGAGAGCTGGTTGTTCATGGTGGGGGTCGGCGTCGCCTCAGCGGTCGCGGCAGTCGTCGGCCAGAGCCTCGGCGCCGGCAACGTCGACCGCGCCGAGCGAGCCGGCTGGGTGTCCGTCGGCTTCGTCAGTGTAGTCGGGCTCGTGGTGTTTGCTGCGCAGTCGCTCTGGGCGCCGCAGCTGGCCGGGCTGTTCACCAGCGACCGGCTCGTCGTCGCCGAAGGCGCGCGCTACCTGCGGATCGCCGCGTGGTCGCAGCTGTTCATCTCGGCAGAGATCGTGCTCGAGGGCGCGTTAGGCGGCGCCGGCGCGACCTTTCCGCCGATGATAACGTCGACCTCCATTACCGCGTTGCGAATTCCACTCGCACTGCTCAGCGTCGCGCGTTGGGGTACCGCCGGACTCTGGTGGACGATATCCTTGACCGCGGTTGGACGGGCGGTGGCGATGATGGCTCTGTGGCGCTCGGGAGTTTGGAAACGCCGCGCCGTCTGATAGTCGCAGCTAGACGCCGGCGAGGCGCCGGGGGGGGCACTTATTGTGGCCCGCGCGCGGCGAGTGGCTGCGCGCGCTCGATCCGCTCGGTTGATGCCGCCCCTGGGCGGCCCTCGGTTCCGATGCGGCCCGCGTAGCTCGCGCCACGTTCCGGCTCTGCGCGCGCGGTGCCGCAATGCAGTTCCGACGCGAATTCGCCCCCGGACAGCAGCACGAGCATCGTGAGGTACATCCACGTGAGCAGGACGATCACGCCACCGATCGCGCCGTAGGTCTTGTTGTAGGAACCGAAATGCGCGACGTAGAGCCGGAACACTTCAGTCACGACCACCCACAGCACCGTCGCCACGAGCGCGCCAGCAAGCACGTGCGACGCTCGCTGCCTGACGTTAGGCAGGAAGTAGTAGAGGAGCCAGGTGGCGCCGACGAGAATCCCCAGCGCCAGGGGGATCTGCACGACCGACCAGATCTGCGTGACGGCATGGCTGAGTCCAAGAACGGTGCCCGCCCAGTCGGCGATCTGGCCGCCACCCAGCATGACAGTGGTTGCGGCAATCATGACGCCGCCGGCGACGACGAGCGCCGCCAGCCGAAGCAGCTGCTGGCGCAGCCATGGTCGCGTTTCGCGGACGTCGTAGGCGGTGTTGAGCGCGTTCATCAGCGCCCCGAAGATGTTCGAACCGGCCCATGCTGCGAGCAGCGCGCCGATCGACATCGCCGCCGGCGCGCTCGGGCTCAGCACCACGTCATTCACCACGCTGGATACCAACTCGACCGCGCTCGATGGAACCGCAGTGGCAAGATGGGCGACGAGCCAGTTGACGATCTGCTGCTTGTTGCCGACCAGCGCGAGCATCGGCGCGACGAACAACAGCAGCGGGAACAGTGAGAAGAAGAAGTAGTACGCGGTCTGGGCGGCGAGTCCGAGGACATTGTCCTCCATGATCTCCCGGCCAGTCTTCTTCAGCAGCGGCCAGATGCGATAGCCGCCGATCGTGAGGCGCTCCTTTTCCATGCGCCTGAAGGGGGCAATCGCCGGGCCAGCCACTACGGCTCGGAGTGATTCACCTCGAGGCTCCCAAACGCTGCGTTGACGACGACCGTCACGTGTCTCGCACTTTCGTTCCAGTTGGGCGTGAGCCAGGCATCGTTCGTCCGCGTGAATCCCTGCAGCTTGAAGTTCGCCAGCTTCGTCTCCGCCTGCACCTTCACGCCGACAGATCGTGGAACCTGGATCTTCAGCCCGCCGAACGCCACGTGCGCATTGATCTTCACATCGTGCATCACGGTGTCGCCGAAGTTCAGCGCGACGCCGTCCATCCCGCCGTTGATGTCGATTTGCGAGACATTGGCGTTCCCGAGATTCTCGAATTTGACCCCGCCGAGGCCGACATCGACGCTCAGTTCGTCCATCACGATCGCGTTTGGCGTGGAGAAGCGCACATTTCCGCCAGCGAGTCCCATGTTCAACTTCAGGGACTTGACGCGCATTCCCCCCAGCTCCAGGTCGGCTGTCGCGCCGCCAAGGTTCAGCTCCAGCTTCATCGGGACAGTAGGATTCAGGCCAACGGTCATGTTTCCTGAATCGTCACGATTCATCGAATGCAGCGCGCGCCATCCGACGTTAGCCTTGGTCATGCCCAGCGTGAGCTGATGCTGCGCGGCGTCGAACTCGTGCACTGCGTCGGATGACTGTTCGTCGTAATGCAGGTGCATCTGGTAGAGCAGTGCCCCAGTGAGGGGCCGCAGCTCGAACTTGCCGCCGGCAAACGTCAAGGAAACGCGCGTCTGCTCCGTGTTCGCGAGTTGGCGAGCCGACTCGATCGTGCGCCACTGCTGTCCTTCCGCCGCGATGGGCATTAGCGCAACAGCCAGCGCGAGATAGATCATTCTCGTACGCATCACGCCTCGGGGGTATTCGTTGCCTGACGGCGAGCCGCGGCGATGCCGCTGATCGGTGTCGGAGTTTGCCAACCAAGCTCGCTCGCGGCGTCGGGCGCGGCGACCGGCGACGGAGCAGGACGACCGCCGCCGCGGGTGATCACCGCAGCCCCGAGTCCCACCGTCACCGCCGCCCAGGTGACGACGAACGCGAGCGCGTGAAGCAGCGGGCCGAGCACCGGCACCCAGCTGAGAATTGCCGCGACCAGCCAGAGTCCGAAGAAGAAGAAAAGTCCCGCCAGCATCGATCGAAGCTCAGCCCCGCGGACACTCACCGTCGCCGCGCGCCGCGTCAGCGCCTGACCCGCAACGCGCGAGACCGCGAGGAAGCCGAGCACGGCCAGCAGCGCGCCGACGACGAAAATTCCCGGGACGACGACAGGGAGCAAGATGATCCCGATGATCGTGATCACCAGCAAGACGATCGACAGGACGAGCACCGGAATGAACGAGACCTCGGCGAGAAGCCCGGCGAACAATGAGCGGCCGAATCGCGCTTCGATCGTTGCCGCAACTATCCGGAGCCGGTCCTCGGCGAACACCATCGCGCCGAAGCCGAGGAGAACCATCGCCACCAGCCATCCCATCGCGATCTGCAGCTCATCGAGAATCGACAGGAATCCCGACGACGACGCGGCAGCCGCCGCAGTGGGCGCGACGGCTCGATCTGTCGAACGTAGCTCACCGTCGATAGTGCCGCCGTCGAGCCGCACGGTACCACCAACCGACAGCGCGTCACCGGTAATGTGACCGCCCTTGTGCACGACCACGTCGCCGTTCAATGACACGGCGTTCCCGTTCACTCTCCCGAACACATCGAGTTGGCCTGTTGCTGCGACGCGCCCGATCACAGCGCCCTGGGTCACTGCGAATGCGCCGCGAACGATGCTGTCTGCTGGGGGGAGCTCGATGCCCTGCGGGTCCTGGCGCACGCGCGTGAAGAGCTTATCGAGATCTCGCGGCGATAGCATGCGATGCGTGCGCGAGCGGTTCCCGTCGAGTTCCTCGCCGTGGCGAGCCGACTCACCCTGCAACTGGCCGAGCTGGCCCTGCAGCCCGCCCAGTCGCCCTTCGAGCGCACCGAGCCGTCCCTGGAGATAGCCGATCCGCCCCGGTGGAATTCCCTTCATGCGCGCGCTCGTCATCTCGCCCGCGATCAGGTTGATGCTATCAGTCAGGAGCTTGAGATCGCGCGAGAGCGACGAATCATTCCACCCGATCTGATCGCCGTATTTTACGATCTGGATGCGTTCGGCCGTCGGTGGATTCGGCGGACGCCCTGGTGCGCCTGCTGCCTGCGCGCCGAGTGGCCGACCGAGACCGAATGCGGTGATGAGGAGAGCGCCGAGTGCAGCTCGCATCAGAAACCTCCCGAACGCCGAGATGAAGCAGCGGCCAAACGACGTACCCCGAGCACTGCGCCGGTTGCGGCGATAATGAGCGCGAGCGTCGAAACGACCAGCCCCGCAGTGCCCATCGCGCGAAACACGCCTAACGCGACGGGACCGAAGGCGGCGCCGACGAGAGCCTCAGCGGCGCTTTCCGCGATGACGCGGCCGCGTCCGATCGCACTTCCCGAGAGCAACGTCAGCAGATCAATCCGCGTCCCGATCCAGAGGGAGACGACGCCCAGCACCGAGGCGGCGATAGCGCCGACTGCGCCGGCGGCGATCCTCGCCGGCAGCGACCGCGGAACGAACCGATGCACCGAGTCACGAGCCGCGACATGCCAGGGCTGGAATACCTGGACCTGGGCCATCACCCGCTCGGCAAACAGCGACGAGGGAGCGAGATGGGGAATTTCCTCGAGGGCGTTCACTACCACGAGCGCGTCGTCGACCTTCGCGCGGCACTCGGCGCACTGGCGGACATGGGCGCGCAGCGGGGCAACGCCGAAGCCGACGTCGCCGTCGACGATGAGGTCGATTTCGTTGGGCAGCAGATGGCGATTGATCACAGGATATCCTCCGCAGCCTCGTACGCGTTAGACGCGGCACCGGTTTCAGCAGATTCCGTGAATCGCGTGATGGCAGTCACCGCAGCCGAGTGAATCATCGCGCGTTCTCCAGCGCCTTGCGAAGCTCGTGGCGCGCCCGGTGGATGTAAGTCTTGACGGTCCCCAGTGGCAAGTCGAGGGTCGCCGCTATTTCCTCGTACGAGCGGTCCTCGACATGGCGCAGCATGATGCAAGCGCGGTACTCGGGGCGCAGCCCCGCGATTGCTTGCTCGATCGCCGTGCCGAGTTCCTTTGCCTCGAGGGCCTCGAGCGCCGACTCGCCGTGTGACGCGAGCTCGAACGAGGTCGCCTTGATCTGGGACGCCGTCGTGGCATCGGGGGAGCCATCGACGCTGATCGTCGCCACGCGGCGTTTGCGCAGGTGATCGATCGCCAAATTGTTCGCGATCTTGAACAGCCAACTGGAGAACTTGAAGGCTGGATCGTACTTGTCGATGTTGTTGAGAACCTTGATGAAGGTCTCCTGCGACAGGTCTTCCGACGTCGTGCGGTCGCGGCACATTCGGAAGACGAGCGAGAATACCGGTCGCTCGTAGCGCCGGATCAGCTCGCGGAACGCGACTTCGCGGCCCTCCTGCGCGAGGGCGACGACATCGGCGTCGGGGAGGTTCTGAAGTTCGAGAGAAGATGACATGCGTGGCGGCGCGGCCGCGCGAGCAAACTAGCCCGAATGCGGCGACGCGGCCAGCACGGATGTCTGCAGACGCTTGCTGTTGTCGTGCAGCCCGACGAGCTTTGGGCCATGCCGCCATCACCGATGACCCCATTGCCTCCCGAGGAATCCGACGCTCGGGTCGTCGCCGATGCAGCGTCAGGCGGATCGGGAAAACGCGACTATGTCCGCTCGGTCTTCGAGCAGATCGCGCCGAGCTATGATCTGCTCAACCACCTCTTCAGCCTGAACATCGATCGGCTCTGGCGCCGTCGTGCGGTGAAGCTGCTCGGCTGGGAGCGCCATCCGTCGGCGACCTATCTCGATCTTTGTGCTGGCACGATGGACGTCGCGGCCGAGCTGATTCGAACGGATGGCTTCACCGGCCGCGTCATCGCCGCGGACTTCGCTGAGCCAATGCTGCGCGGCGGCCGCGGCAAGATGCCGCGCGGCACGGCCGCGGCGGTCGTTGCCGATGCCCTCGTCCTGCCATTGCGCGACGCCAGCGTAGCGGGCGCGCTGGTCGCTTTCGGCGCGCGTAACCTCGCGGACCTCGATGCGGGGCTTCGCGAGGCACGGCGCGTACTGATTCCGGGCGGACGGTTCGTGGTCCTCGAGTTCACGACGCCGCGGTCGTGGATCGTGCGCGCCGCATATCACGCGTATTTCCACCACCTGCTTCCATTCATCGGGGGCGTCGTGAGCGGGCACCGGACCGCGTATAAATATCTCCCGGAATCAGTCGCCCGCTTTCCGGCGGAGGACGAACTCGCCGACCGGCTGCGAAGCGCCGGGTTCGCGAACGTGACGTACCAGTCGCTGAGCTTCGGAATCGCCGCGCTGCACGTCGGCACGCGCTGATGGCTGGGGCGGGCGCGCATCGGATCGGCCTCGTCTCCGACACGCACGGGATGCTCAGGCCGGAAGTGTTCAGTGCGCTCGAAGGTGTCGAGCTTATTTTTCACGCCGGCGACGTCGGGCCGGACGAGTTGCTCGCCCGTCTGGAGACAATCGCGCCGGTACAGGCCGTCTTCGGCAACACCGATTCGCCGGGACGCCTGCGGTTGCAGGAGGCGATCGACACGAGCATCGGCGGTGTCCGGATTCACGTCAGTCACGGGCACGAACTCGGCTTGCCCAACCCTCTGCGGCTGGTCGCCGCTTACGACGCCGATGTCATCGTGTATGGACACACGCACCGCCAGCTCATCGAGCGAATCGGAGCGCAGCTCGTCGTGAATCCGGGGGCAGCCGGGGCGCGTCGATTCAACCTTGTCCCAAGCGTGGCGATTCTCACGATCGACGATGGAGAGGCCGACGTATCGCTCGTTCCGCTCGCGGGCTGAAGGTCGCGGCCGAGCGCCGGTTTACATCTCGCGAAAGTGCGACGCGGGGTAGAGATAGTCGTCACCCGAGTCATCGACGATCCGGTAGAACGATCCGTTCGCCTCGACAGCGAGGAGGGAATAAATCCTGCCTAACGTGAGGTCGTGGCAACCCCCGGGTTCGTCGCACCCCGGGTAGGTAAGCCACGGTTGGACACTCACGCATTGTACGATCGTCGTTGGCTGCCAGGTCGTGGCCATGCCGGCCTCCATTGCGTTCCGCCATCCCGCGCGCGCTCCTTCAACGCGGTTCCGAGCCGCCAATTGTGCAAGAGACTCGCCAGATCCGCTCGAGTGTGCGTGCCAGCACATTAGCCGTCGAGATTCGCGCATCGGCGATCCAGGGACTCGGTGCATTCGCCACCGAATCAATCGCTGCTGGCGTGCGCCTCATCGAATATTCAGGCGAACGCCTGACCCCCGCCGAGGCTGACGCCCGCTATCCGGACGTCGAGGGCGAGCGGCACCACACCTTCCTCTTCGCGATCGACGACGATGTCGTCATCGACGCCGCGAACGGAGGAAATGCGGCGCGGTTCATCAACCATTCCTGCGACCCGAACTGCGATGCCGTGGTCGAGGATGGGCGAATCTGGATCGAGACGATCCGCGAAGTGGCCGCCGGGGACGAGATGGCGTACGACTACGCGTACGTGCTGGAGGAGCGGCATACCGCGGCGGCCAGGCGACGGTATCCCTGTTCGTGCGGTGCGTCGACCTGTCGCGGTACAATCCTCGCTCGCAAGCGCCGTTAGGCTATTCGCAGTTTCCGCTTCCGGGCGAGCGTATGCTGTGCGGTCCGCTCGAGTTCGTCGGGATAACGGCGGAACCAGGAGGAGAGCAGCAGCAGCTCATCGATTTCGTGCGTCGGCACCGAGGCGCCTTCGAACTGCACTCCATTGAAGACGTCGTCAGCGAGTGCGAGCAGGTCGGCGCGCTCTGACGGAGTTGTCGGCGCCGGGCGCTCGGCGCGAACGCGACCACGTCGGACGAGGTAGACGCGGTCGTCGCCACCGTGTCCCGGGACCGGATAGAGAAACGAAAGGGTCTCCACTGCGAAGCGGAAGCGAATGAACTGCTCGCGCAGCCCCTCGAGGCGCCCCAGCTTGTCACGGAGCGAAGCAGCGCGCTCGAATTCCATACGGTCGCTGCTGGCGAGCATCTCCCCTCGCAGTGCGGCGAGTGGCGAATCGTCGATCCCCTCGAGGAAGGAGCGCGCCATGCGCACTCGGGTGCCATATTCATCCACCGTGCACGCCCCCACGCAGGGCCCGAGACACTTCCGGATTTCAAAGCGAAGGCATCCCGGTGTTCGCGGCGCGAATTCGAAGAGTTCCGGCTGATCGGCGAAGTGCATTTTGCGGTCGCTGCCGCAGTCGCGAAGGCCGAGCGCGTCGTTCAGCTCGCGGACCGCCTCATTCACGCGCTGGGCCCCGTGAAACGGGCCGTAGTAAATGTCCGCCGCTTCATCGTTCGCTCCGCGGACCACGAGCAGCTTGCTCGCCGGGCCGCGGGTGACCTTGATGAACGCGAAGTGTCGCGCGTCGCGCTTCATCGCAACGTTCATCCGCGGACGGAATTTCTTGATCAGCTGTAGTTCGGCGAGCAGCGCCGCGAACTCGCTCGGCGTGTACTCCCAGTCGATTGACGCCGCGTTACGCACGATCCGCGCTCCCTTTTCCCCGGGTTCGCAGCGGAAATAACTCAGCAGGCGGGTTCGTACTCGCTTCGACTTCCCGACGTAGACTATTTCACCGTCGGCCGACGTCATGCGGTAGACCCCGGGACGATCCTCACACCGAGCGCGAACGTCAGCGCGCATCGCCGCGACCTGCTCATCGCTGGTCGCGGGGCAGAAGTCAGCCGGTCGTCGCTTCACTCTTGGCATCGCGCGCAAAAAACGGTGGATCGCCCATCGATCGCGTGGGTCGCGACCAGCCGCGCGCCGCAACGAGGGCAGGGAAGCCCGCCGCGTCCGTACACCGCGAGGCGGTCGCCGAAGCTGCCCTTGCCTCCGCTCGCATCGCGGTAATCGCGGAAGCTCGTCCCTCGCGCCGCAATCGATTCCTGAAGAACCGATACAACGCCACTCAAAAGATCGACCCCTTCCTTGTCGGACAGCGAGCGCGCCTCGCGCGACGGGTCGACTCCGGCGCGCCAGAGCGCTTCATTTGCGTAGATGTTGCCGATCCCAACGATCACGCGCTGATCCATCAACACCTTCTTGACTGCCCGTCTCGATCCCCGAAGAAGACCCGATAATCGCTCGGCGGATAGCGTCGGGTCAAGTGGCTCGACGCCCAACGCTCCGGCATACGCCGCAAACCGCGCAGGCGACATCAAGGTGACAGTGCCGAGGCGGCGGATATCGCGATAGTGAAGCAGGCGACCGTCGTCGAGGGAAAACGCGAGCGTCGAGAACTTCCGCTCGGCATCGGGGAGCGCGCCGGAATCGAGGAGTAGCGCGCCCGTGAAGCGTGGCTGGACGACGACCCGGTCTCCGGTGTCGAGATCGAGGACCACCAGCTTCGCCCGGCGCCAGACTGCCGTGACCGTGCGACCACGAACACGTTTCGCGAAGACTGCGGCTGTGACTTCGCGGAGGACGTCGCTCCGGGTGACCGTCAGGCTGACGATCGAACGGCCCGCGAGACTGGCGTTCAGGTCGCGAGCGATTGTCTCCGTCTCAGGAAGCTCCGGCACCGCGCCTCAATTCGCGCCACCCGATATCGCGGCGGAACTGCTTACCGTCGAGCTCCACGGCGGCGGCGTAGTCACGGCTCTTTCTTGCGGCGGTCGCGAGACTATCGGCAACTGCGGTGACTGCGAGCACGCGTCCTCCCGCGGAGATGAGCGCGCCGCTGGTTCCGAGCCGCGTCCCGGCATGGAAGACATGTACCCCGGGCGGCTCCGGCGGCAGCACGACCTCGGTTCCGGCGACGGGGGCTTCGGGGTATCCCGCCGCGGCGACGACGGTAGTCACCGCGTGTGACGGCTCCCATTCGATTGGCGCAACGCGCGACAGCGAATCCCCTTCGCCGACAGCGCAGATCAGCTCGAGAAGGCTGGATCGCATCAGCGGAAGAATCGCCTCTGTTTCGGGGTCTCCGAACCGGCAGTTGAATTCAACCACCTTCGGACCGGCGGGTGTCAGCATCAACCCGGCGTATAGCAGTCCGGTGAACGGGCGGCCGTGCTCCCGCAGTGCTGCCAGCGTCGGAGCAATCACCGCGGAGCACGCGATCGATACGGCCGTGTCGCTCCCGGCCGTCGCCGGAGCATATGATCCCATCCCGCCAGTGTTCGGTCCCGCATCCCCGTCGAGGAGCCGCTTATGATCCTGAGCCGGGAGCATGGGGAGGAACGATTCGCCGTCTGTGATCGCAAATAGCGACAGCTCTTCACCTTCCATGAACTCTTCAACGAGCAGGATTTCGCCAGCGGTGCCGAACGCTCCGTCTCGGAGCATCATGTCGATTGCGCCGTCTGCTTCCGCTATGCTCCCAGCGACGATCACGCCTTTTCCGGCGGCGAGGCCGCTTGCCTTGATCACGACCGGAATTCCAAACCGCCGCACGGCCGCTTTCGCGGCGGTGGGATCGCTGAAATGCTCCGCGCGGGCCGTGGGAACCCCAGCCCGGAGCATCAGCTCCTTGGAAAAACGCTTCGATGTCTCGATTTCGGCGGCCCGGCGCGTCGGACCGAAAACGGGTACGCCGGCTGCACGAAATACATCGACCAGTCCCGAGGCGAGCGGCGCCTCTGGCCCGACCAGCACGATGTCTACGTCTTCTGCCTTCGCCAGATCGAGCAGCGCGACAATATCGGTCGCCGCAACCGAGACGCAGCGGGCGAGGGTCGCAATTCCTGGGTTGCCCGGTGCGGCGATGATCTCGAGCGCTGGGTCGTCGCGGCGGAGCTTCCAGGCGAGTGCGTGTTCGCGTCCTCCGCCGCCGACGAGGAGCAGCTTCACTCTCGCCGGGTCCTTCGATCGTTGAATGCGTCGCGCGCCCGCCCAAGGACGTCGGTCACCGTGGCCATCGCGTCCTGCGCCTGACGGCGGTAGTAGTCGCCGGCGTCGGCGTAATCCTCAGCCAACGGTCGCGACTCATCGCCGCGACGCTGATACTCGCCGCGGAGGATCCGGTCGTACTCCCCCGACATCACCCAGCGCTGCAATTCCGCGGCGCGCACCGTCGCGAACGGGTGGGTACGGAAGGCCGTGTTGAGGATCTTCCAGACATGATCGCCGATGTCGCCCTGCTGCTCGTATTCCGCAGCCTGGACGAGGAATGCATCGAGGTCCACCTGGTCATCGTAGCGCGGGCCCCCAGCGAGCTTGAGGTACACGCTCATCGTGGAGCGAGGATCCTGCGAGCCAAGCAGCGCCGCCCGATCGGCGGAGAACTCTGCCTTGCGGTACCACTCGAACAGCGCGAGCTCGATGGGCAAGAGCGCCATTCCGGCAAGCCACGGCAGGAAGCGCGTCCCGACAAGGAGAAAGAGAAGTGCGAGCGTCGTGTAAACCGCGTGGCCGCTCATCGCATGCCCCACTTCGTGCGCGAGGATCGCGCGCCGCTCCTCGGGCTCGAGCAGTTCGATCATCGAGGAGTTCACGACGATGAATGGCTTGTCGAAGCCGATGCAGTACGCGTTCACCTCAGGATTCTGCGAGACGTAGAGCTCGTAGCGCATCGGGGCGTCGAGCGTGGCGAGCACCTCGGCATACATCGCATCGAGCGCAGGGCGCTGGGTGGGACCGACCTTGACCGCGTTGGCGAGAAAGATCTGGCGAATTCCCTTCTCGCCAAGGACGGACAGCACCTTGCGAAGGACCTCGTCGAATCCGGGGAGGGATCGCAGCGTGTTCAACGCGGCGCGATCGGCAGGATGCTCCCAGGCGCGCGGGGAAATCTGACTGAGGGTCTGACGAGCGGGCACGGAATACTCCGGTGGAGGATTCAAGCCGTACGTGCGAGCGACGGCGTTGTGTCGCAGAAGATCAGAGTCCGGCCAGCGCTTGCTCGAGATCAGCGAGCAGGTCGCTCACGTCCTCGACGCCGCAGGAGAGCCTGACGATTCCGTCGGTGATTCCGAGTTCGGCCCGTCGCTCGGCGGGGACCGAGGCGTGAGTCATCATCGCCGGGTGTGAGATGAGCGACTCGACACCGCCTAACGATTCGGCAAGGGAGAAGACCTTGACGCGTGAGAGAATCTTCGCCGCCCGTTCCCTGGTGCCGACGTCGATCGAGATCATCCCGCCAAATCCCGACATCTGCTTCTTGGCCAATGCGTGTTGCGGATGCGAGGCGAGTCCAGGGTAGATCACACGATCGGCGCCGAGTCGTTCGGCGAGCCACGTCGCGATGCGGCGGCCATTCTCGTCATGACGCGGCATGCGAAGGTGCAGCGTCTTCGTGCCGCGCAGCGCAAGCCACGAATCGAATGGTCCCTGCACCGCGCCGGCCGCGTTGTGAATGAACTGCAGCCGCGCCGCGAGGTCGTCGTCCTTCACTACTGCGATCCCACCGATCATGTCGCTATGGCCATTCAGGTACTTCGTCGTCGAATGAAAGACGATGTGTGCGCCATGCTCGAACGGGCGCTGAAAGAACGGCGATGCGAAGGTGTTGTCGACGATCAGGTACGCCCCGGCACGCGTCGCGACGTGCGCCGCGGCAGCGAGGTCGGTGATACGCATGAGCGGGTTCGTCGGCGTCTCGACAAGGATCGCAACGGTGCGCGCGGTCACGGCGTCGGCGATGCGCTGCGGATCGCGGGTGTCGACGTAGGTGAACGACAATCCCATGTGCTGCAGGATGCGATCGAACAGGCGGAAGGTGCCGCCGTAGACGTTCTCGCCGCAGACGATGTGATCGCCCGATTTGAAGAGCTTCATGATCGAGTCGACGCAGGCAACGCCGCTGGCGAACGCGAAGCCATGATTCCCGCCTTCGAGCGCGGCGACATTTCGCTCGAGTGCCTCACGCGTCGGGTTCTTCCCCCGGGCGTACTCGTAGCCCTTGTTCTCGCCGAGACCGTCCTGCACATAGGTCGACGTGAGATAGACCGGGGTCATGATTGCACCGGCGAGCGGTTCAGGCCGCTGACCGGCGTGAATGGCCCGGGTACCAAAACCTGCTGCAAGATCGTCTTCGAAGACGCGGGTCATGCCGATACTCTGTGAAGGTTGACCGGAAAGCTAACGCCGCCGCCGAGTCGCGGGGGGAGAATGCCGACGTTCTCGAAGTGGATACATGTGAAGGCAGGAGTTGATCGATGACGCTGAACACCCGCGCGATGGCGAGTGAGTCACCGCGCTGTCTCGTCGTGGATGATGAGCCGCGGTTGCGACAGGTGCTCGTGCACCTGATGCAAAACGACGGATTTTCATGTCGCGAGGCGGGGAACGGCGCCGAGGCGTTGGAGGTGCTGCAGCGCGAATCAATCCCGCTGGTCCTGTCGGACCTGCGGATGCCGCAGATCGATGGCATCGAGTTGCTGCGTCAGACGCGCGCGCGCTATCCCGACACCGCAGTGGTGATGATCACCGCGGTCGCCGACGTGGAAGTCGCGGTGAGCTGTCTTGCCATGGGCGCGATGGATTACCTGACAAAGCCGTTTCATCTCGAGGAGGTGCGAGCGCGCGTTTCGCAGGCTCTGGAGAAGCGGCGGCTGATCCTCGAGAACCGCGACTATCAGGATCGGCTCGAGGAGCGGGTGGCGGCGCAGGCACGCCGACTCGAGGACCTGTTCCTGGCGAGCGTGCAGTCGCTCGCCGAAGCTCTCGAAGTCAAGGATCCGTACACCAGCGGACACTCGATACGGGTGAGCCATTTCTCATCGGCGATTGCGCGGGTGATGGACCTCGACACGCAGGTGGTGCGGCAGATCGAACTCGGCGGCCAGGTTCACGACATCGGAAAGATCGGCGTGCGCGAGGCGGTGCTGAACAAGCCGGGACCGCTGACGGAAGAGGAGTACGCGCACATCATGACGCACATGACAGTGGGCTGGCGCATCCTCGCGCCCCTGCTCGGCGACGCTCCACTCTCGTTGAGCATCGTGCGCTCACATCACGAGCGCTGGGACGGACGCGGGATGCCTGACGGTCTGGTCGGCGGAGCGATTCCCCTCGAGGCGCGGATCACCGCGGTGGCCGATTCGTACGACGCGATGACGAGCGGACGACCCTATCGCGTCGCACAGCTCACCGCGGCGCAAGCGCTCGACGAGGTGCGAGCGAACAGCGGGACGCAATTCGATCCCGCCGTCGTCCAGGCGTTTCTCCAGGCGGTGGACGGCGGTGGGATCCCGGCGCCGGGCGTCGCCTGACGGGGAGAGTCAGGGGCTCACTTCGATGGTGGCGGGCTGTTTGTAGGCGCTGAGGCGACGCTCGCACCAGGCGCGAACTTGCTCTTGGGTAACCGACCCCCGCACACTGAGCGCGATGTCATTTTCGCGGAGTTGATCGGGGAATGCTGCGACGGCGGCCGATCGCACTCCGGGAAGCTCGCGGACAGCCGCTTCGATCTCGCGCGGGTAGATGTTGAAGCCGTTCCTCGTGAACATCGCCTTGGCCAGTCCGCGAAAGGCGACCGACCCATCGGCGCATCGCGCGCCAAGATCTCCCGTGCGGAGCCATCCATCGCGGACATCCAGCCCGGCGGGGGGCGGAGCGCCGGGGGCCTGGACATAACCGGCAAATACCGTATCACCGCGGACGCAGATCTCGCCGGTGGTCCCATCTGGAACGGTCGCGAAACTCGACTGGTCGCGAATCACGACCTCGACGCCCGGGTATGGCGTCCCTAACGCTCCACGAACGTTAGGGAGCAAGATCGCATTGAACAGCGCCACCGGTGAGGCCTCGGTCAGCCCGTAGCCCTGTCGCAGCTCGATGCCGGTCGCGTCGAACCAGCGGTCCTGCACCTCGGTACGCAACACGGCGCCGCCGCAGATGGCGAGTCGCAGAGTGCCCGGAGCGAGGCCGCGACCGCGTCGCTCCATGGCGGCGAGCAACGCGACGAACATCGCTGGGACGCCGACGAAGAGCGACGAGCGTTCTCCCTCGAGCGACTCGAGCGCTGTCAGGGGGTTGAACCGGGGCATCGTCGTGATGCGCGTGCCGGCAAGCAGCGGCGCAACGCCGCTGACGACCAGACCGAACAGATGCGAGTAGGGGAGCGCCGCAAGTACGTGTTCAGAACCAGTAAACGCGGCAGCAGCGATCGTCGCACGGCTGTTCGCGAGCAGGTTGCGGTGCGTGAGGATGGCACCGAGGGGCCGGCCCCGCATCGCTGACGTGTAGACGATGACCGCTTCCTCGGGAGACCCAGCCGCGTCTGGATCGCCCTCGACATCGAATGCGTAGTGGGAGCCGAGGTCGATGCTGCGACTGGTCCCGCCGATTGCGACGGTCGCCCGCCGGGGCGCCTCGTCGAGAAGTACGCGCGGGATCTCGGGCGGAAGCTGCGGCGCGAGCTCGGCGATGGTGAACACTGCGCCGACGTTTGCGTCGGAGAGCTGATACGCCAGCTCCGGTGGCGCGGCGAGAGGATTCATCAGCACGGCGCCGCGACCCTCGCTCGCGGCGAGCGCGATGAGGAAGGCGGGCGACGTGGGAAGAAGGAGAGCGGATCGCTTGCCGGCGAGCGCGCGGACGAGCGGCGCCGAGCGCTGGAGAAGCGTTAGGCCGGCGGCGACAAGGGTCGGCGCGGGAATACCGTCGATCGAGCCGCCGCGCGATGCCGCGGCGAGAGGGAGCAGCGCGAGGGGGTCGGTCACCGCCGGAAGTTAGCGGTCAGATCTCGAAACGGGACATCGCCGACTTGAGGCGCGACGCGATCTCGGCGAGATGCTGGCTCGACTCGGTCACATGCGTCATCGATGCGGTCTGCTCCTGCACGACGGCGCTGACCTCTTCGGAGGTTGAGGCATTGGTCTCGGCGACAGTCGCAATGGCTTCGATTTCGCGCGCCAGACCCTCTGCCTCGCCGCGCTGCGATTCGGCGGCGCCGACGATCTGGGCCACTGCACGCCGGCTCTCGTCGATCTCGCGGCCGATCTGGGTGAGTGCGGCGGCCGATGCGCGAATGACCTCCGCCCCGTTGTTCACGCGCTCACTGACCTGCGTGATGCGCTCGCCGGTGCGGACGGATGCGGTGCGCATCTCGCCGGCGAGCTTGCGGATCGTGTCGAGCGCGCGGGCGGTCTCACCGGCGAGCTTGCGCACTTCGTCGGCGACGACGGCGAAGCCCTTGCCATGCTCGCCGGCGCGCGCCGCTTCGATGGCTGCGTTGAGGGCGAGCAGGTTGGTTTGGCGGGCGATTGCGGCAATGGTGTCGGCGACCTTGCCGATACGCTGCGACTTTTCCCCAAGCTCCTCGACGGCGGGTACCGTTTCGTTGGTGACCTCGGTAATCGCACCCATGCTCTCGAGCGCTTCCTGCGCCGACGCGACGCCGCGCTGCGCGGAGAGCGTCATCGTGTCCGCCGCCGCCTGCGCGGCGCGCGCGTGCTCGACGGTTTCCATCGCGCGCTCGACGACGCGTGAGGACGCGCCGACGATCTTGCTGATGCCTTCCGTCTGGATGGCGGCGGATTCGGCGATCGAGTGCGCGGCAGCGGCGACTTCCTCGGTCGATGCGCTCATCTGCTGTGCGCCGGAGGCGAGTTCCTCGGCGGTGGCGGCAACTTCGGTGGCGCCGACCTCCAGGTCGCGCACGAGGTCAGCGAGGCTGTGCGTCATTCGTCGAAAGGACTCGGCGAGCGATCCGATTTCGTCGTTGCCACGGAAGGCGAGGTCATGGCGCAACTGGCCGCGAGCGACAGCCTCGGCGTGTTCGGCGACCATCTCGACGCCGCGCGTTAGGCGGCGGGCGGCGAGATCGGCACCGAACAGGACGAGGATGAGCGCAAGCGCGGGGTACACGGCGAACTTGACGAGCCGGTCGCGGAAGTTGGCGACGATGTCGTCGGTGCGCATCATGGTCACGACAAAGCCGGCGGGGCTACCGCCGACGCGAGTGACCGGCGCGGCGGCGATGACCATCGTCCCGACAATACTGTCGGTAACCTGACTCCACGCGGCACGCCCGCGAGCCATCGAGTCGGCGAGCTCGGGAGGCGGCGTCCAGCGACGGTTGTACTGAGGCTGGCCGGCATTCCATGACGAATGGACGAGGTACCGGTAGCGCCCCCCCTCGCGCCGGAGCACGGCAAGGCCATTCGCGAGTTGACTGACGTCGCCGCCATTGGCAGCCCAGAGCCGCTTGAGCATCGATCGGCCGAACGCGAAGGCCGACCCATCACGGCCATCGGGATTGGCGATCGCGTCGAGCGTGTCGGCGGGCAGCATCGCTGCGGTGGTGCGCGCGATGGCGAGCAGGCGGCGGCCGTGCGCATCGGACAGCTCCTGCTCCGACGAGCGGTACAACGGCACGAGAACGAGGACCAAGGTCACGAGCACCGCGCCGGCGCTGAGGAACGCGAGCTTGGCGCGGAACGACCAGGTAGTTGACCGGCGGGCGTGCTGCACGAAGAGAAGGGTCGTTCGAGGAGGACTGCAGCGGAAAGACGCCGTGCTGGGGGGTGAAGTAAAACCCTCGAGGCGCAGCGCAGGGGTGCCCGCAGGCACGCCGAGGGGCGATAATTAGCGGGCGGGCGAACCGGCGAACGGAGGCGGCGATGTACGAGGGGTTGATGGTCAGCGTTTCTGGAGTGCGGGGACGCGTCGGCGACGCGTTGACTCCGGAGATCGTGGCGAAGTTCGCGTCCGCCTTTGGCGCATGGGCGCTGGCGCCGGGGCGGTCGAAGCTCGTCGTCGTCGGTCGCGACAGCCGCGTCTCCGGACCGATGTTTCACCGGATCGTCACCGGCGCGCTGCAGTCCGTAGGGGCGACGGTAATCGACATCGGCATGTCGACGACTCCGACGACCCAGATGGCCGTCGAGCACCATCACGCGGCCGGTGGGCTCATGATCTCGGCGAGCCACAACCCGATCGAGTGGAATGCGCTGAAGATGATCGGACCGAGCGGGCTGTTCCTCGACGCGATCGAGGGCGCGGCGATGCGCGAGCTGATGGAAGCAGGGCCGATTCGCGCGAAGTGGAACGAACTTGGGGAAGTGGTGGCGGACGACGAGGCGATCAACCGGCATGTGGACGCCGTGCTGGCGCTGCCCTTCATCGACTTCGCCATGATCCGCGCGCGGAAGTTCAGAGTGGCATTCGACCCGTGCCGAGGCGCTGGGGCGGCGATCGTTCCGCAGCTGCTCGAATGGTTCGGTTGTACCGTGTCGACGATCAACCTCGAGCCCGACGGGCGGTTTCCGCGCCCGCCGGAGCCGATCCCGGAAAATCTCGGGGAGCTTGAGCGGCTGGTGCGCGAGAGCGGCGCCGACATCGGCCTGGCGGTAGACCCTGACGTCGATCGGTTGGCGCTGGTCGACGAGACGGGACGCGCCATCGGCGAGGACTACACGCTTGCGCTGGCGGCAAAGCTCGTGCTTCGCTACCGGAAAGGTCCGGTGGTGATCAATCTCTCGACGAGCCGGGTGGTGGACGACGTGGCGCTGGCGGCTGGGGCGCCGGTCATCCGCGCGCCGGTCGGGGAGGTGAACGTCGCGCTCCGGATGCGCGCCGAGCGCGCCGCGATCGGCGGCGAGGGAAACGGTGGGGTCATCCTCCCCGAACTCCATCTCGGACGCGATGCGCCGTTAGGCATCGCGATCATCCTGCAACTGATGGCCGACGAAGGGCGGCCGCTCTCGGCGATCGTGGCCGACCATCCGCGCTACACGATCGTGAAGGACAAGCTCGATCGGCCGGACGCCGCACTGACGACGGTCTACGAAGCGCTGCGCGTCGCGTTTCCCGACGCTGAGGCGGACATGCAGGACGGATTGCGGCTGGCGTGGCCCGATCGCTGGGTCCACATTCGGCCATCAGGAACGGAACCCATCGTGCGAGTGATCGCCGAGGCGCCGACCGCGGCGGAAGCAAAGGACCTCGTCGCGCGGTCCCGGGTACCGCTCGACGCGCTCGGACGTTGATCGGGCGCGAGACATCAGGAGCCAAGGAAGATCATGTGTGGCATTGTCGGATACGTCGGACCGCGTGAAGCGACGCCGGTCCTGCTCTCGGGGCTGAAGCGGCTGGAGTATCGCGGCTACGACTCAGCCGGTGTCGTCCTCCTCAACGGGAAGGGACTCGAGACGCGTAAGGCAGTGGGCAAGATCGCGATGCTCGAGAGCGTAGTCACCGCCGATCCGATCCTTGGCACGACGGGCATCGGCCACACGCGCTGGGCGACCCACGGGGTGCCTAACGAGTGCAATGCGCATCCGCATCATGACTGTTCCGGCACAATCGCAGTCGTGCATAACGGGATCATCGAGAACTTTGGCGCGCTGCGGAACATGCTCGAGCAGCACGGCCACACCTTCGTGTCGGAGACCGATACCGAGGTGCTGGCCCACCTGATCGAGGCGGCGTTCGACGGAAACCTCGAGGAGGCGGTGACCGACACGCTGCACCTCGTCGAGGGGACGTACGGGATCGCCGTCGTGAGCAGCAAGGATCCGGGGAAGATCGTCGCGGCGCGAAAGGGAAGCCCGCTGCTCCTTGGACTGGGCGACGGGGAGAATTTCCTGGCGAGCGACGTCGCCGCGATCCTGCAGTATACGCGCGACGTGGTCTATCTCGACGACGGCGAGATGGCGGTGATCACCGCCGACAGCTACAAGGTGTTCGACCTCCAGTCGATCGCGCGGGAGAAGCGCGTGAACAAGATCGATTGGGACCTCGACATGATCGAGAAGGGCGGCTTCGCGCACTTCATGCTCAAGGAGATTTTCGAGCAGCCGACGACGATCGAGAACACGATGCGCGGCCGTCTGGTCGTCGAGGACGGCTTCTCGAAGCTGGGTGGGCTCAACCTGACGAAGGAAGAGCTGCTCAACATCGACAACATCGTCATAACGGCGTGCGGAACGAGCTGGCATTCGGCGCTGATCGGCGAGCTGCTGATCGAGGAGCTGGCGCGCATCCCGGTCGAGGTCGAGTATGCGTCGGAGTTTCGCTACAGGAACCCGATCATCACGCCGCGCACGCTGTGCATCGTGATCTCACAGTCGGGGGAAACGGCGGATACCCTGGCAGCGATGCGCGAGGCGAAGCGGCGCGGCGCGAAGACGCTCGGCCTGGTGAACGTCGTCGGCTCGACGATCGCGCGGGAAGACGACGGCGGCATCTACCTGCACGCTGGTCCGGAGATCGGCGTGGCGAGCACGAAAGCGTTCACCAGCCAGGTGATCGCCCTGCTGCTGCTGACGCTGAAGCTGGCGCGGTTGCGCGACCTGTCGGTGGTGCGTGGCCGCGAGATTGCGCTCGCGATGCTCGAGCTCCCGGGGCAGATCCAGCAGATTCTCGACCGGGCGCCGGAGATCGAGGCGGTGGCGGAGAAGTTCATGGACGCGACCAATTTTCTCTATCTGGGACGCGGACTGAACTTTCCCGTCGCGCTCGAGGGCGCATTGAAGCTGAAGGAGATCAGCTACATCCACGCCGAGGGGTACCCGGCGGCCGAGATGAAGCATGGACCGATCGCGCTCATTGATGCGAACATGCCGGTGGTCTTCATCGCACCGCACGATGCGGTGTTCGAGAAGGTCGTGTCGAACGTCCAGGAAGTGAAGGCGCGCGGCGGACGGGTGATCGTGCTGACGAGCCGCGATGAGCCGGGCTTGAAGAAGCTGGTCGACCACGAATTCCGCATTCCGGAGACGCTGGACATGCTGTATCCGGTGCTGGCGGCGATCCCGCTGCAACTGCTGGCGTACTATATCGCCGCGAAGCGCGGGTTGAACGTGGACCAGCCGCGGAACCTGGCGAAGTCGGTGACGGTGGAGTAGGGGACACCGCGCGGGGCGTTCGGTCGGAGCAGTAAGCCATAAGTCATTAGCTGTTAGCCATTAGCTGTTAGCGTTGAGCGACGGCGGAACGGCAACAGGCGACAGCGGGCGGACCGTTAGGCGAGCGGCGGCGGTACGGCAGGTGGGGCTCAGCTACCATCCCTTGGAATGCGAATCCTGTTGCAGCGGGTAGCGAGGGCGGAGGTGCGGGTCCGGATGCCCGATGGGTCTTCGCGGCCGTCGGGACGGATCGGGCGCGGGTATGTGCTGCTCGTCGGAATCACGCACGACGACACTGACGAGCGGGCGGCATGGATGGCGGACAAGGTTGCCGGGCTGCGGTTGTTCGGCGACGGCGAGGGGAAGATGAACCTCGCGCTTGGCGACGTTGGGGGCGGGGTGCTCGCGGTTTCGCAGTTCACGCTCTACGGCGATGCGGCGAAGGGGCGGCGCCCGAGCTTCATCGACGCGGCGCGGCCGGAGATCGCCGAGCCGCTCTACGCCCGCTTCGTCGCGATGCTGCGGGCGCGGAGCCTAACGGTCGAGACGGGAGAGTTCGGGGCGATGATGGATGTGGAACTGGTGAACGACGGACCGGTCACGCTCTGGCTCGAGCGATGACCATCGCACCGGAGCTCGTGCTCGCGTCGCAGTCGCCGCGGCGGCGCGAACTGCTCGCGCTGATCGGACTGGCGCACGACGTCCGTCCGGCGAACATCGACGAATCGCACCAGAGCGGAGAGACGCCCGAGGGTCACTGCGAGCGCCTGGCGCGGGGAAAGGCGATGGCCCTGCGCGGAAGCGTCAATGCGGATGCGGTGATCGTCGGGAGCGACACCATCGTCGTCGTCGACGGGGAGGTGCTGGGAAAACCGGATGGGGCGAACGACGCGGCGCGGATGCTCCGGCTGTTGAGTGGCCGCTCACATACGGTGCTCACCGCGGTGGCGGTCGCGCGAGGCGCGCGAATCGAGAGTTCGGTCGAGCGGGTCTCGGTCACCTTCCGCCAACTGAGCGACGCGGAGATCGCCGCATATATCGCGACGCGCGAGCCGATGGACAAGGCGGGCGCATACGGTATTCAGGGATTTGGTGCGACGATCGTGTCGCGGATCGACGGCGACTATTTTGCGGTGATGGGACTTGCGCTCAACCTCCTCGTGCGATTGCTCGCGCGGGTGGGGCTGCGCTACGAGTTCGGACGGCTCGTCGAGACAGCGCCCATCCCGTAACGCGACGCGTAGGCCGTTCGCCACAGTTCGACGCGATCAAGGACGGCACGGACCGTGATGCGCGGCATGCGGCCCGGCCGGTTCTCCATCGACACGGGGTAATCCTCGCCCGGGTCTCCGTAGGCGTCGATCATGAGATCGTGGAACTTGCGATACGGCCCGACTCGTTTCGGGTTCGAGTACGCGATGAGCGACACTACCGGGCGGTCGAGCGCGACCGTCACGTGCAGCGGACCGGTATCCGGCGAGAGCACCAGTGCCGATCCATCGATGATCGACACCAGGCGGCGCAGGCCACTGCCTAACGCTGATACCGGAGTGCAGCGGGTGTTGTCCATGATGGCGCGCTCGGCCGCCAGCTCGCGCGACGAACGCCCGCCGACAAGCACTGGCTGCAGGCCGAAGTCGTGCCAGAGTGCATCGCAGACCGCTGCCCACCGGTCAGGCATCCAGTCCTTGTCCGCCTTGCTCGTCGCGACGACGATGCTGGCAGTCGGCCGCTCGAGCGCGCCGAAAAACTCGCGCTGCCACGGCCGCTCCTCCGGCCAGGGACCGAGCCGCCATTGCACCGGACCGGCGGGCACGCCTAACGGCTCGAGGAACTCGAGATACTGGTCCTGGACATGCTGCATCGCGTGCGGGTCGATGCGACGGTTGGTGAACAGCCAGTTGAGGTCGCGCGCGCGGGCTCGATCGAAGCCGAGCTTGACGTCGGCCGGTGTAATTGCAGCGACGATGCCTGCCTTGAAGTAAACCTGCAGGGCGAGGGCGACGTCGAAGCGACGCGACGCGAGCTGGCGGCGCAGGTCGAGATAGGCGCGCGGTCCCTTCGACCGGTCGAAGAGGAGAATCTCGTCAACGGATTCGTGGCCGCGGACGAGGCCGGCCGGCCCGGGCTGCATGATCCAGCTGATTCGCGCGGTCGGATGCGCGCGCTTGATGGCGTTGATCACCGGCAGCACATGCACCGCGTCGCCGACGGCGCTCATCATCACGATCGCGATCCGGTCGAGTCTGATCTCGCTCATGTCGCCGCAAGCTCGCGGGCGCGTCGCGCCAGGGCGGCAAGGTGCCCTTCGTCGAACGGTAGCTCGCGTCCGCGCCGCCACTTGCGAGCGGAACGTGCAAGCCGGGCGACGTTCGCCTCCATCGCCCGGACGCGCGGGTGGCCGAGCGAGACGCGGTCGACGTCGATCGCGTACGCGCACGGCGCATTGCCCGCAGCGTTAGGCAGCGCCGCGCGGGCGATCAGGATGTTCTTGAGATTCAAGTCCTCGTGCCGGGCGCCCGCCTTGGCGAGCGCGGCGAGCAGTTGCGCCGTCGCCTCAACGAGGTCCGGCGTCACGCCCCCGTCGCGCACGATGTTGGCGAGGTCGCGGGCAGCGGGAATCTCCTCGACCAACACGTCGATTCGAGAGAGGCCGAATCCCGCCGGATAGACCGCGTAGCCAACGAAGGCGGGCGTTGGCACCTGTGCCCCGGACAGCCGCAGCGACATGTCCAGTTCGTGCGGCGCGCGGCCCGCGCCGGCGAACCAGTCACCGGTCAGCGGTGCGAGCAATCCCCCGTGCCGCGAATGCCTGACGACGACGCGAGTCCCGCTGCCCGGGAGTGCGACGCCGAATGCCGGTGCGCGGCCGGTGTAGCGGTTCGCACCGTAGACGCGCGACGCCCAGTCGTGCAGCGTCGATGCGGTGAGAATGGCCCGGACGTCGTTGGCCTCACGGTCGCGAACCACCGCCTCACGCGGCGCGACACCGACGCGGACGTACCCGGCCGGCGTCGCGTCGGCCGGCAGCGTCACGCGGTCGTCACGCAATACAACGGGATTCGCTGGCTCTTTCCCTTCAGCTCGATTGGAGTGCGCTCGTTGAGTGGCGGGGGCTCGCGCAGCGCGCGGCGGAAATCATCCGACAGCAGGATCTCGCCCGCATCGGCCGCCGAGCAAAGGCGACTGGCCGTATTCACGGTGTCACCGATCACGGTGAACTCGAGGCGACGCTCGGAGCCGATGTTTCCGGCGAACGCCTCGCCGAAGTTGAGGCCGATCCCAATCGCGAGCTCCTGCCGCCCCGCCGCGCGCCACCGTGCATTGAGTTCGTCCAGCGCGGTCATCATCTCCATCGCGGCGCGCATCGCACGATCGGCATCATCGGGCTCGCCGATCGGCGCGCCCCACTGCGCCATCACCGCGTCGCCGATGAACTTGTCGAGCGTGCCGTTGTTGCGGAACACGCACTCGACCATCTCGGTGAAGTACTCGCTGAGCAGCGAGGCGATTTCTTCCGGCGTCATCGTCTCGGAGAGCGCAGTGAAGCCGCGAATGTCGCTGAAGAGCACCGCCACCTGTCGCTTCTCGCCGCCGAGCTTCACCGCATCGGGCGAGCTGGCGATGCGCGCCGCGAGGGCCGGTGCGAAGAAGCGCTCGAAGTTGCTGCGCGCCAACGTTTCACGCCGGATACGATCGGCGAACTGCGAGTTCTCGATCGCGACGCCGGCGATGCCGGCGAAGGCGATGAGGAATTCGAGATCTTCCTCGCTGAACCGATGCGCGGTCGTCAAGTTGTCGACGTACAGCACGCCGAGCACTCGCTCTTCGCTGCCAATGAGCGGACCGCACATTGCCGAACGTACGCGTTGCATCACGATCGACTGGCCGCCGAAGCGCTGATCCTCCAGCGTGTTGTCGGAGAGGATAGCGACTTTTTCCTCGACCACTTTCCGCACGATCGACTGCGGCACCATCTTGCCCGCGGTGGTGCCGCGCTTATCGCGCGCGATCTTCGGCTGCAGCTCCTGCTTGTCGTCCACGAGCAGGATCGCGACACGGTCGACGTCGAGGATCTTGTACACCTCGCCGACGATCTTCTCGAGCAGCGCATCGACATCGACCGCGCTGGTCAGTCCCTTCGACACCTCGAGCAGCAGCGCCAGCTTCTGCTCGTTCTTCTCGTGGTGGTCGCGGACCGGTGTTGTCTCTTCGGCCGCGCCCGTCTCCGGGTTGCTGGGACTTCGCGCAGCGAAGGGCTGACGGGAATCGCGCACCGGGAGCGCGCGGACGATAGTCGCACCCGTGCCGACCGCCGGGCCGAAGGAAGTCGGCGTGTTCTGCGCCGACGAACGCAGGTCGCCGGTAATCTCCTTCAGCCGGAAGGGAACCTTCCCGAAGGTGATGATGTCGCCCGGCGAAAGCTTGGCCGCTTCGACCTTCACCCCGTTGAGAAAGGTCCCGTTGCTCGAGCCGAGGTCCTTCACGTGGACGCCGGTACCGTCCCAGATCACCTCGGCGTGACGACGCGAGATGGTGGGATCGAGGACGGGGATGTCGCTGCTGAGGGCGCGACCGACGACGAGCGTTCCACCGGAGCGAAGCTCGAACGTCTGCTCCCCCTCGGTGCTGATCAGCTTGAAGGGCATCGACCCAAATATGACGCGACGCGGCCCGCTAGCCTAGCGGCGTCGCGAGCAAAAGAGGTGCTTCGTGCGGCAGGTCACCCGTGGCGCGGGGAATCGCGGTCAACCCGAACTGATCCCGAGAGCGCGCCGAACCTGTCCGATCGCAAGCAGCATCGCCCGCGCCTTGTTCTCCGTCTCTTCCCACTCGCGCTCGCCGATCGAATCTGCGACGATGCCGGCGCCCGATTGCACGTTGGCCTCGCCATCGGCGATAACGCAGGTCCTGATCGTGATCGCGAGGTCCATCCGGCGGTCGCCTGTAGCGATGTAGCCGACCGCCCCCGCATACGCGCCCCGCCGGTGCGGCTCGAGTTCGTCGATGATCTGCATCGCGCGCACCTTTGGCGCGCCAGTCATCGTGCCGGCGGGAAAGACGGCGCGGAAGACATCCAGCGCGCTCGCATCGGCGGGCAACGTCCCTCGCACCTCGCTGACTATGTGCAGCACGTGCGAATACTTCTCGACCGTCATGAAGTCGGTGACCTCGACGCTCCCA
Organism: Gemmatimonadaceae bacterium; assembly: GCA_031360575.1. Taxonomy (GTDB): domain Bacteria; phylum Gemmatimonadota; class Gemmatimonadetes; order Gemmatimonadales; family Gemmatimonadaceae; genus JABFXC01. Next base: position 68,381 of record JANMBU010000056.1, read on the forward strand.
TAACGCGCGATGCGGCCCACGTCATTGCGCCCGAGGTCGACCAGCATGATGTGCTCGGCGCGCTCCTTCGCGTCAGCGAGCAATTCGGCAGTCAGCGCCTCGTCCTCGCCGGCGGTGCGTCCACGCGGACGCGTGCCTGCGATCGGCCGCACCGTTACTCGGCTTCCGGCTACGCGGACCAGGAGCTCGGGAGAGCTCCCAACCAGTTCGACGCCGTCGAGCACGAGATGGTACATGTACGGCGACGGATTCAGCACGCGCAGCGCGCGGTAGAGCGCCTCGCCGGGGAAATCGTGCGGCACCACGATACGCCGCGCGAGCAGCACCTGGAACGCGTCGCCGGCGAAGATGTATTCGCGAATGCGCTCGACGTCAGCAACGAAGTCTCGCCTCGCATACGACGAAACGCCGGTCGCAGGTTGTGCCTCACGGTCGAGATCGAGCGGGGGCAGCGCATGCGATTCGCGAAGTCGCGCGATCGTCTCGTTGACCGTGATGAGCGCGGCGTCGAAGAGTCGGCGCATCGTATCGTCGCCCGCGCCACGATCGACCGGTACGCCGACCACCACCCGTCCCTGCGCGCGGAGATTGTCGATGATCACCACCGCGTGCGTGAAGACGAAGATCCCATCAGGCACGCGAGGCCCTTCGGGGGGAGCGTGCGGCAATTTCTCGATCAGCCGGACGACGTCGTACGAGAAGTAGCCGACCGCGCCGCTCCAGAACGCGCCGAGCTCCGGGACATCAGCTGGCTCGTAGGCGCTGATCAGCGCGCGGAGGTCGGCGAGCGGATCCTCCGGACGGCGCGCGTTGTGCCAGCCGAATTGCGCCGTCCAGTCTTCGACGACGCCATCGCGCAGCCGCCACGCACCGCGTGGTTCCGTTCCAAGGAACGTGTAGCGTGACCAGGTCTCGCCTCCCGCCGGCGCCGACTCGAGCAGGAACGCGAACGGCCCGCGGCGCAGCTTCGCGAACGCCGACACCGGTGTATCGGCATCGAGCAGGCAATCCCGCCACACGGGAATCATTCCGCCATTCACCGCCCGCCGGCGGAAGTCATCAAAACTCATCGGATCGGCCGGAGCGTTAGGAGGAGTTCCGCTTGTGACGCGCTCGCACGGCGGCGATATTCGCAGATCATGCAGTCGTCGATGTGTCGTTCGAGTCTCGTCGCAATTGCCGCGGCCGTTCTTCTCGGGACTGTCTCGCGGGGGAGTGCCGCGCAGGAATGGAACGACGCGCGCACTCTCTCACTCGTGCAACAAGCCACCGAACGGCGGGCGCGGGCGCTCGCTGATTCGGGGCTGCTCGATTACCAGGCGAAAGCCCACGGGTATCTCACCTTTCTCGCGCAGATCGGCGAGGGGTTTCGCGAGCCGCCGCGCGTCGTCAAAGCCGATGAGCTATCGCTGGAAGTCTACTGGCGCGCGCCCAACCTGAGCAAGCAGCGGATCGTCGGCCAACGCGATACGCTGCTGCTGCCAACAGACATCAACTACCACCGCGATCACCTCGGGATCGTCCAGAACAATTTTCCGAACATCATTCGGCTCGGTGATGGCGATGAGGTCGTTGACGTCCCGCATCCGCTCTCGCAGGAAGGACTGGCCGACTACGATTTCTCCGTCGGGGACTCGCTCCGCATCCAGATCCCCGGACGCACGATCACCGTCGACATCATGCGCGTGCGCCCGCGCGACGATACCAAGCCGCGGATCATCGGCGCCATCTTCGTCGAGCGCGAAACAGCGCAGGTCGTGCGGATGGCGTTTTCCTTCACGCGGGCGTCGCTCCGCGACAAGGCACTCGAGGACATTTCCGTCGTGCTCGAGAGCTCCCTCGTCGAGGGGCGGTTCTGGCTGCCGAGCAGGCAGGAGATCGAGATCCGGCGGACTGGGTCGTGGCTCGAATACCCGGTGCGCGGGATCATTCGCGGGCGCTGGGAGATCTGCTGCTATTCGGTGAACGCAGGCATCCCGGCGGGATTCTTCGGCGGGCCCGAGATCGTGCTCGGCGCCCCGCGCGATCGTCTCGCGCGAGGGTTTACCGGCCGCATTCTCGACTCGCTGCCGAGCGACGTGCGCGCGGTGACCGATGACGACGTCCGGAAGGTGAAGGAGGAAGCGCGCGCGCTGGTTCGCCAGCAGGCGCTTACCCGCGAGCGTGGCGCCACCATCGGCGCCCGGGGCCTGTCCGACATCGTCCGCGTCGACCGGGTCGAGGGGCTCGCGTTAGGCGCCGCGCTCGGACAGCACTTGGGCCACGGGATCACGGCGCGTGTGGGTGGCCGGTACGGCGTTGATGATCGCCGAGCCAAAGGACGCCTAACGATGGGCTACCTGACTGCCACGGGGAGTGGCGTCGCTGTCAGCGCGGCCGACGATTGGCGTGACGTTGGAGACGAACCGGAGATCTCGCTCGCCCGGAACAGCATCGCCGCGCAGGAGTTCGGCAGCGACTATACCGATCCGTACCATGTCAGGTCGATCGGCGCCGTCGGCACGCTCGGGTTGTCGTCGGGACTCGTCATTCACCTCGACGGCGCCGTCGAGGAACAGCGAGCGCTGCGCGTCCACGCCGCGCCGGCGAGCGGACGGTATCGTCCAACGATCGCCGCCACTTCCATCCGCGCGGCGCGATACGCACTCGCCGTCGAGCGTCCGACGTTCGCCGCTCCGCTGGGCTTCACCGTACGGGGCGCGGCTGAACTCCGGCTCACCTCACCGGTCGGCCGGTCGGCCGACAGCGCGGGCCAGGTCCTCCGCGTCGCCGGCTCACTGTCCGGCGAGCGGCCGTTAGGCGCGATGACCCTGGCCCTCCGTTCGACGATCGCGCACGCGTCCAGCCCAGGCGTGATTCCGCCACAGGAACTCGTTTACCTCGGCGGACCAACGTCGGGACCCGGCTACGACTTTCACGCGTTCGCCGCCGCGACGGGTGCGTCGGGACACCTCGAGCTGCGCACGCGGGTGCCATTTCCAGCGATTCCGCTCGGGCGTTTTGGCCGGGCGCCGGCGGAGGGCACGATCGCGCCCTTTGCCCACGCGATCTGGGTCGATGGACCGCCAACGTCTCCTAACGCCAAGGACGGATTCTTTCCGTCGCTTGGTCTCGGGCTGCTCACCCCTTTCGAGCTGTTGCGCGTCGACGTCGCCCGCGGGTTGCGCGACGGACGCTGGACGTTCTCCCTCGATGTCGCGCGCGAATTCTGGAGCGTTCTCTAGCGGCACTCTGCTGCGTGTGACTGCCGTCGTTTGATGACGGTGCTGAGCGGTGAGGGCGTCAAGTTCGCCCCGTGCTCACGACCACCGTGCACCCACCCCCCCGCGATCGCTGGCTCGAGCCGGTGCTTGGACGGCTGCTCCACGGCGCCGTGCTCAAGCAGCTCCTCGAGGCGCCGGGTGAAAGCCTCTGGCTGACTGCGGTCCGCCGCCATCTCGTCAGCGACTCGGCGCTTCTCGCCGAAGCAGCGGCCGTTTCGGGGATCGCGCCGTGGGACGGTGCACCTCCCGCTGAGGCGGCGCGCGCGCTCGTCGGCGACGACTGGGCGCGGCGCTTCCAGATCGTGCCGGTGGAAGTGAGCGCGCACGCGTTGACGATCGCCACGTCCACACCCTTCGACCTGGATTGCGAGCGTGCGCTCGCCTTCGCCACTGGGCGCGCGGTTCGCTTCCTGCTCGCGTCGCCACTCACCATCGTCGCGACCCTCGACGCGCTGGAGCTCGACAGCGACGCCGTGGTGAGCGACCCATCCGATCGCGGCGCGCCCACCTCGCCGCCTGACGCGAAGCTCGACGGCACGATCATCCGGCTGGTCGATTCGCTCATCAGCGACGGTGTCCGCGCGCGTGCCAGCGACATTCACCTCGAGCGTGAGCAAGCCGGGGTCGCTGTGAGGCATCGCATCGACGGACTGCTGCGCAACGTGACGACGCTCGATGCCGATACCGGCGTCCCGCTCGTATCACGCATCAAGATCATGGCCGGCCTCGACATCGCCGACCGTCTCCGTCCACAGGATGGCCGTATCACGGTTAACATCGGCGCGGGGCAGGTTGATCTCCGCGTTTCGACGCTCCCCGCCGCGCACGGGGAGAAGGTCGTCCTTCGCGTGCTCGACACCCGGGCGGGTGGCGCGACGCTCGACTCCCTCGGCATCGCCGCGGCTGCGCTCCCCAGGCTCGGCACGTTGCTGGAGGTCCGCGAAGGACTCGTGCTCGTCACCGGTCCGACGGGCTCGGGCAAGACGACTACGCTCTATGCCGCGCTCCACGCGATACAGCAGCGTGGCGTCAACATCGTGACGGTCGAAGATCCGATCGAGTACCGGCTTTCCGGAATTGTCCAGGTTCAGGTCAACGCGCGTACGGGCCTTACTTTCGCCTCGGCGCTGCGATCGATCCTGCGTCAGGATCCCGACGTGATCCTCGTCGGGGAAATCCGCGACGCTGAAACGGCATCGATCGCCGTGCAGGCGGCACTCACCGGGCACCTCGTCCTGTCCACGCTGCACACGATTGACGCCGCCGGAGCAGTCGCGCGGCTCGACGATCTCGGCGTCGATCGTTACAAGGTCGCCGCTTCGTTGAAAGGGGTAATCGCGCAACGGCTGCTTCGTCGCCTCTGCGAGGCGTGCCGGGAACGCGACGGATCGACTCCCGGTCCGGCGTTAGGCAGGTGGGTGCCGGCAGGGGTCGACCGTTGGCGCGAACGCGGATGCCCCGCCTGCGGACGCACCGGGTTCCGGGGGCGCATCGCGGTGATCGAGACGATGGTGACCACGCCGGAGATTGAACGGGCGATCGCCAGCGGCGCGGCGACTGACACGATTGCCGACGCCGCGAGGGCGGGGGGCATGGTCCGGCTCTGGGAGAGCGGCATCGACCGCGTCACGGCCGGCGCGACCTCCCTCGCCGAGGTCTCGCGCGTGCTGGATATCCCGTTGCCGCCGGCCACGGAGGCACTCGTCCGCCGGGCCCGCGAATCGTTGGCGGTGCCGTCGGCCCCCGCGCTGGTCACATCGCTCGACGATTTCGATCTCGTCGATCCGTGAGAGACAGTGACCGCAATTTCCGGCCTGTCCTGCGGCGTTGCGACGCGGGCTACCTTTCCCGCACCCCAACACTCGCGGCGAATGGCACAGCTCTCAATCGGCACGATCGACGTTTACGTCATCCGCCCGCTTCCGGCGGAATGGCGCGTACTCGTTCTCCAGCGGGCGATGGACACTCGGTGTCCGAGTGCGTGGGAGACAGTGCACGGGCGCATCGAGGAGGGCGAGGAGCCCGAGCAGGCGGCGCTCCGCGAACTGCGGGAGGAGACCGGACTCACCGCCATTCGCCTTTACAACGTGACGGTCCATCCGTTCTACCTGCACGCTACGCACACGGTGCAACTGGCCGTCGTCTTCGCCGCGTTCGTCGCCGAGCCGGCGGCGGTGGTCGTCGGCCCCGAGCACACCCGGTCGGAATGGCTCAACGTCGGAGCCGCGCTCGAGCGATTCGCCTGGCCGCGTGAACGCGAAGCGCTTCGCGAGATCGTCCACCTGCTCCACGCCGGCAACGCCGGACCAGTCGAGGACGTGCTGCGCGTCCTCTGACGGCGGGTGCGCCAGCCGACCGCGTTCAGCGGCCCGCTACTGCTCCTTCTTCCGTGCCGATGGCAGGCAGACTTCGTGGTGCGGAGCGTTAGGTTTGACGCGGACGCTGCGCGCCGGGATCCCGACGTAGACATGAAACGGCCGTACATCCTTCGTCGCAACGGCGAGGGCGCCGACCATCGCCTGCGTCCCGACGTGCACGCCGGCTAGTACCGTCGCATGATAGGTGATCCGCACGCCGTCGTCGAGCACCGTCGCCGCGTTGGTCACTTCGCGCTGCTCGACGATGCTGTGAGTGTGGCTGTAGATGTTCGCATAGTCGCTGATCGAGACGTCGTTGCCGAGGACGATGCCGCCGCGATCGTCGAGCAGCACGTGGCGGTGGACGACGACGTTGTCGCCAACCTCCATGTTGTAGCCGAAGGAGAACTCGACGTTCTGGAATGCCTTGAAGTTCTCGCCGCAACGCTTGAAGATGTGTGGCGCCAGCACGCGGCGGAGCCGAACGCCGAGGTCGACCGCCTGGCCACCTAACGGCGAACGGTCGAACGAATACCAGAGCCAGAGCAGCGGCTTCACCCTCTGGAATCGGGCGTCGTCGCAGTCGGCATAGTATTCCGGCTCGAGCGTCACGTTGCGCGGATCGAGCGAGGCGAGGGCGAGCCGCGTGCCTAACGCCAGCTTGTCGTCATCGATCGCCTCCTCCCAGTTGGCGGCGTACTCGGGCGCCAGCAGCTCGGCAAGCGTGCGCCGGCAGAGCAGGGCACGATCAGTCGCGCCGTCGGTCAGCTCGTGCTCGATCCGGTCGAGCCACTTACGCTCGATGCGCTCGGCCGAGCGGCTGGCGAGCGGACGGAGAGGAAGGAACGCCATGGAGGTCCTCGAGGGAGATCGCCGTGACCGAAGCGGACGGCGCAACCGCACCAACATAATGCAGCAGCCGTCGTTGGCGTGCCACACCGCGAGCCGCGCCGTGCGCCGTCGTCAGGGCGCCGGTGCGCCCCGCGCCGCGCGGCCGCGGATCAGCGCGCGCTCCTGCTCGATGCGCTGCACGATCGCTCCCCACGTGACGTCCTCGATCCCCTGCATTCGCACCACGATCGGCTGGGCGAGGTCGATCCCGTCCCCGAACAGGTAGAGCGCACTCTGGGTCTCGCGCACGTTCAGCCGCTGCTCGCCGAATCCGTTGCTCAGGGCGAGCACCTCGAGCGGGCGATAGTCCCGCCCGGAGACGCTCAGCGTCAATTCGCCAGGATTGAACCGCGCGTCGGGTGCGAGGCCGAAGAAGTTGACGAACCAGAGATTCCGCTCGCGCAGCAGGTACCGCGCTGCCAGCCGATCGACGGCGTCGCGCTTGCTCTCACGGAGACCGCGGAGCGACCGGTACGAGTCCGGGGCGAGCACGCGGATGACAGATTCGTCGAGCGGAATCGCTCGCACCTGGACCTGGCCCACCTGGACGTGAATCGCGATGTCATCCTGCTTCAACGTCCCATAGTTCGGCGGCACCAGCGGCGGCGCGGTGTCGAGCCGGGTCGTCACCGGGCGTGACTGATTTTCGCCCGGCCCCGGCGTCACCGACCGCGTCGCGGTGGCCGGCCCGCTCGCGCACGCCGCAACGCCGGCCAGCACCAGCGCGATCCGCATCGCGACCATGGTCGCCCGCATCGCGGTCGACGGCCGCCTAACGTGTGCCATCGGTCGTCGTCCCGAAGTGCCCGCTGTCCACATCACTCGTTTCCTCACGCCATGAGGGCTGCGCGATCAGCGACACGATCGCGCTGGCCAAGTCGTCGCGTCCTTCACCGGTTACCGCGCTGAAGGGGATGATCTGCGAATCATCCATGCCGATCAGCCGTCCGATTTCACGGATACGCTTCGCGACGCCGCCCTTTGACAGCTTGTCGATCTTCGTCGCCGCGACGATCGTCGGCAACCCGAGCTCGCCGAGGAAGCCAAGCATCTGTTCATCGTCCGCTGTCGGGTTGTGTCGTGAATCGAGTAGCTGCACGATCCCTCGAACCCCCGGACTCCGACGCAGGAACCCTTCGATCATCGGCTGCCATGCCGATCGGCGCTCCTTCGAGATGCGCGCGTACCCGTAACCCGGGAGGTCGACCAGCACGAAGTCCTCGTTCACGCGGAAAAAGTGAATCTCGCGGGTTCGCCCGGGCGTGTTGCTCACTCGCGCCAGCTTTTTGCGCCGGACGAGCTTGTTGATGAGCGACGACTTCCCAACGTTCGACCGGCCGCCGAATGCGACTTCCGGATATGTGTGGATCGGCCGCCAACTCGTTTCCGACGCCATCGGACCGAGGTACTCGATGTCGCGGATCACCAACGGATCCTTGTTCCGCGCGCCGGCCGCCGGCGTCGTGTCGACCTCGGCGTCGTCGATGTCGTTCACGCTCGCCCGGTCTTTCGCCTCGTCGGTCATCAGTGCGCTGTCGCGCCCAGTGCGTCCCGCGCGGCCGTCGGCTGCACGCGAAGCGCGATCGAGACCACTTCGTCCATCGTTCGCACCGGATGAAAGACCACTGCCTCACGCACTTCCGCGGGAAGCTCCTCGATGTCGCGCGCATTCCCCTGCGGGATGATGATATGCCGAATTCCATGCCGATGCGCCGCGACCGCCTTCTCCTTCAACCCGCCGATGGGCAGCACGCGGCCCCGCAGCGTCACTTCACCTGTCATCGCCAGGTCGCCGCGCACCGGGATGCCGGTCAGCGCGCTCGACACCGCCGTCGCGATCGCGATCCCTGCCGACGGTCCGTCCTTCGGCGTGGCGCCGGCGGGAATGTGGACGTGGATGTCGCGTGTCCGGTGGAACTCGCGATCGATGCCTAACGCGCCGGCTCGTGAGCGGACATAACTCATCGCCGCGCTGGCCGATTCCTTCATCACGTCGCCGAGCGTCCCGGTGAGCGCGAGCTTGCCGCGACCGGGGAGGACGGTAACCTCGATCTCGAGCGTCTCGCCGCCGACCGCGGTGTAGGCGAGCCCGCAGGCGACGCCGATCTTGTCATCGAGCGAGGTGTCGTCGTCATCAAACGGCGCGACGCCGAGCAGCCCGTGCAGGTCGGCGGCCGTGACCGTCAGGCGATCCGGTTGGCCGTCCATCGGCCGGTCCGCCGCGGCTTCCGCGTCGCGCCGGGCCAGCTTCCGCGCCATCCGGGCGATTCGACGCTCGAGCTCCCGGACTCCCGCTTCTCGAGTGTAGCCGCGGAGCATGCCGTTCAGCGCCGCGTCGTCGATGGTGACGCGTGCGGGGTCGATCCCGTTCCGCTCGAGCTGTCGGGGGACGAGAAAGCGGCGCGCGATCGCCAGCTTCTCCTGGTCGAGGTACCCGGGCAAGCGGATGATCTCCATCCGGTCGCGGAGCGGCTCCGGGATACCCGCCAGGCTGTTCGCCGTCGTCACGAACAACACCTGCGAGAGATCGTAGTCCACCTCGAGGAAGTGGTCGTTGAAGGCGCGATTCTGTTCTGGATCGAGTACCTCGAGCAACGCTGCCGACGGATCGCCCCGGTAGTCGTTGCCCAGCTTGTCGATCTCGTCGAGGAGAATCACCGGGTTGACCACGGCGGCCTTCCGCATCGCCTGGATCACGCGTCCCGGCATTGCGCCGATGTAGGTACGGCGATGGCCGCGAATCTCGGCCTCGTCGCGCACGCCGCCTAACGACATCCGCGCGAAGCTTCGCCCGAGCGCGCGGGCGATCGACCGGCCGAGCGAAGTCTTGCCGACCCCCGGCGGTCCGACGAGGCAAAGGATTGGCGCCTCGGGCTTCTCGACCAGTGCCAGCACCGCGATGTAATCGAGGATTCGCTCCTTCACGTCCTCGAGGCCGTGGTGGTCGGCGTCGAGCGCGGCTTTCGCCTTCGCGATATCGGGGTGCGCGTCGGTCCGCTCGGTCCACGGCAGCGCGACCACCCAGTCGAGAAAGCCGCGCGCCACCGTGGACTCCGGGGACATCGACGACATCTTCCGTAGCCGCCGCAGCTCGCGCGCCGCGCGCGTTCGCACCGCGTCAGGCAGCGCCTTCGCGGCGAGCTGCGCTTCGAGGTCGGCGAGATCGTCGCCATCCTCCTGGCCGAGTTCGCGGTGAATCGCCTTGAGCTGCTCCTGCAGGTAGAACTCGCGCTGGTTCCGGAATAGCGTCCCGCGGACGTCGTCGTCGATCTTGCGCTCGAGGCGGAGCAGCTCGATCTCCCCGGTGAGCGTCGCGACGAGGCGGCGGACGAGGGTGTCGAAGCTGTCGATCTCGAGCAATTCCTGTCGCCGCTCGGTGGCGATGGTGAGGTGCGCCGCGATTCCATATGCGCGCTGCTGCGCACTCGGCGCCCCCTGTACCATCGCCGTCACTTCGGCCGGAAGCCTGCGGTGGAGCGCGACGTACTCCTCGAACAGCTCGAGCGCGGCGCGGGACTGGCTCGCCTCGGACTCGGCGTCAGTCTCATCGCCACTCCCCGCGCTGCTCAGCGGCGCCGGCGCGGCGACGGCGCGAAGGTGCCCGGCGGCCGGTGCGTAGCGGCTGACGCGAGCGCGGGCGACCCCCTCGACCAGCACCTTCGCCGTGCCGTTAGGCAGTCGGTTGAACTGCAGCACCCGCCCGACGACGCCCGTCCGGTGGAGGTCAGCCGCCGCCGGCTCCTCGACTTCGGCCGCCCGCTGGGCGACGAGCAGGATCCAACGGTCGTCGGCCACTGCGGCCTCGAGCGCCGCGAGCGTCGCTGGTCGCCCGACGAGCAGCGGCGTCACGACGTACGGAAACAGCACGAGGTCGCGGAGCGGCAGGACGGGCAGCCGCTCCGTGATCTCGAACTTTTCGGTATCGCGGAAATACAGGGGGGACATAGGGGGTCAATCTAGCGCGGCTCAGGTGATCCCGCCGAGTGCTGGGCGGCGATCGGGTTGGGTCGACGCCGGTCGCGTGGGTGCTGTAGATGCGTGATTCGTGAAAAGGATCCGAGATGCGTGGACGATCCCCGTGCGGGCCTGGGGCCTCCGAGACGCTCAACGCAACGAGGCCGGCGCGATGCGCCGGCCTCGTTGCAGTCGTTCGCGATTTCGAATCGCTCGACGCGCCTATGCTTCCTTCTTCTGGCGCTTCGGGGAGATCTCGAGCAGGGGAGGCTGCTTGTTCATCACCGTTGCCTCAGTGACGCGCACTTCGGTCACGTCCTCGCGGCTCGGCAGGTCGAACATGACGTCCGTGAGCAGCTCCTCGAGAATCGCCCGCAAGCCGCGCGCGCCCGTGCCGCGCTTGAGCGCCCTCTGCGCGACGGCGCGAAGCGCGCCCTCATCGAATGCAAGCTTGGTGTTCTCCAGCTCGAACAGCTTCGTGTACTGCTTGGTCAGCGCGTTCTTTGGTTCCTTGAGGATGCGCACCAGCGCCTCTTCGTCGAGCGCCTGCAACGCAACGGTCACCGGAAGGCGACCGACGAGTTCGGGGATCAGCCCATAGCGGAGCATGTCGTCCGGCTCCACTTCGACGAACGGATTCTTCTTGATATCCGATTCGTCGAGGCGGGCGACTTCGCCCTTGCTCCCCGTGCCGCCGATGCTCGTGTTGCCGAAGCCGATCTGCTTCCGGCCGGTACGAGCCTCGATGATTTTTTCCAGACCATCAAAGGCTCCGCCGCAGATGAAGAGGATGTCCTTGGTATTGATCTGGATGTACTCCTGCTGCGGATGCTTGCGACCACCCTGCGGCGGCACGGACGCGACCGTGCCCTCGAGGATCTTTAGCAGCGCCTGCTGCACCCCCTCGCCGCTGACGTCGCGCGTGATGCTCGGGTTCTCGCTCTTCCGCGCGATCTTGTCGATCTCGTCGATGTAGACGATGCCACGCTCGCACTCGGCGACGTTGAAATCGCCCGCCTGGAGGAGCCGGACCAGGATATTCTCGACATCTTCACCGACGTAGCCTGCTTCAGTCAGCGTCGTCGCGTCAGCGATGGTGAACGGCACGTCGAGAATCCTCGCCAGCGTCTGCGCAAGCAGCGTCTTGCCAGTGCCGGTGGGACCGATGAGCAGGATGTTCGACTTGTCCAGCTCCACATCGTCGTCACGAACCGACTGGACGTTGATGCGCTTGTAGTGATTGTAGACCGCGACCGCGAGCGCCTTCTTCGCCTTTTCCTGACCGATCACGTACTGGTCGAGGACGTCCTTGATCTCCTGCGGCGACGGGACCTGCGTAATCGCTTCGGCAACCTCGCGCTCCTCGTCCTCCGCCAGGATCTCGTTGCAGAGGGCGATGCACTCATTGCAGATGTAGACCGAGGGGCCGGAGATGAACTTCCGGACCGAGTCCTTGGACTTTCCGCAGAACGAGCAGCGAAGGTGTTTGTCGTGCGACATGGCGCTCGGAAACGGGGGGACGCGATGGGGCGTCGAACATCAGCTGCCCCACGAGAACTAACAGACGCCGCCGAAGCGGTCAAGCAACATCATTCGGCGGCGGGCATCGTGAAATCTTTCACATGCCCGTTCGCCATTGACAAGAACTGGCCTACTTGACCGGCGCCGGCGCTGGTTCGAGCGGAATTTCGCCGCGATGCGTGATGACCGTGTCGATCAAGCCGTACGTTACCGCTTCCGGCGCGCTCATGAACTTGTCGCGGACGATGTCGCGCTCGATCTGCTCGACCGGCTGACCCGTGTGCTTCGACATCAGCTCGTTCATCTGGTGCCGGAGGTAGAGAATTTCCCTTGCCTGAATCTCGATGTCGGCCGCTGTGCCCTGGGCGCCGCCCGACGGCTGGTGGATCATGATCCGCGAGTGCGGCAGCGCCAGCCGCTTGCCCTTGCGTCCGGCCGCGAGGAGGAACGCGCCCATGCTCGCCGCGAGACCCATGCAGATCGTATTCACAGGACTCTTCAGGAACTGCATCGTATCGTAAATCGCCAACCCGGCCGAAACGCTGCCGCCCGGCGAGTTGATGTAGAGGTGGATGTCCCGGTCCGGGTTGTCCGCCTGCAAGTAGAGCAGCTGCGCGATGATGATGTTCGCGACGTCGTCGTTGATCGGCGTCCCGAGGAAGATGATGCGGTCCATCAGGAGCCGCGAGAAGATGTCGTACGTGCGCTCTCCACGGCTCGAGCGCTCGATCACGTACGGCGGGTAGATCGTTGCCATGTCGTTCATCGTCCCTGTGGTGGTTCTGAATCGTTGCGTTTCGCGTTAGGCGGAGACGCGGCTCACTCGACCGTATTCCGCTCCTTCAACCACGTGAACACTTTCTCTTCCGTGATGCTCCGCTCGATCTCGCGGAGCCGTCCGGCCTTCTGCAGCGAGGCGTAGACCTCCGACGGATTCGAACCGCGCTTGTTCGCGACGTCGGCGACCCGGTCGTCGATGTCCGCCTCGGTCGCCGTCAGGCCTTCGCGTTCGGCGATCGTCTCGATCACCAGGTCGCGCCGCACCTGCCGCTCGGCGACTGGCCGGAATTCCTGCGCGAACCGCGGGCGCTCCTCTTCCGGCACCTGGAACTGCTTGAGATACGAGTCGCTCAGCTCGGCGACCCAGCCCTCGGGAACGTCGAACGGATTCGCCGAGATGACTTCGTCGATGAGTTGCTGCCGCAGCTGGGATTCCGAATCGCGCTCGGCGTGCGACTCGAGGTCCGCCTTCACCGCGGTCTTGAGCGCGTCGAGCGAATCGAAGTCGCCGACTTCGCGCGCGAATGCGTCGTCGAGTGCAGGAAGCGACTTGCGCTTCACGTCGAGCAACTCGACGCGAACGGGCTTTGTCTTGCCGCGCTGCGCTTCGTCCGGGAAATCCTCTGGCCATTTCACCGGTCGCTCGATCGTCTGGCCGGGCGCTGCCTCGAGAATCAGCTCCTCGATGGCCGCGATCGCCTGGCCCTCGCCGATGACGAGGCGGTATTCCTTCGCGTCGCTCATCGCGCCGCCGTCTTCTGCAGTCGCGAGGTTGACCGTCACCTGATCGCCAGGCATCGGCTTCCCGTCTACCGGCGTCCACGCCGCGCGCTGATCGCGGAGGGTATCGAGCTGCTCGGAGAGTTGGGTCTCGCCGACATTCTTCTCCGGGCGCTTGACGCGAAAGCCGCTCGTCCGATCGAGCTTCACTTCCGGGCGCACCTCAACGTGGAGCTCGAAGGTGAGGGGCTTTCCCTCGTCGAAGTGAAGGTCATGCACGTGGGGCTGCGACGCCGGCTGCAGCTTCTCGCGTTCCATCACTTCCTTGAATGCGTCCTGGACGAGCGTCTCGAGCGCGGCCTGCCGGATCGCCTCACCGAACTTCTTCCGGACGATCGCCGCCGGCGCCTTGCCGGGCCGGAATCCGGGGAGCCGGGCCTGCGTCGCATACTTCTTCGCGGCCTTGTCCTCGGCGACGCGCACGGTCTCGACCGAGACCGACACTTCGAGAAGCCGCTCGAGCCCCTCGCTCTTCTTTGTCTTGATCTGGATTTCCATGGCGCTCAGCGATTATCGGACACCGGGCGTGCACCGCCCGCACGACTAAAGATAACCGGGGGGTAAGCGGGGTGGCGAGGCAACCGGTTGCCGTCAGCGGAGGGCACTGTCGCGCTGCTCCGCCCCGCTTAGATCGTCGCGGCCACCAGATCGGCGACGATCTTCCCCGAACTGATCACGCCGGGAAGCCCAGCCCCGGGATGAGTTCCGGCACCGGCAAAATAGAGGTTTGCAACGTCCTCGCTGCGGTTATGCGGACGGAACCATGCCGATTGCGTCAGCACCGGCTCGACGCTGAAGGCGCTGCCGAGGTGCGCGCCTAACGTGTCGCGAAAGTATCGCGGGTCGACGGCGCGTTCGGTGACGATCTCTGTCGATAGCCCGGGCAGGTAGCGATCCTCGAGATACTGCACGATCGAGTCGCGGTACGGCTTGGCCGCCGCGGCCCAGTCAGTGGGCGACCGCAGGTTGGGAACCGGAGCCAGGGCATAGAAGGCATCGCATCCTGGCGGCGCGAGCGACGGGTCCGTTGCCGTCGGCCGGTGCAGGTAAATCGAGAAATCCTTCGACAGGGCGCGGCCGCGAAAGATGTCGCTGAGCAGCCCTTCGTAGCGCGGCCCCATCAAAATTTCATGGTGCGCGACATTTTCGTACTTCCGCTTCGTCCCGAAGTAGAGCACGAATAACGACATCGAATATCGCGTGCGCCGCCAGCGGGCATCACTGTTCCGCTTGCGAACCGCGCGCGGCAACATCCGCGTGTATGTCGTCGCAACGTCGGCGTTGCTGACGACGATGTCTGCCGGAACCACTTCGCCTCGCGCGAGCCTGACGCCGCGGGCGAGGCGGCTGCGCTCGTCGACCAGTATTTCCTGGACCTCCGCACCGAGTCGAAGTTCGCCTCCCATGTCTTCAAACAGGCGGGCCAGGCCGCGCACGAGGGCGCCCGTTCCGCCCATCGCGAACCACACACCCCATCGACGTTCGAGCGCGTGAATCATCGCGTAGACCGATGTCGTGTCGAACGGATTGCCGCCGATCAGCAGCGGGTGAAAGCCGAACACCTGCTGCAGCCGCGGATCCCGGATGTTGCGCTCTACCATCCGCGCGACTGGCCGGTCTGCGCGCAGACGGACGAGGCTCGGCAATACGCGCAGCATGTCGCGGATGCGCGTGAATGGCTTGTCGATCAGCGGGAATCCCGCGGCGAAGATCTGTTCCGCCTCAGCGGCGAACCGCCGGTATCCCTCAACGTCGCCAGGACTCCACGCAGCAACCTGTCGCTCGACATTCGCGCGGTCGCTGCCGTAACTGAACACCGAGCCATCCTCGAACCGGACGTTGTAGTACGGGTCGATCGGCGCAAGGGTCACGTAATCGGCGGTGCGACGCCCGCTGAGCGCGAACAGGTCGTCGATCAACGCTGGCGCCGTTATGATCGTCGGGCCGGCGTCGAAGGTGAATCCGTCCTGCTCGAAGACGTAGGCGCGCCCGCCGGGCTTGTCCAGCTTTTCGAGGACGACGACCTCGTGGCCGGCGGCGCGCAAACGAATCGCCGAAGCGAGTCCGCCGAACCCGCTCCCGATGACTACGACCCGCACGCGATCAGTCGCCGGAGAGAGCGGAGACGGAACCAGCCGTTCGTTCGCTGGGCCGGGCGTGCGATAACGCTCGAAACACCGTCTCCGCCAAACGATGCCGGGCGCGGAGGGCAAGGCCCAACGGCACTAGCATCGCGATCGCGCCGAGTCCGGCCGCCCACCAGAGCTCGTGCCTCACGCAGATGGCGATCGGGAAAACACCATTCACCGCGTAGAGCCAGAGAGGCAGTGCTGACGGCGAGATCCGCGCGGCGATCGCCGTCGGCCGTGCGATCGACACCATCGCGAATGCGACCACGCTGCCGGTCAGCCACCAGCCGAACCAGTTGAGCAGCGGCATCCCATAGAAGAAGCCCGAGGTGTGCCAGAGCCAATGGGCGGTGGCAAACGACATTGCCGGATCCATCGAGACATCCCATGCCGTCAACGTCAGTCCGCCTAACGCTGCCCAGACGAGGCGCGTCCGGACGTCATCTCGCGCCGGGAGCAGCCGCCCGAGAATCGCCAGCGAACAATAGACCATGTAGAACCAAGACAGCGGGATCGGGAAGGGCACCAGCCCCGCGACGCGCCAGCCGAGCAGGGTCGTGTACGAGTACGGCCCGAAGGGGAGCCCGGTGCTCGTCCCGGTCAGCTCGGCCGCGAGCGAAATGAAGGTACCCGCTGCAGCGAGTGCGGCGGCCCGGCGCCAGCCGATTCGCGCTCCGGCATGCGTCAGCGCCGCGAGTGCGCCAAGAATCACATAGGTCGGGCCCGAAAATTTCCAGCCGAGGCGAAGCGCGAGCTGGCTGCTCTCGGTTTGCAGCCACGCTGGTGGTGTGCCAGCGAGGAACGTGGTCAGCGCGATCGTGCTGAAGCCGATCAGTACGACGTGTGCGAGGACGAGCGCAGTGGCAACCCGATCGGTCGGCCGTGATGCCGCCTGGTCGGCGTGAATCAGGCCCATGTGGCGCTCCGTGGCAACCGTAGCGATCCATCCCACGGTAGCATCGCGCCCTCGACGCGTGGTGCGGGCAACGCTCTCGTCCCGTCGTCGCGCCATACCTGGAAGAGCAGCGCGGCGCGGCGGCCCATCGGGACGCGGGCTCGACGCGTCAGCGTGTCGTAGTCCTGCGCTTCGATGGCCTCGAGAATCGCTGCATAGCCGGTCGCGCAGGCGACCGCGCAGCGGCGAGAATCGGCGGCCAGCATCGACAGGCCGGGGGCCGAGGCCTCGTAGAGCGCGCGTGCGCGGCCGATCTGGAACGCCATCATCGGCCGCCACCGCTCATCGCCGGCCAGTGCTGCACCACCGGTGAGGACGTCCTCGCGCGTCAGGCCGAATGCCGCCAGTTCGTCGCTCGGGAGGTAGCAGCGCCCGCGCGCCGCGTCCTCGCCAACGTCGCGCAGGATGTTGGTCAGCTGCATCGCCAGGCCTAACGTTCTGGCGTAGAGTACCGCCCGCACCTCGGCGTCACGGCCGCCACTGACCCCGAAGACGTACGCGCACATCTCGCCGACCGTGCTGGCGACGCCTTCGCAGTACTCGGCGAGGTCGTGCCAGCTCGCCGGGCGCGCCGCGCCATCGAGGTCGCGCGCGACGCCCCCAACGAGGTCGTGCAGGACCCGCGAGGGAATTCGAAACATGGCGACTGCGCGGACCAGTTCGCGAAAGACCGGACCCTCGGGCGTGCCGGCAATCGCCTGGTCGAGCAACCCCCGATACGCCGCGATCGCCGTTGATGCAGAGGGGCCTCCGGGCACCGCGTCATCGACAATGTCGTCAGCGGTTCGACAGAACGCGTACACCGCGAATGCCGCGCGTCGCTTCTCTGGCGGGAGAAAGCGACTCGCGAGCGTGAAGGTCCGCGCGTGTTCGCGCGTGACCAACTCACAATGGCGTGCATCGGCGATCGACTGGGTCGTCGGCATGGGGATCAGCATCGGGGCACCACCTCACGTGGCGCACACGGTGTAAAGCTTCGGTCATGCGCGCCTGTTCCCGAACCGGTTCGTGAGCGACGAGTGCGAGCGCCGGGACTCGAACCCGGACGAGTTGCCTCACCAGCTCCTAAGGCTGGCGCGTCTACCAGTTCCGCCACGCTCGCATTCACGAAAGTACCGCACCCAAGATAGCGAATCGCGGAGAGCCCGGCGGCGGTTCCGCTGCGCCGCAACCGGCAGAAGTTCCCCGGACGCGCACGTCTTTACCAAATGTTGACAGGTGGGCCGGCGGAGCGTAGTCTCGTCGCACAGGTCCGGACCGGCTCCCGTCGGCCCCCGGAAAAAAATGGCCCTGATTAGGGAGAGGATGCATGCGAAGCAGAATTTGTAGGCTGCTCGCTTTCGCGGCGGCGCTGGTCACGGCGCCCCACATCGCGCGCGCGCAAGCGTCGGCGACCATCACCGGTCGAGTCACCAACGAGGCGGGTTCCCCGATCAACGGGGTCAGCGTCTACGTCGAGGCTCTCAGGCTCGGGGCGCAGACCGACGAAGGGGGGCGCTATACCATAGTGGTTCCCGCGGCGCGCGTCACCAACGGACCGGTCACGGTGACGGCTCGACTGATCGGGTTCCGCCCGCTGTCGCGCGTCGTGTCACTCAGCGGTGGCCCCAGCTCGCTCGATTTCGCGCTCGTCGCGAGTCCGGTGACGCTGTCGGAAGTCGTCGTGACGGGAGCCGGGCTGACCAGCACGCGCGAAGCGTCAGGCAGCGTGACCAACACGGTCAAGGCGGACCTGATCTCGAAGTCGAACGAGCCTAACGTCGTCACCGCCCTGGCCGCGAAGGCCCCGAACGTCTACGTGTCGTCGTCGTCCGGCGAACCAGGCGCGTCCA